>NZ_BBJP01000015.1 GCF_000739595.1 Halorubrum halophilum | reverse complement strand
AATAATGAACAAATGAAACCGAAGGGGTCCAGATTCACGAGACGATCACAACCATGTTAGCGACGTGGAAACGGCGAGGACTTGATCCACCTGAACAGCTCCAGTCCATCCTCGGTGGGCAAGAACTCAGATCAGGATGAGAGGCATCACTAACCGGTGAATCCTGGTCACGCTATCCAACTACCTTTCTGCCTTCTCGCCTCGTCCGGTTTCGCTTTCCACGTATTTTTCGAGTGTTGGAGGTCTGGCTCCGACGAGCGCGTGAACTCGACGAACGATCGATTGCGGGAGTATGTACTGCAGATCGATCGGATGGTTGTTTATAAGTAAACGAGTGGTGTTGCTGTCGGCTGTTTATACGCGATCGATTCCTCTGCGGTGAACACCTTCAAAGCCCCAGCCGCGACGGCTCGATGGGCTCGCTGCGGTTCTCAGCCGGTCGCTTTCGCTCCCTCCTTGCGGTCCTTGCGTCGCCCGTCTTCGCCCTCGCGGCTGCCCCTTTGAGTCCCACCCGCGCCGCAACCGCACCGCCGGAAGACGGTCGCCTCGCTGCGCTCGGCGCTGCGACTTCCGTGCTCCCGCTCGCTCCCTTCGGTCGCTCACGGGATCGCAGCCTCACGCCTCCCCAGCCTCGTCGGCCGGCGCTTATAAGCGCCGGCCGACTCCCTCGCGCGGTGCTGTCGCCGGCGCTCCGCGCCGGCTGCCAGAGGGACCTTCGGTCCCTCTCTGCTCGGCCGCGAAGCGGCCTCGCAGGCACGCGCCACCGCCTCGTTATTTTATAAGCGATCGTCGCAGTCGCTCATGTCTTTTTAAATACGCTCTTGCACCACCGATCTGCAGTACCTACTCCCGCTATCGATCAAGAGGTGTCCACGGCGGTCACCCGGCGAAACCCGCTCAGTCTCGAGTTCCCGACAACCCCTCGATCCGCTCCGGCAGCGCGGGGAGCGCGACGACGGCGACCACGGCGGCGGTCGTCGCGGCCAGCGTGACCGCGAGCGTCCCCGCGAGGGCGTACGCGCCCACCCAGAGCGCGCCGGTGACGGCGAGCGCGGGGACCGCGATTCGGACGGGGACCGCGGGCTCGTCGCCGTCGACGAATCGCCAGCCGATCGCGCCGCCGGCGCCGGTGGCGATCCCGATCCCCGCCTCGACCACCTCGCCGGTGTGCCCGCCCGCGACGGCGACGGCCAGTGCACCGGTCGAGACGACCGCCGCCAGCAGGAACGGTAGCGTGGGATCGAGCGCGGCGGTGGCGCCGCGGGAGTCGTATCTCCTTCCGCTCCGCCGGATCCGGGGGTCGCCAGCGAGCCACAGCGCGCCGATCACGACGCCGCTCCCGACGGCCAGCCCCGCGAGCACGTCGACGAGGTAGTGGACCTCGATGACGACTCGCGACGCGGCGACCGCGACCGCGACCGCGACGGCGGCGGCGAGCCGCTTCCGTGCGGTCCCCGCCCGGTCGTACACGAGCGCCAGCGCGAGGTACGCCGCCGCACCCCCGGTGGCGTGGCCGCTCGGGAAGCCGAAGCCGTCGGAGAGCACCTGCGCCTCGTACCACGCCGACAGCAGGCCGGGGAGCCACGTCGGCACGTCTGCGGGACCGACCGCGCCGGGCGGGCGGGGGACCGCGAACCACGCCTTCCCGAGCGCCGTGGCGGCGTACGCGCAGGTGACGGCCGCGATCGCCGTCGCCCCGGCGCGTCGCGGCGCGGCCGCGAACCGGTCGCTCGCGAACCAGTAGCCGACCGCGAGCAGCCCGAACAGGAACCACGGGTCGGCGAGGTGGGTGACGGCCGCGAAAACGACGACGACGAACTCGGGGAGCGCGTCGACGAGAGCGGTCTCGCCGATGCCACGCTCCGCGGCGACGAGTGCAGTCACGCGTCCATCACTCGATTAGTCCCCGCCTCGGTCGCGGGCGTAATCGATCGCCTTCCCGGGCGTTTCGAGCAGGTTGAGGCCGATGCCGACGACGATGAAGAGCGTGTACAGCCCCAGCGTCGACAGTCCGAGGATGAGCATCGCGGCGATGGCGTAGAGCCCGTCGAGGAAGGAGAACGCGCCGAGAATCAGCACCGTGCCGTACAACAGCACTAGGTACGGCCCCCAGCCGCGGGCGTGGCCGCGCCGCATCCGCGATCGGACGTACCGCTTCAGCTCCGACTCGACGGCCGGCTTGTCGACGGTGCGTCGCTCGACGTCGTCCTCGAACGCGTCGAACTCCGCCCGCAGCCGGCTCACCTCTTCCTCTAGCGCCGCCACGTCCGGCGCCCCCGCCGGGCGTTCGTCGTCGCCGGCGTCGCCCGCGCCGTCCGACTCACCGTTCATACCCGTGAGTCGGTCGCGGTCGTGTTGTAACTGCCGGTCCGTCTCGTGGTCGTCGCGGGCGGCGTGGTCGCTGTGGTCGCCGCGGCCGCCGCGGTCATCGCTGTCGCCGCGGTCGCCGGGCGCGGCGATCCCGCCGCCCCGTCCCGCGAGCACGACGTTGACGACGCCGCCGACAACGACCACGACGGCGGCGAGGTACAGCCACGTGACGAGCAGGAGGATTCCGCCGATCACGCCGTACACCTGGTACTGTCCGGCGCTCGCGGCGTACACCTGAAACCCGGCCTGCAGCAGCGTCCAGCCGACGGCGGCGAAGACGGCTCCGGGGAGCGCCTCTCGGACCCCGATCGCGGGCTGCGGCAGGAGGTAGTACATCGGGAGGAAGACGACGGCGAGGAAGGCGGGCAGCGCGAGGACGCTCGCGGCCTCCACGAGCGGGACCGCGTCCGCGGCCGCGACGAACGCGCCGACGGCGACCATCACGCCGATGCCGATGCCGACGCCGAGGACGACCGACGCGGCGTCGGTGACCTGCTTGAGGAAGTCCGGCGACCCCTCGCCGCCGTACAGCTCGACGAAGGCCGTGTCGAGCCCGCGGAACACCTTCAGCGTCGACCAGAGCAACACCGCCAGCCCGAGCACGCTCGCGCCGGTCCGGCCGCCGGCGGAGGAGATTGCCCCGACGACGGCCTCCTCCCCGGCGGGAGTGAGGAACCCACCGGCCGCCGCCACCAGCTCGGTGGCGATCGCTTCGCCGAAGACGGCGGTCGCGACGACCACGAGCAGGAGGAGCGCGGGGATCAGCGAGACGAACGCGTAGTAGGCGATGGCGGCGGCGAGAAACGTCACCTGCCGGTCCAGCGCGACGTCGACGACGCGGCGGGCGGTGCCGAGCACGGTGGTCGAGTGGCGGGACACGCTCGCGGATTCGGACGACGGCGACAAAAAACGGGGCGGATGCGAGCGGATTCGGATCGGTGAGGCGAGGAGAAGGGAGCCGAAGCGGAGGCGTCAGGCCCCGTCCTCGCCGAGGACCGCCGCTCGCATCTCGGGGATCGAGGCCGTGCTCTTGACCGCCGTACCGCGGTAGTGCGCGCGGCTCGCCTCGTAGCCGGCCCCGCGCAGGCGCTCGACGAAGTCGTCCATCCCGATGGCGGGCTCGCCCCACTCCTTGTACAGGCGGTGCTGGTCGTAGTGCGTGGGGGTGTCGAGCTCTCTCGCGACGGTTCCGAGGAGCTTCCGGGCGCGCTTCGCCTCGCCCATGTCGTCGGTGACGCGCTCGCGGACCGCCCGCGTGAACTCCGCGTCCGCGACCGCGCCGAGCCAGAGCGGGCCGGCGGTGAGCACGCGGTCGCTCCCGCAGGCGGGACAAGCGTCGACGGGGTTCGCGATCAGCCCGCGGGTCGGCTCGCGCCAGAGGCAGTCCTCGCAGTTGTCGACGTAGCCGAGTTCGTCGATGCAGCCGTCGGCCACTTGCGCGCCCGACTCCAGTTCGAGGTAGGTCCGCGCGTAGTGGCGCGAGACGTGCGAGACGATCGGTCGGGCCGCCTTGTCGTAGCGCGCGGCGGTCCGGACCAGCGCGGAGATGAGCGTCCGGAGCCCCATCTCGGGGTGATAATCGGTGTTGCGCGGGACCGCGCCGTACTTGCGGATCCCGCTGTTCAGGTGGGCGCCACACAGCGGCGCGGTATCGGTCGCGGTGACGCAGACGAGGTTGCGCGCGTTCGCCAGCGCGGC
Organism: Halorubrum halophilum; assembly: GCF_000739595.1. GTDB lineage: Archaea > Halobacteriota > Halobacteria > Halobacteriales > Haloferacaceae > Halorubrum > Halorubrum halophilum. The sequence goes on along the minus strand of NZ_BBJP01000015.1, from coordinate 28,116 downwards.
GTCCGCGAAGGGAATCGGCGTCCCGTACGGGTCCAGATCGACGACATCGAACGGGCCGTCGTCGTACAGCAGGGCGTTGACGTCGCGGTGGGCGGTCTCGCCGTCCAGATCGTTGGCGGCGAGGTTCTCGCCCGCGAGGTCGACCGCGTCGGGGTCCACGTCGGCGCAGGTGACGTCGTACCCCTCGGCGGCGGCACGGACACCCCGGATCCCCGAGGCCGCCATCGCGTCGAGGTACGACGCCGCTCGTGGCTCCCGGTCGCGGTACGCGCGCAGCACCGCGACGGTGATGTCGCGGTTCAGTTCCTGCGTGGGATTGAAGAAGACCCCGCCGCCGGTGCCCTCGCTGGCCCCGTCGCGGGCCTCCGGAACGGAGACGGTGAGACCGCCCTCCTCGATGTCCATACCCCGCGTTCGGCCATCCGCCACAAAAGAACCGCGCTCCGCGCGCCGCGGGAGCCGGTCGCGCGACCGCCGCCGTCGCGAAGCGGGAGTTTTAGCCCGCCAGCGAGGAAAGAGTGTGTATGATGACCACCACGTGGAGCCGACGGGCAGTCAGCAGGGGCGGAGCGAATCCCGAATGCGTCGCGGTCGCGGAGGCGGATCGGCGATGGTGAGCCCGGCCCGCGTCGACGCGCTCACCGACATCGCCTACGGCGCGCTGATCGCCTTATCGATCGTGCTCATCGCGACGCTCAACGGGACCGACATCGGCGTCGCGTTCGGGATCGGTGTGTTCGCCTCCTACGTCGTCCACGTCGTCTGGAAGATGGCCCGGTTCGACCCGGACTGGATGACCCGCGAGGTCGCCGATCAGGTCGGCAAGGAGGTGGAGAAGAGCGTCGGTGAAACCGTCAACAAGGAGGTCGAGAAGAGCGTGGGCGAGACCGTCAACAAGGAGGTCGAGAAGACGGTCGGCGACACGGTCAGTAAGGAGGTCGAGAAGACGGTCGAGGAAACTGTCGGTGACAAGGTCGAGGAGACGGTCGAAAAGACCGTCGGTGACACCGTCAACAAAGAGGTAAGCGGGGTCGCCGACGACGTCAGTGACACCGTCAGCGAGGAAGTGACGGGGAAAGTCGAGGAGACGGTGGGCGAGACCGTCGAGAAGACGGTGGGCGAGAAAGTCGAGGAAACCGTCGAGAAGACCGTCGAAGAGACGGTCGAAAAAACGGTCGAAGAGACGGTTGAGAAGACCGTCGACGAAAAGGTCGATCAAAAGGTCGACGAGAAAGTCGAGGAAACCGTCGAGAAGACCGTCGACGAAAAGGTCGAGAAGGCGGCCAAAGACGACGAGTAGCGAGGCGACTCGCAGTCGGGCCGTCCGCGAGTGATCGCAGCGCTGGGTGAACGTTATTTTCTCGGCCGTCTGCGATCGATCCATGGAGTTCACCGTCGATCGGGGCGATACCGCCGCACAGCGCGCGGACGCGCTCGTGAACGCCGCCGGGACCGGCCTGCAGATGGGGAGCGGCGTCGCCGGTGTGCTCGGTGCGTCTGCGAGGCGATCGACGCGTACGAATCGACGACGCTCTCGCACGTCCGCGTCATCGGTACTCGGACGCCGAGTATAGGACCGCCGCGGGGATCGCGGACCGGATCCGCTCGGCCGACGAGTAAGAATCTGATCGCGCGCGACAGGTCGCTCGCGATGAACGGGTCTCGGAGACGGGGTGTGGCGGGAGCTGCCCCGTTTGCTCGCCTGCTAGCGAAATCAGATAGTAATGGATTAGAGACAGTCATAAATATTCTAACTATCTCTGAACGAGTTTTGAACAGTCAGTGAAATCGGTGAACGGTGTGAAACTCACCGGAGAAATCGTTAATCCGGCTGAAGACGCGGCAACGCTCTTCCCCTTATATGCTACCGGCGCTCCACGCGTCGAGCGAAGACGGTGTTCCCCATGTCAAGCCAAACGTCCCCCTCATCGATCCGGGCGCCGATTCAGATCGGGTCCAGCGTGTCGACCGCCTGCCGGAACAAAGCGATCGTGGCCGTTCGCGGCGCGGCGTTCTGGGCGGCGGTCGTCCTCCCCCTCGCGTACGTCCCCGCCGCGTACGGCGCGATGGGCTTCGAGACGTGGAGCGCGCTCGCGCTGGTCGCCGTCCACATGGCCTGCGTCCTGATCGGTCACGAGCACAACGCCTCCGCCGACGACACCCCCTCCCACGCATGAGTACTACCCAATCTCCCTCGCAGACGACCGAGCAGTCCGACGAATCGACCGCCTCCAAGGCCGACCGACTCGCCGCGTTCCTCCGGGAGGAGGCGGCCGACGGCGAGACGTACTTCAAGGCGAAGTTCATCGCCGACGACGTGGGGCTCTCGCCGAAGGAGATCGGCGCGCTGATCGTGCAGCTCCAGGACTCCCTGCAGGACCTCGAGATCGAGAAGTGGTCGTACACCGGCGCGACGACGTGGCGGGTCTCGACGGCGTAGATCTCGCGACGGAACGCGCTCGAACGACGACCCGGACACCGAGAATTATCTCTCCGCCGGCCGAACTGCGGGCATGGCACTTGCGGACCCCGACCTCTCGGACTCGACGGCGTTCATCACCGGAACGACCCGCGGCATCGGTAAGCGGCTCGCGCTCGCGCTCGCCGACCGCGGCTGTAACATTGTCTCGACGGGCAAGACGACCGACGACGACGACTCCGACCTCGAGGGATCGATCGAGCAGACGGCCCGCGAGGTGCGCGACCGCGGGGCCGAGGCGCTCGCGCTCGAACTCGACCTCCGCGACGAGGCCCGCGTCGAGGCGGTCGTCGAGGAGGCGATCGACCACTTCGGCGAGGTGGACATCGTCATCAACAACGCGAGCGCCATCCAGCTCGCCAATATCGCCGACCTGCCGGCCAACCGGTTCGACCTGCTGACCGACGTGAACGTCCGCGGGACCCACCTCGTCGCGCACGCGTTCGCCGACCACCTCGCGGAGCAGGACGGGGCGTGGCTGCTGTCGAACTCGCCGCCGGTCACGACCGACCGCTCGCCGGGGAAGGCGCCGTACGCGTGGTCGAAGCTCGGGATGTCGTTCATCACGCTCTCGCTGGCCGAGGAGCTGGCGGGCGACGCCGTCGGCTGTAACACGTTCTGGCCGGTGACGACCATCGACACCCGTGCGACCCGCTACTTCGGGCTCGGGACCGAAGACGACTGGCGCACGCCGGAGGTCGTCTCCGACGCGGTGCTCGAAATCCTCGCGCGTGACCCGTCCGAGTGCACGGGCAACAGCTTCTACGACGAGGACCTGCTCCGCGAGGCTGGCGTCACCGACTTCTCGGCGTACAACCTCACCGACGGCGACCCGACGCCGATGTCGGCGCGGCTGTTCGATCCGGAGTTCGAACGGGAGGCGTGAAGAGCGCGTTCAGTACCGCGAGAAGTTGTCGTCCGGGTAGACGTACCCGTCGTCGAGGTCCACGACCTCCAGCGTCGCCAGCCGACTCAGCCGCGAGGCTGCGTCGTCCTCGTCGACGCCGAGTTCGACCGCCCGCGCGAGCACCCGATCGCGCGTCGGCACCGACTCGATGAGCCCGTCGCCGTCCACCACCAGCTCCTCGGCGATGACGGCCTTCAGGATCGCGCCGTGCTCGCGCTTCGACGGGGTCCGGTCGTCGCCGGTCCACTCCACGGAGAGCGTCCCGTCGGTGTTGACGTGCGAGACGACGAACCCGTCGGGGAGCGTCTCCGTCAGCGCGGCGACGAGCGCCGCCCGGTCGAGCCGCGCCGTGAACCGATACCGGTGTCCGTCGGCGGACCGCCCCGTCGCCTCGACGTTCGCCCCCTCCCGCTCGACGGCGTCGGTTACCGTCGCCGCCAGTCGTTTCCCGATCTCCGCCGCCGTCTCGTCGCGCTTCCTGCCCGCCTTCGCCGCCTCGCTCGCCACGGTCTCGTAGGCCTCCATCCGTTCGTGTAGCGGCGTGTCGTCCATGCGCCCTCACTCGGGGCCACCGGATTACGTCTTGTGTTGGTTCATCGGGTGCCGGATCGGATACGGCGACTGGCGATGAGTAGGTACATACCACTTCTGAGGCGGCTTCAGAACTGAGCTTCGAGTTTGAATGCATCGAGGTGGAACAAGACCTCGGTATTTTTTCCAATCTCGTTCGATCTCATGTCCTCTGAGAAACTCGGCGGCCTTCCTGCGAAAATCATAATCATTGGCCTTCCTGATGAATCGGTTCGGTGATATAATCTGACCCGGCTTCGGTCAGTACAGGGAATCCCTATATCAATCCGACCGGCTGTGTTGAATCGCTGTAAGGCGTAGAGATTCACTGTTTGACGAAGCGCTTGATGTTATAGACGACACACATCAGCGCGATCTCGCGGAACTCACGGAACCACGAGCGCGCTCGCACGGCGAAGCCGAGCGAGCGCTTCACAGCCGAGTTCACAGTTTCAGTCATAGAGCGCTGATTGTAGCGGTTATCGTCGATTCTGGCGTTGTGTGCGTGGTCGTACGGTGCGAAGATACGATGCTTGATCAGCGGTCTGATCCCGAGGTCGCGTAATCCTTCACGAAGCGATTGCTTGTCATAGCCTTTATCGGCGGCAAGAGACCGCAGATCGCCCGCGTTCCGGCGGGCGATCTTCTCAGCAAGGTCTGCGTCGCTTCCTTTTCGATTCGTTGAGCAGTGAACGTCAAGGACGGCTTGAGACGCTGTATCGACGAGTTTCGTGACTTTCAGTTTCTGAACGCGGTAGCTGATTCGCTGGCAGTAGTGGCGGCTGGCTGGTGAGCGGTCGTAGAACGTGGCGTCGATCGCGGCGTGTTCAGAGAGATCGTACAGCTGCGCCGACTGGCGCAGCAGCACTCGACACACGCTCATATTGATCCGGTCGAACGCCTTACACAACGTGGACGGCGCGGGGAGATCGGCCGCGCTGAGGCCGATCTCCCCGGTTATTTGTGGCATCTCTTTGAGTAAGTCGATCGTCATCCGGTAGGACGTGTCGAGGTAAATTCGCAGACAATGGAGGGAAACGAGTGCATAGTCGGCGAATCCGCCGCCGCCTTCCGGGGCGGCGGATTCGCCTCCATCGCCAGTAACTCTTTGAGCAACCGGCACAACTTCCCCGATGAAGCGGGAGATTTGTGTCATAGGCAACCGAATCTTCCCGCTTCAACTCCTTTGATTTAGTGGCCTACCCCGCTGCTGTATGGTGATTCAACACAGCCATCCGACCAGAAGGACTATGATCCTGTTTCTACGTGCAAAAGATAATGGTTCTGCGAAGATGGTTCCCTGAAGATCCACCGACATGGACAGATGTTCTCATTAGTCTTCTAGCTCTGGTCTGGGTGCCGATCAACGTAGGGTACCCGCAGGTGAAATGGGGGTGGTTACTTTTCGGGTTCGTTATCGGTTTAGTATTGATGGGGCCCATTGCCAATTCACCGATCGGGGAACGGGTCGGATCGTGGTTCCGGGAAATCGAATTTCTCGGCAGAGTTCTGTCCATTCTTTCCTTTGCCGTCGTTGTTTGGGTCATTGCAGGCCGGGTCAGCGTACCAATTGAAATCGTAATCAGTTATGCGGGTGGATCTATGTTGTCAATATTTGTATATGTTCTCATACATCTACTGTATTCGGGTGAGATCAGCGGCTGGGAGTGACAAGTACGCACTACTCAGCGACCGGCTTTCAGACGGGAAAATATCTGCAGAAGAGGATTTCAACAGAGCCGGCGGATTCGAACCTCAGTCACTCCGCTCGCTGGCGCTCGCGTCGTTCCCTGCTTCGAATCCGCCTGACCCACTTCGATTCCACGGACTCCTCGCTATCGCTCGTCGTTGCGAGGAATCAGAAGTGGGTTGGGGCGGATTCGAACCGCCGACCTGCTCCGTGTGAAGGAGCCGTCATAACCTGGCTAGACCACCAACCCGCTCGCCTCGACGTATCCGACCGCTGGCCTTAAGAGTTACCTTACGGCGAAGATTCTTTCGCCGAGCACCCGAATCGGCCCGCCATGACCCACGAGCTCCGGTTCCTCGAACGTCTCCGCCAGCACGCGGCGAGCCTGTTCCATCTCCCGCTGTCGGCGATCGGGCTCTACGCGGAGCGGGAGACACCCCGCGACCAGTACGCGTTCACGCTCCGAGAGCCCTACCCGATCGCCGAGGCGCGGCTCCACCGACTCGGGTTCGTCCGGAACCTCGTCTCGTCGCTCAAGTTCCGCGACTACGCGACGCCCCCGGAAACGTCGGTCGCGAGCTGGGTCCGGTATCCCGAGGGGGCGCTCGCGAGCGACCGACAGCTCCACCTCGCGTTGTTCGTCGGCCCGGACCGCGAGACGACCGACGTGTACGCGCACTGGGAGCCCTCGTGGATCCGCCACCCGATCCGGCACTACCGCGCGACCGACGTCGACGCCGAGGCGGGGATCGAACGAGCGCGGGCGCTGTTCGAGCGCGAGGGCATCGAGTACGCCGTGGTGCCCGCAGCCGAGCGATTCGCTCTGGAGAGCGGGGAGTTCGAGAAAGTGTCAGTATCAGACGAGACAGGCGGGTGATCAGGTGACTTCGGCCGACTGCGGCCGACCGCGACCGACGCCTACTCCGCCTTCGCGGCGGCGTCGTGACCGCGGTACTCGGCGACGCGCTTGCGCGCCGACGCCACCGCCTCGCGGGCCTCGCCCTCCGCGCGCTCTTCCAGCTTCTTCAGGTCGGCCTGCAGCCGGTCGAGCCGCGAGGCCTCCGGCTCTTCCTCCTCGATGCCGACGAGGTCTTTCACTCGGGCCTCGACCGGCTCTAACTCCTCTTTCACGCCCGCCTTCGCGTGTTCCGTCGCGCGACCGAGGTAGTACCGTGCGTCTTCGAAGTGTTTGCTCATATCTGTCCTTTGGGATGCGACGGATATATCCTTTGTGGCTGTGCGCCGGGGACAGATTGCCCCCATCCCGCCGTCGTCGTCGGGTCCGGAGCGCTGGATTCCCGCGGCTACGCACGGAAAGGACGACGAAATCTCGGTGACAGCGGTGAAGAAGTGAGAAGCGAGAAGAGGGCTCTCAGTACGAGGGCGACTCCTCGGGTTCGCCGTCGCGCGCGTTCGCGACGCGGCCGAGCGTGAACAGCAGGTCGGAGAGCCGGTTGAGGTAGGTGACGACCGTCTCGTTGATCGGCTCCGACCGCGCCAGTTCGACGACCCGCCGCTCCGCCCGCCGGGTCACCGTGCGGGCGTGGTGGAGCCGGGCGCCCGACTCGCCGCCACCGGGGAGGACGAACGAGCGCAGCGGCTCCAGCTCCTCGTCGAGCGCATCGATGTGGTCTTCGAGCGTCTCGACGTGTCGATCTTCGATCGCGGGGTCGTCGGGGTCGGGATCCGGGTTCGCCAGGTCCGCCTGCACGACGTGGAGATGGTTCTGCACCGTCTCAAGGAGGTCGTCGAGGTCGTCGTGGCCGGTCGGGCGCACCGTCCCGATCAGCGCGTTCGCCTCGTCGACCGTCCCGTATCCCTCGATCCGGGGGCTCGCCTTCGACACCCGGCTCATGTCTCGGAGGTCGGTGTCGCCCTCGTCGCCGCGGCCGGTGTAGATGGTCATGCGAGGCTCCGCTCGACGTACTCCACGATGTTTGCGCTCTCCGACATCGTTACGCCGCGCTCCTCGTCGATCAGGACGGGGACGCCGCGCTGGCCGCTGATCCGCTTCACCTCGTCGCGGTCGGAGTGGAGCGCGTCGACCCACTCGGTCTCGTACGCGACGCCGGCCTCGTCGAGCGCGTCGGACGCCTTCTCGCAGTAGGGACACCCGTCGAGGGCGTAGAGCTGAATCGCCATACTCGACGGATCGGCGCGCGGCGGCAAGAAGGTAGGGTGTCGCGGGTTGGGGGCAGTGAGCGGCGAGGGTCGGGCGACGGGGTAGACAGACAGATCCCCGCCGGTCAGATCCCGTGGTACGACTCGATGGCCGACCGGTGCTCGTCCGAGATCGGCGCGGGCTTCCCGGAGTCCGGATCGAGGCTCACGAGCGTCGCCTCCGCCTCGGCGACGACCTCGCCGCCGGTACGGATATCGTGAGTCATCGTCACGCTGGTAGTGCCGAGCTTGTCGATCTCGATCTCGACGGTGACGGTCCCGTCCGTCAGCTCGACCGGGCGCCGGAAGTCGATCGACAGCGACGCCAACACCGTCGCCAGCGCGGAGATGTCGGCGTCGAGCACGTCGCGGAAGTACGTGGTCCGCGCCTGCTCGAGGTACGTCGCGTAGACGGCGTTGTTGACGTGGCCCATCGCGTCGATGTCGCGAAAGCGAACGTCGATCTCGGTGGTGTAGGTGTTCACGACGATTAGTACAGCAGCTCGTCGTCGTTCTCGATCATGTACAGCGAGCGCGCGGCGATGTTGACCGCGTGGTCGCCGACGCGTTCGAGGTCGCGGATCGTGAGCAGGAGCCGCGAGACGTTCCGCATCGTCCCCTCCACGTCCGCCTCCTCGCGGAGCTCGTCGCGCTCGATCAGGTCGCGCACGACGAGTTCGCTTGCGGCCTCGCAGGCGGCGTCGACATCGTCGTCGGCTTCGGCGACCGCGAAACACCGCTCGGCGTCCGACTCGGCGTAGGCGGCCATCGCGTCGTCGAGCATCGCCAGCGTGTCGTCGCCGATGCGCTGGACGTCGACGTCGGGGAACACCTCCCGGTCGGCCTGCTTGGCGTACTCGCCGAGATTCGTCGCGAGGTCGGCGATCCGTTCGAGATCGGTGATGATCTTGAACGAGGCCGCGATGAACCGCAGATCGCCCGCCACCGGCTGCTGAAGCGCGATGAGGTCCGTACACTTCCCCTCCAGTTCGAGGTACAGGTCGTTGATCTCGGCGTCGCCGGTGATGACCTCCTCGCCCAGTTCGGCGTCCTGTCGCTCTAAGGCGTCGAGACCCATGCGGAGCCGCTCGGCGACGAGCTCGCTCATGTAGAGCACGTCGTCGCGGAGCCCCTCCAGTTTCGTTTGGTACTGTTCGCGTGGCATCGTGTTGGCGTATCACGCTCACCGGACGTATAAAAACACGTCGCCGATCGAACGGCGACGCACCGCCCCAACTCCCCGCCGAAACCGACCGAATCGCCAGCGATTGAGTCATCGGTGCGGTCGCTGCTTTCCACCAAGCGATCGCTTCTCACTGTGTCGGCGGCAGCGACCGACAACGGTTCGGCGGTGGACGCCGTAGCGTCCGGGCTGACGAGCGGTCGACTCCAAGCAATGGAAGGAACGCGCACACACGACGACGGGATCCCGGATCGGCTGACGCTTCACGTCGGCGACGAAAGGCGGCTGTTCGAGCGGGCTCGCACCCGCTCGCGCCCGAACGAACTCGTCGTCTCCCCGGTCGAACTCCATCAACGCAACGTCCAGCGCAGGCTCCGAGAGGCCCGACTGCCGAAGGACGCCTTCCGCTTCGAGGACCCGGTCGGGATCTGCGTCCGCGTGTTGGAGGCCGCGGAGCGATCGACTGCGGCCGTGGACCGCGTCGATCGCCTCTCGCTGATCCGGTCGGTCCTCGACGCTGCAGCGGCTGACGACTCGACGAACCTCCCCCTTCCGACGGGCACCGCGTCGCGCGATCCGCGGCACATCGAGCAGATCCGAACCGAAGTGGAGGCGATCACGAACTTCCACCCGGAGCGGATCGCGGCCTGGACCGAGACGGCCGGCGGGATCGACGCTCCGATCGACCACGAGGCAGCGGCGCTCCTTGACGCCGGATTCGGGATCGAACGCGAACTGCGGAACCAGACCGCGAAGGCCGTCTCCGAGACGGCGCTGGTGCGCCGCGCGACGCGGTCGATCACGGCGACGGACGGGTCGGTGTGGGCGGATACGTACCCGAATATCGAACGGCTCACGCTCCTCGGGCTCTCCAGTCTGTCGGCGCCGCACACCGATCTCGTCAACGCGCTGCTGGCCGCCACGCCCGTCGAGGTCCACGTCCACTTTCGAGAGGGAAGCGGGGAGTTCCTTCGGCGCCGGATCCCCGACCTCCTCGCCGTCGCCGACCCCGGAACGGAGGCGTTCGAATGACCGGTTCCGACCGGCTCGCGCTCGCGGCGCCGATCGACGCGCCCGACGCCCCGGTGATCGAGATCGCGTCCCCGACGCGCCGAGACGAGGCGCGCGGCGCGATGGCGGTCGCGGCCGCGCTCCGAGAGGCAGGTGTTCCGGTCCGAGACCTCGCCGTCGCGGTCCGCGACCTCGACCCGTACGAGGAGCCGCTGTTCCGGGCGGCGCTCCAGTACGGGATCGCACCCGTGTTCTGGACGCAGCTCCGCGTCACCCGAACCCGCCCGTACGCCCTCGTCGAGTCGGTGTGTGAGGCGCTGGCCGGAGAGGCCGCGGACCGCGAGACGCTGCTGCGGCCGCTCGAACTCCGGTGGTCGCCGGCGACTTCCCACGGCGCTGATCCGCAGTCGACGGAGTGGCCCATCGAGCCCGGGGCGGTACACCGAGCCCGCGAGGCCCTCCCGGCCGCCTCCCGATCGGTCCCCGAGTGGATCGAGGTGATCGAATCGACCGACGGCGTCGACGACCGGTTCCGGCGGTTCCTCGAGTGGCTCGACGCCGCGCCGGCGCCGGAGCCGGCGTCGGTCGCCGCGCTCCTCGGCGAGACCGTCGAGGGGTACGCCGACCGTGGGCTCCCGGAGACGAAGGCCGCTGACTCGCCGGCGCTGCTCGACACCGAGACCGACGCGCGTGCAGTCGTGCGGGTTCGCACCCTCGTCCGGCAGCTACGGCACAAGTTCGCGGACCGCCTCGAAGAAGGGACGCTGGAGCGCTCGTGGAGCGATGTCGCCGACCTCGCCGGCGTGATCGCCACGCAGCGCCCGGGTCGTCGGGAGCACTCGAACGCCCGCGCGCTCGACGTCTTCGAGGCGAACGACGTCTGGACGCTCGAGGTACCGTACGTGATCGCCGTCGGGCTGACCGCCGAGGAGTGGCCGAACCCGTCTCAGTCCGTGTTGCCGCCGGAGTTCCAGGAGGCGGTCCTCCGGGGAGAGGGATCGTCCGAAGCGCTCGCGCCGCAGCCGGCGTGGGTCGGCGGCCGCGACCGCGACCAGTTCGTGGACACGCTCCGTGTGGCGGAGCGATGCGTCGTCGTCACCCGACACACGCGGACCCCCGCCGGCGACGACGTGGCTCGCTCCCCCTTGCTCGACCACATCGAGACGCGGCGGATATCCGAATCGTCTCGGCGGCGGTTGGTCGGGACGGAACGGGAGCTTCCGCCGGCGCTGCGGGAGATCGTCGGTGGAGAGTCCGCGGAGAGGGATGAGAGACCGGAGGGAGACGATGACTGACGACGGCGCCGACGGCGACGCCGACCCCCTCAGGCTACGAGGCGCACAGCGGGCGATCAGGGACGCGTACTTCGCGGCCGACGCCGGGCTGTTCACCCTCGACTGCGTCCCGGGCGCCGGCAAGTCGGTCGTCGCCCACCACATCGCCGCCGAGGACGTCCTCCGCCGATACGCGGCCGGGGACCCGACCCCGGAGCAGCACGTCGCGGTCGTCTCGTTCAACCGCGACGAGGCGGCCGAGATCGTCCCGGCGATCTGCGACCGGTTGCGGGCGATCGTCGAGGGCGGCCTCGTCCCCGTCGCGGCCGATGTCTCCGAGGCGGAGCTTCGGTACCTCCAGCAGCGCGTGCGACAGGCGCCCTACGCGGGTACCATCGACGGGTTCTTGCGCGGGATCTTCCGAGAGTTCGCGGGCGACGTCGGCTTCGACGAGACGCCGTCGGTCGGGAACGACGCGCTCCTGAAACGGGTCCACCGCGACTGCTACGAGTCGCTCCGCGGCGACTCGGAGCTCGCCCGTCGGCTCCGCGACCTCGAGGCCGCGTACCCCGACGGCGAGTACGACGACGGCGTCGACGAGATGCTGGCGGACGCGCTGACGTACTGCCGCGATCGACGCCTCTCGACCGAGGCGTTCCGGTCGGAGCTCACGAAGACGCGCGACTCGGTATATCCGGACGGGAAACCCGACTCGTTCGACGCCATCGCGCGGTCGGTCGAGCGGTTCGTCGAGGGCGAGGAAATCGATGACCGCGAACCCGACGGCGGCGCCGCCGACCGCGTCCGCGAGGCGGTGACCGGGTCGGACCGAGCGCGCCTGCTCGACGCCGACCGCGAACTGTACGACGCGTGGGAGACGCGGATCGACGACTTCTGTGCCGTTCTCTCGGCGTACCGCGCCCGATACCGAGACGCCGTCCGCGAGTACGGCGCGGTCTCGCACACCGACGTCGCGTACCTCGTGGACGCGTACTTCGACGGATCGAGCGAGCGACCGGACCTGCCGGAGCCGCTCCGCTCGGTCGACGACTCGCACTGCGACCGGATCCGCCGAACGTACCGGTCACGGATCCGGAGTCTGGTCATCGACGAGGCGCAGGACGTGTCTGCCGTCCAGCACGCCGCGCTCTCGCACGTCGTGACGATCGAGTCGCGCGTCTTCGCCTGCGGCGACGTGCTACAGGGCATCTATCTGTGGCGACACGCCGACCCGCGGTGGTTCGCCGCCGCGACGACCGAGGGGACGTATCTCGGCGTGGACTGGGACACTCACGAGAACCGAACGGCGACCACCACCTACCGGTGCGTGCCCGACGTCGCCGCGGGGATCAACGCGATCGCCGAGCGGGTGTTCGACGATCCGGCCCGCGGGGATCTGGGAGACCTCGACGCATCGTACCCGCGATTGGACGCGGCCCGCGAGGGCGTCACCGGCGGCGAGAACGACGAAGACGACGACGGTCCCGCCGTCCACGTCTCGGCGTTCGCCGGCGTCGGCCGCCCCGGATCCGCGACGTGGGCGAATCCCGACGGAGAGGGCGGCGAGGCGAACGTGCTCGCGACGCTCGTCTCGCGGGGGCTCGCGGACGGGACCTTCCGCGACGCAGACGGCGACCCGCTCGGCGTCACGGTGCTGTTCCGCCGCGGGACGCGGATGCCCGAGTACGAGGCGGCGTTCGCCGCCGAGGGACTTCGCGTCCGCACCGCGACCGACGCGCTGTTCGATTCCCCCGCCGTCGAGACGGTCCTCGCCGTCTGCGAGTGGCTGATCGCGCCGGGATCACCGGAACGTACCGCTGACCTCCTCACCGAGTCCCCGCTGCGGGACGCGTTCGATGCGGCCTCCTCCGACCCGTCCCCGTTCGAGGCGCACTCGTGGGATCTCGACCGGGTGCTCAACGACGACCCGGATACCCTCACGGAAGCGCAGCGACGGGTCCTCCGAGGGGTCGTCCGGCTCCGCGACCGGAGGGACGCTTTCGGCCGGACTCCGGCGAGCGTCTACGTCGAGGACGTGATCGAGGCGCTCGCGCTGCGGGCCGACCCGAACGGGTGCGTCGACGACACCGATCCGGACCAGCGAGTCGCCAACCTCGACGCGCTCGTCGAGACGCTCTCCGAATGGGAGGGAGACGGTCACTACTCCCCCTCGGAGCTGATCGACCTCGCGGAGCCGTTCCGTGAGGACCCCGGTGCCGGCCCGACGCAGCCGAGCGCGGCCGGCGCCGCCTACGACGTCGAGTTCCGCACGGTTCACCGCGCCAAAGGGGATCAGGACGACGTGGTCGTCGTCGCCGACCCCGGATTCGATATCTGGTCGCGCGGCCCCCACGCTCGTCGGTTCGTCGCGCAGGGGGAGATCGCGGGGCTCGCCCCGCCGACGAACACGGAGGTGCCCGAAGACGTCACCGTCCCCCCGTTCGACGGCGGGCTGTACGGCGCCGGAGACGGGTGGGGCCGCGACGCCGGGCTCCGCTGGGCGACGGCTCGCTGGCGGGGCTCTCCGGACGATTCCGCGCCCGGCTCCCCGCCCGACTCCGTGGACCCGAACACGCTCGTCGGTCCCGATCGTCTCCGCCGCGTGGCCGAAAACGAGCGCGCCGAGGCGTGGCGCCTGCTGTACGTGGCGCTGACGCGGGCCCGGGACCACCTCGTCGTCCCCCTGCCTCGCTCGGACGCCGGAGGGGATCAGTGTCGGGACCGGTGGCTTGACGCGGTCCGCGACGGGCTGGCGTTCTCACGCGACGGCACCGACTCCTACGAGTTGCGGCTCGACGCGGGCTCGAACCGAGACCCGAATCGAGACCCGATCGAGATCGGCGTCAACGACGTGGATCTGTTCGCCGGACGCGACGCCCCGACGCCTCGAACCGGAAGCGATCGCGTCGCCGCCTCTCCGACACGGCGCGACCGGCTCAACTCGTGGGTCCCCCGGTTCCTGAGCCCCAGCACGATGTACCCGCTGACGGAGGACGCGGATCGATACGCGCTCGCCCACCTGTTGGGCGAGCCGTTACACACGGCGACGAACGAGGTCTCCGGGAATCTCCCGCTGCGATTCGACCGGCTCGGTCCCGAGGAGGTGGGGACGTGTCTCCACGACGCGCTCACGGAGCTGGTCGTTCGCGGCGTTGACGAACGGGCGATCCGGACGACGGGACCGGACGTACGCGCCGCCTTCGACGACGCCGTGAATGCGCTTTCGAAACCCGTCGACGAGGCCGAGCGCGACGGGATGTTCGCGTTCTTCGAGACTGTCCTCGACGACTTCCTCGACTCGGACCTGTGGGGTCGGATCGCGGATCCGGCGACCGAGATCGGCGTCGAACGCCCGCTGGACGGGCTGGCCGAGGTCGGCGATCTCGAGGTCGAGATCCACGGGCGGGCGGACTTCGTCGCCGAGTATCCGGACGGGGAGCGATTCGTGACCGACGTGAAGATCGCCTTGGCCGAGCCGACTCCCGAGACGCGACGGCGGTACGAGCTGCAGATAGCCGCGTACGCGTTCCTCGCGGAGCAGCGCGGCGCGTCCGACGCGCCGGTCCGCCGGACCGTCGAGACGTTCGGCGTCGCACGCGAGACGACGACGGCCTCGTGGCCGGCCGACATCGTCCACCGACGGCTGCGGCGGCTTCTCGAAAAGTGAAGTCCCTCCCGGTCCTGGCGCGATGTTTATAAGTGTTCGACGACAATAGTGTGCATGAAACCCAAGACCGGATCAGAGAACTCCGAGTCCGCTGACGGCGCCTCCGCGGACGTCCGACGACCGGTATCTCTCGAGGACGCAGACGCGCTCGACGCGTTCGTCGCCGACGCGAACGCCGCCCTCGTCGAGTTCTACACGGACGGCTGCGGCCTCTGCGCGAGCATGGAGCCCGTCCTCGGCAACGTCGCCCGCGAGCTCGACATCGCGGCCGCGCTCGTGAATCCCCGCGACGATCCGCCGCTCGTCGAGCGGTTCGACGTGCGGAGTGTCCCGCTGTTCGTGCTGTTCGTCGACGGCGAGCCGGTCGCGCGCCGCGCGGAGGGATTCGTTCCCGGCGACGACCTCGCGGCGTGGATCTCCGAGCACGTCCCGTAACGAGTAATTAGACGGTTCAGCCGGCTCTCTCCGGCCGAAGAATGGTTGGCTGTAAGACGCGGAAAAGCCGTTTCGCGTCGTCGACGACGAGACCGAAGCCGCTTAGAGGCGACCGACGTTCTCGACGGCGACCGACTCGACGCCGTCGACGTCGTTGAACGCCTCTTCGACGGCCTCGGTACCGCCCGCGCCGTCGGGGACGATGACGGTGGGAAGGAGGGCGACGAGCCCGAACGCGACGTCGTCGCGCTGGAACCCGCGGATCTTCGCGCCCTGCGGGAGCGACTCCTCCAGTCGGTCCTGCAGGTCGTCGAGGTCCACGTCGGGGCTGTTCGGCATGACCTTGATCTTGGCGGCGACGTCTCCCATTGTTAGGGCCCTCGGAAGCCGCAGTCGGGACACTCGTAGAGGTTGCTCTGCTTCCGGCACTTGGCGCACCGGTGGATCGTCTCGCCGCAGTCGGGGCAGGAGAACCGCGCGGCGTTCATCCCGGCCACCTGAATACCACAGGAGACACACTGCCGGGTGCCCTGCGTTTCACTCTCGCTCATACAGTGAACCACCACCGCGCGACTTTTAACCGTTGTTCTTTGCCTTCGCGACCGTACGACCGGTTGCGACGCGGTACCGTGGTTCACCCGACGATGAGCGGCCCGATCAGTACCCCCATCAGGTGGACCCGCCGTGCGCCGACCCGCGGCGGAACGAGCCCTAACGCCCCGGCGACGACGAAGACGCCGATCCCGAACACCCCGGCAAAGGCGTACGAGATCCCCGCGAGCAGCCCCAATACGCCGACCGACAGTCGCGTGTAGTCCGCGTTTCCGACGACGCGGAGGTACGCGTCGCCGACCAGCAGCACGAGCGCGAACCCGCACGCCGCAGCGGTCGCGGCCGCGACGAGTAAGATCGGGAGCGCGAACGGGACCTCGGCGCGGTCGATCGCGACGGTCACTCCCGTCCGGGGCGTTCCGAGCGCGACGAGCGCGAACAGCGCGAAGATCGTGTTCGCCGTGTTCGCGCCGCTCGTGGCGACGACGAACCCGCGGTCCGACTCGTCGCGCGGGACCGCCGGCAGCGCCGCGACCGCCGCGATCGCCGCGGAGACGCCCGGCACGTAGCCGACGACCGCGCCCGCCAGCGACCCACCGCCCGCGCTGACGCCGAGTCCTCGACGGCTCATCGCTATCCGGGCGTCGGCCTGCGGCGGCACGCCCCCGTCGCCCATCGCGTCGACGAGCACCGGGGCGCCGAACAGCCCGGCGAAAAGCGGCGCGAGGACGCCGCCCGCGTCGAGCGGCGCCGACGGATTCGCGTCCAGCGTCGCGAGGCCGAGCGCGGCGCTCGCGAGGCAGGCGACGAGCCCCCCGAGCGCGGCCCGCCTCGACGACTCGGTGAGCACGAGGAAGGCGACGACGACGCCCAGAAGCAGCGATAGGTGCTCTCTGACGACGGGGTAGCCGCGAATCATGACCCACGTTATCGGTACTGCGAGCGGGACCGCGAGCGCGACCGCCAGTCCCGATCCGACCGCGGAGAGCCGGACCGCTTCCCGACCGCGTCCCGCGACCACGAGCCGGTGTCCCGGCAGCGCCGCGACCGCCGTGGCCGCGTCGGGGACGCCGAGCGCGAGCGCGGGGACGATGTCGAGGAACGAGTGGACCACGCCCGCGCCGAGCATCGCGACGCCGACGAGCAGCGGGTCGGCCGACACCGAGGGAGCGAGTCCGGCCAGAAGCAGCGCGAAGTTGTTGGCGTGAAGTCCGGGGACGAGCCCGCTCGCGGTCCCGAGCGCGACGCCCCCGCACAGGAACGCCAGCGCCGCCGCCGCGAACCCCGGATCGACGACGGGTCTGACCAGCGCGTCCATCGCGACGAGGTGGCCGCGGCTTTCGGGATAAACCTCGGGAGCGATCGATGAGGCGAGAGCCGCGGCTCGACGGGGGAAAACGAACCGACAGAAACTCGAACTCGCTTACGCCTTCTGGGCCGCTTGCGCCTTCTTCTGGGTGACGTAGCCGGCGATCCGGTTGCGGACGCCCTTCGATTCGACGGTCGTCAGCGCGGTGACGCTCTCCTTGTTCGTCTCGAAGTCCGTGTTGAACGAGTCGGGGTACCGCTCAAGCAGGACCTTCCCGAGCTGCTTGATGTACTTGGGTTTGATGGCCATACCGAGCGATACCGCCGGCCCGAACTAAAAGGGTTCGTTACGCCGCGAGCGGGCCGCAGGCGCGTCCGCACCTCTCCGTCTCACGTCCCTTCGTCGGCTCCGTCGCCTCGTGCCTCTCCGCTCTCCGCCCGTTCCCGCCACCCGGTCGCCTCGTCGATCCGCGCGAACGCCTCGCGTTCGGCCGGGCCGCCGCACTGCTCGACCACGTCCGCGAAGTACCGAAGCCGGTCGAGGAGTTCGGCCGTCTCGAACCCCGACACGTCCAGCCGCGAGGCGGCTACGGTGGCATCGACGACCGCACTAAACCCGCGATTGATCGTCGGCACGCGCTCCTGTACGATCGCGTGCTCGGCCGGATCGAGCGCCCACGTCCGGATCGTCGTGTCGCCCTCGACCTCGCTCTCGCTCTCCTCGACCGTCACCTCGACCCACGCGTCGGCGGTCGGGAGCACCGGGTCGTCGAACTCGCGGACCGTCAGCGCGGCGTCGACGAACGTCCGGGGATCGGTCGTGAACTGGACGACCCCGCTGCCCCGCTCCGTGAAGTTCCGCCACGTCCGAGTGCGCCCGTAGGTCCGCGCGGTGACGGGATCGCTCGGGTCGTCCGGGGCGTGGAGCCCGAGCGCCGCGACGTTCCAGCGGTCGTTCGGCCCGAGCGTCGTCACGACCGATTCGGTGACGCCGCGGAGCGCGACCGGCCAGTCGTCGGTGGCGGAGGCCGTGTCGGGGTCGTCGCGGTCGGCCCCAGTCACGGCGCCACCCCCGCCCCGCGTCGGAGCGCGACGTACAGCGCCGCACAGGTGAGGTCGGCGGTCGTTCCGGGGTTGATCCCCTCTTCGACGAACGCGTCCGCCAGCTCCTCCGCGGCGTCGAGGTCGGCGGTGTGGACCGCATCGGCGTCGATACCCCCGGAAATCGGTCTATCTCCCCCCAAGATCGCGGCCGCACGCTCGCTGACCTCGCGGGCCGTCTCCGGACCGTGGTTCGCGGCGACCAGCGTGTCGGGCTCGGCCGCGAGCAACCCCAGAAACGCTCGGGCCGCGCGGTCGGCCAGGTGCCCCTCGTCGCTCCGGATCCACTCGGCCGCGCGGAACGTCCGCGGGAACCCCTCGACCCACTCCTGTGCGTTGCGGTCGGGGACGCGATCCGGATCTGCGGGGTCGTCGGGCCGGGCCGACAGGGCCATCACGTCCCGTAGGGTCGCGCCCCGCTCCCGGAGCGCGGGGGCCGCGTCGCTCCCGCGTCGCACGTCGAGGTCGGCGGCGTCCGCGGGCGGGTCCGCGACCGCGACGTCGACGTGCTCGAACGCGCGGTAGAACGCGACCGCGTCGTCGACGGTCGCCTCTCGGGTGACTCGGTCGACGGCCGCGGGGGCGAGACCGCCGTCGGTCCCCTCTCCCGCGACCGTCGCTCGCACCAGCGGGACGAGGAGGAGGAGACAGCCGAACTGGGTGTTCGTTCCCGCACGCGCTGCCATCCCCGCGACGCCGCGCTCGAAGGCGCGGCCAATCGTCGTCTCTCCGTTAGCGGCCAGTTCGAGCCCCTCGCGGGCGCCGACCGCCCCGCCGAGGAACGCCTCGAACAGGAGGTCGTCGAGATCACGGTGCCGGTCGACGTTGCCGGGCTTCGGGGTCCCGGCCACCTCCAGCAGGAGCGCGAGCGTCGCGTCGTCGACGGGGTCCCGTCTCACGGCGGCGCCTCCGGCGGGGTCGCCGAGCCCTCCCCGAGCAGCTCCCCGTCTCGCCACGCCGCCACCGCGTCGGCGATCCGCGAGAGGGCGGCCGGGCGCTCGCTCGGCCGGCCGACGCTCACGGCGTCCGCGCCGTACGCGGCGTACTCCGCGACGGTCTCCCGGCCACGCACGCCGTTGTTGGCGATCACGGTGAGGTCATCTCGGGGGCGGTGGGGCTCGCCCGTCTCGCTCCCCCGTCCGGCCGTCAGTTCGTCGACGACTTCCTCCGAGTCCATCGCGTCGACATGCAGCCAGTCGGCGCCCGCGGCCGCGACCGCGTCCGCGACGGCGGCGAGGTCGACGCCGGGGACCTCGGTCCGAAC
Organism: Halorubrum halophilum; assembly: GCF_000739595.1. Taxonomy (GTDB): domain Archaea; phylum Halobacteriota; class Halobacteria; order Halobacteriales; family Haloferacaceae; genus Halorubrum; species Halorubrum halophilum. Next base: position 8,515 of record NZ_BBJP01000015.1, on the reverse strand, counting down.
TTTCACGCTCGTCGTCGCCCCGGTCTCGGCGGCGGCAGCCACGTAGTCGGCGAGCCGGTCTGTGTCCCGGAGGAGCGACTCGCCGCAGCCGACCGCGCGTAGCTCGGGCTGCCGGCAGTGCGCGTTCACCTCGCAGACCGCGCCGTGTTCGGCGCAGACCCTTGCCGCCTCGCGGACGGGGTCGACGGTCGCGCTCCGGACGTTGACGCCGGGGCGGAGGGGGGCGTCAGAGAGTCGGCCGAGCTGGCGGTCGATCCACGCGAACGGATCTTCGGGGAGGAACTCCGAACGGTCGCGGGCGACGAGGTCGCGCGCGGCGGCCCGACTGGCCCGGTCGAGCGCGATCCCACCGAGAACCGCGGCGTCGACGTACGGGGCCGCGGCCCGCGCCCAGTCGGCGTCGGCCGCGCCGCTGAGGCTGGCCGCGACGAGGAACGGGGGTGAGAGAGCGTCGCTGTTTGCGGTCACTCCGCCACCTCCGCGTCAGCTTCCGTTTCGGCCTCTCCGTTCGCCACCGCCGCCAGCGCGCGCTCGCACGCCCGAGCGACGCGCTCGGCGTCGTCCGCGTCGTCGATGCGAGTGTCGGTGCGCTCGACGTGCTGCTCGGGGAGTTCGGTCGGGTCGTCGTCGTCGAGGACGAACGCGTCCGCGAACGGGTACGCGTCGGCGACGCCGGCGGTCGAGGGGTCGCGGCCGACGCCCCGCATCAGCTCGGCGGCGGGCCCGGAGAAGACCTCGTCGCCGACGAACGGCGAGACCGCGACCACGGGGGTCGCCTCCAGCGCCGCCTCGACGCCGGGAACCGCGAGCATCGGCCCGATGCTCGTCACGGGGTTGGAGGGACCGATCACCACGGGATCGTCGAGCGCCTCGCGGACGGCGGCGGTCGGCTCCGCGTCCGCGGCGCCCCGGAACTCCACGTCGGCGACGGCGGGATCCGCGCGGCGCGCGACCCAGTACTCCTGGAAGTGGATCGTCTCGCCCGCCTCGGTGTGGATCAGCGTCGCGACCGGATCGTCGGACATCGGGAGGAGGTCGACGTCGAGGTCGAATGCGTCCGCGAGGGTCCGGATCGCCTCGGTGAGCGACTTCCCCTCGTCGAGCAGGCTCGTGCGCGTGACGTGGACCGCGCGGTCGCGGTCGCCGATCTCCATGAACTCGCCAACACCTGAAAAACGCCGCCAGCGGGCGATCCCGCGCCCCGCCGTCTGCGCCTCGTCGTCGAGGTATCGGGGACCCGTTTCGAGTCCGGCCGCCTCCGCGAGCCGGCGGAGTTCCTCGTGGGTCGCCGCCGTGTCGTCCGCGATCCCCCACCACGTCTCGCGGTCGAGGACGCCGCCGCCCGCGAACAGCACGGTGTCGACGTCGGGGCAGACGAGGTGGCCGCCGAGCTCGATGTCGTCGCCAGTGTTGGCGACGACCGAGACCTCCGCGGGGTCCCACACGCGGGTCGCCCCGTCGAGGAGCTTCGGCGTCCCCGTGCCGCCGGCGAGGAACGTGACCATACGCGGGCAACGCGGCGGGCGGATTTGTATCCTCGCCTCCGCGGGCGATGAGGCGGACGGAGGTGGGGGTAACGGGGTTGTTTATAAGTTATCGACGACACTCAACCGATCTTTTCGGGTGGCGCGCCCCGGCGAGCGGCCCGTAGGGCCGCGAGCCGCGAGGGACCTTCGGTCCCTCTGGCAGCCGGCGGCGGAGCCGCCGGCGACGACGGTGCGAGGGAGTCGGTCGCCCGGAGCAACGCGGAGGGCGACCGACGAGGCTGGGGAGGTGTGAGGCTGCGGTGGTGGGCAGTGCGGGATGGGGACTCAAAGGGGCAGTCGCGAGGGCGAAGCACGACGACGCAAGCACCGCAGCGAAGGAGCGATTGCGACTGAGCGAGGAGCGCAGCGAGTCGCGCGAGCCGTCGCGACTGGGGCTTTGGAAGTGGTCACCGCGGTATTGACTGTTTATAAGCGATCGACTGGCAAATCATCGACTACTTATAACCGATGCTCGTCTGCATTCCGTCCGTGTTGAACGCGCTCCCGGCTTCGTCCTCCCCGAGGACGATGACGCCCGCCCCCGATCCGGTAATGTCCTCGAACTCGTCGATCGCTCGCTCGGCCGCTGCCTGCGCCCCGAGTCCGTCGTCGAGATACCCCACCGCCCGCCGCGAGAGCGTCACGCGTGCGATGTCCTCGCCGGCGCCCGTCGCGCTCGCGCCGCCGGCCGCGGTACAGAAGAAGCCCGATCCGACCTGCGGCACGTCGCCGACGCGCCCCGCGAGCGCGAACGACCGGCCGCCCGTGGAGGTCGCCGCCGCGAACGTCTCGCCGTCGGTGGCAACCGTGCCGACCGTGTCGTGGTCGGGCGCCTCATCTTTCGACCGCTCTCCCGCCTGATCGTCGCCCGATCCGAACCGCGTCGCGAGCCAGTCGAGGTGCTCGCGTGGCCCTCCCCGCGGCGGGTCCTCCTCTTCGTACCCCTCGCGCGTCTCGTCGGTGAGCAGGTCGACGTCCGTCTCGATCCCGAACTCGCTCGCGAGGTCGACCGCGTGCTCGCCGGAGACGAAGACGTGCGGCGTCTCCGAGTGGACGACGCGGGCGACGCTCGCCGCGCGCTCGACGCCGGACATCGAGCAGGCCGCGCCGATCTCCCGGTCGGAAGTCATCACGCCCGCGTCCGTGCGGACGACGCCGTCGGACTGGACCGCGCCGCCGACGCCGGCGTTGAACCGCGGGTCCGATTCGAGGACGCCGAGCGCCGTCTCGACCGCGTCGAGAGGTGTGTCGGCGTCGACGCCGCGGCGGGTCGCCTCGTCGAGCGTCGCCTGTCTGGGTGCCGGCTCGTCCGGGCGTCCCCCGGCGCCGCCGTGAGCGATGACGCGCATACGCGGGGGTCTCGCGGCGTCCGGATAAGCGCCCGGAAAGAGGTGGTGTCGGCCACTCCTATCTCCCCTCTCGCCGCCGCAAGACCTTTCCACGCTCCTCGGGGAGTCGTCACCATCGTGGTCGAACGCCGAGACGCCGCCGTCGACGACTCCGGCTCCGGGACTGACGACACCGGATCCGCGGTCCCCGACCGGCCCCGCGCCGCGCTCCGGTCCCGGATCGGGATCGATACGCGCGCGCTCGCTGCGTTCCGAGTCGCGCTCGGCGTCGTCCTCCTCGTCGACCTCGCGCTGCGCGCCCGGAATCTAACGGCGTTCTACACCGATTCAGGGGTACTCCCCCGGTCGACGGTCCCGGAGTCGTACTCCCTCGGAACCCGGCTCTCGCTCCACGCGCTTTCCGGCGAGGCGTGGGCCGTCGCCCTGCTGTTCCTCGTCGCCGGGCTCGCCGCGGTCGCGCTCGCGGTCGGCTACCGGACCCGGCTCGCGGCTGCGGTCTCGCTGGTCCTGCTCGCGTCGCTGCAGGCGCGGAATCCGTTCGTGCTCAACGCCGGCGACACGCTGCTCTGGCAGCTGCTCGGGGCCGGGCTGCTGTGCCCGCTCGGCGCGCGCTGGTCGGCGGACGCGGTTCGGCGGCGGGTCGCGCTGGGCGAGGGAGAACGACCACCGCGCGAAAACTCCCGGTTCGCCGGCCCCGCCTCAGCCCTCCTGTTGACCGTCGTTCTCGCGGTCTACGTCTCGAACGCGGTCGTGAAGCTCCGCGGGGAGGCGTGGCCCGCGGGCGAGGCGGTCGGGACCGTCTTCCGGCTCACGTACCTCCACGGCCCGTTCGGGGGACTGATGCCCGAGAGCCCGGCGCTGCTCGCGGCCGCGACCTACGGCTGGGTCGCGCTGCTCGTCGCCTCGCCGCTGCTCGTCGCGAGCGCCCGACGGGTCCGGGCGGCGCTCGCCGGCGTCCTCGTCGTCGCCCACCTCTCGATGGCGCTCACGCTCCAGATCGGCGTCTTCTCGGTCGTGTCGGCGACCGCGCTGATCCCCTTCTTCCCACCGTTCGTCTGGGATCGGATCGAGTCGCTGGCCGCGCCGGCGATCGGGCGATTTCGGTCGGCGGCGGAGGGGATCCCCGAGCCGCCGGGTGGCGGATCGGTCGCCACCGACCCGCTCTCCGATCTCGGTCTCGGCCGGGCGACCCGCGGCCGCGCCCTCGCCGCCGTCGCCACCCTTCTCCTCGTCTCGCTGCTCGCGTGGAACGCGATGGGGCTCGGAGTCGTCGCTGCGCCCGACCCCGTCGTGGCAGTGTCCGACCCGGCCCAGACCGACTGGGACATGTTCGCGCCGGAGCCGCCGTCGACCGACTCGCTCGTGCTCGCGACGGCGACGACCGCCGGCGGTGACCGGATCGACGCGCTGCACGGCGACTCGGTCGCGGCCGACCGCCCCCCGTCCGACGCCCGGAGCTACCCCACCGCCCGCTGGCGGAAGCACTTCTCCCGGCTGTCGGTCGACGACACCGCTCGCGTCGACGCGACGCTCGTGCACCTCTGTGACCGGGCGGCGGAACTCTCCGGCGGGGAGACGGAATCGGTGACGGTCTCGTCGGTCGGGGTCGACGTGTCCGGGAGCGACGAGGTCTGGGTCCGTGAGATCGGCACGCGCGAGTGTCGGTGAGTACGGGGTACGATTGTCGGTGAGCGTCGGCGAACGCGAGCGAGTAGGCTCCGACTGACCACTTATGGGGTCCGCGCGCGAAGCGGGCGACGTGACCAGCACGGATCAGGACCGCCCGCCGAACTCCGTTCTCCTCCCCACCGTGCGCTGGGCCGACGCCTGCGACGAGGTGGCCGGACAACTCGGCGAGCGCGACGAGCTGCTCGTGATCTGTGACACCGCCGACGACCCGGTCGCCGATCGCCGGGGGACGACGCCGGACGGCGTCCGGATCGTCCTCGCTGGTGAGCCCGAGGGCTGCTCCGGAAAGGCGAACGCCATCGCCGTGGGGATGGAGGCGGCCGCGCACGACCGGATCGTCTGGACCGACGACGACTTCGCGCACCCGGACCACTGGCTGGCAACGCTCAACGCCGACTACGAGCGACAGGGACCCACGACTGAGATTCCCGTCTTCGTCGGGAAGGATCCCCTCGCCCGCCTGCTCGAGCCCGCGTATGCGCTCGGCGGGACCGCCGCGGTGTCCGCGGGCGGGATCGCTTGGGGCGGCGCGGTCGTCTTCGAGCGTGACGACCTCCGAGACGGGCGGGACGCGTTCCTCGCGGACCTCCGCCGGACCGTCAGCGACGACGGGACCCTCTCGGAACACGTCGACGTGACCGCCGCGGACCGGACCCGGACCGTCCCCGCCGGCGGGTCGATCCGGGGATCGCTGGAGCGGTTCGTCCGGTTCTTCCGTATCGTGCGGTTCCACGCGCCTCTCGGGGCCGCGTTCAACGTCGCCTTCGCGGTCGCGTTCGCCGCGCTGTGTCTGTTCGCGCCGGTGATCGGCGTGACGCTCGTCACCGCGATCTCGGCGGGTATCTACGCCCGGTTCGGGATCCGTCGGGCGACGTTCCTGCTCGCGGGTCCGGCGGTGATCGTCTCGCCGCTCCTCCTCGCGTACGCGCTGGCGCGCCGGACATTCGTGTGGGGCGGCCGGCGCTACCGGTGGCGGTCGCTGTTCGACGTGGAAGTGCTTCCCGTCTGAAGTCGTCGGAAACGGTCGATTTCGGCGGATACGGAGCTCAGAAGCAAAGCGGCAGGCACTTTACGCGGGTCCGACAACGCACGCACGTTCATGAGCTACGACAAGGTCGACGTCCCCGAGGACGGCGAGGCCATCACGCTCGCCGACGAGGAGACCGGCGAGCTGAACGTTCCCGAGAACCCGATCATCCCGATCATTCACGGCGACGGGATCGGTACCGACGTCGGGCCGGCCGCCCAGAAGGTACTGGACGCGGCCGCGGAGGCGACGGGCCGCTCCATCGCGTGGATGCGCGTCTACGCCGGCGGCAGCGCCCGAGAGAAGTACGACGAGAACCTCCCCGAGGACACCGTCTCGGCCATCCGCGACCACCGCGTCGCGATCAAGGGCCCGCTGACGACCCCCGTCGGCGCCGGCTTCCGCTCGCTGAACGTCGCGCTCCGAAAGACGCTCGACCTCTACGCGAACGTCCGCCCCACCTACTACATCGACGGCGTCCCCTCGCCCGTCAAGAACCCGGAGGAGATGGACATGATCACCTTCCGGGAGAACACCGAGGACGTGTACGCCGGCATCGAGTGGGAGGCCGGCACCGACGAGTCCGAGCAGGTACGCGACTTCCTCGAAGAGGACATGGAGGTCGCCGACGTCATCCACGACGGCCCGGTCGGCATCGGCGTCAAGCCCATCTCCGAGTTCGGCTCGAAGCGCCTCATCCGCGAGGCGGTCGACTACGCGCTCGCCAACGACCGCGACTCGGTCACGCTCGTCCACAAGGGGAACATCATGAAGTTCACCGAGGGCGCGTTCCGCGACTGGGGCTACGAGGTCGCCGAGGAGGAGTACGGCGACGACGTCATCACCGAGGACCAGCTCTGGGAGGAGCACGACGGCGAACAGCCCGAGGGAACCCTCGTCGTCAAGGACCGCATCGCGGACAACATGCTCCAGCAGCTGCTTACGCGTACGGACGAGTACTCCGTCATCGCGACGATGAACCTCAACGGCGACTACATGTCCGACGCCGCCGGCGCGCAGATCGGCGGCCTCGGCATCGCGCCCGGCATCAACCGCGGTCACGGCCGCTGTCTCGCCGAGCCCGTCCACGGCTCCGCGCCCAAGTACGCCGGCGAGGACAAGGTGAACCCCACCGCGATGATCCTCTCCGGCCGCGAGATGCTCGACTACCTCGGCTGGTCCGACGCCGCCGACCTCGTGCGTGAGGCCGTTGAGGAGACGATCGCCTCCAAGAAGGTCACCTACGACCTCCACCGGCAGATCGAGGGCGGCGAGAAGCTCGCGACGAGCGAGTTCGCCGACGCCGTCGTCGAGCAGATCGACGAGCTGGCGTAAGACTCGTCGATCGGCAACGTCGATCTCGGGACAGAGGCGAATCATCGACTCTGTGTATTTTTAGCTCCGTTGAACCGCTGTTAGTGACGGGTTTCGGTCGCTACGCTGAGTACGGTCGGCACGGGCGGTCGGGGCGTTTTGCTCGCGTCAGGTTTCGTTCCGGAGTGACTGAAGATAGCCGTCGCGTACCTCGTAGACGAAAATTGCTGCGACACTGACCCCCACGATACCCCAGATAACCGTTAGCTCTACGCCGGTAACGTCCGTCGAAAACACGCTCGCGAGGACGATCAGCATAAGCGTGATGACGCCCATCCGGGAGACGCGGGAGACGGAAGGGTCCGCTCGCAGCAGATACACCTGCGGTATCGCGAATCCGAACAGCATGAACAGAACGAACGCGACGACGGAGGCCCAGTCGCCGGGGAAACCGACGCGTAACTCGATGAAGGTGACTGCCCCGAGACAGAGTACGGCCGCGAGTCCCGCTCCGGCGACGACCCGGTTTTCATACGACAACATAGCGAAACAAATAATTTTCTAATATTTGACATCCTCCCGCGCCTGAAGACGCGGGAATCCCACGGCACCGCACCGCTGAGTTGGGATATTACGGTTCGCGGTTCACGACCTGTTCTCGCGGGGCGAAACTGCCCTCGCTACGGTCGAACAGGCGAACCCCTGGCTGTGCCAACCAGCCGTTATCCCTATCACCGCCGTCCGTGGCGAGACTCGGGAGTACCTTTTGTCGAATGTTCTCCGCACCATTTACGTCCGCGTTCGCAACTGTGTCGCACTCCTCGCACACGTACAGTCCACGCTCCACACGCTGGTTGTCATCCGTGTGACCACATGCTGAACACGACTTCGATGTATCGCGTTCCGACACCAACTCCATGTCGATGCCCTCGGCTTCCGCCTTGTAGTCGAGGAGCGTCGTGAACCGATCGAACGCCCACCCGTGCAAGTCTAAGTTCCCGTGGTCGCCCCAGTTCCGAGCTTCGCCGTTCTCGTCGTCCTCTCGAATGCCACCGAGGTCGCCAACGACAAGCGTGCCAACCTCTCGTTCGACACACTCCTCTACAATCGCTTTCGAGAGTGTGTGCAAGAAGTGTGTCCGGCGAGCGGTGCGTTTTCGGTCAAGACGCTTCGCTTCGCGTGAAGCCGAATCGTCCGTCTCGGCACGCTTCTTCGTGAGATAGTATTCGTCCTCTTTGAGTGCGCCACCGGGATACAACACCGACTCGCCACCAAAGGAGACAGCGGCGAAGTTACAGATCCCGAGGTCAACACCGGCCACCTCGTCGCCCGGTGGTTCCGGGTCAATGGTGGTTCGACAGACGAATTGTAACCGCCACTCGTCACGCTTGTATACCGCACGAACCTGTTGAATGTCCCACTCGGTCAGGTCAACATCAGGGCGAGTCTGGTAGTCGCACAGGATGAAGTCTGACCGGTGTTCTTTGAGGTTTCGGCCTTTCGAGAGGCGAACGCGGGTGAACTGTGCGTCGTGCTTGAAGCCAGCCGCTTTGAACGACACGGTTGAACGCGGGTGGGAGTCTCCGTGTTTGCGGTAGCCGGGCGGTCGG
>NZ_BBJP01000016.1 GCF_000739595.1 Halorubrum halophilum | reverse complement strand
ACTTCGGGCTAAACACATACCACTAAGTCAAGTCATCCACCACGTGAGTACTGAGAGTGACCCGGAGCACACGTGGTCTGCTGTCGGGTACCAGCACTCCTACGCGTTCCGTTCAGCGATGCTTGATGAGTCCGCTGAAACAGTCGATACTGACGACTCGACAGACCAACCAACAGAGCTGACGGACCTTCCTGGCGTCGGTTCCACGCGTGCTACAGCACTTTCCGAGGCTGGCTACGAGCATGTAGATGAGATCGTCGCAGCGTCGCTCCTTACCCTGACACGCTCAACTGAGCTTGGAGAACGAACCTGCCGATGTATCTGGGCGGTGGCCAATGAAGCATGTGAGAGCGAAGGAACGCTACTCGCAAACCTCGCAGACGGGCTGGATGTGCCCCGCAGTAAGGTCGCGACAGTATATGGTGACTTAGCACCTGTCGGGGTGCCACCAGAGGAAGCCGTCGGATCGCTCATTGAGTGGTTTACACCATCGCGCCTTGCTGAAGCGCTTCAAGACGGTGGCTACTCGATCAGGTACTACCATATGCTGGGCGAGGAGGGCTTCGAGACGCCATCTGATGTTACCGACGCATCTGTTGACGCGCTTACTGCGGCCCAGTATGTTGGTGATCGCGTGGCGCCATCCCTCCGTGCGGCTGTCAAAGACTGGACTGAGTCGGATGAAACGGCGACTCAGGGACAAGATCTTGCGATTGAAGAGACTGGCGAGACCCAGACTACCGACCCTGGTGACGAGACTGTAGAGGACTCGGAACAATGTGGCGAGTCTACGAGCCATACGGATCTCGAAACACCGGCAACTGAGTCTACTGGGCACTCGGGTGACGAGCCAACCGCTCAGCAAGCACAGCCCGACGATACGGATCGAGTGCCGAAAGCCCGAGCACAGGAACTGCTGGAACGAAGTATCGGTCCTGACGCGGAGTTTCGCCCACAACAGTGGGAGGCGATTGACCGGCTCGTCAATGACAACGATCGGCTATTGTTAGTCCAGCGGACGGGATGGGGCAAGAGTACGGTTTACTTCACGGCTACCAAGCTTCGCCGAGAGCAAGGTGCTGGTCCAACACTCATCGTGAGCCCGCTGTTGTCGTTGATGCACAACCAAGTCCAAGACGCGGAGAATCAGCTGGGACTCTCTGCGTGGACAATCAACTCCAACAACACCGACGAATGGGATGAGGCGAAGACCGCGATCGTTGAGGGAGAGTGTGATGTCCTCCTCATCTCACCAGAGCGACTCGCAAATTCGCAGTTCCAACAGGAGATCCTCTTAGAGATGGACGAGGAGTTCGGGCTGCTTGTCGTCGACGAGGCCCACTGTATCTCTGATTGGGGCCATGATTTCCGGCCTGACTACCGTCGGATCCGTCGCATTCTCAACGAGTTGCCGGCACATATTCCGGTGGCGGCGACGACGGCCACCGCTAACAACCGCGTTGTGGATGACATCACGACCCAGGTGCCGGACCTCGATGCGATTCGCGGGGAGTTGGTTCGCGATTCACTCCGGATCCAAACCATTGAGATGGATTCGAAGGCTGAGCGCCTCGCTTGGCTTGCTGAAAATCTTGGATCTTTCGATGGTTCGGGCATCATCTACTGCCTGACGACTGATGAAGTCGAACTCGTGGCTGAGTGGCTCCAGCAATTCGGTCACGATGTGGAGCCATACTATGGCCGCCTCGACGGCGACCGCCGACGGGAGCTTGAATCCCAGTTGATGGCCAATGACGTCGATGCGCTCGTCGCCACGAACGCACTTGGAATGGGATTCAACAAGCCTGACTTGGGGTGGGTGATCCACTTCCAACGGCCTCCGAATCTCATCCGATACTATCAGGAGATCGGGCGGGCTGGGCGTGCGCTCGATGAAGCGGAGGCAATCATGCTGAGTGGCGAGAGTGACGATGAGGTGGCTGAGTACTTCATCGAACAGGCCTTCCCCGAACCAGAGGCCTTCCAAGCGGTGCTTGAGACAATCGAGGCCAGCAACACCCAACTCCACAAGTACGAACTCCTTAAACACGTCAACGTCGGCTGGGGTGCTGTAGATACCTGTCTCAACATCTTACGAGTCGAGAATGCCATCTACAAAGGAGAGAACGGGTACGAGCGGACAACCAAAGACTGGTCGTACGACCACGAGCGCATTGAGTCAGTCACGCAGCATCGATGGGATGAGTTGGAGCGCATCCAATCGTTTGCGGCGACTGATGCGTGCCTTACACGGTTCATCGACGATGAGTTAGACGGATCGCTTGAGGAGGACTGTGGGCACTGCGCCAACTGTGTTGGTGAATTTGTTCCATCGACTGTCGAGAAGCAGGAACTGATCGATGTGGCAGTTGACCACTACAAAAGTAGCTCGACCGGTGAGATCTCATCGCGATACTACTTGCCGAAACAGGAGGGCGGGCGCTCGGTGATCGATGATGACCGCAACATGGAGGATGGCCGTGTGTTGGCGGCTCTGGATGACCCTGGTTGGGGAGCACGTGTCCGTGAACAGCGAGATACTGGTCAGTACAGTACAGAGCTTGTCTCGGCTGCTGTCGACCTGTTCGATGAGTGGAGGCCGTCGCCTGCGCCGGCGTGGGTGACGTCGATTCCGTTGTGGGACGATACTGGTCAAGTCGCAGCGCTTGCCGAGCAGATCGCAGCGACCCTCGAACTCCCGTATGTTGAGGCGCTCGAACAAACTGGTACGGTACAACCCCGCGAGGAGTTGGCTAACTCGTATCAGAAGCGGTGGAACGTCCAAGACACGATGACGGCTACTGATGGCGTTCGGGCTGCTCCGGTGTTGGTTGTTAACGATCTCGTCGACTCACGCTGGGCCTTTACTGAAGCGTCGTTTGTACTTCGTGACGCCGGGAGTGGGCCAGTATATCCGTTAGCGTTGGTAGAGGGGTAGTGTTCAGATAAGCTGATTCCATGCGAAGGCGAAGGATCGAAGTGCTCTGTTGAATCCGCAGAAGGCGTCGGGATCGGGTCTCCCTGTACTCGGTTCAGGATCGCTGCCGAGAGAATTCAGAGATACAATCTTAGCAGAGAGGGAGAGAATCGAGATCACTAGGTGGAAGGATCCAATTCATCGACGACGAAAAGGGGATAACCGCGCCTCCAGAGATCGTGATCCCCGTTCCATCATCGGATTCAACAGAGCCGTACCGGTAGAAGAACCCGTGCCGACAAGGCTCCTATGGCGGATTTTCTGCGTCGTTGATCCCATCGAATGTTCCATTCGTATAGGCGTATCGCCACCGCTGGAGAATCGCCCGCGTCACAAGGCTTGTTTCAGACACAGCAATACAAGATGGGTCGACGGGACGGCTCGGAGCATCGGGAGGTGAATGGAAGTGTCGGCGCGGGGCGTCGAGTTTCGGATGACAGTCGAACCGAAAATTTCGGTCTCGGTCATCTGTGTAGTGTGCGGCGTAGTTCCCGGTGAGACTCCACCGGACATCTATCCGCGCTGTTGACGCCGCTCCGACGCCGTCGGATAGTTCAACGGAAAGTATCTGTGGATTCAGGGGGTCGTCTAATGACGCCGCCTGGACCAGCGGCTCTAGTTCCACGAACAGGTCCCGTATTTCCCGTAGTGCCCCGGCGTCGATAGGACCAAATACCTCAGACTGCTCGTCTGGCTGAATATGGTGAGCGGGGCCTCCGTCGTCGGTCATACCACGATGGATGTATCGCCGTTACCATCGTCATCCGTGTCCGTGCCAGTGAGGTGACCAGTTTGGCTCACCTCACCGATCGCGAGTGTTGCCTGTGCGAGCGCGAGGTTACGTCGCGTCGTTTGCCATTCTGTGAGAAGTGCACCATGCTCGCTGTCGGCGTCGCCGATATCCAATTCTCGGGCGAATTCTTCAGGTGAATCAACACCGTATTCCTCGCGCCACGCCTGTATCTGCGCCTTCATATCAGCGATGCCGGACGCGATCTCTTCGGGCGTCCGTTCTGCGAGGAGCGACTGGGCGTGTTCGGTGACGATAGCCATTTCCGACCGTCGGTAGTGCGTCGTCTGACCGTTCTGAGACGTCGTTACCTCACCAGCGCTCTCGAGCGTTCGCAGGTGCTTTCGCGCCGTGGTCGGTGAGACGCGGGCACGCTCGGCGATCTGTGCTGCAGACAGCGGATCGTACACACGAGAGATGACTTCGTACACTCGTTCGAAGGGCGTCGTCTCCTCGATCCATTCCTCTTCGACGACGTCGTTCACGTCACGGTGTTCGGTGCCGCCATCCGGGCTCACTCGGTGGGGTGGGGACGGCTCTTCGGACATTATGTGCCAACCAACGGGAGAGCGGTATAATAATCTGTGGGGTAGTATATTGTTCACCGTATTCAAGATATGGAGGACTGTCCACAGCAGTCTTAACCAACAGCGATCTGTAGGACGGTCGTTCTGTTGGTTAACACGCTACCGGATGTTCAGCTAACAAACCCGGAAACGATTCTGGAAGTGGGGTTAACAGAGCGAACCCACGAGAGTACGCTGTTTCTGTCAAGGCGATCTCCATTCCCTGAAATCCGGAACAGACACACCGGCGATTATGCGAGATTTCGGTGTATAGAATGGTAGGTGGGTGACTTACGCAAATGACGTTCACGATCGATTTCCTTGATGATGGTCGCGTCCTTGAATGGGAAGCGACCGACGATGGCGCCACCATGACCGAACGCGACGACTACACGCCCCGTTTCTTCGTCGCAGCACGTGATCCTGACACCGACATCGATCTTACACAACTTCATTCACTATACGAACGGCATCCTGACGTCGTCGCGACCGAATCCGTGTCGCGGCGCTCCGGCTTCAGGCGTGACGACGAGCGCGCTCTGGCTGTCGATGTCAACCACGTCGACCGCGTCACACCGCTTGCGCGACAGGCACGCCAACTATCAGCGCATCCGGTCGGCGATCTCGCCTCCTTCAACGTCGATTTCTCACGGGAGTTTCGCTACTGTCTGGAGACGAATCGCGATCCAACGCCGGCGGCAGAACTGTCGACGCTCCGGCTCGGTATTCCAGTGACCGAGACAGGCCAAGACACGTACAGCGAGCTCACAATTGCGGGCGAGACCGTAACCGGGTCAGCAGGAGACATCCTCACCACCGTTCAAGCGGCGATCGAGACACACGACCCAGACATCCTCGTCTGCTCGACGAGCGAGATCGTCCCGACGCTGTACGAGATGGCGACGGCTGCCGGCGTCGACGACTTCTCGCTGAGTCGGTGGCCGGACGTCGACTACCAGCAACTCGCGAGTCGGTCGACGTACTCGAGCTATGGTCGCGTCGGCCACTCGCCGGCTCGGTACAATGTCCCCGGGCGGGCGATCATCGACGAGTCGAACACGTTCTTCTACGGGGAGACGAACCTCGACGGCGTCCTCGACCTCGTGTCGCGATCGAAAAAGCCCATCCAGGAACTTGCGTGGGCGTCGATCGGGAACGTTCTCACTGCGATCCAGATCTGCGAGGCCCACGACCGCGGCGTCCTCGTCCCGTGGAACTCCTGGCGTCACGAGTTTTTCAAGCCGATGGGGACGCTCCACGACGCCGATCGTGGCGGCTTCATCTTCGCGCCCGAGGTCGGCCTCCACGAGAACGTCCACGAACTCGACTTCTCCTCGTTGTACCCGAATATCATCTGTACTCGGAATGTGTCACCGGACGTCATCCGGTGTGACTGTCACAGCGACCACAAGGACGTCCCCGGCCTTGGATACTCAATTTGTGACGACCAAGGCTACCTCGTCGACGTGCTACAGCCGATCATCGACGCTCGCGACGAGATCAAGGCGGCCATCCGTCACGAGAAGGATCTGGACAACCCCGACAACGACCGGCTGGCGGAACTCAAGGGGCGGTCGGGAGCGCTGAAGTGGATTCTCGTCGCCTGCTTCGGGTATCAAGGATTCAGCAACGCGAAGTTCGGCCGTATCGAGTGCCACGAGGCAATCAACGCGTTCGCTCGCGAGATTCTGCTGACGGCGAAACAGCAGTTGGAGGACGGCGGCTGGCGTGTCGTCCACGGCATCGTTGACTCCATCTGGGTAACCCCGGACCCCGACGTCGACGACGATGACCGCGAAAACCTCGACGCGCTCGCGACGGCGATCACGGAACGCGTCGAGATTCGACTCGAACACGAAGCCCACTATGACTGGGTGGCGTTCGTTCCCCAGCGCGAGAGTGACGCCGGTGCACTCACGAAGTATTTCGGCAAGGTGGCTGGCAACGACAAGTTCAAGTTACGTGGGATCGAGGCTCGCCAGCGGTCGACCCCGTCGTTTATCGAGGATGTCCAGCGGGATTGTCTCGAACGGTTCGATGCAACGAAGTCCGCAGACGCGGTGCTCGGGCGTCTCGAACGGGCAATCGACGAACTACAGGCGGGTACCGTAGCAGTGGAGCGGCTCGTCGAACGGAATCGTGTCTCCAAGCCCTTGAAAGGGTACTCGCAGAATACCCAGAACGTGGCGGCCTTGACACGGGCTCGCGATCAAGATCTAGCAATCCACCCGGGTCAGGATATCGAGTACGTGGTCGTCGACGACGAGAAATCCTCGCGAGAGCGTGTCGCCCTCGCCCACGAAGAGATGGATTCGTACGATGTGTCGTACTACGAGACGCAACTCATCAGAGCTGTCGAGAGCGTGCTTTCACCGCTCGGGTGGGACCGATCCGACATTCGGCGAGAGCTCTCCGGTGAGAGGGACGCCGTTTTGAGCTCGTTCGGAGCCACCGACAAATTGTCGTAGTGGTCCCCACCCCTGGTTTCCGTCGTTTCGATCCAACCCCACGTTTCCGACGTAATTTTGGACCCCCCTCGTTTCCGTCGTTTCCTTACGCCCCACCCCAGATTTCCGTCGTCCGCACCCACTCAGTAGTAGGGGGTCACTATTCGCGAGTCCAGTCCTGCATCCGGCTGTCCTCGAGGATCGTTTCGCGGACGACATGGGGATCTTCAATGAGTCGGTTCTGGAGGTGGATGCCGCCCGCACTTCCCTTGTTGATCTTCTCGATTTCGACAACCCCGAGGAAGGCTTGCTCTTTCAGGATGTCGCGGAACCGACGGACGGAGAGGATGTCCATATCGAGATGGTTACAGATCCGTTCGTACTGGTCGTACACCCGACTCGTGAGGAAAGCATCGTCATTGCTGTTGACACTCAGTTCCGTGAGCGCCAGCAACGCCGCCTTCGCCTGCGTGGGTGCGCCGTTCACGAGTTCTCTGAACCGGTCCTTTTCCGCGTGTTGCTGTGCCTGGCGAACGTGTTCCTCCGCCACTTGCTCTGCTTCGGCCTCGTAGGCGACCTCCCCGGCGTGGCGAAGAATATCGATCGCCTTCCGAGCATCGCCGTGTTCCTGAGCAGCGAAGGCAGCCGAGAGCGGAATCACGTCCTCAGAAAGGACGCCGTCCTGGAAGGCATCCTCGCGGTTGAACATAATTTCCCGGAGCTGGTTGGCGTCGTATGGCTTGAAGAACAGTTCCTTGTGTTGGAAGCTGCTTTTCACGCGCTCGTTCACGCTGTCGACGTACTGGATCTTGTTGCTGATCGCGATGACACCGATACTACAGTCGATTTTCCCCGCCTCCTCAGCGCGCGAGAGCTTCATCAGCACGCTGTCGTCGTTCATCAAGTCGATCTCATCCAGGATGATGATCACAGAATCGAATTGAGCGTCGAGCGTCTTCCAGAGGAGTTTGTAGTATTTCGACGTACTGAGGCCAGTATGGGGGACAGAGATTCCAGTCGAAGATTCATCGTTCAGCTTCGCAGCAAGTGAGGAGATTGCTTGGGTCTCGGTATTGTCTTCTGCACAGTCAATATACGCTGTTCCAATCTCGACGCCATCCTGAGCGGCATTTTGAGCTCGTTGACAGACGTGTTTTGAAACGAGAGATTTACCGGTCCCAGTTTTCCCGTAGATCATCACGTTTTCCGGAGAGTACCCGTGGACAGCACCATTGAGACGTTTCGCGAGTTTCGAGATTTCCTCGTCGCGACCGACGATCCGGTCAGCTTCCGGAACGTGGCCGATTTTTAGGAGATCCTTGTTCGCGAAGATACGATGCCCGGATTCAAAGAGTGGATCGTCGACAGAACTGGGTGAGGAGTCGGGCGTCATTGAATATCACACGGTGTGAGAGGGGGGAGTATAAATCTAGTGGAGAACACTACCCCACGTTTCCGACGTTCATTGTCCGATATCAGCGGGAAAAAGACGTAATTCGGCGGAATTGGATTTCTGACAATATAGCCGCGTTTCCGACGTGCGATAGGAAACCCGTAGACGGAAGCGTCTCCTCGATCTCGAACCCCGAACCCACACACCCCACGTTTCCGTCGTAATCACTGAACAGGTGGGGAGGGGACTCGAAGAAGACGTCCACAACGAGATACCAAAGACGAGAGCGGCCTAGCCGTCCAAAGCTGGCCGTCTATAGAAGCAGCTGGAAAGGGTTGTTTCATCTGAGGGGGCGAAGCACTTCGCCCTCTCGTTTGTCGAAGTTGACTTAATGAACGTTTCTCAGCCATACTACTTTAATCTAAGTGTTCCTAAAGTTAGTTCATCTAGATTGTTTCTAGGTCAACATAATTAGCGGCTGTATTGTACTAATCCTAGCCTCTCCCTGCGCCGTCGTGGAGAAACGACGGAAACGCGGGGGGTGTGGTCCCTTCGAAGCCAGCCGCACCCCTCCACCCACATCCAGTTACGACGGAAACGTGGGGTGGGTGTCCTCCCTCATCGAGTTTTATTGTGGCGACCTCATCATAGGCCAATTCGTTCAAAACCAATTCGTATATCAACGAAACGCTTTTGCGCGTACCACCCGAACAGCAAAGTAATGAGTACGTCCGATCACCCGCCAAGCGAGTTGGAGTCTGTCCGGAAGCGGCTCAACGTCGTCACCCAAGAGACGCGCTTCGCGCTCCTCCAGGACATCCTCGGACATCCGTCGGAACTACCGACGCTGAAAGAGCTCGACTACGTCAACCCGAGCAAGAGCCAGACGACGATTCGCCAGCACCTCCAGCAGCTCGTCGACGCCGGTATCGTCAATGAAGTGCTCCTGCCGGATGACCGCCGGCAGAACGATTTGCCGTACAAGTTCTACGGGATCAGTGAGAGTGGTCGGCAGTTCCTTGAAGAGCACAAGCTCTACCGGGCACAAGACACACTTCAAGAGATCTACGGCCGCGTGGAGAAAACCAAGGACATCAAACGGTACGAGACTGCCCCGCGGCCCGAGTACTGACAGCGCTGGCGTTCACATCGCAAGCCGGGTCTCTCCGAATGTTTGACCACCCGATTGAGACGTAGTTTCGTCTATCCGTCCGAATTGACGGGTCCTTTATATTTTGACTTTACCTTCTCCCCATCTCGCCACTGCCAGTAGTAGTAGCGATTGTCGTTGATTTCCTTGATCGTGATCGTCGCTTTTGTAGGGACGTCGTCTGGGTGATCGTCTGGTCCCTCTTTGACTTCTTCTTGATCTGCCGACTCCTCGAGACGAGCCTCTCGTTCCTTGTGCTCGGCTAGCACTTCAGCGTACGTGGCCACCTCTCGAAGATGGTCTGGAGTCGACTCGTTGAGCGCGTTGACGACCTCCGTCGGGAGGTTCGCCGGTGGGGTCGGGGGCTCGTAGGACATCGGCTGCTCTTACGTTAACCAACACAGACCGCCTATCTATAGTTTTGTTGGTTAATTAGATATTGGCTCTGTCTGATTCTGAAGAGCATGAATAGTGAACTATTCATAAATAGGATGGGTGATTACGCGTTATCGGGCCTGGTTGTCTCACCGTCATGTCTAACTTGAGTTAGGGCCAGAGGCCTCGTGCCTCGTGGGCCTCAGCAATACGTGTGAGTGCCACGATGTAGGCTGCATCTCGCCAGGTGACGTCTCGGTGTTCGAACTCTGTCTGGACGGCCTGCCAGGCGGCCTGCATCTCCGTTTCGAGTTCGTTGTTCACCCGTTCGAGCGACCAGGACCGCCGATTGATGTCCTGGAGCCATTCGAAATAGCTCACTGTAACGCCGCCCGCATTGGCGAGAATATCGGGAATCACGGCGATACCTCGCTCTGTGAGAATCGAATCGGCCGTCGAGGTTGTCGGACCATTCGCGCCTTCGACGACCATGTCTGTAGCGATCGCCTCCGCATTCTCTTCGGTGATCACATTACCCAGTGCCGCTGGAATGAGTACGTCGACGTCGAGTGTGAGCAATTCGTCGTTCGAGATTACGGTGTCCGCATACGTGGTGACGGCTTCCGGTTCCTCGTCGTGCGACGGGACAGAATCTGTATCGATCCCCTCAGGATCATACATCGCCCCGTTCACGTCGCTGATCGCGACGACGGTCGCGCCCCACTCGTCGAGCAATCGTGCGGCATTCGCCCCGACGCTCCCGTAGCCCTGGACTGCGACTGTTGTGTCTGTGAGTTCCTGGTCGTAGTACTCGCAGACTAACTGCGTGATGATCGCGACACTTCGACCAGGGGCTTCTTCACGTCCTTTACTGCCGCCAACGATCGGCGGTTTGCCGGTGACAACACCCGGTGTCGTCTCACCTTCTTGCATCGAGTACGCGTCCATCAACCACGCCATGGTTTGTGGATCCGTTCCCATGTCGGGGGCGGGAATATCCTGATTGGGGCCGATGGCATCACGTAGTTCCTGCGCGAACCGACGAGTGAGACGCTCCTTTTCGTCCGAACTCAGGTCCTTTGGATTGACAGCGACGCCGCCTTTGGCCCCGCCGAAGGGCAGGTCCATAACGGCACATTTCCAGGTCATCCACATACCGAGTCCGACACACTCGTCTCTGGTGACGTGCGGGTGGTATCGAAGCCCACCCTTGTACGGACCTCTGACGCTGTCGTGTTGGGCTCGATAGCCCGTGAACACCTCGACGGTTCCGTCGTCCCGCTCGATGGGGATCGTCACTTCATGAACCTTTTTGGGGTGTTTGAGACGCTCGACGACGTTCGGATCAATGTCGAGGTGGTCGGCAGCTTGGTACAGCTGGCGACGGGCCGTTTCGAGCGCAGATTCCGACTCTATCGACGGTTCCGCCTCGTCGTCTGACTCGTTGCGGGTACTATCGGCTTTGGAGGCCATAGTCATTCGAGCGGCATTTGACGGTTTCGCATCGGTCCACTACAGTCGGGACACTGGCCGGGGCTGGTCTCTGCGATGATGATTTTTCCACACTCGAAGCACTCGTATGTGGTTTCTTCGTCTATTTCTGGGTCGATATCTATCATTGTGAGTTCACGAGTGCCAGCACACAGACCAAGGCACTCTACATATAGATAATAAGTGTATAAGGGAATATTGGGGTGTTGATTAACAAACTATCCCAATTATCCCCAGTTTGTTATTCAACCGTCTTAGCAGAAGCAGCGATAGGGAGGTTGTTCTCTTCAAAAAGCGTCGCAAACAGTTTGCGCTGAACGGTCCGAGCGTGTGTATAGAAGGCAGGCGGAGAAATTCCTAACGTCGCAGCAACGTCTTCTCCGGTGCTCTCGCGTGGCGACTCGAAATATCCGCTGTAGTATGCGGTTTGGATCACCTCGAGTTGTCGCTCGGTTAGCTTGTCGAGGAACCTCGAATAGAGATCGTGTGTAGCGGTCTGATCGAGTGTCTGTTTGGCACGGAGTTCGACAGTGGAGAACGTCTCGCGGACGAGTTGCGTGATCGTTCGGACGTCGATACTGTCCGGGATATCGATGACGAGCGTCGTCGTGGTCGGATCAGCCGTCGCTTCACGAAACACGGCGCCGTGATCGGCCAGTTCCAAGGCGAGAAACGGCTGTGTGAGCCGGAGTCGTAGAACGCCGCCTTCATCCTCGGTACTGATCGTCTGGACATCACCGATAGCAACCAGCTGCGAGGCGGCTTCTACGACGTCCTCCAGCGACGCGTCTTCAACGGTGACGAACACGTAACTCCCCTCTCTGGATTGCTGGACTCCTCCCTGGTACGAGAGAGTACATCCGGCGTCCTTCGCAAGTCGTGAGAGGACGAATGCCGGATCATCGATGGTGAACTCGACACGCGTCATCGATGTCGTAAGCAGCGCATTTTTCCGCTCGATCGCACTGAGAGCAGACGCAATTGTTTCGCCGAGTTCGGCCAGGACGGCTTTCGTCGTGTCGCCGAACGCATCTTGGGTCGGCGCGTAGACCGTCAGGACGCCGTGCGTGAGGTCATTGTACACGAGGGGAATGCTCAATACAGATAGGTAGTCGCGAGCGAGCGCGTCTTTACGCCATGGTTCATCACGGAGCCCGGCAGCGACGTTCGACACCATCGTTACGTCGCCAGTGGCCGCGGTTTGTCCAGCTGGCTCCGTATTTGCCACGTCGACGGCAAACGACTGACTATCCAGATATCCCTGTTCGGAGCCTGCCCAGGCCCGTGGCTCGATAGTGTCGGTCGTCGGGTCAACCGTGCCTATCCAGGCGAACCTGAACCGGTCATCGGCAGTCAACAGTTCACAGACCGTCTGATCGATCTCATCCCGCGTTTCGGCTTGTACGACTGCTTGATCGATCTCACGAATCGTCTCGTTGATGCGGTTCAGCGCGGTGAGCTGTTCGTTTTGCTGCTGGAGTGTGCGATCCTGTTCACGGAGTCGGGACTCTCGTGTAATGCGGTCGAGGGCTGCCTCAGCGGTTGCGGCGAGTAGATCGGCTAGTTCTCGGGTTACGTCGTCGAAGACGCCAACGTGGTCTGAACCAGCGATGAATACCCCGTGATTGCCAAGTGGAATGTAGGCTGCACTGCGAAGGTCAGTCGCCCGGTTTTCGAGTCGGTCAGTCTCGTGTACATCGTCGAAAAACAATGCTTCGTCCTCGACAAAACTGTAACTCGGAAGCGTTTTTCCGTCGGCATGAACGGTGGGGAGCGGTCCGTTGAGTTTTTTCATTGTGGCCGAGTGCGCTGCGGGTCGGAGATTGTTGGTATCGGCATCAAAGAGATAGACCGCACTCGCATCCAGATTTAGTACACTAGGTGTATCGTCGACGATATGCTGGGCAATCTCTTGGTGAGTCTCGGCGTAGAGGAAATCGCGCGCCGTCTCGTGGAGCGTTGCGAGTGCTTCCTCACGCTGCTTGCGTTTCGTGATATCCCGACAGCTGAAGAGGAACGTTCCTTCCTGAATCGAGACTTCGCGAACGTTGACCAGGAGCGTGTGTTCGCGACCAGCCTTGTCCGTGGCCGTGGTTTCGATATTCTTGAGAACACCGTTTTTCGCGAGTTCGGCACGGTCGAAGAGATCCTCACCCAGGAGGTCGTCGATCGTCCCTTGCTCGTGAATCTCATCGGCCGTGTAGCCGAAGATGAAGTGGACGTTGGGACAGACGTAGGTGTACCCGCCGTCTTCGTTCGTGATGAGAACCGTGTCGGTCATGTTGTTCAGCGTAACACGGTGGAGTTCCTCTGACTGACGGAGGTTACGTTCGAGGTCGACACGCTCGGTGATGTCGACGCCTTCAACGACAATTGAAACGACCTCGTCACGTTCGTTTTCGACTGGGCGCACAGAGAGATCGATCACGCTCGGGTCCTCGATATGTAGCGGCTGTGTGACGACCGCGTTGCCAAATTTGTTACCTAGTGCGTCCTCCACGATCTGTTGGATATCTGTGTTCGTTGCATCGGTCTGTGACCACCACGGAAGCGTCCAGAATGGCTCGCCGACAACTGTTTCGACGTCCGCATCTATCATTTCCCGTGCTGTTTCGTTCACACGGGTGAGTGAGCCATCTGGGTCAAGCACCCATGTCGCGGTTCGTGAATCATTGAATATTGCGTCGAATTGTCTGGCACGCTCCCTTTGTGTGATCGATCGCTGTGCGGACCGGACGGCACATTCCGTTCGTTCAATGAGCTCGTCGGTCATCTGTTCTACCGGTTCCGTGAGCGCGATGTAATCAGTTACACCAGCTTGGATTGCCTTGCTGGCGATGGTTTCACTCCCGTCAGCAATACATAGTAGTACTGGAAGCGTAGTGGTCTCGTTACGGATCTCTTTGAGGAGTTCAAGTCCAGTCGTCTGTTCAAGCGCGTACTCGCTGATGAGACAATCTGGGGTTCGGTCCTTGACGATGTCGACCGCCTCTGCTTTGGTTTGAACCCGTTTCACAGTCGCGTCAGTCCGCCTTTCGAGCGTCTCGGCGAGTTGTATGACCCAGTTGCTCGTCCCGACGAGCAAAACTGTCGACGAATCGAGAACGGTTGTCGAGGAGATCACTATTCGAACGGAGGGGTAAAATCGATACTGTTCTCGATACCAAGTTGCGTTGGGTTTCGGCTCTGCTGCTGGACCTGGTCGGGATGCGCGTACATAGCTGGTTTACTATCAAACCACCTGTTAACAAAGGTGTTTGCCGTATAGCTTTCGAAGACATGAACAGCCATATGTAACGTTGAACTGCGCTTATCGGAATCCGCCACAGTCGAACGTCTCTTCCCGATCTCCTCGTCTCGCCTTCCGACCCATTTTCGAGTAAGGACTACCCGAACTACTGCCACCTATCCTGATGATTCCACCTCCCTACGTCGGATTCCCAGTGTATGTTGGTTGACCCCGGCCGTATCCAACCGTCACGCCATCGGCCAGTAGGATCCCCTCGCTCTGTCATGACTCGGTGAAGGCTGGAATGCGCCTCCGACCCTCGGCGAGCGCTGAAAAACTCGCTCTTATGTAGAGCTGCGGAAACAGACGACCGACGGTGACCGAGTGGAGGGTATATATTCTGATCACCGACGGCTCAGCGTAATTATATGGGATTTCCGCGTTTCTACATAACGGCGAACAAACTCAACCAACAACGTGGAGGAACAAGAACTAGGCGTTGGTTGACGGCTTAAACAGCCTCTTCGAGCCAATCGAACTGGGACGTGAGCTCTTTTCGCCGTTGTCGTTTGATGACCGTCGAATCGAGTACATCTCCGATGATCGCAACATCGAGCGCGAACTCCGTCGTTGCGATTACCTCACTCCCGTTAGGTGTCGGCGTGATAGTGTATGCCGTCCGCATTTCCTCGAAAATGCCGTCACGCTGTTCGTAGGCGAGGTCGGCGTCAGGTCGGTCAACGAGTTCGAGCGTGAGTTCGATAGTCGCGATCCCCACCTCGTTCGCGACGCGGATTATTTCGCCATCAACGAAAACCGCGTCGAAGCCTGACGCTCGCATGAACTGATCGAGTCGACTCATCGATTCGCGGACGACGATCGGCGAAGCGTCGATCGTTCGCGAAAGCGTCACTGAATCCATGGATCGGGATTCTCTTCGGAAAACGTCCGAGATACCTGTATTGGGTTTGTGAGCATTCGATGGCTCATTCGACGAGTCCGTCTCGTTTAATGTATATTACGAGCATGTCGGTCGGAATTGTCCGCCCCACGGGAACGGCTACTCCAGTCTGCTGGTCGCTATGTTTTCGGCGGTGTCGTCGGCGGCGGGTTCCGAAGTACACACCTCCAGCGTCGTCACCCACTTGACGCTCTCCCAGCAATCCGAGTCACCGGTGGTTGGGACGAGTCGGGCCGGGCCACCGTGCTCTAAAGGGAGGGGCCGACCGTCTAGCTCAACGGCGATGAGAGCGTCGTCCACGCGATCTCGTTGGTACGAACAGGCGTACTCCCCGTCCATCGAGCGGACAAGCACGTAGTCGGCATCGGCCTCGGGGGTGGCACGGTTCAAAATCGAACTGACGCGTATTCCTCGCCACGACAGATCCTCTGCGATCCATCCCTCGACGCACTCGAAGTCCTCTGTAACCGTCTCAAGGGGAAACTCCGGTAACTCCTCCCGCCTGATACGAAGCGGTTCGGAAACCGCACCGGTGACTCGGAGCGTCCACTCGCTCGGATCGATCGCGTCGGGAACGTTGTGAGTTCGTAGCTGGGACATTGTATTATCGCTGAAAACCTCCTAAGTGTCGTGTTCAGTCGCTAAATAAGCATCTGGGATGAGGTAGTTAGACTGTGTGGACTTCGTATCTCTTCGCGGGGGGTGATGACATCAGAATCATGTTCGACCTCCTCGATCTTGAATTCTTCCCGTTCGACAGTATCGACGACATCGATTAAATTCTACCCCCGGTAACTCTCTGTGAGACGTCCCACTGGGGATCTCTGTAGAAAATGCGTCTGTATTCGACCTCCTAGTCTCAAAACCACCCCATCTGTGTTTATCGCCGCTCTCCCCTGGGTAGATACTCTCATACCCCCGCATCGTGATGTACAGACGCACGAGGTAGTCCAACGGCGCGCTCCAGAGGTGGACGAGTTTCGTGAACGGGAAGTATGCCCAAAACTGGAACAACGTGACGACGTGAATCCACATCACGAGTGACTGGTTCGCGATAAGTGAGGGATCCGGATCCAGGATGAGCAGACCGATAAACCAGCCGAAATTCGACGTGGAGACGCCGAAGACCCTGATGATCAGCGACCGGTACAGCGCCGTCCCGAGGATAACGAGTAGGAACAGATGGACGACGTAGTCTTGGGGCATACTCATCGTGCGCAACCGCGGTGAGAGGCTTATGGCAGAACTGGAGGATACTGTCACAGCCGTAACTGAGGAAGAGCTGTCCTACAGTACCCGTTGGGGGGACGACAGACCGGCCACGGGAATTGGCCAGATACTGTTTCCGGACCTTCCTCAAGGCGGGTCTTTATCGGTGTGATGGACGAAGCCATCGTATGAGCGACTCGGCGTCTCCAAGCGCCTCTATCTCGCTATCTGGGCCGACTGACGTTCCAGCAGTCCTGAATCGGGCTGGAATCGATTACGTCAGTGTTCACGATCAGCGACTACTCGCTATCTATCGCACCGGCATCTTCAATGTGGTAACTGAGCCGGAGTCGGTGTCGAATGCGCACAAACTCGAGATCGAATGCTGGGAAGCACCGCTCCCGTCTCGTGATGATGAGCGATCACCACAGGAGCTTCTTGACGACTTTGCCGCCGTGTTTGAGCGTGGCGATATGTCCTGAATCGTCTATCTGATTTCTCGCTCGAAACGACAGTGTCAGTAGAGAGTGACAGGAACAGTAGAGTCAAGTTCTCTAGCATAAGTTAAGACATACGCAATCTATGGATATCTCTGAGACGCTCCAGACGTTGTATACTGCGACTGTTGAGCAAGAGGACGGCAGCTACCAGATTACCGTACCGGAACGCGAGATAGCCACAGGGGCAATCACCGAAGATGAAACATACCGTGTTGCGCTTATTTCGACGTCAGCGTCGGATGCTGACGATACAGAGACGACTGACACCATCCAACCTGCTGACCACGAAGATCAGCACCAAGACTTTGAGGGCCCGCCTGTTGAGGAAGGTGAGCAGCGGGGGGTTGAGATCGAGAACCTCGGTGACCAAGGTGACGGGATCGCAAAAGTCGAGCGGGGCTACGTCGTGATCGTTCCCGAAACGAGCGTCGGAGACCGCGTCACCGTCGAGATGCGACAGGTGCGCGAAAACGTTGCGTTCGCGGATGTCGTCGATCGCAACCCTCGCCAAGAAGTCTAGGACTCGCTGACTCGCACTGGCAAGTGCGGTATCGAGCACTTCTCACACCCAATGTTGATCCGATTACGGTCAATACAAGAGATTCACGAATCAGTCAGTACAGCGGACTCACGTACCGATTATCTTACTGATTCTTGTCTTCACTCACAAGAATTGTGTGAGACCGTGATTGCGTTCGAGTGACTCACTCGTAGTAACACAGCTGTTCTACAACTTCAGCAGACCTCATGAAGATACCTTGTTCGATGGCGTGTGAACGGGTAGCTCAACGACGAAGACGGAACCGGTAGGATCGTTGTCTTCAACCCACACGTCGCCACCGAATTGTTCGGTGAAGAGATGGACGAGATACAGACCGATCCCCGATCCCGAACTGTCTAATCCCTTTTCTCCCTTCCCGAAGATCTGTTCTTTCTGGTCGTCAGAGATACCGGGCCCGTTATCTGCAATCCGGTACCGAACAGTCTCTGGATTCACTTCACAGGTAACGGTGATTTCAGGGTCTTCTTTGTCGTTGTGTCGGACCGCATTTTCGAGGATATTTCGGAAGACCGATGAGAGCATTTCATTTGCCTGGACCGACACGTCGGGGAGTTCACCCGATACCTGAAACTGGGCGTTCGGGAATGAATCACGTACTACAGCGAGTTCAGTGTCAAGAAGCGGCTGTAGCTCGATTTCAGTCAATTCAGCAGTTCCGTCCATTGATAGCGATTCAACGAAGTCGCGTGCAACATCTGTAAATTGAATCACGTGCCGGGACTTCTGTAACACTCGGCTCAGAGCATCTTTCCCATCATCATCGATATGATCTTCAAGGATCTCGGCCCAGCCGAGAATCACAGCCATATCGTTCCGGATGTCATGACGAACCACGCGGTTCAGGGCTTCAAGCTGTTCGGTCTTCTCTTCGAGCCGCAGTCGATATGATTCACGTTCAGTGACGTCAGAAATTGTCACTAACTGGCCGGTCATCACCTCTCCAGCTAGGAATGGCGTGCTTGAGACGTCATAGTACCGTGTTTCGTCATCCTGCGTAATTGCCAATACCTCTTGTTTTGTGAGATGATCCGCAAGTGCTGTATTCACAGTATCGAGCGGTTTGCCAAACGAATCCTCCAAGGCTGGGAAGAGTCTGTGAGCTGCTTGATTAGTATGAGTTTACCCCGAAGTC
>NZ_BBJP01000017.1 GCF_000739595.1 Halorubrum halophilum | reverse complement strand
GACGGCGTCGTAGCCGGCGTCCTCGGCGCGGACGCCGAGTTCGACGAGGCGGTGCAGGTCGTGTTCGGGGGTGAGTTCGATGCCGAGCATGGTTATTCGTCGAAGGTCCACTCCCGCAGCGCCTGCCGGACGAAGTCGCCCTCCGGCTCGCGGAAGTGGTTGTCCGAGCCGTCGTGGTCGCCGAACGCCCAGTCGCGGACGACGACGACCGGGGTGCCGCCGTCGCCCTCGCCGGCGACGAGGTTCGCCGCGGACGCGAGCTCGTCGATCACGTTCTGGACGGTGACGCCCATCTCACGGCCGTCGCGGTCGCGCTCGCCGCGCCAGTCGCGGCTCGCCGGGAGGCCGGCCCACCCGATCGCGACTCCGCGCTGGCCGTGTCGGAACGGGCGGCCGCAGGTGTCGCTGACGACGACGCGGTCGGCCGCGATCCCCTTGCGGACTCGTTCCGCGCTCTCGGTGGGGCGCTCCGGGAGCAGCAGCAGGTCGCCGTCGGGGACGTTCGACCGGTCGATCCCGGCGTTGACGCCGATGTGGCCGAAGCGGGTCGCGGTGAGGAGGAACGGCGCCTCCATGATCAGCTCCGTCGACTCCTCGATGACGGCCTGCGCGAAGCGCGGGTCCTTCTCCTCGCCCGAGATCTCCGCGAGCCGGTCGGCGACCGCCTCCGCGCGCTCGCTCGCCGGGAAGTCCGAGAGGTCGAAGACACGGCCCTCCGCCTTGGAGACGACGGTGCTGGCGACGACGACCACGTCGTCCGCGCGGAGGTCGACGCGCTCGTCGATCATGGCCGCCAGGTCGTCTCCCTCCCGGATCTCCGGGAGGTCCGGGACGGCGAACAGCTCCATACGAACGAGTGGGTTGCGACGAGGAAAAACCCCGCCGGTACCGGGCCGGTTTGACGGTATCGGGCTCTAAGGATGAGAAGGTGGGTTCGGCATGGTCGGCGACGATCACTTATAAACCGAATTGCTGTGGCGCGCGCCTCCGAGCGCCCCTCGGGCGCGAGGTGCGCCGCGCGAGGTCGCCGGCGCTACGCGCCGGCTGCCAGAGGGACCTTCGGTCCCTCGCTGGAGTCGGTCGCCCGGAGCAACGCGGAGGGCGACCGACGAGGCTGGGGAGGCGTGAGGTGCTGTGCGGTGCGATCGGGCGGGACTCAAAGGGGCAGTCGCGAGGACGAAGCTTGACGAAGCAAGGACCGGAAGGAGCGAGTGAAACGAGCGACTGAGGACCGCAGCGAGTCACGCGAGTCGTCGCGACTGGGGCTTTGGCGGTGTTCACCGTCGATCCGCTGTCAACCGTTTATAAACAAGCGACTGTGGCTTTGGCGGTGTCCCCTGACGCTCCGCACACCTTATAAACGAAACAGCCAATCTTGTACGTGTGGATCTGCACGTCCGGTACGAGGGAGACGACGACCCCGACAAGTGCACGGCGCGGAAGCTCGCGCGGTTCGACCTCGCGGAGCTGCACCGCTCGGACCGCGCCACGCCCTACGGCGTCGTGCTCAACCCTCACGCGGAGCGCGCGCTCTCGCCCGCGGACGCCGACCTCGCCGAAGAGAACGCCTTGGTCGCGCTCGACTGCTCGTGGGAGTCGGCGGGCGAGAAGATGTTCAGTCTCCCGGGCGAGCACCGCGCGCTCCCGTACCTCGTCGCCGCCAATCCCGTGAACTTCGGGCGACCGATGCAACTCACCACGGTCGAAGCGTTCGCGGCCGCGCTCGCGATCCTCGGCGAGCCCGACCACGCCGAGCGGATCATGGCGAAGTTCACGTGGGGCGAGACGTTCCTCGACCTCAACGAGGAACCCCTTCGGCGGTACGCGGACTGCGACGACTCCGCTGAGATCGTCGCGATCCAGCAGGAGTACCTCGATCGGGAGTAGCCCGTCGAGCGTTACGGGAACGGGGGAGTCGATACCGGAACCGAACGCGGGCGCGACAAGCCTTTTGCGTGACTCGCACGTATCACGGAGCGATGGTATCCACAGGCGACGCCGCACCCACGTTCACCGCGACGATCGGCACGAGCGACCACGAACCGTTCGATCTCGACGACCACATCGGCGACGGGCCGGTCGTGCTCGCCTTCTTCCCGGGCGCGTTCACGCCCCCGTGCACGAACGAGATGGTGGCGTTCCAGGAGCGCGCCGCCGAGTTCGAGGACGCGGGCGGAACGATCTTTGGCGTCAGCGCCGACTCCCCGTTCTCGCAGGGCGCGTTCCGCGAGGAGCACGGGATCGAGTTCGACCTCGTGAGCGACATGGGCGGCGACGCGATCCGGGCGTACGGGCTGGAGATGGACATCGCGGATCTGGGCCTCTACGGGATCGCGAACCGCGCCGTGTTCGTGCTCGACGACGAGGGCGAAGTCGTCTACGACTGGGTCGCCGACGACCCGACCAACGAGCCGGACTACGACGCCGTCCTCGACGCGGTCGAAAGCGCGTAAGACGTCGTTGATCGGCATTATAGAGAGCAAGGAGAATACCCGCGCCTTTAGGCGCGGGATGAATCTGACACTCTGACCGATAATCCACCGACAACGTTCCAACCGGATATTCCACGTCCGGTCGTTGATTTTAATACTTATTCTCTTATAACGTATTATGAACACAGTCCGATGCTGGAGACGACCCGCACCTACGTCGCACGCATCACGAACCACCAACAGGTTCGTGACGACCTCGACCAGTGCGGGTTCTCCGCCTCGAAACTGTGGAACGTCGGACGCTACCACATCCAACAACGGTGGGACGAAACCGGTGAGATACCCGGCGAAGCTGAACTCAAATCGGAGCTGAAAGACCACGAACGCTACAGTGACCTCCATTCGCAGTCAAGTCAGCGAGTTCTCGAAGAACTTGCTGAGGCGTTCACCGGCTGGTACAACTCCGACGATGGCAACAACCCACCGGGCTACCGGAAACGTGGCGACCGACACCCGCGCTCCACCGTCACGTGGAAGAAACGAGCCATCAAGCACGACACGAAGCACGGTCAACTCCGTCTCTCGAAAGGCTTCAACCTGAAAGAGAGTCGGTCTGACTTCATTCTCGCGGAGTACGAAACCCGACCCGACGTAGAAGTTGAGAACATCCAGCAGGTGCGTGCCGCCTGGAACGGTGACAAGTGGGAGCTACACCTCGTCTGTAAGAAAAAGATCCCAGTCAAAGACGCACCCGGCGACAAGACAGCAGGGATCGACCTCGGTATCAGCAACTATCTCACCATCGACTACGAAGATGGCGCGAGTGAACTGTATCCGGGGAACGTGCTGAAAGAGGACAAACACTACTTCACCCGAGAGGAGTATCAGACCGAAGGCGAGAACGGCCCGTCGAAGCGTGCGCGGAAGGCTCGGCAAAAACTCTCCCGACGCAAAGATCACTTCCTCCAGACCCTCAGCAAACACATCGTTGAGCGGTGTGTCGAAGAAGGTATCGGGAAGATAGCAGTTGGCGATCTTAGCGACATCCGCGAAGACGAGAACGGCGACTCGCGGAACTGGGGTGCGTCGGGGAACAAGAAACTCCACGGCTGGGAGTTTGACCGCTTCGCCCGTCTCCTTGAATACAAAGCCGAGGAACACGGTATCCTTGTTGACCGTGTGAATGAGGAGAACACGAGCAAAACGTGTTCGTGTTGCGGGCAGATTCGTGACTCGAATCGTGTGGAGCGCGGTCTGTACGTCTGTTCGTCGTGCGAGACGACGATGAACGCGGACGCGAACGGTGCGGTGAATATCCGGCGAAAGATAACTCAGAGTCCCCCGACAGGGGATATGAGTAACGGCTGGTTGGCACAGCCCGGAGTCTTCCTGTTCGACCGCGAGAGCGGGTCGTTCAACACGAAAGAACAGGGAGACTGCAAACCTTAATATCCCAACGCTCGGGATTCCTCCGGCTTTAGCCGGAGGAGGATGTCAATTATACGTAGTTGACCGCGGTCCGGTAGTGAACTCTACTGAAACGCTAGCTCTCCATTTATAAGTATCAGGCAGCGGATCGACAGCGAACACCGCCAAAGCCCCAGTCGCGAGGTGGGCGCACGCTCGCTGCGCGCTTCAGTCGCTCACTCCGTTCGCTCCTTCCAGTGCTTACATCGCCTGCGCCCACCTCGCGACTGCCCCTTTGAGTCCCGCCCGATCGCACCGCACAGCAACCGCAGCCTCACACCTCCCCAGCCTCGTCGGTCGCCCTCCGCGTTGCTCCGGGCGACCGACTCCCTCGCGCGGTGCTGCTCGGCCGCGAAGCGGCCTCGCAGGCACGCGCCAATCGGTACACTCCACCCGTCGATCCACCATCGATGAAGTCAGAAAATCCGACTCAGTCCCCGAGCACCCCGCCGATCGCGCCCGCGAGCGCCGAGTCGATCGCGAACAGGAACGTTACGAACAACCCGACCACCAACACGCCGGCACCGCCGAGCAGACTGCCGACGGGACCACCGACCAGTCCCACGAGTCCACCGAACGCGGCCAGAATGAGGGTGACGACGACTCCGCTCACGGAGCCGGCGAGCAGGCCGTGCCACGTCCCCGAGAGCAGCCCGCCGCCGGCGACGTAGCCGGCGACGAATCCGCCGATCAACCCCGCGCCG
Source organism: Halorubrum halophilum (assembly GCF_000739595.1). Classification (GTDB taxonomy): domain Archaea; phylum Halobacteriota; class Halobacteria; order Halobacteriales; family Haloferacaceae; genus Halorubrum; species Halorubrum halophilum. Next base: position 43,259 of record NZ_BBJP01000017.1, on the reverse strand, counting down.
ATGTGGCCGACGACCGGGGCGAACGTCGCGAGGAGCCCGGCGATCAGCGTCACGACGAACCCGTAGCCGACGGCGCGCCAGTCAGTCATACTCCTCCGTACCCGTCGCCGAGATAAATACTCGCCGTCGCGTCCGTTCAGGATTCGAACACGCGAATGCGAGGAGACCGGATCCGCCGACATCCATTTACCGACCGCCGCGACGACCGGAATTTAAGCCCTCTCTGCCCCAACAAGTGCTCATGCCCTCCGAGTCCAGCACAGCGATCGACGAGACCCAGTCGTCGGCGGACCGGGACCGCGGCGCGGATTCCGCGGGCGACTCCGCCGCGCTCCCTGACGCCGATCCCGACATGGCTCCCGTCGAGTGGGGCCCGGTCCGCTTCGAGCGGCTGCGGTCGCTGGCGTTCGGCGCGAGCGCGACTGTGGGCGTGCTCGTCCTCGCGGCGCTGCTGTTCGTCGCTGCCGGGATCGTCGTCTCGGTGATCGGGGGCGGCACCTCGCTGTTCGGAGGCGGCGGCCCGCCGGCGTCGACGTGGGCGCTGCTCGTCCTCCTCCTCGTCGGCGGCCCGATGTCGCTGTTCTACTGGATCGTGGCGTACGATCAGACCTCTCCGGAGCGCCGTCGAGAGCTCCGGTCGCAGTTCGGCGACTACTCGTTCGACCTCTCGGGGCTCCGACTCGGCTGGACGCTCGCCGGGGCGGGCGCCGTCGTCGCTGTCGGGGTCGCCGCGATGGGACCGGGTCCGTTTCCCGAAACGCTATCGGTGTTCTCGGCGTTCGCGCCGTTACTCCTCGCGTTCGCCACGCTCTTCCCAGTGATCGCGGGCTCGGGCGGGACCGACCTGCGGCTCGATCCCGCAGCCGAGACGATCGAGCGTACCTCCCGGAGCCACGACCGGACGCGCTCGGACGACCTCGGGTCCGTAGTCCGGACGCGTCGGATCGACCTCCCGTGGACGACCGTCTTCCTCCTCGCGTACCGCGGGAACGCCTGGTATCGCTCGACACCGTGGCTGTTCGTCCCGAGCGACCTCGCCGACGAGGTCGAGCGGAAACTGGGCGCGACGCTCGCGCGGAGCGACGGACCCGACCGAGCCAGTGTCCCGGAGCGCGTCATTCTCGCGATCGTGGGTTCCGCCTCGCTCGTCGTCGGCCTCGCGATGGCCCTCGCGGCCGGCGAGCCGGCGGCCGGGATCCTGTTAGCGCTCCTGACGGCGCCGTTCAGTCTCCTCTTCCTCGCGCTCGCGGCCCGACTGTGACGCCCGATAGCGGCGAGAATTCGGTCCGTCGTCGACACCGGACGTGCCACCCCCTACCACGCGACTCATATAGTCGGGCCTCGTAGGTCCGACCATGGACCGACAGCGTCTGGAGAAGGCCCTTGAGTCGGAGTTCGGCGGGACCGAGGCCGAGCGGCGGGCGGTCGCCCGGGCGGCCCGCGATCTCGCCGACTCGGGGCGACCCTCCCGAGACCGCGGGCACGCCCTCACCGTGCCCGGCGTGATCGACCACCTCGAAGACGCGCCCGACGGCTCCTCGATCGCCGAGCGATGGAACTGGTGGCTGGGCGCGCTCGACGCCGCCTACGGCGGCTACGACTACTTCACCGTGTGGTTCGTCGAGGGCGACGAGGAAGCGGGACTCCGGCGGTAGCCCGTGCGGAAGCGGTCGGTGTATCCCTGTGCTCACACCGGTAACGGCTCTACTTTCACTTTCACTCCGCGGATGGCTCGCTTATAGGGGCGTTCCGTCCCTCGGTAGGGGTATGAGCGCGACGAGCCACGAGCAACCTCGATACGCGACGCCGACCCGCGTCGACGTCACCGAGTGTCGGACCGATCGGATCGCCGACCGCGTGCGGCTGAACCGCGTGCAGGGAAGTGAGGTCCACCTCGAACACCGCGGCGGGCGCACGTTCCTCGTGACGACGCCCGCCGAGTGAGACGAGAGCGGACGGCAAACCGCACGATCAGTCGTCCGCGGCGACCTGATCCCGGGGAGATCCGCCGTCGGACAGCAGGCTGTCGAGTCCGACGCCGAGCGCCTCGTTCGTCCGCGCCATCGATTCCTCTCGGGAGACGTCCGTCGTCAGTTCACGGATCGCGTCGACGTTCTCGGGCACCACATCGGCCTCCTGGTGGACGTTCTGGAACAGGTACAGATCTCGCCCCTCGACGCTTATCGACTCCTCCCAGACGCAGTTCTCCCAGAAGTCGCCGCGAGCCCGCCCGAGGTCGGACGCGTAGTCCTTCAGGGTCCCGGCGCCGTCGATGCCGGCGCCCTCGGGGATCAGGAACAGCCGCGTCTCGCCGCGGAGCAGCTCGCGCACTTCGGCCGTCGTCGGCTCCCGTTCGAGCGTGACGTTGACGCTGTGGGTGTGCATGCCGGTGACCGGCGCCTTCAGCGCGGCCGTGTCGACCGAGACATCTGGGAGGATCTCGTTCACGTCGGGGCCGTGGTGCGAGGGGACCGTCGCCGGGTCCGGCACCACGTCGTTTATCGGGCCGCGGTCGGTCTCGCTCGGGTCGCCGCCGCGCCGGACGAGGGTCACCCGGGCCTTCTCCACGCCGTACGCCTCGTCGAGGGGAGCGAGCAGCCGCGAGAGTCCGGTCGTGTTACAGGAGACGACGCGGAGCGAGTCGGCGTCGCGGATCTCCGCGCTGGCGCGGGCGTTAAAGGAGGCGTCCGCGATCGCGGCGTCCTCGCCGCCCTGGTAGATCGCGGGCGTGTCGTGGGCCTCGTAGGTCGGGCGGTTGCGCTCGCCGACCCCGGAGGGCGCGCAGTCGACGACCACGTCGACCGCGTCGAGGAGGTCGCCGAGGGTCCCCGCCACGCCGAGGCCGGCGTCCTCGAACGCGGCGGCTCGGTCGTCGAGCGCTGCGTACAGGTCGTAGCCGCGGCGGAGCGCGGCCTCGGCGCCGTAGTCCGGGCTCGTCTTCGTCACGCCGACGAGTTCCATGTCGGGCTGGGCCGCGACCGCGTCCGCGACGCGTTTCCCGATCGTCCCGTACCCGTTGACGCCCACGCGTGTCATGGGTCACGGTCGCTCGGGGAACAGCATAATGTTTTCGAGTGATGCAATCAGAAATTAACTACGCCGAGAGTAATCGGTCAGTTAATTCGCGCCCCGCCGAGATGAAACTGAATTTCGAAACGGAATAAATTAGTCGCCGATGGGAAGGACTAACGTCCGTCGCCGCCGATCGGCGGATATGTCGAGCGAGCTTGCCGATGCCGCCGAGACCGCCGTTGAGCAGTGCCTGTGCGTCGCGCCGGACGAGTCCGTGGTCGTCGTCACCGACGAGAAACGCGAGCGCATCGGCGAGGCGCTCTACGAGGCCGCGAGCGCGGTCACGGCCGACGCAACGATCCTGCGGTACCCGCCGGCGGACCAGCACGGCACCGAGCCGCCCGCGCCGGTCGGGGCCGCGATGGCCGAGAGCGACGTCTTCCTCGCGCCGACGACGAAGAGCCTGAGCCACACCCGCGCTCGCGGAGCCGCCTGCGACGCCGGGGCGCGCGGCGCGACGCTCCCCGGAATTACCGAGGACGTGTTCACCACCGGACTCGACGCCGACTACGCCGCGATCGACGACGCCTGCGACGAGGTGCTCGCGCGGGTCGTCGACGCCGACGAGGTCCGGGTGACCTCGCCCGCGGGCACCGACATCACGTTCGGGATCGGCGACCGCGAGTGGCTCGCGGACACCGGGATGGTCCACGAGCCCGGCGACTTCTCGAACCTGCCGGCCGGCGAGGTGTTCGTCGCGCCCGAAACCGCGACGGGCACCTACGTCGTCGACGGGACGATGATGCCCCACGGGCTGCTCGGGAAGGGGAAGGAGCTGGTGTTCGAGGTCGAAGACGGGTTCGTCACGTCCGTCAGCGACGAGGCCGTCCGCGAGGAGATCGAGACCGCAGCCGAGTCGGTCGGCGACGCCGCGTTCAACCTCGCGGAACTGGGGATCGGGACGAACGTCGGCGTCGACGAACTCGTCGGCTCCGTCCTCCTCGACGAGAAGGCGGGCGGCACGGTCCACATCGCGATCGGCGACAACGCCGGGATCGGCGGCGAGACCGACGCTCCGATCCACCTCGACGGGATCCTCCGGAACCCGACCGTCTACGCCGACGGCGAGGCGATCAAACTGCCGAGCGCGTGACGCGGGCGATCAGACCGGAGGCGAATGTTCCCTTATAAGTAAACGGGGCTGTGGCTTTGGCGGCGTTCACCGTCGCCCCGCCGTCAACGACTTGGAAACGGGTGATTCTCTCTCTCACCAGTCCGTATTTCGCTTAAAAAGAACGTCCCGTACGCACGTCACGTATCAGTCGTCTGCGGCTGCGCCGTCGGCATCCGTCTCGGTCGCGTCCGTCGCCGCGTCGTCCTCGATGCTCGGCGGGTACTTGCCCCGATCGAGCTTCAGGTCGGACTGCGGCCGCGCCATGCAGGTGAGCGCGTACTCCTCGGCCTCCTCGTCGGTGAGCCCGCGGGCCGCCGGCTGTGTCACCTCCCCCTCGACGATCGCCGCTGAGCAGGCGAGACACATCCCGACGCGACAGGAGTACTCCTGAGCGATCCCCTCCTCGATACAGGAGCTGAGGATCGTCTCCGTGTCGGCCACCTCGATCGTCTCGCCGGTGCCGACGAACTCGACGGTGTACTCGGTCATGGCGCGGAGTACCCGCCGGCCGGTCAAAAAGGGTTCCCCTCGATCGCGTCGCCGTCGCGGGGACGGAAGCGGATGAGGGAGCGGTGAATTATCCGATCTCGGTTGATTTCTCGATATCGGTTTTTTGGCTCTATTGAAATCCTTAGTAAGTGATACATCCTGACGGAATGTGGTCACTACAGGCTGTTTGTCGACCGACTGTTTCAGGCGAGAATATGTCTGAAGAAGAGGATTTCAACAGAGCCGCAGCGAAAGAATCGATGCAGAAACCAAGGTGTCTGGAAACCAAGCGAACACCTCCACTTGGATTCGACGGGCGCTACTTCGGCTGTCGAACGACTTGACTTTTCAGGCATGAGACGGCCGGAATCACCCGTCTCAAAACAAGGGAACAGCTTCCCAGCACAGTGGGTCTGAAAGTGGGCTGAGAGTCCCCAGACACCCTTCTGGGTGATTATGACTCCGTGTTAACACGACGGCTGAAAATTGCGTATAATTCTCTGAAGACGATAGCGGCACCCACACCAAGTGATCCAAGTGCGGCTGCGGTCATGAGTGCGGGAACGAAGAAGACGGGATCAAGGACGTAGTCAAGGGGTGCGCCCGTTAGTACAAATGCGACGGAGTACCCGAGAACTACCGCCGCGTTGCCGAGCCACGCAAGTACAATCCCGTGAGAGTACAAGTAGACGACCGCCGCGACTGGAGCGCCGAATACGGCGAACGTGAATGGCTGGTATGCTGGTATAGTCCGTGAAACCAAGGCATCAATGTGGCCGCGAGAACGCCGGCAGTGATAATGACAACCAGCGCTCTGTGGCGGTCCTCCGACGAGCCGAGGAAGCGTTCTGACAGCGAACGTTCGTTCGGTGGCGCCCAGTAGCGGGACAGCGACCCAATCACAATGGCAAGAGCGCCGAAAGCGAAGCTGAGACGGAGATGGGTCGCAAGTGTCACACGAAGAACGTCGGCTTCCAATACGTCTGGCTGCGGGCTGAAAACCCTGCGTGCGAGTGCCGACGCGACTGGTAGGACGGGCGCCGCTGCGAGCGTGTACAGTACGGCGCCACCGTGATAGTGGACAACAACAGCGAGCAACGCTGCGGGGAGGTATAAGATAGCGCCGGCATAAGCGTGTCCGATGTCATGGGATCTTGGAGTGACTGCGTGTATGGCACTGGACTGGGTGGTTACCCCGGTATCAGCGTAGGTCCCCCGCCAGTAGGTAGCATATAGGAAAAACAGGAGGACGAACGAGATAACGATGGTGCCAGCAAGACGGTGGCGTGCGTCGGGGTTTCCGAGGAGGGTACGACGGACATCCATCAAAAATTACAATTTACGGATTTGATAAAACGGTTGTGTCATTAATTAGCTATGCTGTATAGATATTTTATATCGGCCACGCAGCTGTTGACAGAGTTCGAGTAGTTAGCGACGGTGCTGCTGAATATAACGCGCGTGTCCGTCGTGGCGACTGAATGGAATACGCGAAAAGACGGGATATATAAAGACGCGAAGGACAGAGGCAGCGACTGGGCGTGGCAGTGGAGATTCGGCACTCCGCTGACGGTGATCGCGGGGTTGGACGTGATGCTGTTGGTCGTCGTGATTTATCTGCTAGTCCGTGAATCAGCGTAGAGTGACCTGCTGTTGGGTCGTAACCTCGATCTCGGCGCTGAGATTTATAAATATACACACGTAACTGTGTACTGTAATGTCGACGAAAACGATCTCGCTCGACGAGGAGGCCTACGAGCGGCTCAAATCGCACAAGCGGGAGGGAGAGTCGTTTTCCGACGTGGTCAAGCGGATCGCCGGTGAGCGGTCGTGGACTGAGGTCGCCGGGATCCTTTCGGAGGGCGAAGCCGACGAACTCGAATCGCTCGTCGAGGAGGGGCGGTCTCGTTCTCGCGACCGGCGCGACCAGATCGACGCAGATGTACGGGACGTCGAATGATCGAGGACACGACGTTCATCATCGACGTTCTACATGACGATCGGGACGCAGTCCGATACCTCGATCTCATCGAGCGAGAGAATCGCCCGGAAAAGATCTCCTCGATAACGGTACTCGAACTGTACGAGGCGGTTCCACAGCTGAACGCCCCCGAGGACCGCCGACAAGCCATTCTCGACGTACTCGACACGCGCCACGCGGTCGCCGCCGACGAGACTGTGATGCGAAAAGCCGGAAAGATTTCTGGCTCGCTCCGTGCTTGCGGCGAAGAGATCGACAGGGAAGACTGTATCATCGGTGCGACCGCGTTGTTGAACGACGAGCCGGTCGTGACCCGCAATCGCGATCACTTCGAGCGCATCGACGGCCTCGACGTCGAGACGTACTGAGCGTTCCACGGCGATCCCGCACCTTTCCTCCCACTCATCGCAACGACTAATCCCCCGCCGGACGCTTCCCGAGGTATGACCGAGAAGGCCACCGCGCGAGCCCACCCGATCCAGGGGCTCGTCAAGTACCACGGGATGCGCGACGAGAAGCTTCGGCTCCCGTACCACGACAGCATCAGCCTCTGTACCGCCCCGACCGCGACGACGACGACGGTCGAGTGGCAGCCCGACGCGAGCGAGGACACCTACGTCATCGGCGACGAGGAAGTCGACGGGCGCGCCGCCGAGCGCATCGACATGGTCGTCGAGCACGTCCGCGAGCTGGCCGGCGTCGACGCCGCGGTCCGGCTGGAGAGCGAGAACTCCTTCCCGTCGAACATCGGCTTCGGCTCGTCGTCGTCGGGGTTCGCGGCCGCCGCGCTCGCGCTCACCGAGGCCGCCGGCCTCGATCTGACCCTCCCCGAGGTCTCCACGGTCGCCCGCCGCGGCTCCTCCTCGGCGGCCCGCGCGGTCACCGGCGCGTACTCGCGGCTCGACGCCGGGCTCAACGACGAGGACTGCCGCTCCGCCCGCCTCGACGTGGGCGTGAGCGAGGACGGGTTCGACCCCGAGGAGGACCTGCGGATCGTCGCCGCGCACGTTCCGGCTTATAAAGAGACCGAGGAGGCCCACCGTGAGGCCGCCGCGAGCCACATGATGCAGGCGCGGACCGCCCACGTCCAGGACCAGCTGGTCGAGATGACCGACGCGCTGCGCGAGGGCGACTTCGACCGGATCTTCGAGACGGCCGAACACGACTCGCTGTCGCTCACCGCGACCACGATGACTGGCCCGTCGGGCTGGGTGTACTGGCAGCCCGAGACGATCGCCGTGTTCAACGCGGTCCGCGAACTCCGGGACGAGGGGGTCCCCGTCTACTTCTCGACGGACACCGGCGCGTCGGTGTACGTGAACACCCTCGCCGACCACGTCGACGAAGTGGAGAGCCGGATCGCCGAGATCGGTATCGACACCGACGTGTGGGAGGTGGGCGGGCCGGCGCGCGTCCTCGACGAGAACGAGGCGCTGTTTTAAATTGGATCGGCGGTGCGGTGGCGCGTGCCGACGAGCGCCCGCAGGGCGCGAGTCGCACGCGCGAGGGACGCCGCGAGCGAAGCGAGCGGCGAGGCTGGGGAGGTGTGAGGCTGCGGTGCGGGGTGGGAATCAAAGGGGCAGCCGTGAGGCGGACGCAGGCGACGTAAGCACTGAAGGGAGCGAGCGAAGCGAGCGACTGAAGCGCGCAACGAGCGTGCGTCCGCCTCACGGCTGGGGCTTTGGAGGTGGTCGCCGTCACAACGTCTCCGAGTTCATTGCCACCCGCTTATTCGTCCGGGTCCTCGCCGCGCGCCCGCTTGTACATCGCTAACGCCTCCTCGCGCCGCTCCGAGTGGTCGACGATCGGCGCCGGGTAGTCGGGCGCCGCGTTCGCGCGCTGGGTGGGCGACAGCTCGTGCCACTCGTGGATGAGGTCGGCGTCGAGGCCCCGCAGCTCCGGGACGTACTCCGTGATGTACTCAGCCTCGGGATCGTAGCGCTCCCCCTGCGTCATCGGGTTGAAGATGCGGAAGTACGGCTGCGCGTCGGTCCCGGTCGAGGCCGCCCACTGCCACCCGCCGTTGTCGTTGGCGGTGTCGTGGTCGGCCAGTTTGTCCCGGAAGTGGTCGTACCCGTGCCGCCAGTCCGCGAGCAGGTCCTTCGTGAGGAAGGAGGCGACGATCATCCGCACGCGGTTGTGCATGAACGCCTCCTCGCGGAGCTGGCGCATCCCGGCGTCGACGATGGGGTAGCCCGTCTCGCCGCGCTTCCACGCCGCGATCTCGTCGGGGTCGTCGCGCCACGCGATCCCCTCCTCGTACGCCTTGTAGTTCTCCGTCACCACCTCGGGGTTGTGGAAGAGGACCTGCGCGTAGAACTCACGCCACGCCAGCTGCTGCTGGAACTCCTCCACCTGCTCGGGGGCGTCGTCGGGCCGCGCGTCCGACTCCGCCTCGGCCATCGCCTCCTCGGTGGCCGCGTACGCCTCTCGGACGCCGATCTCGCCGTACTTCAGGAACGCAGAGAGTCGCGAGGTCGCCTCCCGGGCCGGGTAGTCGCGCTCGGCCTCGTAGGCGAAAACCGCCTCGTCGAGGAAGTCGTCGAGGCGGTCGCGGGCCGCCGCGGTGCCGGCGGGACCGACCTCGGCGTCCGGCTCCGCGAAGCCGAGGTCCGCGGGAGACGGGAGCCAACCGACGCCGCCGTCGGTGACCGCGCCGTCGGCCATGTCGAGCGCGTCGAGCGCCGACGCCGCGTCCGCGAGCCGGTCAGCGTCGGCGAGACCGTGGGCGGTCGGAGCGGGTGCCGGATCGTCCTTCGTTCGGTCGGTCCACTTCTTCCAGTAGTAGCTGTACACCGAGTACGGGTCGCCGGCGTTCGTCCGGATCGCGTCGGGGTCGTGGAGGACCGCGTCGTGGTGGGCCTCGCGCTCCACGTCGACCGCGTCGAGCGCGCGCCGCACGCCCGCGTCGCGCTCGCGAGCGAGTCCGGAGTAGTCGCGGTTCCAGACGACGCGGTCGGCGTCGAGCGCGGCCGCGAGCCGCGGGAGGACCGCCTCGGGGTCGCCGCGGGCGACGAGCAGGTCGCTCCCGCGCTCGCGATAGTCGTCGCGCAGCGCGGCCAGCCCGTCGAGCAGGCGACGGACCCGCACGTCGCTCGCGTGGTCGAGAACGTCGGGGTCGAAGACGAAGACGGGCGCGGCAGGTCCCCCGTCTGCGCCCTCCTCGCCGGTCCCGGTCGCGGCCGCGAGCCCGACGTTGTCGGCGACCCTGAGGTCCCGCCGGTGCCAGAACAGCTCCATGGGATCTGCACGGGTGCGACGACCGTGAAAGCACCGGGATCAGAGTTCGGGACGCCCCGGGACGCTCACGCGATCGAGGAGAAAGTACGCGACCGTGAGCGCCAGCACCAGCGCGCCGATAGCGACCGCCGCGAGCAGCGCCTCTTCCCCCGTGGCGTAATCCTCGAGCCGATAGCTGATCACGCGCCGGGCGGCGGCGATGATCGCGGCGCTCACGACGATTCGGAGGACGGGCTGGCCCCGCGCGTACGCCACGAGCGTCCGGTGGACCTCGACGATGACCAACAGGAGCAGGACGCTGTCGAGCAGCCCCACCACCGCGACGGGGTCGGTGAAATCGCCCGCGACGATCAGCTGATAGAGGGAGATAAACAGATCGAACACGCCGATGAGAAAGAGGATCAGCAGGAAGTACGCCGCCCCCAACACCAGCCACTCCATCGCCCGGGCGGCGGGATCCGCCGCGTCGTCGAGGTCGAGCGCCATGAGTCAAAGTCACGCGGAGATGGCAAGTCGCTTGCGCCTATCCGTCGGTCGTCAGCGCCTCCAACAGCCGCACCGCCGGCGCCTTCGCCAGCGGTTCGTTGGCGTTGCCGCAGTGGGGCGACTGGACGCAGGCCGGGCAGCCGCCCTCGCAGTCGCAGGTGTCGATCAGACGGGCCGTGCGGGCCATCAGCTCCTCGATCCGCTCGTGGCCGCGCCGCGTGAGCCCGACGCCGCCGGGATGGCCGTCGTAGACGAACACCGCGGGCGCGTCGGTGTGGGGGTGGTACGGCGTCGAGATGCCGCCCACGTCGGCGCGGTCGCAGAGCAGGTGGAAGGGGAACAGCGAGATGAGCCCGTGCTCGGCCGCGTGGATCCCGCCGTTGAAGGCGTGTTCACCGCCCGGCGCGCTCTCCCCGCCGTCGGTCGTCGCCTCCGCGTCGTCTGTCCCCTCTCTGCCGCCGTCATTCCCACTCTGACCCCCGATCGCCCGCATTTCCGACTCGACGTCCGCGGGCACCGGGAAGTACAGCGCCTTCGTCCGCAGCGTCGTCTCCGGGAGGTCCAGCGTCGACTCGCCGAGCGACTCGCCGGTCTTGGCGTCCTTCCGGACGAACCCCGTTATCTGCTCCGTGACCGTCACGTCGGCGAACCGGACCGGCACGTCGGGGCGGGCGGAGAGTTCCCGCTCCGCGAGGTCGTCGTTCACGACGATGTCCTTCTCGGTGAGCGGCTGGGTGTAGTAGTCAGCCCACGACGACTGCAGCTCGGCCACGTCGCGGTCGAGGTCCAGGTCCGTCACCTCGTAGGTCCGGCCCTGCTGGTGGTAGATCGCGCCGGGATGTGCGTCCCGGAGGGCGTCGCCGAAGCCGAGCGAGGCGACCGTCTCGCCGCGCGAAGAGTCGATCAGGTCGACCTCGCGGTCCCCCGCGGTCCGCAGGCTCACCGACTGCTGCGGGCTCGACGACCCCGCGTGCGTCCACCGAGTCCCGTCGGCGACCTCCCGCCGGTCCAAGACCCCCTCCTCGGTCAGATCCGCGACGACGCTGGGGAACGGCTCGCCGAAGAAGCGCTCGTCGCCGGGCGAGAGCCAGCTCTCGTCGGCCGCGCAGGCGACGTGGCCGGGCATGAGCTGGCCGTTCTCCGGGTCGCAGATCGCGTCCTCCGGCGGCGCGTCGAAGAAGTCGCTCGGGTTGCGCATGAGGTACTGGTCGAGCTGGTCCTCTCCGCCGACCATCACCACGAGGGCGGGGTCGTCGCCGCGGCCCGCGCGCCCCGCGCGCTGGAACGCCGACATCCGCGTCCCGGGGTAGCCGTCGAGGATCACGGCATCGAGTCCCCCCACGTCGACGCCGAGTTCGAGGGCGCTCGTCGACCAGACGCCCCGGAGGTCGCCGGCGTGGAGATCGGCCTCGATCTCGCGGCGCCGGTCGTCGGTCAGGGCCGCCTGATACGCGCCGACCTTCCCGGCGAGGTCGCGCTCGCCCCGCTCCCGGAGGTCGCTCGCGCTGTCGGTCGCGTACTGCTCAGCGGTCTGTCTGGCGCGCGTGAACGCCAGCGTCTGTTGGCCCGCGGTGACGAGGTCGCAGAAGAGTCGCTTGCTCTCCGTGTGGCTCGACTTTCGACGGCCACTCCCGCGCTCCTGCCAGTCGTCGTCGTACTCCGGCGGGTTCCACAGCACCCAGTCCCGCGGCCCCCTCCCCGACGTGTCCTCGTCGACCAGAGTGATCCCCTCCGGGTCGCGGCCGGTCACGGTCGCGACGTGCTCGACGGGATTGTTGATCGTCGCCGAACAGCAGACGAACTGCGGGCTCGACCCGAACCGCTCGCAGGTCCGCGCGAGCCGGCGCAGGGTCAGCGCGACCTGCGAGCCGAACACCCCGCGGTAGCTGTGGACCTCGTCGATCACGACGTACTCCAGCGACGAGAAGAACCAGTCCCAGAGGCGCCCAGCGTACGGTAACAGGGCGTAGTGGAGCATGTCCGGGTTCGACAGCAACACGGTCGGCTCGCGGTCGCGCACCTCCCGCTTCTCGCTCCGCGAGAGCCGGCCGGTGTACGACTCGACGGAGACGCCGCTGCCGAAGCCGAGCCCGTGAGCGAGGTCGCTCAGGCTCTCCTCCTGGTCCGCGATCAGCGCGTTCTGGGGGCCGATATAGAGCGTTCTCCCCCCGTGATCCATCGCGGCCTCGAAGGCCGGGACGGTGTACGCCAGCGACTTCCCGCTCGCGGTCTCGGTGGCGAGGACGGCGTCGTCGCCGTCGCGGACCGCCTCGATCGCCTCGACCTGGTGGCGGTAGAGCCGGTCGATTCCGTCTTTCGCGAGCGCGTCGGCCATCCGGGACGCGAGGTCGACCTCGCGGTACGCCGGCTCTCGGGCGGGCAGACGGCGGTGCTCCGCGATCTGCCCCTCGTAGAACGGCCGGTTCCGCAGCCACTCGATAGCGTCCTCCACGGCTACGGTATCGTGGGGTCGGCCGGGGGTAATCGTTGCGGTCGGGGCGGTGTGTCCCGGGCAGCCCTCCGCGCCCCCCGCGATCGGCCTGCCCTCACTGCCGCCCCTCGTACGTCTCCCGCTCCGCGATCCGCACCCGCGTCTCCCCCCGGACTGCGAACACCGCGTCGCGCTTCTGGACGAACGTGACTCCCCGCAGCGTCACCGACTCGTTCGCCGCCGGAAGCGGGGCCGTTTCGCTCTCTCCCTCGCCATCGACGCGCAGTTCGAACCCGTCCTCGACGGCGGCGACCGTGACGTTCCGGCCGTCGATCCGAGGTTCGGCGTGTGCCGGCTCGCTCGTGAACAGCGTCGAGCGTGTCTCGTCGCGCACCGCGTCGACCCGGTAGGTCGGGCCGCCGTTCGCCGCCACCCAACCGGTGCGCTGGACCCAGACGGTCTCGCGCCAGCCGGTCCCGCCCACGTCGACCGCGCGGTACCCCCAGAAGGCGAGGTTCCCCTTCGAGACCGCCGCGGTCCATATCTCCCGGTCGGCGTTCGCCACGATCACCCCGGAGGTGTTGACGGTCGTCGACCGACCGAACGCCTCCACGTCGACGACGCTCACCGCCCGGTTCTCGACGTTCTCGGCGTACGTCACCTGATACCCCTCGACCTCGACCGGGTCGCCCGGAAGCTCCTCGTCGTCGACGGCGACGAGGTTCGGACCGATTCCCGGCCCGGCCACGACCGCGAGCGCCGAGACGAGCAGCAGCAGGCCGACCGCCGCGGGCGTCGCGGACCGGATCCACCCCCTGACCGTCTCCGGCTCCGGAACGGCCAGTCCCGGCCGAATCGGCTCGTCGCGTCCGGCGACCGCGAGCGCGACGATCGCCGCGAGGACCGCCAGCAGGCCGAGCCCGACCGCGCGGTACATCTCGTACCGCTCGTTCCCGAGGTACCAGTAGACGGCCCAGAGCCGGCGAGACGCCCCGAACAGCAGGACCGCGCCGAACGCGACCAGCGCGCTCGTCCGCGATTGCGCGCCGGTCCGGTCGATCCACGCGACGCCCGCGCTCCGGCGGCGTCGGACGAGCCACACCGCGGCGAGAATCCCGCCGATCAGTCCGATCGCGTGGCCCTGTATCGCGATGTTCGCCCAGCTCGGCGCCCCGTACGAGCCGCTCGCCTCCGAGACGACGACCGGGTTCCGAAGCGCCTCGTAGGCCACGTTCACCAGCCTCGCTCCGGTGAGCGCGGCGATCGTCGTGATCGGGTAGAAGACGAGCGCGAACCCCCAGAGCGCGAACACCACGCCCGAGAAGCCGATCACCGGCCCGAGCGCGAACAGCGACGAGAGGAGGCCGAACGACAGCATCGCCCCCGGAACGACGACGAACGCCCGGGCGTAGGGGTTCGTGGCGAGCGATTCGCGGGAGAGCGAGCCGCGGGAGAACGAGTCACGTGAGAACGCGCCCATCGCGAGCGACTCCCGGACCGACGCGACAGTCGGAGGTGACTCGAGAAGCGCTCCGATCGACGGCAACGCCGACCGAACTGTTCCGGTCCCCGCCTCGGTCCCGTCGTCGATGTCGCGGCCGCCGGGGAAGTGTCCGTAGGCGTACTCGGCGAGCGAGCCGGCGACGAGCGTCGACAGGAGGTTCCCGGTGATGTGCCCCCGCCCGGAGTGCGCGAACCCGGACCAGAGCATCCCCTCGGGGTAGAAGTACGACCACGATCGGAACGGGATCACGACGGGACGGTCCGGGTTCTCGAGTCCGCTTTGCACGAACAGGTAGACGGCGACGACCGCGGCGACCGCGACGAGGGTCCCCCACGGGACGCCGAGGAGGAACCGGGAGCGAAGCGCCCGCGTCCACGCGCCTCTCGGCTTGTCGGTCTGATACACGACCGCGACCGCGACGGCGACGAGGACGCCGCCGGCGACGAGGTGAGCGGCGTCGGACGAGAGCGCCTCCGCGACCATGTGGGTGGGGAGGGTGCCGGGCGCTTAAGCGTTCCCGGGTCGCCGCCCGGGTCAAGAGCGCGAGGGGGTCCGGTATCCGACGCGGTCGCCGGCTCAGATCTTGTTTTCGGCGTCGTCGGCGAGCTCCTCCATTCGCTTGCCGACGCGGCCGGCGGGAGAGAACTCGTCTTCGCTCATCGCGTTCGCGAGGGCGTTGCCGAGGACGAACACGGCGTGTTTGTGTTCGCTCTTCGATTTGTGGACGTGGGAGGGATCGACGTCGAGCTCGTCGTACGGGTCGAAAAGCGAGCCGTCCACGGTCTCGTGGTTGCGGAAGTGCTCCATGATCGTCACCATCTGTTCGTGAAGTTCGAGGAGCTCGTCTTTGTGCATGCCCCTTGCTACGGGCCGTATGCCCTTTAAGCGTTGTTGAGGGGTATACGCACAGCTCTGTAGCGTTTCAACTCGTGGGTCCCAAAACAAAGCGGAACGAATCGGGGACGGCGCGGGGCGATCGGGGAACAGAGCGGGGACGCTCCGGGAACGTCGCAGGGCGATCCGAGAACGGTGCGGGAACGCGGCGACGCAGCCCCGGAAACGGCGAGGGTATCGGTTGGGTAGTTGAATCCGCCGTGACGAAGTGGCGAGACCTGCTCCTCAGAAGACGTACTCGTCCTCGTGGCCCATCATGCCCTCGTCTTCGAACCCGCTGGAGTCCTCGTCGTCTCGCGGACCGCTCGTCTTGAACGCCTTTATCCCCGTCGACAGGAGCTCTTCGACCGCTTCCTCGCGGTTGAGAAACTCCCCCTGCTCGACCATCTGAGCGATCTGCATCTCCAGATGCTCCGGCACGGTAATCTCTACTTGTGGCATTTCCTGTCCGGGAGTAATGGCAATGGGTATATAAATGTGGCGTCGATGCTACGGCTATTAGAAACCGATTTCGGGCGTTATTGAAATCTTACTTTTGGCTTCTCAAACATTTATTTTGAATATCATATTTTGTGATCGACATTCAATATGTTTGAGGGCCATTTTCCTTTCTGCGATCGTCGCTCGTCATCGGAGAGCGACATCCATAGGTGACGCCGGGACGTACGGGAGGTCATGACCGAAGCCGGCGCGTCCGACGCCGACGCCCGCGCGGACACGGACGCCACCGACGTCGACGCCGCGGAAACCGACGCGATCGAGGATCTCACCGGTCTCTACCGCGAGTTCGGAGACGACAGGCTCCCGCCGGGACAGCGCGAGACCGATCGGTTTCCGGTGCTCTCGAAGAGCGGGACGCCCTCGTGGGATTCGGAGACGTTCGAGTTCGAGGTCTGGGGCGCGGTCGAGGAGCCGCTCTCGTACTCTCTCTCGGGGTTCCGCGACCTCCCGTCGGTGACTCAGCGCCAGGACTTTCACTGCGTGACCGGCTGGAGCAAGTTCGACTGCGCGTTCACCGGGGTCGAGTTTGGTGAACTCGTCGAGCGCTCGGGCGTGCGAGACGACGCCGACCACGTCCTCTTCCACGCGCTCGACGGCTACACGACGAACCTCTCCCTCGAAGAGTGCACCCGCGAGGGCGTGTTGTTCGCCTACGGGTTCGACGGCGACGACCTCCCCGCCGACCACGGCGGTCCGATCCGCGTCGTCACGCCGCACAAGTACGCTTATAAAGGAGCGAAGTGGGTCTCCGGCGTCGAGTTCCTGACGGAGAAGGAGCTCGGCTACTGGGAGAAGCGCGGCTACAGCGACACCGCGAACCCGTGGAACGAGGAGCGCTACAGCTGAGCCCTCGTCCGAGGGCTCGACCGAACACTCGCTCGTCCGCCGGTACCCGGGATAGTCAGGATAAAGGTTCCCCGGACCCGATCTAACCGCAATGGAACGGGTGCGCTCGTCCCCGGCGACGACCCTCGTAAGCCGCACGGCCGGGATCGACGCGCCCGCGTTCGCGGCGGCGTTCGACGCCCTCTCGGCGCCGCGGACGATGTGGAACGCTCCGGACGATGCTCTCGTGCTCGCCAGCGGCGCGGCCGCGACGCTGACCGCGAGCGGCCCGGACCGATTCGCCGAGATCCGGGCCGGCGCCGACGACCTGTTCGACTCCGGCGACGTCCACGCCGGGACGGAGGCCGCCCGCCCCCGATTGTTCGGCGGGTTCGCATTCCACGAGGGCGGGTGCGAGGGAGACCCCTGGGGACCGTTCCCCGAGGCTCGGTTCGTCCTCCCGCGCGTGCAGGTCACGTTCGCGGACAACGGCGCGTGGCTCACCGTGAACGCGGTCGGCGACGACGCCGACCCGGACGCGGTCGAGGAGCGACTCGCCGAGGAGCGCGACCGGCTCTCGGGACTCGCGGGGCTCTCGACAGGGGACCGCCCGCCGCGACCCGGGATCGCCGCGACCCGCCGCACGACGAGTCGCGAGGCGTGGCGCGAGAGCGTCGAGGCCGCGGTCGACCGGATCCGCGGCGGCGACCTGCAGAAGGTGGTGCTCGCGCAGGCGCTGGAGACCGACCTCGCCGCAGAGTTCCCCCGGGCGGCGACGCTCGACCGGCTCGCGGAGAAGTACCCGGACTGCCACCGCTACTACTTCGAGCCGGACGCCGGCGGGAGCGCCTTCTTCGGCGCGACCCCGGAGCGGCTGGTCGCGCTGCGCGGCCGCACCGTCGAGACCGACGCGCTCGCGGGGACGACCGGCCGTGGGGAGACGCCCGCCGAGGACGAGTGGCTCGCGCAGGAGCTGCTGGACGACGCGAAGAACGTCCACGAGCACGAGCTCGTCGCCGAGACCGTCCGCGAGCAGCTGGAGCCCTTCGCGGCCTCCATCTCCGCCGGCGAGCGTCGCGTTCGGCGGCTCGCCACGGTCCAGCACCTCCACACCCCGATCACGGCCGAGCTGAGCGCGGACCGCCACGTCCTCGAACTCGTCGAAGCGCTTCACCCCACCCCCGCGGTCGGCGGGCTCCCGCCGGACCGCGCGCTCGAGACGATCCACGACACGGAGCCGTTCGACCGCGGCTGGTACGCCGCGCCGGTCGGCTGGATCGACGCCGCCGGCAACGGCGCGTTCGCGGTGGCGATCCGGTCCGCGGTGGCGACGCCCAGCCGCGCGACCCTCTTCGCCGGCGTCGGCCTCGTCGCCGACTCCGACCCCGACCGCGAGTGGGACGAGGTCCAGCTCAAGTACCGACCGATCCTCGACGAGTTGGAAGGGGACGACTGACGGGCCGTTCCCGGGAAGGCGGGTCCCGGACCTACTGGAACATCTTCAGCGGCTCCGCCTGCGAGCTCTCCTCGGTCGCCTCCTGCATCCGCTTCGCGAACGCCTGTTTCGCCTCGCGGATCTCGCTCGCCTGGTCGACGAGCCCGTCGGTCGGCGTCTCGGTCCCCGCGATCGGGTCGATCCCCTTCTGAATGAGGATGCGCGCGGCTTCGGGGTCGGGGAACTGCGGATCGGACTCGACAACGAGCCCGACGGCGTCGCGGTCGTGCTCTAGGGCTTCCGCGAGCATCGCGCCCGTCGGCCCGGAGACAAGTCCAGCTTCGGGCGGATCCCCGACGTCGGCGCGGTCGAGCGCCTCGCCGCCGTTTCCGGTCGCGATCCCGTACAGGTCGGGCGGCGTCTCGTCCTTCTCGCGGCCGAGCCCGGAGAGGAAAATCGGGAACACCGCGGTCTCCGCGAACCAGCTCTCCAGACAGCCGGCGACCTCGGTCGCGGCGCTCGGGTTCACCGGCACGTCGCTGCGGATCGCGACGAGGTCGTGCGCCTCGTCGGCGTACAGCCGCACGGGCGTCGTCACCGCCCGGTCGTCCTCGCGGTAGACGGCCACCCGCGGGAGCCCGTCGCAGTGGACGTTCGCGTAGTGGTCCATCTCGTGGGTCTCGATCATGTGATCGGTCGCGATCTTGCCGACGAGCCCGACCCCGGGGAACCCCTCCACCAGCGTCGGCTCGTCCAGCGAGATCTCGTCGTCGACGACGGAGATGCGTGTCATGCGTTCGTGTACTCTCGCCGTCGACCTAAAGGTAGGGCGGGGCGAGCCG
The DNA here is from genome assembly GCF_000739595.1 of Halorubrum halophilum. Classification (GTDB taxonomy): domain Archaea; phylum Halobacteriota; class Halobacteria; order Halobacteriales; family Haloferacaceae; genus Halorubrum; species Halorubrum halophilum. The sequence goes on along the minus strand of NZ_BBJP01000017.1, from coordinate 24,445 downwards.
ATCGCGCGCGGCGTTCGACCGTCCCCGTCCCGAAACCGACTAACGGGCCGGCACGCAAGAGGCGGCATGAATCCGTTAGAGCGGTACGAGCCGCTCGTCGACGACGTGGCGGCGTTCCGCGCGGCCTGCGACCGGCCGCTGCCGTCGGTCGTCCGCGTGAACGAGATGGCGGCCTCGCCGGCCCACGTCCGCGAGGCCTTCGACGACGAGGGAGTGGCCTACGAGCCCGTCGACTGGCACGACGGGCTCTTTCGGCTCCCGGACGGCAACCCCGGCGGGAACTGGCCGTACGTCCACGGCTGGACCCACGGGCAGGAGGAGGTCTCCGTCTTGCCGGGGCTCGCGCTCGACCCGCAGCCCGGCGAGCGCGTCTGGGACGCCTGCGCGGCGCCCGGCAGCAAGACCACCCAGATCGCCGACGCGATGGACGACGAGGGGACCGTCGTCGCCAACGACAACAACCTCGGGCGGCTCTCCGCGCTCCGGCACAACGCCGAGCGCCTCGGGATCACGAACGCGATCGTCACGAACCAGGACGCGCGCAACTTCTCGACGAAACCGCTCGCGTTCGACGAGTTCGACCGCGCCCTCGTCGACGCCCCCTGCTCGTGCGAGGGAACCTGTCGCAAGAACCCGGACGTGGTCGACCAGTGGACCCTCGAGCACGTCCACGCCGTCGCCGGGATCCAGAAGGGGATCCTCGCGCGCGCCGTGCAGGCGACCCGCCCCGGCGGCACCGTCGTTTACTCCACCTGTACGTTCGCGCCCGAGGAGAACGAGGCGGTGCTCGACCACGTCTTGGAGGCTGAGGACTGCGAGATCGTCGACTTCGACCTCCCGCTCGACACGGCCCCCGGCGTTACGGAGTGGGAGGGCGAGACGTACGACGAGTCGGTGACGCGCGCGCACCGCGTCTACCCGCACCACAACGACACGGGAGGGTTCTTCTGCGCGAAACTGCGCGTGGGCGGGACCGGGAACACGGGTGTCGGAGCGTGACCGACGACGCCCCGACCAACGACGGCCAGCAGTTCGACCGCCTTCCCGAGACACCTGCCGACCGCGAGGTTGAGGGCCGCGCGAGTCGGCGCGAGGTCCTCGACTGGTGGGACGAGCGGTTCGGGATCGGGCCGAGCGTCTTCGAGGAGTACAGCTTCTGGGAGAAGGGCGCGGGCAAGGTCTGGATATTCAACGGCGAGGCGACCGACCCCAGCGAGGTGGAGGCGATCGGGATGACCTTCCTCCGAACGCGACAGGAGCACTGGAAGCCGACGAGCCGTGCGGCCACCCGGTTCGGGGGTCTCGCGACGACGAACGTGATCGAGCTGGATCCCGAGCAGGCTGTCACCTTCATGGCCGGCGACGACCAGGACCTCCCCGAGTGGGACGGCGACTGGGGGTACCTGATCGCGACCCACGAGATAGCTGGTGGGGAAGCGCCGATCGGTGTTGGACTGTACCTCTACGACGAGTTGCGCTCGGTGGTCCCGAAGGGGAGCCGGGCGGACCTGCCGACTGTGGAGTGAGGCCGCGTCGACTCTCGCGACGGATCCGGTCCCCTCAGTCGTCGTCCATGTCGAGCGAGCGTTTCTCGCCGAGTTCTTCCTCCAGACTCCCGCGTTCCCAACTTCGGACGGCGTCGCCTTCGACCTCCGCGCGGAGCTTCTCCTCTAAGAGGTTCACCGCGACGCTGTTCGCGCCCTCCGGGATGATCACGTCGGCGTGTTTCTTCGAGGGCTCGATGAACTGCTCGTGCATCGGCTTCACCGTCGAGAGGTACTGATCGATGACTCCTTCGAGGTCGCGGCCGCGGTCGATCACGTCCCGGCGGATCCGGCGGAGGATCCGCACGTCGGCGTCGGTCTCGACGAACAGCCGGAGGTCCATCATGTCGTTTATCTCCTCGTCGTACAGCGAGAGGATTCCTTCAAGCACGATGACGTCGGTCGGTTCGACCTCGACGCGCTCGTCTTTCCGGTTGTGGATCTCGAAGTCGTACTGCGGCATCTGCACCGACTGCCCCTCCAGCAGGGCTTCGAGGTGTTCTCTGAGCAGTTCCCACTCGAACGCCGAGGGGTGGTCGTAGTTGACCGACTGGCGCTCTTCGAAATCGAGGTGCGAGAGGTCCTCGTAGTAGTTGTCCAGCGGGATGCGGGTGACGCTGTCGCCGAGATCGCGGGTCACGAGCCGGGAAACGGTCGTCTTCCCGGCGCCGGTCCCCCCCGCGATCCCGATCACGAACGAGGGAATGGTCATACTCCCGGCTCGGGCGCCAGAGGGTTTGAAGGCTCCTTTTCGTTGTCGTCATGTACGAGCCTCAGTCGCTGAGGGCCTCAGGCGAGGGGGCTCCAGCGAGGAGGCTCCGATCTCTCGGGGTCTTCCGCGTTTCTGGACCGACCGGCTGCCTACGCGGGGAATACGTATAACGATACCGGGGGCACCTTTTAGCCGTTTGCTGCGGAATCACGTGTCATGCGAACAGACACCACGGTTCGCGACGTGATGCACCGCGAGTTCCTCGGCGTGAGCGAGTCGGACCCGTTGCGCGACGCGGCGGCGCTGTTAGTCGACGAGGGGACGAACTGCCTCGTCGTCCTCCGGGGCGGCGAGTCAGTCGGGCGGTTGGGCTGTCGGGACGCCCTCAGCGCGCTCCTCGACGCGGAGGTCGGATCTGGCGACGACGACGACCGCGGGCTCACGGTCGGCGCGGTCATGGGACCGCCGCTCCCGACGGCCGCGCCCGACGACGCGCTGGCCGCCGTCGAGGAGCGACTCGTCGCGGAGGGTGTCGACCGGGTCGTCGCCGTCGAGGACGGCGAGGCGGTCGGAGTGGTCACCGCGGGCGACGTGCTCGCCGCGGGCGCCCCTCGGACCGGGAACGGCGCCCGCGACCCCATCGGCGACGAGGACACGACCGGCGACCCCCGACGCGGCGACGCGGCGATGCTGGGGTCTGACGGCGGCGTCGATCCCGCCGTGGAGGCGTCCTCCACCGACGCGTCCGGCTCGCCGACCCAGGGCGTCTGCGAGAGCTGCGGGGCGCTCGTCCCCGACCTCGTGAGCGCGAACGGGCAGGCGGTTTGCCCCGAGTGCCGCGAGGTGTGATTCGGCGACGCGAGGAACCGCACGGTTCGGCCGCCGGTAGGCTCAAACGCCCAGCGCGCCGAAGGCCGATCGAATGGCCGACAGCGACAGCGTGCGCGTCACGCCCGCCACCGCCGACGACGTCGACCCGGTCACAGACCTGTGGATCGCGCTCGCCGAGGGGCAGCGGGAACACGGGTCGACGCTGCTCGCTGAGGGGAACCGCGAGACGGTCCGCGAATGGGTCGCACGCTCCGTCGTCACCGGTGAACTCTTCCTCGCGCGCGACGGCGACGACGAGCCGGTCGGGTTCGTCGGGTTCGAGCTTGACCACGGCGGCTACGAGCGCGAGCGAACACGGGGTATCGTGAGCAATCTGTTCGTCGTTCCCAAGCGTCGCGATGAGGGTGTCGGCGCCGACCTGCTGGAGGCGGCCGAGCGAGCCCTCCGCGAGGCAGGCGCAGAGACCGTCGCCTTGGAGGCGCTCGCGGCCAACGATCGCGCCCGCGAGTTCTACGCGGAACAGGGATACGAGCCGCACCGCGTGGAGCTGACGAAGTCGCTGGCGGCGGGCGACGGCGACGGCGACGGCGGCAACGCGAGCGACTGACCGCGACACGGCGTCGCCGCCACGTTGGGTGACCTTCGCGGAAAGCGACACGCACTCATAGGAGGACCGAGTACGCCCGCCTGCGCCAGGGGAGCATGGGCGGTTCATGCACTCGACTTGTAATCGAGACTTCCGGGGTTCAAATCCCTGCCCTGGCTCTTCTGACGGAACGACGTGGGATCGAAGAGCCGCGGAGATCCGCTTATATACATCCCTCGCGGATCCGTGATATGGACCGGACCGAAACCCTGCTTCTGGGCGTTTCCGGCGTCGTCGTCGCGCTCGTGTTCGCGGGCGCGCTGTCGGCGGGGGCGCTGTTCGGCTTCGACGAGTCTGTGGCCCGTCCGATCCGGCTGCTCGCCGTCGAGCCGCTCGCGTGGATCGTCGTCGGCGCCCTGCTCGTCGCCGTCGTCGGGCACGCGTACATCGATTGAGCGGTGCGACCGACTCGGCCTTCCGCCGAGCCGACCGCGTCACTCCCCGGCGTCGATCTCGCGAACTGTTCGGACGAGCGCGTCCAGCGCGGTGTCGACCGCCTTCCGTTTCACCGTCGAACGGTCGCCGTCGAGGACGACCCGCTCCGTGCGGACGAACGACTCTTCGGTCCCCCACGGCGCGGCGTGGGCCACGCCCACGTACACGAGCCCCACCGGTTTTTCCTCGGTGCCGCCGTCCGGCCCGGCGATTCCAGTCGTGGCGACCCCCCACGTCGTGTCGGCACGGTCGCGCGCACCCGCCGCCATCTGCTCGGCGACCGGCGCGCTCACGGCGCCCTCGGCGTCGAGTGACTCGCGGGACACCCCGAGCAGCTCGCGTTTGGCGTCGTACGCGTAGGTCACGAACCCGCGGTCGAAGTAGGCGCTCGCTCCCGGGGCGTCGGTCACGCGCGACCCGACGAGCCCTCCCGTCAGCGACTCCGCGGTCGCGAGGGTCTCCCCGCGTTCGGTCAACAGGTCGCCGAGCGTCTCCTCGATCGGCGCCGACTCGTCGATCTCTTCCGTTTCGCCGATCTCCTCCCCGCTCCCGCTTTCGTCCATGTCCTCGCTGTGAGCCCTCACGCCCGTGGGGTTTACGCTCGCCGCGCCGCAAGCGCCGGTATGACCGACTGGGACGACCGCTTCGCGTCCGGCGACTACCCCCGCGCCCCGGAGCCGTCCGCCGTCCTGCGCTCGTACGAGCCCGCGATCCCCGACGGCCGCGCGCTCGACGTGGCCGCCGGAACCGGACGCAACGCGGTCTACCTCGCGGAGGCCGGCTACGCGGTCGACGCCCTCGACGCCTCCCGCGAGGGGCTCTCCATCGTTCGCGAGCGCGCCGCCGAGTGCGGAGTCGCCGACCGGATCGAGACGATTCAGGCCGACGCCTCGACGTACGGCTTCCCGACCGAGACGTACGAGGTGGTCGCGATGAGCTTCTTCCACGCGCTCGACCGGTTCGCCGACCTGACCGAGTCGCTCGCGCCCGGGGGCTACCTGTTCGTCGAGGGGCACCTGCGGTCGGCCGACGCGACGCCCTCGGGTCCGAGCGACGACCGGTACCGCTACGCCGCCAACGAGCTCCTCCGCGCCGGGCTGGGGCTGACCGTCTTGTACTACGACGAGACGACCGAGGAGCGCCCGGGCGACCGCCGCCGCGCGACCGCTCGGCTGCTCGCGCGGCGATCGCACGGCGGGCGGCAGACGTACCCGCCTCGTCCGGACGAGGGCGACGGGGGCGATGAGGGGGTCGCGCAGCGAACAGATGAGTGACGGCGACACGCCCGGATCGGTTCTCCGGGAACTGGTTGCCGAAGCGGTCGACGGCGACGGCGGTGCCCTCCTCGATGGCGATTCCGACCTCGCCGAGCGCGGCGACGACCCCGGACCGGCGGCCCGGATCCCCGCGCTCGTCGGCGCGGGTAACTCCGTCGTCGGGGTGGTGCCTCGCGCCGATCCCTCCCTCGCGCGGCGGCTGCTGGGGAACGGCGGCGATGTCGGGTCGATCGAAGATATCGATAACGAAGGCGCCGACAGCAGGACGATACGACTCGTCTTCACCGGGCGGGCCGCGAACCGGCTCACCGGCCCCTCGGGTGCCGTGATCCGGTCGATCCTCGCCGACCACGGCGTCGAGGCGTACCGCCACAGCGGCGACTCACGAATCGGGGTGCTCCTCGTCGGCGACCGCGCCGGCGTCGGTCTCTTCGACGAGCGGGGGCTCGCCGCGCTGCTGTGGTCGGACGCGCCAGCGGTCCGCGAGTGGGCGGCCGACACCTGCCGGCGCTACCTCTCGGCGGCCGAGCCGGTGTGACACGCTCTGGGCGCGAATCGCGCCGGCGTGACCGCGCGCCGCATCGTTTTTGCACGTACCCCCCGAAGGGGAGGTATGAAGGCCCTGCTGCTGTTGGTCGCCGGTATCGGTGGACTGGTCCAAACGCTCGTCCCGCAAGCGATCGTGCGCGCGTGGACGAAGGCGATGTACCGCAACGCCGGGGAGGCGGAGCCGCGTCAGTGGGTGTACGTCGCTACGCGTGCCGAGGGCGCGGTGATCGTGCTCGCCGCGCTCGTCGGGCTGTACCGGGTGGCGACAGCCGACGACGACGAGGCGGTCGACGAAGCGGCTCCCAACGGCGACGCCGTCGCCGCGTGACGAGGAGATCTGCGGGTCCGAACGCGAATTCGTCCGGACGGCGCTGTTGAAGTCCACAGCTACCGATACTCCGGCCCCGTAGCGATCAGTACGGACACAGCTGTGCGCGATGTCGGGAAGTGGGTGTTGCAGATCGGTGGCGGCGATCTAGTGTTTAAAAAGACATGAGCGACAGCGACGATCGCTTATAAAGAGGTGTGCGGTGGCGCGTGCCCGTGAGCGGCCCGGAGGGCCGCGAATGGCACCGCGCGAGGGAGTCGCGAGCGAAGCGAGCGACGAGGCTGGGGAGGGGTGAGGCTGCGGTGCCGTGCGGTCGGGCGGGACTCAAAGGGGCAGCCGACGAGGCGGGCGCAGGCGACGCAAGCACCACAACGAGGGAGCGAACAGCGTGAGCGACCGAGTGAGGAGCGCAGCGAGCGTGCGCCCGCCTCGCCGGCTGGGGCTTTGGAGGTGTTCACCACAGAGTCGTCGATCACGTATAAACAGCCGACAGCAACACCACTCGATCACGTATAAACAGCCGATCAACCGAATTGGTACACATACTCCCGCTATCGATCAAGAAGCGGCCCGCATTGACCGACCGTTTCGGACCGAAAATTCTGGAGCGGAGACTGTCCGCGGAGCCACCCGAACGTATTTCCACGATGTCGTGGTAGTGTATCGCAATGTCGGATCGGGTCTTCCGTCCGCACGAGGATCGCGAATCGGTCGTCCGAGTGTTGCACGTCGACGACGAGCCGGCGTTCCTCGATCTGGTAGCGACCTACCTCGAACGCATCGACGACGCGTTCGAGGTTCGCTCGGAGACGGACGTAGACGCCGCGCTCGAGGCGGTCGAGTCCGGGTCGATCGACTGCGTTGTCAGCGACTACGAGATGCCCGACACGGACGGGCTGGCCTTCCTCGAACGCGTCCGCGAGCGCGACCGGACGGTGCCGTTCGTCCTGTTCACCGGGAAGGGGAGCGAGGAGATCGCCAGCGAGGCGATCTCCGCCGGCGTCACCGACTACATCCAGAAGCGCTCGGGGACCGACCAGTACACGGTGCTCGCGAACCGGGTCCGGAACGCGGTCGATCAGTCCCGCTCGCGGGCGGCGCTGGCGGCGAGTCAAGAGCGGCTCTCGCGGTTCATCGAGCAGTCGCCGCTCGGCACGATCGAGTACGACGAGGCGTTTCGGATCGTCCGTGCCAACCCGGCCGCCGAGGAGATCCTCGGTTACTCGGAGTCGGAGCTGGTCGGCGGGACGTGGCTGCGCTTCGTCCCCGAGGAGCTCCACCGCCACGTCGCGGCGGTCGAACGGGGGCTCCTCTCCGATAAGGGCGGCTACCGGAGCGTCAACGAGAACGTGCGCGCGGACGGCGAGCGGATCCGTTGCGCGTGGCACAACCAGGTCGTGACCGACGGCGACGGCGAGGTGATCCGCGTCTTCTCGCAGTTCGAGGACGTCACCGAGCGAACGGACCGAAAGCAGGAGGTCGAGCGAACGAACGCGGTCCTGTCGACCGTGCTCGACACGCTCCCGGTCGGGGTGCTCGCCGAGGACGCGGACAGGCGGGTCCTCCGCGTCAACCGCCGCCTGTACGACCTCTTCGAACTCGGCGGGGACCCGGCCGCGGCGATCGGTCGCGACTGCGCGGAGTTCGCCGTCGAGATGAGCGAGCTGTTCGACGACCCCGAGTCGTTCGTCGAACGGATCGAAGCGATCGTCGGCGCGCGACAGCCCGTCGACGACGAGCGGATCGCCCTCGCCGACGGCCGCGTCCTCCTGCGGACGTACCGCCCCGTCGACTTACCGGAGGGGCACGGACACCTGTGGGCCTACCGTCGTGCGACCGACGAGCGGTAGGAATCCTCCTCCGCCGATCCCGTCAGTCGTCGGTCAGGTACGCCCGCTCCGCTTCCGAGCGCTCGCCGGTCCGCAACACGTGGCAGTCGCGGCACCGCGCCTCGTAGGACTCCTCGGCGCCGACGAGGATCGTCGGGTCGTCGACGTGGGCCGGCTCGCCCTCGATGAGCCGCTGGTTCCGGGAGGCGGGCTCGCCGCACTGCGAGCAGATCGCCTGCAGCTTGTCGACGTACTCGGCGGTCGCCATCAGCTCCGGGAGGGGCTCGAACGGCTCGCCGCGGAACGTCTGGTCGGTGCCGGAGACGATCACGCGCGTCCCGTTGTCCGCTAACGCGTTACACACGTCCACTAAGGCGTCGGAGAAGAAGTTCGCCTCGTCGATCGCGACCACCTCGGGGTACGGGTCGTCGTCGAGGATCGCGAGGGGGCCGTCGCCCTCGTTGTCGACGACGGTCGCCTCCCACTGCCGACCGTTGTGGCTCCCGATGGTCGTCTCGCCATAGCGGTCGTCGACGGCCGGCTTGTACACCGCGACGGACTGGCCGGCGATCTCCGAACGCCGGAGGCGCCGGAGCAGCTCCTCCGTCTTCCCCGAGAACATCGACCCCGAAATGACCTCGATCCAGCCGGATCGAGTGATCGCGTGCATGCCCTGACGGGAACGAGCCAGCGACTAAACCGTTTCTCTCCCGGCCGGCTCGCCGCCGATCACGACGCGGGACACGTCCGCCGCGCCGGCGCGCCTGACGATCGCGCGGACGAGGTCGTGCGCGCCGGCGAGGTTGTCGGAGTCGCCGTCGAGGGCGAGCAGGTCCGCGTCCGCGCCGGGCTCGACCACGCCGCGGTTCAGCCCCGCGATTTGCGCGCCGTTCACCGTCGCCATCCGCAGGATCTCTCGGGCGGGGAGATCGGAGAGCTTCGCGGCGAACTCCATCTCGCGGAACATCGACGGCGAGTCGAGCATGACGTTGTCGGTGCCGAGCGCGACGGTCGTCCGCTCGGCGAGGTCGCGGATCGGCGGCACGCCGACGTTGGTCACGAGGTTCGAGCGCGGGCAGACGACCACGGGCGTCCCGCGGTCCTCGAGGCGTTCGAGGTGGATCCCCTCGGCGTGGACCATGTGGACGAGGAAGTCGGGGTCCAGATCCATCGCGGCGTTGATGTCGTCGGCGTCGCGCTCGCCGGCGTGGATCCCGAACAGCTTGTCGGCCTCGCGGGCCTCCGAGCGCACGGCGTCGAAGTCGGCGTCGCGGGCGCCGGAGGCGCCGTACCCCTCGGCGACCGCGAGCACGTCCGGGTCGTCGCGGCCGAACACGACCGGCTCGATGGCCCGCTCGCCGAAGTCGACGCCCTCGCCCGCGACCGCGTCCCGGAGCGCGGCGACCCCCTCGACGCCGCCCTCGCGGAACTCGAGGAAGGTGCCGGTCCCGGTCGACTCCATGTACCGGAGGCTCCGCGCCATCGCGCCGACCTTCTCCTCGCGGCTCGCCTCGCGCAGGAGCCGGTGTTTGAGCCCGTCCGGCGGCGCGACCAGCTCGTCGAGCGAGAGCCCCTCGCCGGCCTCCTTGGCGATCGAGTCGCCGATGTGGGTGTGGGCGTTGACGAACGCCGGGAGGATCACGTCGTCGCTCTCGACCGACTCCTCCTCGATCCGGACGATCTCACCGTCGGCGACGACGACCCGGCCTTCGACCGGCTCGAACTCCGGACCGATCAGAACGGTCCCCTCAAGGTTCATACTCGCGGGTCGCCGGCGCCGGAGTAAAAGGTCACGACAGGGATCGGCCCCTCGATCACGTCCCGTCGTGGAATTCGTCGAGCGTCGTCGGCATCGCGCCGCGCACCTCCGCGACGAGCCCGTCGGGGTCGAGGCCGAGCACGTCGGCGGCGGCGCGACCGACGCGGTCGGTCGCGGGTCGGGGAGCGTACACGCCGAGTCGCCACTGGTTGCGCTGGGCGGTCCGGAGCGCGGAGACGAGCGGGGACTGGCGCTCCAACCGGCGCACCTCGCCGTTGACGGTGACGCGCGCGGTCGACTCCCGCATCGACGGCTCGGGGGGGACGTCGAGGATCACGTGCTGGCGGGCGACGCCGGCCTCCTCGGCGATCTCGCGCTCCAGTTCGGTCTCGGCGTCGTGGTCGGCCTCGTGGACGCGCTCGGGGACGTCGTCGTACTCGGCCCACACCGCGAGCTTGTAGAGGTCGCGCTCGTCGTAGCGCCGGGAGAGATCGGTCGTCTCCGGGCAGCTCCGGATCGCTGCGAGGAAGTCGTGGTCGTCCATCCGTCGGAGCTCTGCCGCGGTCGTCGGCGTCGCGTCGAGGAGGTCGCTCGCGGCCCGGCGCAACATCGCCTTCGAGATGCGCGCGACGTGGTGGGTGTAGACGACCGGGTTCATCAGCGCGCGAGCGAGCAGGAGGCTCTCGGCCGTCTGGACGTTCCCCTCGTCCAGGACGAGCTCGTTCTCGCCGGTGCCGGCGTCGACGAACGTCAGCTCCCGGACGAACCGCTCGGTGTCGATGGTGCCGTACGGGACCCCGGTGTGGTAGGCGTCGCGCACGAGGTAGTCCATCCGGTCCACGTCGAGTTCGCCCGAGACGAGCCCGCCGTACGGCCCCTCGCCCGCGACGAGCCCGGCGATCCGGTCGGGGTCGAGGTCGTGGTCGCGGAGCACCTCACCCACCGCGCCGGTCGCGAGCAGTTCGTCCACGTCGTCGTGGTACTTCCCCGTGCGGCGATGCGTGAGCGACTCCAGGTTGTGGCTGAACGGGCCGTGCCCCACGTCGTGGAGCATGGCCGCCGCCTCGATCCGGTCCGCGCGTTTCCCCTCGATCCCGAGGTGGTCGAGCGCCCGGCTGGCGAGGTGGTAGACGCCGAGCGAGTGCTCGAACCGGGTGTGGTTCGCGGAGGGGTAGACGAGCTGGACCGTGCCGAGCTGTTTGACGTGGCGGAGGCGCTGGACGGCGGGGGTGTCGAGGAGATCGGCGGCGACGCCGTCGATCTCGATGTGGTCGTGGACGGTGTCCTTGACCGTGATCATGCGCCGACGTTCGTCGGCACGGGATAAAAGCGGCGTGCGTCGTCGAAAACGTCCAATCTACCGGAATCCGGACCGTTGCCGAAATTTGGAACGGCCGGCACGATTTATACCGGTCCGCGAGACGAATACCTCGACCCACCGTGGTCGGGGATGAAGCCGACAACTCGTGACACAAACCATTAAATGAATATATCGATGATTAGCAGACAGCGATGGAATACAGTCACCGCTACCACGCCTACCCGACACAAGAGGTAGCGGCTGATCTGGAATACCATCTAGACGTTCATCGCCAACTCTACAACCACGTCCGCTGGGACTACACGAACAGTCCCGAGGACGACAAACCGAACGAGTACGACCAGAACAACAAACTCCCCACGTGGAAACGCAAGTGGCCGGTGTTCGGTGAATTGTACTCGAAAGCCGCACAAGCCACCGTCGCTCGTTTCCACCGTAACCTCTCGAACCTTCGTAAAAAGGAAGAGAAAGGGTACAACGTTGGTCGGCTCAAACGACAATCACCTACCGAGTACCGAAGCGTGACGTACAACCAGTCTGGTTTTGACCTCGATGAAAAGGGGGGCCACGACAAGTACGCATACGTGCGCTTCAGCAAAATCGGGTGGGTGAAAATCCGGTACTCTCGTCGGATTCCTGACCACGCCACGATCAAAGAGGTCACGATCAAAAAAGAGACGACTGGCGAGTGGTTCGTCTCCTTCGGTCTGGAAACTGACGACGCCAACTTGCCCGAGAAACCCGACGTAGACTCGCTGGACGCGAGCAACAGCGTTGGGATCGACCTCGGCATCCAGAACTACATCCACACATCGGATGGCAAAACCGTAGAGTGGCTTGATCTCGAAGACGACTACGAGCGTCTTCGCCGCGAGCAACGCAAACTCTCGCGGAAGCAACACGGATCGAACAACTACGAGCGACAACGCCAGAGGGTCGCCACGATCAAACGCCACATTCGCCGGAAGGTGCTTGACTACCAGCACAAGATTACGACGTGGCTCGTAAGAGAGTACGACGCAGTGTTCGTGGAAGACCTAAACATCCAGAGTATGCTTCAGGGCGACGAGAACGCTCGAAACAAGCAAGATGTGGCGTGGAGACAGTTCATCACGCTTCTCGAATACAAAGCCGACCTCTACGGGGCTCACGTCGTTCAGATCGAGGCAAGAGGGACGACAAAGGAGTGCGCGTCGTGTGGTGTGGAGACAGCGAAGCCGATCTGGGTCAGGGACCATTCGTGTCCGGCGTGTGGGTTTGAGACAGATAGGGACGCGAATGCGGCGATGAACGTCTTGCAGAGAGGCTTTTCTGAACTAGGGCTGGGATGGCCCGAATCAACGCCTGTAGAGACTGTGGCCGCTACGGACACAACTCAGTTTGAGTCTGTGTCTGCAAGTCACGTCATCGAAACAGGAAGCCTGCCCTCGTGAGAGCAGGATTCCCCGCGCCACCGTGCGCGAGGTAAACATTCAAACGTCCGGTAATCGAACGGATGACCATGTACGACGTGCTCATCGGCATCGACAACGCGGAAGACGACCGTGCGGTCGCGCAGGCGGAAGCGATCGCGGACCTCCCGACGGAGGAGGGGGCGGTGACCGCGCACCTGTGTCACGTGTTTCAGGATAACCCCGAAGGCGCCTCAGTCCACCAGATATCGGCGGTGCGGCGCGCCCGCGAGATCCTCGAGGAGGCCGGGATCAGCTGCGTCCACTACGAGGCGAGCGGCGATCCCTCCGACGAGCTGCTCGCGGCCGCGGCCGACGTCGACGCGGACGCGATCTGCGTCTCCGGCCGGAAGCGACGCCCGACCGGCAAGGCGGTCTTCGGGAGCGTGACCCAAGACGTGATTCTGGGGGCCGACCGGCCGGTGTTCGCGGTTCCGGCGCCGAAAAGCGACTGAACTACGTCCGCGCGACGACTGAGCCGCTACGTCCGCGCGCCGCCTCCCGCACCGCGGAGCCCGAGGGCGTCGCGCGCCGCCTCGCCGACCGCGTCGACGTGCTCGGCCGGGCAGTAGACCCCGAGCGTCCAGCGGCGGCGCTCGGCGCTTCGTAGCCCTGCCACCAGCTCGGAGGCGTCCTCCAGCCGCTGCGGGACGCCGTCGACGACGACGGTCGAGCCGGACTCCTTCAGGCCGGGACGAGAGGGCACGTCGACGACGACCGCGTCGCGGTCGAGCCCGACCGCCGCGGCGATCTCGCGTTCGGCCGCGCGCTCCTCGCCGTGGCCGGCGTCGACGGTGCCCGCCGGCACGTCCTCCAGCCCGACCCACACCGCCCGCTTGTAGAGGTCGCGGCGCTCGATCCGCTCCCCGAGCGCGGGGACCTCCTCGCGGAGCGCGACGAGGAGGTCGTGGTCGGCCATCCGGCGGAAATCGGTCGCGTCGGTGTCCGTCCGATCGAGGTAGCGCTCGCAGGCGCGCTCCAGCATCGCGCCGGCGACCCGCGAGACGTGGTGGCGGTAGACGACGGCGTTCATCAGCGACCGGGCGACGAGCAGGCTCTCGGCGGTCGGGACGTTCCCCTCCGCGAGCACCAGTTCGGCGTTCTCGGGGTCGACCGGCGGGGATCCGGCGGTCCCGCCCGACCTGCCAGACCGATCGTCCCCCGCGAGCCGGAGCTCGTTGACGAGCCGGCCGGTGTCGACCGTGCCGTACGGGACGCCGGTGTGGTGGGCGTCGCGCACGAGGTAGTCCATCCGGTCCACGTCCAGTTCGCCCGAGACGAGCGCGCCCAGCCCGCCCTCTCCCGCGATCAGCGAGGCGACGCGCTCCGGGTCCAGCCCGTTGCGTTCGAGGACTTGGCACACCTCGCGGTCGGCGTCGGTCAGGAGCCACGCGATGTCGTCGTGGTCGCGGCCCGTCGCGCGCCGGATGATCCCCTCGGTCTGGTGGCCGTAGGGGCCATGGCCCACGTCGTGGAGGAGCGCCGCCGCGCGGACGTGGTCGGCGGTGTCGTCGTCGAGGCCCAGCCCGTCTATCGCGCCGCGCGCGAGGTGGTAGACGCCGAGGGAGTGCTCGAAGCGAGTGTGGTTCGCGGAGGGGTACACCAGCCGGACGGTGGACAGCTGTTTGATGTGCCGAAGCCGCTGAAAGGCGGGCGTGTCGACCAGCTCGGCCGCGAGGTCGCCGAGCCGGACGTGGCCGTGGACGCTGTCCTTGATCGCCTTCATTACCCGACGGTGGACCGCCGCGGAATTGGTCGTTTCGGCTCGCAGTCGGGGCAGCTTACGGTCGGACCGGTGCTCCCCGCCGCGTCAGTACCGCGACGCGACCACGACGACCGCGCCGCGCATCCCGTCGTCGCGGTGGCGTTCGCACGCGTACTCGTGGATTCCCGGCTCCTCGAAGGTGTGCTCGAAGACGTGCTCGTCCTCCTGTTCGTCGGGGGAAGCGGCGGCCTCGACGGCGACGAGGTCGCTCTCGAACGAGCCGTCCTCGGCGACGATGCTGTGTTCGCCCGCGCCGGGGATCCAGCGCCACCTGACGGTCGTCCCGGGCGTCACCCGGAGCGCGGGGGTGTCGTAGACGGGCGCCGTCTCCCACTCGCCTGCTTCCGGGTCGTACCCTCCGGGACCGCCGACGCGGACGGTGACCGCGTCCCGCCGGAGCGGGCTCTCCGTCTCCGCGACGCCCGGCGTTCCCGACGCGGCCGGCGTCTCCGCGAACCAGTCGCCGTAGTCGACGGGAGTCGTGTCGTACTCCGTGACGTACGACTCGATCTCCGGGCCGACGACGAGCGCCCCCTGTTCCCCGATCGCCTGATGGGGACGACAGGAGTACCGGGTGATCCCCTCGTCGGCCTCGGTCACGGTGACCGCGTACTCGTGGGCCGCCTCGTCGGTGAGTTCCGACTCGATCGCCGCGGGACCGTCATAGGTCACCACGTCGTGCAGGCCGGCGTCGCCGGCCCACTCCCAGCGGACCGTCGTGTCGTAGTCCACCCACACCGCCGCCGGGTCGAACCGGAAGCCGTCGCCGGCGCCGACCGTGATCGCGACCTCGTCCTCGCCGCGCCGGTCGACCGTCCCGGCGTAGTCGACGCCGCCAGCGAACCAGTGGCCGTACTCCGGCTCGGGGGCGTCGGTCGTGTCGGTGAACTCGTCGTCGGAGCCGTCGCCGTCGCTCCCGTCCTCACCGGTCGGGTCGAACGAGCCGAGACAGCCGGCGAGCGTTCCGAGCGTTCCCCCGGCCGCCAGCGCCAGCGCGCGGCGGCGGGAGGTGGAGGGCGTTCGCGACATCGCTCGGACTACTCGTCGACGATATCCACACCGAGTCGCTCTTCGAGGGCGCGGACGACGGAGCCGCCCACGTTGGCGGTCGCGGCCCGTCCGTCCTCGACTGCGAACAGGTCGTCCTCGTCGACGTCGAGCTCCTCGGCCAGCTCCTCGACGGTGAGCCCGGCGTCCTGCCGGGCCTCGGAGACCGTCTCGCCGTAGCCGGAGACGAGGTACGGGAGCCGGTCGGACTCGTAGTTGGTCCCGCCCTCCTCCCAGTGCTTTGAGTCGCCCGTCGCGGAGTCGTACATCTTCGCCTGCTTGCGGGCGAGCTCCTTCTTCCGGCTCTCCGGGCCGCTCGAGTCGGCGCTCGCGCCGCCGGGGCTGCCGCCCGAGCTGCCGCCCTGGCTCCCGCCCGACCTCGATCCGCCGTGCCCGCTCGGAGCGTTGCCGGCGTCGTCGTGGGGGCGGCAGTCGGAGCAGACGAGGAGCTTCGCCCCGGCGACCGTGGCCCGCCCGAGGTCTGTGGTCTCGCGCCCGCAGAGCTCGCAGGCGTCGCCGTCGTCGCCGCCGCCGCCACCGCCCGTCGAGTACTTCGCCATACCGCGAGTAGTGGGCCCCGATCGTTAAAAGGCCGTGGAGGGGCGCCCGTCGATCGAGACGCGTCGGCCGGCGTCACTCACCTCGCGGTTCCTCGGTCTGATCGCGCGAGCGATGGCGGGAGTGCGTGACGCAGATCGGTGGCGGCAGCGCGATATTTAAATGACCGTGAACCACTTCGGCGATCACTTATAAATGAACGCGGCTGTGCGGTGGCGCGCGCCTCCGAGCGCCCAACGGGCGCGAGGAGCGCCGCGCGAGGGAGTCGGTCGCCCGGAGCAACGCGGAGGGCGGCCGACGAGGCTGGGGAGGCGTGAGGCTGCGGTTGCGGTACGGCGGGTGGGTCTCAAAGGGGCAGCCGAGAGGGCGGCGCACGCTCGCTGCGCGCTTCAGTCGCTCGTTGCACTCGCTCCTTCCAGTGCTTACGTCGCCTGCGCCGCCCTCTCGGCTGGGGCTTTGGAGGTGTTCACCGCAGATCCATCTTCTACTTATAAACAGCCGACAGCAACACCACTTGGTCACTTATAAACAACCGATCAACCGCACTGATTCACCTACTCCCGCTATCGATCACGGTCCGAGGTAGCCCCACGCTTGCAGCCGATCGCCGTCGCCGTCGACCCAGCGCTCGCCGATGTCGTCGCGGTAGTACATGTTGGGCATCACGATGTCGTCGATCCGGTCGTACGCCTGCTCGCGCGCGGCCTGCATCGTCTCGCCCTTGCCGGTCACGACGATGGGCATCCCGTTGTCGCCGGCGGCGCGCCACTGGCCGTCGACCTGCTTCGCGTCTTCGAGATGAATGCCTTCCCGACTCTCCGTTTCGAACACCACGGCCGCGTTCCGCGAGTTCTCGTCGTACGTCTTCTCGTCGTCGAACGGGAACGGCGGGAGGACGACTCGCACGGCGATTTGGTATCCGTTGTGAACGTCGACCGCGGGCTCGTTGCCGCGCGCGAGGTCGGCGAAGAACCGACCGGTGGACGACTCGATCGACTCTTCCTGTAACGCGATCGTCGGGTACCCGAACCGCGGCGTGAACTCCAGCGGGTAGATCCCATTCTCGTTGACGATGCAGTTGATGTCGATGCTCCCGACGTACCCCTCGTCGGCGAGCCAGCCCTCGATCTTCCCGAACGTCTCTTTGAACAGCTTGTTCTGACCCGCCCAGAACATCGAGGTCCCCATCTCGCCGGTCGAAGGACCGATGTTTCCCGGGAATAATTTCTTGTGCTCGAAATTGAAGTTAACCTGATCGATGAACTCGTTCCCGTTGAAGAACCCGCAGATCGCGATCTCGACGCCCTCGACCTTCCGCTGAAGCTGGAAGCCCTTCATCCGGTGGCCCCACGCCTTCTTGTACGCCTTCAGCACGTCGACCACGTCGCTGCCGTCGTCCTCGTTCCCGACGTACAGTAAGCGCTTGACGTTCTGGACTTCGCCGAGCGGTTTGATCACGTACGGTGCAGGGTTCTCTTGGACGTGCTGTATCCCCGCGTCGAAACTGTCGAAGATGTGGTGTTCGACGGTGTTCACGCCGTGGTCTTCGAGGATCTCCATCGCGTATCCTCGGTCCTCTTCGAGGTGATCGGTGTTCGGCGTCCCGCCGACGACGGCTTTCCCTTTCTCGCGGAGTTCCTGGGCGAGTTCCCCCGTGCCGATGTCGGAACCGACCCAGATGTCGTCGAAGACGATCACGTCGGCCCACTCAACCTCGGCGCGCCAGTCGTCGGTCTTGGGGACGAAGCCGTCGCCGATCTCCCGGTCGCTCTCGGCCTCGATGTAGTACTTCACGTCGTGGCCCTCGCGGTGGACCTGCCACGCGAGGTCCGTGATCAGCGCGGCGTCCGCGGAGACGAACAGAAACCGTTCGGTGTCCATGGCGGCACCTCTCGCGGCGGGGACTTGAGTGTGCATGTCGGCCGCGACCCGAGGCGCTCGGGTTCCGGCCGTCCGGTGGCCGAGTTCCAGCCCGGATTAGGCCACAGTGAACGCCGTCGAGATGTCCTCGACGGTGGCCGGGTCGTTCGTCCAGAACCCGGTGTACCCGTCCGCGTTCTCCTCGGCGACCAGGCCGCAGGCCTGATCCTCGTCCGGGCCGCCGTCGTACGCCATGACCCAGTAGGGGTCGAGCCTCGCCTCCACGTCGGCGTGATAGGTGATCCCGGGGACCCCCGACGGCGTCCAGTCCTCGACGCCGTACACGCGGACATCGAGGGCGGTCTCGGTGCCGAGGGCCCGATAAACCTCCGACTGGGACTCGAACGCCGAGGCCCGCTGAAAACTCACGGACAGGGTTCCCGCTCCGACCCGAAAGGCGCGGTCTTCGATCTCGCGACTGACCGCGAGGAGCTCCCGACGATCCATCCCGGAAAACACCGTCCGATCGAATATCGCGAAGAGCGCTCGGTACCCCTCGGATATCTCGTCTCGGTCGCCCGGACGACGGATCGGCGATTCGAGTAGCATCTCGACCGCGTCGACGCCGATGATGCCCGTTACCTCCCCGTCGATTTCGATCTCGATGAAGGGGCTCGGGCCGCCCGCCGGAAGCGATCGCGACTCGACGGCGACGCCGTGGTCGGCGAGCCACGTCTCGATGTCGAGTCGGTCACCGCTCCTGTAGACGATCACCCGATGCCGCTCTCTCCGAAACCCGGAGAGGAGGGAGCCGGGCGTCACGCTGACTCGTCGGACCGTTCAGCCTCGACGCTCTGCCTGATGACCTGCGCGACCCGCGGATGGAGCGATTCGAGACGGACGGTGTCACCGTTCGAGTCGTACTCTATCAGTCCCGCGTCCGCGAGTTGCGGCAAGTGGCTGTGCAGGAGCTGGAGGCGGATCGCCGATCGGTCCTCCGACGTGTACATCGTCCCCGTCGTCGTGGCTTCCCAGCCGCTGAGGACGGACGCGATCTCCTCGACGGTGCGTTCCTCGTGTTCGAGCAAGTAATAGAGCAGCCGTCGGCGATGAAGCGAAGTAAGCGCCCGATAGAACCGATCCTCCGCTAACCGCGGTGGAGGGTTTCCCGTCCCCTCGGGGGCTTGTCGAGCAGGCGCGTTTTCTGGTCCTCCCATACACGTCCTATCTGTGACAATGGGCCAAGTAGTTATGCACGTTACAAGGCGAAAGCCCCGCCCTGAAGGGCGGGGAGGATGTCAACTCCTCGCAGGCCTCCGACGAGGCGCACGGAACCCGTCGGATCACCGAGATGGACGACCGAAGCCGCCTACTGGCCGACCACGTCCGGTTCGAGCGCGCCGACCTCATCGAGAATCGTCTCGACGTTCTCCTCATCGACGCCGTGCTCTCTGAGCGCCTCCGCGAGGAAGGTCGCGACCCGCCCGAACGCCTCCTCGGTGATTCCCATCCCCTCGTGGGCCGCCCGCATGTCCGCGCCCTCGTAGGAGACCGGGCCGCCGGCGACCGCGCTGATGAACTGGACTTGGTGGGCGTACAGCGCCTCGCGGTCGACGCCCTCGAAGTACGGTTCAAGGACCGGATCGTCGAAGACGCGGTCGTAGAAGTCCGAGACGACGGCTTCGACGGCCTCTCGGCCACCGATGTCTGCGTAGATCGACTGGGAATCGGGCATCGGATCGGTACACTTCGTTCCGACGGAAGACCCTACCGAAAGAACATGTTCGGGGGTGTTCGTGGGACCCGATCACCCGCCGAATACGTTCGGGAGAACACACTCCCCTGCGCCGACCGACCCTCGGGTATGAGCACCGACCGGTCCGAAGGGACCGTCGCCCGGTCCGAGTCGGAGCCAGACCGATCCGACCCGCCTCTCGATCTGGAGCGATCCGACCCGCCTCTCGATCCGGAGCGACTCCGGAGGCGGCTCCGCCGTCGAACCGACGAGATCGAACGGCACGAGGTCGACGAGGCGATCTCGGCGCTCGACGCACGCGGCGACCTCACCGAGGAGCAGCGCGAGATCGTCCGAGATCTCGGGTCCGCGCTCGTCGAGGAACTGACCGCAGCGCCGGAGCAGACGCTGGAGCAGGCGGCCCGGATCGAGCGGCCGGAAGAGCGGGACCGAATGCGAACGCGGGCGATCCGTCGACTGTTCGACCTCGGCGAGGCGTAGCTTCGATCTCAAAAACGCGTTCGCGTCCCGGTAACGGCCTCAAACCTCCGTCTTCGGGAACTCCGCAACGAACTCGTCGGGCGCGTTCTGCCGCACCTCGTACGCCTCCTCGTCGAACGCGGAGACCTCGGCCGCCATCTCGTAGTACAGCGGCTTCGGTTCGTGGTCGTTGACGATCGTGAGCGTCTCGCCCGGATCCATCTCGTCGAACTCGTCGTGGATCTTGTCGTGGCGATTCACCGGCGGGATCTCGCGGACGTCGAGTTTCGGCATGCGATCGGAGAGTCGGGACGTGGCGGATTCCGTGTTGAGCCGAATACGTTCGGGGACACGCACTCGCCCGCGGGCCGCCAACGCTCGACCGTGATCGATACCGCATCCGATCTGCCGACAGGCATCGACAGGGACTACCGCACACCGACCGTCAGGAGGGGTGAGTGACGTGCCGGCGACCGACTTCGACGCCGAGCGCGACTACGACGACGAGCGGTTCTCGACCAGCGAGGTGTTCCGGAGCGACCGGATGAAGGTCGTCTGCGGCTACTTCGAGCCGGGGCAGTTCATCCCGGTCCACGCGCCGGACAGCGACGTGGCGATCACGGTTCGCTCCGGCTCCGGCACCGTCCGGGAAGGCGAGACGGAGCGATCGGTCGGACCCGGCGACGTCGTCGTCGTGGAGGCGGGGACCGCGCGCGGCGTGAGGGCGAGCGACGGAGAGCGACTGGAGGCGTCGCTCGTCACCGCGCCGCCGCCGACCGACGCGGAACACGACCCCGTCAGATCGGGGATCCGACGCGGGGAGTTCGACCCGCGTGCCGACGGGGAATAACGACCCCAGTGGGTCGGGAACGCGAACTGCCACAATGGGGGTGTTTTCACTTTTTAAAGTCTTATTTATGAAGTCGAAAATTAATTTCTAATTAATAAATGGCACGGCGGACAGTAGCCAGCTTTTTATTTGACGTCGATAAAGAAACGATGACGCCGAATGCGTGACGACTCCAGCTTCTGGAACGGACGCTATCGATCTCCGCGCGCCGGTCGCTCTCGCGCCGCCGGTACCGGATTTCGGTCGCCCGTTTTCGACCGATGGAGTCCCTCTGCAGACGCTTTCGGTGCGGTTAGGAACGACGCAACCACAGCACTTCAACCATAATGCCAAGAGACAACACAGATTGGTGGCCGAACCAGCTAGACCTAGACGTCCTCGACGAGCACGCCGGTAACCCCGGCCCGATCGACGAGGAGTTCGATTACGCCGAGGCGTTCGAGGAGCTCGACCTCGAGGCGGTGAAAGAGGACATCGAGGAGGTAATGACGACGTCGCAGGACTGGTGGCCGGCCGACTACGGCACCTACGGGCCGCTGTTCATCCGGATGGCGTGGCACAGCGCCGGCACGTACCGGACGCACGACGGCCGCGGCGGCGCCTCCGGCGGGCGACAGCGGCTCCCGCCGCTCAACAGCTGGCCGGACAACGTCAACCTCGACAAGGCGCGGCGACTGCTCTGGCCCGTCAAACAGAAGTACGGTCGCAAACTCTCGTGGGCCGACCTGATCGTTCTCACCGGGAACGTCGCCCTCGAGTCGATGGGCTTCGAAACCTTCGGCTTTGCGGGCGGCCGCGAGGACGACTTCAAGCCCGACGACGCCGTCGACTGGGGCCCCGAAGACGACTGGGAGATGACCTCGTCGGAGCGCTTCGAGGAGGACGGACGGCTCGACGACGCGCTCGGGAACACCGTCATGGGCCTCATCTACGTGAATCCGGAGGGGCCGAACGGCGAGCCCGATCTGGAGGGGTCCGCGAACAACATCCGCGACACGTTCAGCCACATGGCGATGAACGACAAGGAGACGGTCGCGCTCATCGCCGGCGGGCACACCTTCGGCAAGGTCCACGGCGCCGACGACGGCGACCACCTCGGCCCGGAGCCCGAGGACGCTCCGATCGATCTGCAGGGCCTCGGCTGGGACAACGATTTCGGCGAGGGCAAGGGCCCCGACACGATCACCAGCGGGATCGAAGGACCGTGGAACGCCACCCCGACCGCGTGGGACCTGAGCTACGTCAACAACCTGCTCAGTTACGAGTGGGAGCCGGAGAAGGGTCCCGGCGGCGCGTGGCAGTGGACCACGAAGAACGACGAGCTCGATAACGCCGCCCCCGGTGTCGACGACCCCTCCGACAAGGAGGACGTGATGATGCTCACGACGGACGTGGCGCTGAAACACGACGACGACTTCCGGGCGGTCTTAGAGGAGTTCCGCGACGACCCCGACGAGTTTCAGGAGTCGTTCGCGAAGGCGTGGTACAAGCTCATCCACCGCGACATGGGCCCGCCGGAGCGGTTCCTCGGTCCCGAGGTCCCGGAGGAGACGATGCTCTGGCAGGACCCGCTCCCCGACGCCGACTACGAGATCGTCGGCGAGGCGGAGGTCGCCGAGCTCGAAGACCTGATCGCGGCGTCCGACCTCTCGGTCTCCGAGCGAGTCAAGACCGCGTGGGCGTCCGCGTCCACGTTCCGCCACAGCGACAAGCGCGGCGGCGCGAACGGCGCGCGTATCCGCCTCGAACCCCAGCGCAGCTGGGAGGTCAACAACCCCGAGGAGCTGGAGTCCGTGCTGGAGACCTACGAAGGGATTCAGGCCGAGTTCAACGACTCCCGTAACGACGACACGCGCGTGTCGCTCGCGGACCTCATCGTCCTCGGCGGCAACCTCGCCGTCGAGCAGGCCGCCGCGGACGCCGGCTACGATATCGACATCTCGTTCGAGCCGGGTCGCGTCGACGCGACGCAGGAGCAGACCGACGCGGAGTCCTTCGAGGCGCTCGAACCGGAGGTAGACGGCTTCCGAAACTACTTCAGTGAGAACCTCCCGAACGAGCCGGAACACGAGATGGTCGATACGGCTGAACTGCTGAAGCTGACCGTCCCCGAGATGACGGTGCTCGTCGGCGGGATGCGCGTCCTCGACGCGAACTACGACGGCTCCGACCGCGGCGTGTTCACCGACGAGCCGGAGACGCTGACGAACGACTTCTTCGTCAACCTGCTCGACTTCGACCGCGACTGGGAGCCCGTCGACGACGACGAGGAGGTCTTCGAACTCGTCGACCCCGAGACCGGCGAGGTCGACTGGACGGCGACGCGACTGGACCTGATCTTCGGATCGAACTCCCGGCTCCGCGCCGTCTCAGAGGTCTACGGCGCCGCCGACGGCGAGGAGCAGTTCGTGCAGGACTTCGCCGACGCGTGGAGCAAGGTCATGACGCTCGACCGCTTCGATCTCTAGAGTCGAGCAGTAGCGGTTTTCACTTTCTCACTCCACGACTGCGAGCGCGACGCCGGCCACTCCCCGCACGCCGACGACTTGGTGACGCCAACCGTCGCCGGCGTCGACGCAGAGGGTGCCGGCGTCAGTCACGGCCACCGATACGCCGGGACCGTAGCCGAGCGCGACCGGCTCCTCGTCGACCGGGAGGTCCGCCGCGGTCCACGTCTCGGTGTCCCACCCGTCGACGTCGCTCTCGTGGACCACCAGGTCGCCGTCGACGACCGCCATCGCGTGGCCGTCGCCGTCGGCGGCGGCCGCGGTGGCGTCGCCCTCCAGCGCCGTCATCCAGCCGTTCCCCAGCCAGTAGACGCCGGCTGCGGTCGCCGCGAGGGGCATCCCCGCTCCCGCCACGTCGCGGGCGTCGTCGAGGCCGACGGAGGTGAGAGTGTCGGACTCGTTCGCACTGTCGCTCCCGGAGATCTGATAGACTCCGTCCACGGCCGCAACGAGGGGGCCATCGATCGCACGCGGCTGCGAGACGGTTCCGATCGAGATCGCTTCCGGATCTGCGACGCCGTTACCGACCTCGATGCGGCTGATCTCGCCGTCATCGCGCGCTGCGAGGAACGCGTCGTCGTAGACGCCGACGGCGACGAGCGGTTTCGAGCCGGCCGGGTCGGCGGGCTCGAACTCGGGATCGTCACCGACGACGGCGACGTGCAGGCCGTCCGCGGTCGCGATCCCGACGAGATCCGGACCGTCGTCGCGGGCGAGGACCGCGACATCGCGGGCGGGCTCGCGGGCGACCATGTCGAACGCGCCGACCTTGTCGGCCGAGAGCGCCACCCGGACGACGCCGCTCTCGGTGGCGACGTACGCGTCGGTGCGGCCCGCCGTCCCGGCGTACACGCGCTTCTCCTCGATCGAGATGTCGTCTTCGGCGGGGGCCATTGGCGGGGGGGTGGGCGGGGGGGGGCGAAAACCCCCCCCGGGGGGGGGGGGGGGGGGGGGGGGACCC
>NZ_BBJP01000018.1 GCF_000739595.1 Halorubrum halophilum | reverse complement strand
GTATGGCGATTCAACACAGCCTATTGAGAATAATAGTATTACTGGGTGGGAGACGCCTATTACGCTCTTCGAAAACCCGGCAAGCGGTGACATAGACAACGGTCTGATTACCGGCAATGAAATCGACAGCGGTTACAGTGGTAATTATGCCATCTACGCGTTTGAACAGAATGGCGACGGCTTTGACGATATAAATGGTGAAAGCGAGACAGCTGCGCAAGAAACGGCCCTCAGAAACGACAACAACGTTGCTAATGTCAAAATTGTTGAAGGTGGATCTCTGTAGCGGAGAGTGGTGACAAATAATTAATACACGGATATCCCGGCTATATTGTAGAATTTTATTTTGAACTCTTTGATGCCAACTTATTAGGTAATTGAGAAGGAACAAAGTGTACGATTGATTAGTGTCCGGGCAATCAGATCTACGAATACAAATACCAGTGTGGTCGTAGACTCATGTCGGTTATATATAACGATACGGGAGATATCCTGGTTGGTTTCCCATCATTAACCTCAATTAGAAGTTTGATACCAGCACTCGCAACAAAAACCGTGTATCTCATTCTACCACTGTCAATATTAGCAAATGCGGTAACACTACACTAATAACCTGAATTCACCGGGACCCTCCACAGCGTATCTCGTTGGTTTCCGTTGTTCCTCGGCTACAACCACACCCTTCAGAGACATCAAGACACCCCTGAAACCGGTTCAACCGACTCATAACAAGGTGGGTAGAGTCAGATCCTCTTGGTAAGTGAGCCATGCGTAGTCGGGAGCAATCCCGGTCACGCTGGACATAACCACCAATGGAACGACGCAAGTTCATCCTCGCAATCGGCGGTATCGCAAGCACCGGAGCCGCGGTCGGGTCCGGCGCGTTCACCAGCGTCGAAGCGACCCGCGACGTCTCCGTCTCGGTCGCGGACGACACCAACGCCTACCTCGCGATGGAACCGCTGGACTCCCCCAACGGGAACCAGTTCGCCTCGACCGACGGCGACGTAATCGCGCTGGACTTCTCCCAGAGCGGCAACAACGGATCCGGACTCGGTACGAACTCGATCTACAACTTCGATAAGGTGTTTCAGATCGCCAACCAGGGCACGCAAGGGGTGTACGTCTGGGCGAAGTTCAGCAGCCCGACTGGTGACTTTGACATCGGCAGCCCGGACACCGACATCTGGCTCTACCCGAACGGGGACCCCGACGACAAACTCCGCGACAGCGAAGACGACGTGCTCTACCTCCCGACCGGCTCGTCGGTGGACATCGGCGTCTACGTCGACACGGACGACCTCGACGTCGACGACGACCAGGAGCTGACGATGACCGTTCGAGCCGACGTGAACAACCCTACAGCAGGCGATGTGGTCGGTGGCGGCGGCACGACGGTGGCTGAACCGACAGACGGGCTCGTGAGTTACTGGCCGCTTGACGATGTCGAGAGCGGGACCGCTTCCGACGCCGTCGGAACGAACGACGGAACGGTTATTGGCGATGTCTCGGCGGCTTCTGGTGAGCGTCCCGGTGCGAACTTCCCGCCCGGCTCAGGTGACTACGTCGACGTCGGAGACGGCTCGGACTTCGCCTTCGAGAACTTCACCGTCTCGGCGTGGGCGAGGGCGGCTGACGGCGACCGCGGCCTTCGAACAATTGTCGCACGACAGGATGAGACCGCCAGTAACCCATATGAAAAGCGGACGTTCATACTCTGGTTCGACGACAACGATTCGAACTTCGGTGCCGAAGTCATCACCGGACGAACATCTGAATCCGATGGGGACCTCCGAGATGTCACCGCTTCTGACGAAGATTACGTTGATGATGAGTGGCACCATATCGCGATGACCGTCGCAGCAGACGACAGGATTTCCCTCTACGTCGACGGCGATCACAAGGGTACGGATCTGATCGATGGATCCCCGTATACCGGATCAGCCGAGACGTGGGTGGGGTTAGAACCAGGTCAGGCCCGTCCGCTTGCTGGTGATGTCGGCGATCTCCGTATCTATGATCGGGTTCTCAGCAGCGGTGAAATTGGGGATCTAGCCAGCAACACAGAGTAACACTACGTACTTACCTGCGATCGATTCGAGAACTTAGCGATGTATCGCCCCACCAAGACGAGATATTCGAATGGCAAGTGGACTCAGCTGTTTCGATTGAAGTAGACTGAAAAAGCGTCCTACTCTCTGCCACCGGTGTCCGCCCAGTTGTCGAGCACACGCACGGCGACCGCGTTTGCCTCTGCCAGAGAGTGACAGAACTGTCACCGACCTCATGAAGAGTTCGTCTTCGAGATCGTACATCCGTCTCATCCGCACGATTATACGTTGGTCGATATCGACAGCAGTACTGCGATCAGTTCCGATGGAGCGGCCTCGCTATCCGACGTAGCTGACTGATTGTCATTCTGTTTTCGGAGGACATAATGTAATTCACCTGTCTAATATCCGTTACAGGCAACCCCTTCAGTCGTTTCAGGCACCGCGTTATCAAGCCCCTTGAGCTATAACGGATCGTAGACACAGACGTATGCCCACCGCCCGCCGCACCCTGATCCTCGCCCTCGTCCTCGTAGCGGCGGGCTCGCTGATCTTCACTACGGGCGCGGCGGTCATCGACGGCGACGCCGACACAGTCGCTGACGGAGATCTCGCGATCCAGCCGGCCGACGGCCCGAACGGACAGTACGCCTATTTAAACGACGACGAGATCGCGATCGACGTCTCGGCGTCGAACCCGAACATCCAAGATCCCTCTTTCGAAGGCGTGAACGTCGGGACGACCGGGACGATCGACGACGTATTTACCATCACGTACACGGCCGACGAGTACGCGCACGTGTGGATCCAGTACGAGAGCGAGAACGTCACCTTCGTCGCCGACGGCGACTCGATCGAGGGCGAGGCGAACAACGTCACGCTCGCGCCGAACGAGACGGTCGTGGTCGGCCTCGCGCTCGACACGCGCGGCGCGGCCGCCGGGACGAAGCTCGGCGCCGACGAGTTCGGGATCAACGCGACGCTCGCGGAGCCGGAGGACGCGTCGATGATGAGCGCGTCGACCCGCCGGACGAGCGACGCCGGCCCGACCACGACGGTCACGTCGACGAGCGACGACCGCCGCGAGTTCGTCGCGAGCGATATCGGGTACGGCGACGCGGTCCGGTTCGACCTCGACGGGATGCACCTCGACGGCGGGAACGTCACGCTCGACGGGCTCGATCTGGAGGGCGTCCGAAGCGATCGCGCCGAGATGAGCGCAGCCGGGAGCCCCGAACCCGTCGAGAACGGGAGCGCGCTCGACGCGCCGACGACCCCGCGGTCGATCGCGTATCTCAC
The DNA here is from genome assembly GCF_000739595.1 of Halorubrum halophilum. GTDB lineage: Archaea > Halobacteriota > Halobacteria > Halobacteriales > Haloferacaceae > Halorubrum > Halorubrum halophilum. The sequence continues at coordinate 64,832 of NZ_BBJP01000018.1, read as the reverse complement.
CGTGGAACATGACTTCGATACCGACGAGGTCGACGCCATGACGATCCGGTTCAGCGCCTCGCGGGAGGCGCTCGACGACGCCGGGGTGGATCCGGAGCGCGTGACGTTCTACCGGCAGACCGACGCCGGCGACTGGAACGAAAAGGACACCAGCGTCGTCGGCGAGGACGCGGTTCGGACCCGGGGACTCTCCGAGGATCGCGTGCACTTCCGCGCGACGACCGAAGATTTCTCGACGTTCGCGGTCGCGGAGCGCGTCCCCCGCTTCGACGTGACCGAAGCGACCCTCGACACCCCGACGATCGACCCCGGCGAGGCGGCGACGGTCCGAGCGACCGTCCGAAACGGGGGCGGTGCGGCCGGCGAGCGGCCGGTGACGCTGACGGCCGACGGGGACCCGGTCGCGAACGAGACCGTCGCGCTGGCGCCGAACGAAACGGCGACCGTCGCGCTCTCGGTCGCGTTCGAGACCGCGGGCGAGTACGACCTCGCGGTCGACGGGGCGGACGCCGGAGACCTACTCGTCGGCGACCCGGCGAGCGACGACGGCGACGCGGGCAACGCGGGCGACGGCGAGATGGGCGACGGGGACACCCGGGACGCGCCCGGAGGCGAGAGCACCGACGAATCCGGCGGTGGGCCGACAGAGGAGCCGGCCGGCATCGACCTCGTCCAGCTCGGGGGGCTGCTCGCGCTCGTCGCGCTCGTCGTCGTCGGGGTCGCGCTCGTCCGTCGGACGCCTCGATCGTGAGCGCGTCCCCGTCGACAGGTCTTACCCGCTGGTCCGCGAGGCTCGGAGCGTGAGGGCTTCCTCGAACGCGCGGAGCGACGGGACCGCGGCGGAGCGGGACGCCGGCGGAGGCGGCCCCAGTGACGCCCGAGTTCGCCGCGAGCTGCTCGCGCGGCTCCGACTCGTCGACCTGCTCGCGCTCGCGGCGGTGCCCGGGATCCTCGGCGCCGTCTTCGCGCTCCCCGAGTCGACGCGTCGGTCGCTGGCGTTCGCGTACGCCGACCCGACGGTTCTGACCGCCTTCACCGCCCACTACGTCCACCTCGACGCGGGCCACCTCGCTGGCAACGTGGCGGGGTACGTCCTCCTCGCCGGCGTGGGGTACGCGCTTGCGGTGTTGGCCGGCCACCGGCGGTTCTTCGTGGCCGCGCTCGCGACGTTCCTCGGCGCCTTCCCGTTCGTCCTGTCGGCGCTGAACCTCGCCGTCCCCCGGAACGCGATCGGGTTCGGCTTCTCCGGGATCAACATGGCGCTCGCGGGGCTGCTTCCGGTCTTGATCGGCGTGTACGCCCGCGAGCGGTTCTTTCCGACGGCGTCGATCCGCGCGCTCCCCGCGGTCTTCTTCCCGCTCGTCGGCTGGATGGCGTTTCTGGCGCTTCCGGTCTCGCCGGGGGCCCTCGACGGCCCCGGACTCGCCGGGGTGGCGACGGCGGCCGCGGGGCTTCTGCTCGGTCTGCTGTACGCGTCGAGCACCGGAATTCGGATCCGGGCGGCGCTCCGAGAGGCGGCCCGGGCAGCGGTGTCGAACGCGGGGGACGGCGACCTGTTCGCGGTCGGCGTCGCCCTGACGGTCGGGTACCCGGTCGTCGGGTTCCCCGGCGATCCGACGGGGGAAGGCAGCGTGGTGAACCTGTACGTCCACCTGCTCGGCTTCTGTCTCGCGTTCATCGGGTCGTTCGCTCTGCTCGCGGCGGGGGTGTTCGAGGAGTGACCCGCCTTTCGAGGCCCCTACCCCTCGTCGCATCTCGCGACCGCCCGACGCCGCACTGCCCCGAACCACGAATTTATAACGTATCGATGACATTCTCGAGTCGGCGACTGATCGACAAGCGACAACAACCGGCCAACGACGACCGCCGATAGACCGCCCGTCCGACCACCGAGACACGACCTATGCCACTCAAACGCACCCTTTCGATAACGCTACAGGTCGCGTTCGTGCTCGTCGTCGCCTCGCTGATCGTGGGGCAGTATCTCGGGCAGCCGGTGCTTCTGAGCTACGTCGAGACCGGAAGCATGCAGCCCGTGCTCAACCCGGGCGACGGCTTCGTCGCGATCCCCGCGCCGATCGCGGGCGGAATCGGCGTCGGCGACGTGGTGACCTTCGACGCCCAAGAGATCGAGGGCGGCGGACTGACGACCCACCGCGTCGTTGAGGAGACGGAGCGCGGCTACGTCACGCGGGGAGACAACAACCCGTTCACGGATCAGGACGGCGGCGAGCCCGTCGTGCAGGAGGCCGATATCGTCGCGAAGGCACTCACGGTCGGCGGGAGCGTGGTCGTCATCCCGCATCTCGGCACCGTCGCGATGGGGTTCCAGTCGGCGCTCGACTCTCTCCAAACGTGGCTGGCGGTCACGTTCGGGGTCCGGTCGCTGCAGGGCACGCAGGGGCTCGCGTACATCCTCTTCGGGCTCTCCGCGGTCGCGTACGCGGTCGACTGGTACCTCGACAAGGGGAGCCGGGAGACGCGGGAGCGCGACCGCTCCCGCGACGACGGCACCTCGGTGTTCGCGATCGTCGGCGTGCTCGCGCTGGTGTTGATGGCGACCGCGACCGCGGCGATGGTCGTTCCGGGGGGGACTCAGGAGTACGGCGTCGTGAGCGCCGAGTTCGAGTCGGAGAACCCGACCGTCATCGAGCGCGGCACGAGCCAGGAGCTGGAGTACGTCGTCCCCAACGCCGGGCTGGTTCCGGTGTACGCGTACGTCACGCCGCAGAGCCCGGGCGTCGACGTCGATCCCCAGCGCGTCGCCGTCGGCAGCCGGGGCGAGGCGTCGACGACGGTGACGCTCACCGCGCCCGACGAGACCGGCTATTACCGGCTGTTCGTCGCCGAACACCGGTATCTCGCCGTGTTGCCGCCCGGCGTGATCGACGAGCTCTACGGGGTTCACCCGTGGGCCCCGCTGGTCGCGATCAACGGGCTCCTCGGCGGCGGCATCGTCGGGATCGGACTGCTGTTGCTCCGCGGCGAGCCCGCGCGGATACGCTCTCGGGAATCGCGCGCCAAGCCCCCGCTGTACCGCCGAGTCCTCCGCGAGATCTACAGGTGACCGAATGAGCCAGACACCACCCAACGAAACCCGGCTCCGCCTCAGGGCGGTACTGAACGCACAGTTCACCGTAGTCCTCGCGGTCTGTCTCGTCGCCGCGGCGGTCGGGGGCGGGCTCGTCTACACGACCCACGTCGATCCCGGGACCGAGACCGAGACGCGGACCGTCTCCTCGTTCACGGTCGAGACGGAGTACGTCCACTCCGCAGAGGTGACGGAGCCGAACTCGGTGTTCGACACCGGAACGGTGCTCGACGACCGGAACACCTACTTCACGCGGGTTTCCCCCGTCCTTGACGTCGACGTGCAGACGAGCTACGCGGCCGACGCCGCAAGCGACGTCGAGGTCTCCTTCGAGTCGGTACTGGTGATCCGGAACGTCGGTGAGGGTGGCGGCGAGGGAGGAGGGGGCGAGACGGTCTACTGGGACGAGCGAGAGGCGCTAACGACCGAAACGGTCTCGGGCGTCGAACCCGGTGAGACGGCGACCGCCTCGTTCGCGCTCAACAGCTCCGAGGTCGACGCGACGGCCAGCGAGATCGAGTCGGACCTCGGTGCCTCGCCCGGCGAGACGGAGACGTTCGTCGCGACCGACGTGACCGTCGAGGGGACGATCAACGGCGAGCAGACCTCGTACGCGCGGACGATCGAGATGACGCTCGACCACGGCGGCGACACGTACACCGTCTCGGAGCCGGGGACCCAGTCGGACACGACGGAACGGACCGAGTCGGTCACCGTGGAGCGGAGCTACGGACCCCTCCGCTCTGCCGGCGGACCGCTGCTGCTCCTCGCCGGACTCGCCGGGGCCGGCGGGCTGGCGTACGCCCGCCGCGAGACCGACCTCGCGCTCACGCCGGCCGAACGGGAGTACCTCTCGTACCGGGACGACCGCGCCGAGTTCGCGGAGTGGATCACCGCGATTCGACTCCCCGAGTCGGTCCACGAGCGCCCCGAGGCCGAGGCGTCGACGCTTCGAGACCTGGTCGACTTCGCGATCGACAACGACACCGGCGTCGTCGAGGACCCGACGACCGACGCGTACCACGCCGTGACAGACGAGTTCGTGTACACCTACACGCCGCCGGCGCTCGTGGGCGAGACAGTCGGTGACAGCGAGTTCGAGGCGACCGCGCCGATCGGAACGGGCGGCGACGACGCGGCCGATCCCGACGAAACGCCCGACGGTTCTCCGGCGGTCGACGACGAGAGGGCGTGGGTCGGGGCCGGCATGAACTCGGCACCGGCTCCCGACGGGATTGACAGCGAAAGCCCCGATTCCGACGGCCGCGAACCCGAGGCCGGGGACTCGGAACCCTCGGACGGGACGAACTGACTCCGCTTTCCCGTCCGGACTGGAGGAACTTCGGTCCCGCGACGTCGGCGTCCTCCGACTCACGCCGGGGTGTGCCGGCTCCCGGCCGAGCAGTCGCTTCGCCTTCGAGACCGCGGTCGGCCCGGATATCGCCGCGGACCGGAGCGAACGTCTCGCCGGGGCGCATCAGTCGTCGGGAGGGAGTCGGGAAAGTAACCTACTTGAGTGCGGGCGGGCAACCGTCGAGTGCAGTCCCGTGGTGTAGTGGCCAATCATAATGGCCTTTGGAGCCATTGACGGCGGTTCGAATCCGCCCGGGACTATTCTCCGAACGAAGTGAGGACGAATAGTCGCACTGCGGATTCGAATCTGGGAGCGAAGCGGAGTGACTACGGTTCGAATCCGCCCGGGACTATCCACGCAGACGGGTCCCACTTCTTGATCGCGGCTCCGAGCCGGCTCGGTGCCGACCGCGTAGGGTTCTGCTTCAGGTCGCCGTACTCGTCAAAGGTGAGCGCCCACGCTTTGGTGTCGCGTTCGACCTTGACGATCGTTCCGTCAGCGCTGTCGTCGACCGCGCCGGCGACGTCTGCGTGTCGGTGTCGAAACGCAGTTCGGTGGGATCAACAAGCCAGACGACGCGATCTAAACCTCACCGTACCGGATATCTCCCACAGAGAACTGTTCAATCTATGATCGAGAGCTTCAAACTCTATAAGTTACCAACACGAATGTCACGGGGGTTGATCCCGAACCGGTTCCCCAAAGGGAGCTGTCGACAGGGATCTGCCACCCGTTATCACGAAACCCATGAAACAGAATCCAGGCCGTCGATCGTTCCTCGCAGTGACTGGCGCCAGCGCTACCGCAGCCCTTGCCGGGTGTTCTACTCAAAACGCTCCGTCTCAAACCGATGGGGACAGCGAAGAGACCCCCGGTACGGAAGCAACGCTGACGGTACAGATCCAGGGAGATCAAGAAGCGCTCACGAGCTTCCAAGAAGACCTTCAGGCGGACGTCGATAATGGAACCGTTACTCGTGCGGAAGCGCAACAAGAGTTCCAGAACAAACAAGAGGAACTGATAACGGAAGCGACAAACGAGTACGAAGAAGCCGCTGCAGACGACGACGCCGTCTCAGTAGCGGACTCCTCGCCGGAGTACGGCATGTTACGTATCGACGCGCCTGCCGCTACGTTTGTGGACGGGCTCGAGGATGGAGATCTGGCCGCAGTTCTGCCAAGCGAGTACTACGACCAATACATCCAACAACAACAGTTCCAAGAGGAACTCAACCAGCAGACAGCAGACCAAGGGAACAACACGACGGGCGACTGATCTCTTTCGCTGTCTGACGATCAGATCCCCCTCGAAGTGGGGAGCGTCACGGACGGTACCCGCGTCATTGGCGGGACCGGACCGGAGGCGGAAACCGTGAGAGCTGACCGGAAACACCGCCGGCGACGGCGACGACGTCGACCTGCAGACCCCGCTCGCTTCCTCATCGATGGCTGGGGGACGAACGCCGGCGATCCGCCGTCGGAGGCGAGTGAAACGGTTACGGCTGAGACGCCCTCCAAGTCTCAGACACTGCCGACACCGATCGGTACCTCTACCGCGACGGAGACTGGCGCGGTTCGTTCTGAGCGACGCCGTCTCGCTTTCGCTCTCGCTCCGTCCGCTCTCGCACGCCCTCCGTTTCCGCCATGTATGTCATTTTTTACCATGCAGTGCGTGGGATCGCCATGGATCCGACGCAGTACCGCGACGCGGTCGTCGCGAACCGGCGGGAGCACGGCTTCGAGGCGGTCGACGAGTACACGAACGGGTTCGATCCGGTGTGGGCGACCCGCGACGACGACCCCTCGGTGGGCGAGTGCGTCGCGCTCGCGACGCTCGTCGCCGAGCCGGATCCCGATCCCGGCGACGTCGTCGCGACCGCCGACGAATTCCGGGACGTGCTCGTCGATCGCGTCGACGACCGGCGGGGATCGACGACGCCGCTCGGCTACGTCGTCTTCGCGGTGCCGGACCCCGATCGCTCCGTCGTTGACGCGGCGCGGTCGTACACGGTCGCCCGCCGCCGGACCAACGTGTTCCCGCTCGTGTACGACTGCGAGTCGGAGACGCTGCATCGACACGAGGTGCCGCGGCTGAAGGGCAGGGGGATCTACCGCAGACAGGCGGCGGACGCCGAGCGGCTGTTCGATATCTAACTCCGGCGACTCCGTAGGAATCCCCAGCAGGTGATCGATAGCGGGAGTGAGTGTTGCAGATCGGTGGTGAGAGTTCGATATTTAATGGGACACGAGCGATAGCGACGATCGCTTATAAACGTGGTGCGGTGGCGCGCGCCTCCGAGCGCCCTGATAAGGGCGCGAGGAGCGTCGCGCGAGGGAGTCGCTGGCGCTGACAGCGCCAGCGACGAGGCTGGGGAGGCGTGAGGTGCGGTGCTGTGCGGGTCGGGTGGGACTCAAAGGGGCAGCCGGCGAGGCGGGCGCAGGCGACGTAAGGACCGCAGGGAGTGAGCGAAGCGAACGACTGAGGACCGCAACGAGCGTGCGCCCGCCTCGTCGACTGGAGCTTTGGAGATCTTCACCGCAGAGTCGTTGTTCGCTTATAAACAGCCGACAGCAACCCCACTCGATCGCTTATAAACACCCACACCCCCAACTCGATATACCCACTTCCGCTATCGATCAAGAAGCAGTCATCGTTGACGAGGTACTTCAGACGCTATGTGGAATATTATTTCAACAGAAATGTTTGGAAAATTCTACCGCCCGCTCAGATCAGGCGCTCGGCGATCCGGCCGGCGCCCTCGGCCGCGGCGGTTGCGGGGTCGTCGGGGGAGACGACCTCGACGTCGCGGTCGAGCTCCGCCGAGAGCCGCTTCTCGAACTCCTCGGTGAGACCGGGGATGCAGGCCATCCCGCCGGTGGCCGCGACGGGGCGGCCCAGCGCGAGCTGGTACGGCTTCATGTGGTCGTTCGCGAGTTCCGGGAGGAACTCGTTGGCGACGACGTCGACCGCCTCGTCGATGTACCGGTCGACCGGCTCCCGCACGCCGCGGTCAACGGTGAACTCGTGGCTTCCGCCGCCGGGCTGCTGGATCACGTCCGTGAACGGCTCGAAGTCGTACACGTCGGCGTGCTCCTCCTTGTACTCCCGGGCGGTCGTCCGGTCGATGTGGACGCGGCCCTGGCTCTCCTCCTCGACAGCGGCGACGATCCGGCGGTCGACCTCGTTGCCCGTCACCGAGCCGGTCGAGAACGGTGAGAGCTGCTCGCCGCGCCGGTAGGCGCACGCCTCCAGCGTCGTCGACCCCATGTTGATCGAGACGAACACCTCGTCGATGGCGGAGAGGTCGTCGCCGTAGGCGGGGATGGCCCCGCACAGCGACTCGGGGTAGCTCCGCGTCTCGACCTGACCGATCGAGGAGCCCTCGATCACCGACTTGAGGTTGTTCACGCCCGCCTCGTTGTCGATGGTGGGGACCGCGTAGACGACCGCGCTGTCCTCGGGCACGTCGTGAGCGTCCACGAGCGCCTCAAAGAAGCGCTCGGCGTCGGCGACGCTCTCGTCGTCTTCGGGGAGTCCCGAACGGAGCATGAAGCGCACCGTGTCGGGGTACTCGATCGCGGCCTCGTGGCCGAACAGAACCTTCTCGTCGCCCGTGATGGCGTCCTCGTAGGTCGCCAGACACGTCAGCGTCGAGTGTCGTTCGCGGCCGCCCCGTCCGTCGGGGAGGTCGAGCACCGTTCGGGTGCTGCCGAGTTTCACGCCGACCGCTTCGGGGCCGTCTGTACCGTTGATGTCCGTGGATTCGTCGTCGTCGCTCATGATGTACTCGCACACGAAGCGATCCGGACGATGGAGACGAGGCTGATCCGATGGTCGGCGGGGGTGAAGGGCCGATCGTACCGCGGGGCGTCGAACCCCGCTAACCGGCGCCGGAGGGCCTCGACCGCGTCGTCGTCGACCCAGCCGAGTTCGGCGTAGTACGCCAGCGCGTCTCGGCTCCGCACGTGGCCGCCCACGTCGACGAGGTAGCCGAGCCACTCGCCGATCTCGTGTTCCGCTTCCGGCGAGGCCGGGATCGCCGTCAGGTACGGCCGGTCCCCGGCGTCGGATCGGTCTCCGTCGCCGGACAGCCGCAGCCCCCGCTGACGCTGGAGCAGCTCGGTGAACGCGGCCGAGCGGGCCGCCTGCTCCGCTCGGTTCCGGTTCGGCTGACGAAGCGACCGCTCCCGAGGCGCTTCGTCGGCGCCGTCTCGCGGTGCGTCCGCGATCCGGCGCAGCTCTCGTACGTCGTATTGCCGTGGATTCAGACTCATGTTCCGTCCGTCGTTCGCGTCCGTACTGAGACTCTCTCGGACCGGGTATATGATAGTTGCCACGCAGTTATCAGCGATGAGAAACTACCGTGCCACAGTCGAAGGTGGCGATTCCCCGAGCTCACTCCTCGCCGGCCCACGGGAGCGGTTCGGTACACCAGTGACAGAAGTCGAGGTCGGCGTCCGTCTCCTTGCCGCAGTGCGGGCACTCGACTTCCGCTGGCCCAGCGTCGCTCTCCGGGACGGCCGCAGCCGGGGACGAGGGTTTCGCGACGGAGCGTTCGCCGGTCGCCTCGCCCTCGTCGCTCGCGGCACGGCGCCGGACCGCCTCGGCGGTCGCGTCGGCACGCCGCCGTTCGGCGATGTCAGCCCGTCCGACGAGGTAGGCGTCGACCGCGGAGAGAGCGTACAGGATGACGATCGGGAGGGTAACGTCCGTCGGGAGCGCGGCGGCCGTCTCGGCGGCCTCCGTCACCGAAACCGACGATCCGACGGGGACGTCGTAGAGGGCGAACAGCGCCACGCCGCCGCCGACGATCGTCAGGTGCCACAGTAGCGCCCGCCCCCACCGGCGTAGGGTGAGGTGGCCGAGGCCCGGCAACACCATCGCCAGCAGCGCGGCGAGCAGGGGACGCAACTGGTCTCGCATGTCTCGCCGGTTCGGTCGGCCGGTATTAATGCCTGCGGTGTCGGCGTCGCCGGCCGCGGGGGCGGTCGGTTCCCGCGGCGCGGGCGTCGTCTCGCCGGTGCGGATGACAACCGTTAATCGACGGCCACACATCCGACTCGCCATGAGCAGGCAGCGGGCGACCGCGTTCGTTCCGGGTCACGTCACCGCCTTCTTCAGCGCGCACCCGGCTGAGCGCCCCGCGGCCGCGGGCTCGCGCGGCGCCGGAGCGACGCTCACCGACGGGGTGAGGGTCCGGATAACGGCGGCGGGAGAAGCGGGAGCGGGCGATGAACCCGACGGCTCTCACGAGTCCGGCGAGCCCGACGCGCCCACCGGCGCCCGCGCCATCGACGGCGAGCCGGGGACGGTCGGCGCGGTCGACGACGTGCTCGCGGAGCTGGGAGCGTCCGGCGTCGACGTCGCCGTCGAGACGGAGCTCCCGATCGGCGCCGGCTTCGGCGTCTCGGGGGCCGCCGCGCTCGGGGCCGCGCTCGCCGCGAACGACGCCCTCGACCGCGGCCGGTCGGAGAACGAGCTGGTCCGGATCGCCCACGAGGCGGAGGTCGGTCGCGGCACCGGGCTCGGCGACGTTGTCGCGCAGGCGCGCGGCGGCGTCCCGATCCGGGTGGAGCCCGGCGCGCCGGGGATCGGCGAGCTTGACGGGATCCCCGTGACCGCGCGCGTCGAGTACGTCACGTTCGGCGAGCTGTCGACCGAGGCGGTGTTGGGCGGAGACACGGCGGCACTCTCCGCGGCCGGCGAGGACGCGCTCGACCGGCTCCGCGGAGATCCGCGGCTCTCGACGATGATGGATGCGGCCCGGAGGTTCGCTCGCGAGGCAGACCTCCTCGTCCCCGAGGTCGCGGAGGCGATCGCGGCGGTCGAGGAGTCGGGAGGCGATTCGTGCGAGAAATCCGACGACTACGGCGCAGCCATGGCGATGCTCGGCCGCACCGTCTTCGCGCTCGGCACCGGGCTCTCCGACGCGGGCTACGACCCGGAGGTCTGTCGGATCGACGCCGCGGGCGCGCGGCTCGTCAAGCGATGAGATCCATCTATGCAAATTTTGCTTGTACCGCTTGGTGCCTCGCTGAGTAATACTTATCTATCATTACTCCAAAAGTATCGACAGAGTATGCCCCGAGTTACCACGAAGGGACAGGTCACGATCCCGAAAGAGATCCGGGATGCTCTCGGGATCGAGCCCGGGGATGAAGTCGACTTCGAGCGGGTCGGTTCCGAGTATCGACTCCAGAAACGGGCCCCGACCACCGAAGACGGTGAAGACCCGTTCGAGAAGCACCGTGGCAGCGCAGATAGCGACGAGACAATGCCAGATCGGATGCGTCGACTCCGTGGAGAGTACCCGCGCGATACGGATGAATCGCCTCCAGTCGACGAGCCGTCCGACGACGAGAGAACGGGTGCCGACTCGTGACGACGGCCGTCGGCACGAACGCGTTCCTCGCGCTCCTTTATGACGACGAGTACGCCGACGCTAGCGAGACGGCGATCAGGCACGCGTATCAGGAAGGAGCGGTGGTCGTCACGCCGGTCGTATATGCCGAGCTTGCGGCCGACGGGCGTTTCGACTCGGCCGCCGATCTCGATCGGTTCCTCGAGGATTTTAGCGTCAAAGTGGTCGATCCATCGCGTGAGGCGCGATTTCTAGCGGGCGATCGGTTCCGGGAGTACGTGGACCGCCGACCGGACGGTATCCAGTGTCCCGCGTGTGGTGAAAAACGATCTGTCGACTGCGAGAAGTGTGCTGAATCGCTCTCACCGCGACAACACATCGCTGCCGACTTTCTCATCGGTGCGCACGCGGCCATCGACTGCGACGGCTTGATCAGTTTCGACGAGGGGTTTTATTCGACGTACTTCCCGGCATTGCCGGTTTTTCCAAACTAAACCGATCTCCGTCTCAATTCCTTCTCTTCCTGACCTCTCGCCGACGCCGACGAACAAAGCTTTACCGCGTCGCCCGCCTATCTCCGGCAAATGGTACTCGACGACCTCGGTACGTCCCTCCGGAGCAGCCTCGACAAGCTCCAGGGAAAGTCCCGACTCTCCGAGAGCGACGTCGAGGAGATCGTCAAGGAGATCCAGCGTTCGCTCCTCTCCGCCGACGTCGACGTCTCCCTCGTGATGGAGCTGTCGGACTCGATCAAGTCCCGCGCCCTCGAAGAGGAGCCGCCGGGCGGCACCACCGCGAAAGACCACGTCCTCAAGATCGTCTACGAGGAAATGGTCGAACTGGTGGGCGACTCCACCGAGCTCCCCCTCGAAAACCAGACGATCCTGCTGGCCGGCCTTCAGGGGTCGGGGAAGACCACCTCCGCCGCGAAGATGGCCTGGTGGTTCTCGAAGAAGGGGCTCCGCCCCGCGGTCATCCAGACCGACACCTTCCGGCCGGGCGCGTACGATCAGGCCAAGCAGATGTGCGAGCGTGCCGAGGTCGACTTCTACGGCGACCCCGACAACGACGACCCGGTCGCGATCGCCCGTGAGGGGCTCGAAGCGACCGAAGACGCCGACGTGCACATCGTAGACACGGCCGGACGCCACGCGCTCGAAGACGACCTCATCGCGGAGATCGAGGAGATCGAGTCGGCGGTCGACCCCGACCGGTCGCTCCTCGTGCTCGACGCCGCGATCGGGCAGGGGGCCAAGGATCAGGCCCGCCAGTTCGAGTCGTCGATCGGTATCGAGGGCGTGATGATCACCAAGCTCGACGGGACCGCGAAGGGCGGAGGCGCGCTGACGGCGGTCAACGAGACCGACTCCTCCATCGCCTTCCTCGGCACCGGGGAGACGGTTCAGGACATCGAGCGGTTCGAGCCCTCCGGGTTCATCTCGCGGCTGCTCGGGATGGGCGATCTCAAGCAACTCTCCGAGCGCGTCGAGCGCGCGATGGCGGAGGCCCAGGAGGACGACGAGGACTGGGACCCCGAGGACATGCTGCAGGGCGAGTTCACCCTGAAGGACATGAAAAAGCAGATGGACGCGATGAACCGGATGGGTCCCCTCGATCAGGTGATGGACATGATCCCCGGTATGGGCGGCGGGATGATGGACCAGCTCCCGGACGACGCGATGGACGTGACCCAAGACCGGATGCGCCGCTTCGAACGCATCATGGACTCGATGACCGATGAAGAACTCGAGAACCCCCGCGTCGTCGGGCAGTCGCGCACGGAGCGGATCGCGCGCGGCTCCGGCACCGACGAGGAGACGGTCCGGCAGCTCTTGGAGCAGCACTCGATGATGGAGGAGACGATCGGTCAGTTCCAGGGGATGGGCGAGGGCGACATGCAGCGCATGATGAAGAAGATGGGCGGCGAGGGCGGCGGCGGCGGCCTCGGCGACATGATGGGCGGCGGGAAAGGGCCTTTTTAAGTAGTTGATCGCGAGCGGTTGTTTATAAAGAGACGTTGCTGGCGGTGGATCGAGGGACGACTTCTTCGAAGATCCAGCCGTTCGTTTATAAGTCGTTACCAGCGGATCGACGATAAGCGTCGTCAAAGCCCCATCGATCATTTATAAATGACTACTGGTAGATCGTCGGCGAACACTTCCAAAGCCCCAGCCGCGAGGTGCGCGGCTGGGGCTTTGAGTCCCGCCCCGCACCGCTCCGCACAGCACCTCACACCTCCCCAGCCTCGTCGCTCGCTTCGCTCGCGACTCCCTCGCACCGTCGGTGAGCGCCCTCTGGGCGCTCACCGGGGCGCGCCGACCGCCTCGTTGTTTATAAAGAAACGTTCGTTTCCATATCTTCGGTCGCCGCTTCGAGGCCGTCGTCGCGGGCGGTCTCGGCGTGCGAGCCCTCGATCTCGGCGTCAGTGAGGAGGTCGCGGAACTCGTCGCGGAACCGGTCGTTCGCGCGGGTGGAGGTCAGGTCGACGCGCGCGACGCGAGCGTACTTCGCGACGGCATCGGGGTTGGCGTCGAGGGCCTCGGCGCACTCGGGGATCGAGCGCCCCTCGGCGGTCAGCTGCTTCAGGTCGTCGTACTCGAACGCGGCGCCGTCGACCTCGCGGTCGGCCTCGCGGACGAGGTGGAGGTCGAGTCGAGCGTCGCGGACAGTCGCGGGGTCGACGACGAGCGCGGTCGCGATCGATTCGTCGTCCTCCTCCTCGAAGCGCCCGCGGGCGATCCGGGCGTAGGTCGCGTCGTCGAGGTCGGTCGAGAAGTCGTACCGCTCGCGCATCGCGGCGACGAGCTCGCGGACACGTTCGTCGATCGCCGCCTCGTCGCGGTCGGTGAGCGTCCCGCGCGACTCCGCCTGCCGCTCGGTGACCGTCTCGGACCCGGTGGTCTCGACGAAGATGTCGCGGAGATCGGAGGTCTTCTCGTCCATGGACAGGAATATGTGTACCTGCGATACATAAGCCCCGCGCCAAAGCTCGTTGACCTCCGGCGGGCTCCGACGGCCTCCGCGCGATGACGCCGAGGACTCCCACGTCGTCAACCAATACTTTCAAGTCGGTTTACGAAGGTGTCGGTGACATGGCAACCAGCACGGAGTCGGTGGATCTCGTCGGCGACGAGGCCGCGACGAACCTCGCTCGCGCGGCGCTGTTCGCCGCGCTCGTCGGCGCGTTTGCGTACGTATCGTTCCCGTTTCCGCTCTCTCCGGCACCGGTCACCCTCCAGGTCCTCGGCGTGTTCCTCGCCGGGATCTACCTCGGTCCGGTCTGGGGCGGAGCGTCGCTCGTCCTCTACCTCGCGGCGGGCGCACTCGGCGCCCCGGTGTTCCAGGGAGGCTCCGCCGGCGTGGGGCAACTCGTCGGTGGCTCTGCGGGCTACCTCTGGTCGTACCCGATCGCGGCCGCGCTCGTCGGGGCGGTCGTCCACCGCGGAACGACGCTCCGCGATCTCGACACCGTCGGCGTACCGACCGTCGTCGGCGCGATGACCGCCGGGACCGTCGTTATCTACGCGCTTGGTATCGCCGGGCTCGTCCTCGTCCTCGATCTGACCGCTACGGAGGCGTTCATCCAGGGGGCGGTCGTCTTCCTCCCCGCGGAGGCCGCGAAAGTCGCCGCCGCGGTCGGCATCGTGCGCTCGGACGCGATCGCGGCTACATAACGGACTCTCGTGATCGACATCGACGGCGTCACCTGTCGATACAACGGCGACACGGACGACGCCGACGCCGTCGTCGCCGTCGACGACGTGACCCTCTCGGTCCTAGACGACGAGTACCTGGTCGTCGCGGGCGCGAACGGATCCGGCAAGACGACGCTCGTTCGGACGTTCAACGGGCTCGTGACGCCGGAATCGGGAACCGTCGCCGTCAACGGGACCGCCGTGAGCGACGACCTCGTCGCGGCCCGGACCGCGGTCGGGATGGTGTTTCAGGACCCGCGCGACCAGTTGGTGGCGGCGACCGTCGGCGCCGACGTGGCGTTCGGCCCGGAAAATCTCGGACTTTCGCACGCCGAGATCGACCGGCGTGTCGTCGACGCGCTCGCGGCGGTGAACATGACCGGTCGCGAGGACGACCGAATCGGGAGCCTCTCGGGGGGCGAGCGCGAGCGCGTCGCGATCGCGGGCGCGCTCGCGATGGAACCCGATCACCTCGTCTTGGACGAGCCGTTCACCGGGCTCGACGAGCCGGCCCGGCGGTCGGTGACGGACCGCCTTCGCGCGCTCCGCGCGGCCGGGACGAGCGTGATCGTCGTCACCCACGACCTCCGCGACGTGCTCGGGCTCGCCGATCGAGTGGTGGGGATGGCGGACGGGCGCGTCGCGGTCGACACCGCCCCGGAGGCGGCGGTTGCGGAGCTCCCCGGACTGGACGTTCGGGTGCCGGAATCGTTCGACGACCGGCCCGCGAACACCACCGACACCGTCACCGACTCGTGACTCTCTCGTACGTCCCCGGCG
Organism: Halorubrum halophilum; assembly: GCF_000739595.1. Taxonomy (GTDB): domain Archaea; phylum Halobacteriota; class Halobacteria; order Halobacteriales; family Haloferacaceae; genus Halorubrum; species Halorubrum halophilum. The sequence goes on along the minus strand of NZ_BBJP01000018.1, from coordinate 49,551 downwards.
ACTCGCTCGCCCACCGGCTCGACCCCCGCTCGAAGCTCCTCGTGCAGGCCGGGTTCGCGGCGGCGGCGTACGCGTACACGACTCCGCGTGGACTCGCGGTGCTCTCCCTCCTCGCCGTCGCCTGTCTGTCCCTCGCCGGCGGCGGCCCGCGCGACCTGTGGACCTACCGGGCCGCGTTCCCGGTGCTCGCCATCGCCCCCCTCGTTGCCGGCGCGACGCTCGGGGCGCCGTGGTTCCGAGTCGACCGCGCCGTGACCACGGGGCTCGCGAGCTACCGCGTCCTGCTGATCCTCGTCGTCGCCGCCGGCTACGTCAGGTCGACGCCGGTCCGAGACTCGCGGGCGGCGATCCAGCGCACGGTTCCGGGCAAGGCCGGGCAGTTCCTCGGGACCGGCGTGGCGCTCGTGTTCCGGTTCCTCCCGCTCCTGAAGCGGGACCTCTTGACGGCGCGCGAGGCGGTTCGGGCGCGCGGCGGCGGAGCGCTCCCGGTCCGCGAGCGCATGCGGTTCGTTGCGGTTGCAGGGGTCAACCGGGCGTTCGGGCGGGCCGACCGGCTGGGGACCGCGCTGAACGCGCGGTGTTTCGCGTGGAACCCGACGCTCCCGCGGCTCGCGCTCGGTCCCGCGGACTACCCGGCGCTCGCGGTCGGCGCGGGGTTGCTGGCGGCGGCCGTGGCGACCGTGGTATAGGTGCCGGGGCGGCGAGTGCGGTGTCGGTGTCGGGGCGGCGACCGCCGTGAAGCCCTTATAGAAACGCCCGACGACGCGCTCCATGTTGTGGCAAGTTTTAACCCCGCCGTATCCGCCTGATCGATCATGACGCCCTTGCAGGCGGCCACCCGGGAAACGTTCTGGACGATCGGTCCGGTCGGGAAGGCCGCGTTCTACTGGCTCGCCGCGGTCGCGATCCTGGTGTTCTGCTACGGGGTGTACGCCCGGTTCGCGGCGTACGCCCGCGGGAGCGAGGACCCGCGCGACCGGCTGTCGAACCTCCCCGCCCGGACGGTCGCGGCGACCAAGACGGTGCTCTCGAATGAGAACCAGTTCGACGGGGACCTCTACGCCGGCGTGATGCACACGTTCGTACTGTGGGGCTTCCTCACCCTGCTGGTCGCGACGACGATTCTCGGGTTCGACATCGACGTGTACCGCCCGCTCGCGGGCGAGTCGTTCTGGGTGGGCGACTTCTACTTGGCCTACCAGTTCACGGTAGACGCGTTCGGCCTGCTGTTCGTCGTCGGCGTCGGGATGGCCATGGTCCGCCGCTACCGCGACCGCGACGGGCGGCTGTGGGGGAAACACACCTCGCTGGAGGACGACGCGTTCGTCTGGACGCTCTTCCTCCTCGGCGTCGGCGGCTTCGTCGTGCAGGCGCTCGGCATCGTCGGCCAGCCCGCGCGCGCCGACGAGACGGTGAGCTTCATCGGGATGGCGATGGCGGCCGGCTTCCGGTGGGCGGGGCTAACGCCCGCGGGCGCCGAGGCGATATACGGCGTCGTCTGGTGGAGCCACTCGCTGCTCGCGTTCGCCTTCATCGCGTGGATCCCGTACGCGAAGCCGTTCCACATGATCTCCTCGTTCGCGAACGTCGTCGCCCGCGACGAGAAGGCGGGCGCGCGGCTCCCCAACGTCCCCGCCGACCTCGATCACACGAACGCGGAGGCGCTCGACGACTTCACCTGGAAGGAACTGATGGACGGCGACGCGTGCACGAAGTGCGGGCGGTGCACCGACGCCTGCCCCGCGGATACGGTCGGCCGCAACCTCGACCCGCGGGACGTAATCCTCGACCTGAAGTCGTACCGCGAGTCCGTGAGCGACGACCCGGTCGCGGGGGCTGGCGGCGAGAGCGCGGTGGCGACCGACGGCGGGGTTGCGAGCGCAGATGGTGGAACGGTCCCCGTCGTCGCCGACGAGGGCGGCGTCATCGCGAGCGAGTCGATGGAGTCGTGCATGTCGTGTATGGCCTGCATGGACGCCTGCCCCGTCGACATCGAACACCTCACCTCCTTCACCAAGATGAACCGCCAGCTCGTCGACGAGGGGGCGGTCGACTCGAACCTCCAGGACGTGTTCCAGGACGTGATGCAGAAGGGGAACACCTTCGGCGAGTCGCAGTCGGGCCGCGGCGACTGGGCGGACGAGCTGGACAGCGTGGAGGTCCCGGACGCCCGCGAGACGGAAGTCGAGTACCTCTGGTACGTCGGCGACTACCCGAGCTTCGACGACCGGAACAAGCAGGTCGCCCGCGCGCTCGCTCAGCTGTTCGACGAGGCGGACGTGTCGTTCGGGATCCTGTTCGACGACGAGAAGACCGACGGCAACGACATCCGCCGGATCGGCGAGGAGTTCCTCTACCTCGAACTCGCCGGCCACCACGTCGAGACGTTCGCGGACTGCGAGTTCGACTCGATCGTCTGTACCGACCCGCACTCCTACAACACCATCGAAAACGAGTATCCCGAGGTCGACTTCGCTGAGTTCGCGGACGACCCGATGATGCCGTTCGACCGCGAGGAGCCGTGGAACCCGGAGGGAGAGATCGACGTGTTCCACTGGACGCAGGTTGTAGAGGAACTGGTGGCCGACGGTCGACTCAACCTCGACGGCGACGAGCTCGACTACACCGTCACCTACCACGACCCCTGTCACCTCGGGCGGTACAACGACGAGTACGAGGCGCCCCGCGAACTGATCCGCGCGACCGGCGCCGACCTCCACGAGATGCCGCGATCGCGGGACGAGTCGTTCTGCTGTGGCGGCGGCGGCGGCGGGCTGTGGACCGAACACGACGAAGCGGTCAAGCCGAGCGAGGAACGCCTCCGCGAGGCGGTCGAGGACACCGACGCGGGCGGCGACATCGAGAAGTTCGTCGTCGCCTGCCCGATGTGTACGACGATGTTCGAGGACGGCCGGAAGACGGGGAACTTCGAGGACGACGTGGAGATCGTCGACGTCGCGGAGCTGCTGATCGAAGCGGTGGAAGCGGCCCGGTAGGGGCGGGTAAGCAGGAGGGGATCGGCGGAGACCGGGTCGTCGCCGCCCCGAGGCGCGCGTCTCAGGGAGTCGACGGCGACTCCGACTCGACCGCGTCGTCGACTCGACGCAGTAGCTCCCGTCCCGGCGCTCGGTCGCGTACGGGCGCGTCGCCGAGGTAATCGACCAGCGCGTCGCGGAGGAGGACGGCCTCGCGGGGCGCGAGGGGGCGGTCGCGCTCGATACGCCGGATCGGTCGGTACTGGGGCGGCGCGTCGTCGCCGGCGTCGAAGGCGGCCTCGCCCGCGTCGAGGAGGGCGGCGTGGGCGACCCACGCCTCCTCGTGCGACAGGGAGAGCGGGACCGGGTCCCCGGTCGTCGGTGGGGTCATCGTCCGGGTGTTCGCACGGAGGGGCTTAAAAATACGGTCGAACGGTGAATCGGCGACCAAACCGCAGGATGACCCGGCCGACTGATCTATATAGAGTATATAGCCTCGGGGAGCGATACTGGGTCGGTCATACCTCTCATAGTATACTACTTATGTCGAAGACGCTCTCGATCAGGTGATGGCATCAAGCCACGACGCGGATACCGAGGGGATCACGCGGCGGAAAGCACTTTCGGCGCTCGGCGGTGCGGGTGCGCTGGCGCTCGCAGGCTGTACGCAGAGCTCGGGGGACGACGGCGGTGACGGCCTGTCCGGCTCGATCAACATCGCCGGCTCCTCGACCGTCTTCCCGCTGATGAGCGCGATCGGGGAGGACTTCGCCGCGGAACACGACCAGGTCTCGGTCGACATCAGCTCGACCGGCTCGGGCGGCGGGTTCTCGAACTACTTCTGCGTCGGCGACACCGACTTCAACAACGCGAGCCGGGAGATCCAGCCCGCGGAGGAGGAGCTCTGCGAGGAGAACGGCGTCGAGTACGTCGAGCTCATCGCGGCGACGGACGCGCTCACGGTCGTCGTCAACCCCGAGGCCGACTGGATCGACTCCCTCACCGTCGAGGAGCTCGCCCAGATCTGGGAGTCCGACCCCGTCCAGACCTGGGACGAGGTCCGCGACGAGTTCCCGAACGAGGAGATCGAGCGGTTCGGCGCCGCCGACACCTCCGGGACCTACGACTACTTCATCGAGAGCATTCTGGAGGAGCGCGGTCACACCAGCGACTACCAGGCGACCGAGCAGGACAACTCGATCGCACAGGGCGTCTCGGGCAGCGAGTACGCGATCGGCTACTTCGGCTTCGCGTACTACTACCAGAACCCCGACCAGCTCAAGGCGCTCGGGATCGACGACGGTAACGGCCCGGTCGAGCCGAGCCTCGAAACGGCGTCCAGCGGCGAGTACACTCCACTCTCCCGGCCGCTGTTCACCTACCCCTCGATCGAGTCGCTCGGCAGCGAACACGTCGCGGAGTTCGCGCGCTACTTCGTCGAGCAGACGGCCAACGAAGACCTCGTCGCCGGCGACGTGGGATACGTGCCCGCGACCGAGGAGACTCAAGAAGAGCAGATGGAGATCCTCGAAGACGCGATCGAGCGGGCGCAGGAGTAACGCCATCATGAACCGGTGTATTGATTTACGACAGCGTTCGATACCCGACCGGTTGTGACAGATAGTACCGAGAGTCCCGATCTCCAGCGGCGGAGCGGGCTCAGACGGCTGAAGGAGGGAACCTACGGCGGGCTCTTCGCCGCGTGCGCGGCGATCACCCTGCTCACGACGGTAGCGATCTTCGTGACGCTGCTGTCGGACGCGGTGGTGTTTTTCCAAGAAATACCAATAACCGAGTTCCTGACCGGCACCAACTGGAGCCCGAACCCGGCCGGCGGCGGGCAGGCGTTCGGCATCATCCCCCTGCTGATCGGGACGCTCGTCGTGACGGTCACGGCGGCGTGCATCGCGCTCCCCGTGGGGACGCTGACGGCGATCTACCTCAGCGAGTACGCGACACCGAACGCGCGCTCGATACTCAAGCCGCTGTTGGAGATCCTCGCCGGCATCCCGACGGTCGTGTACGGGTACTTCGCGCTGGTGTACATCACACCGGCGCTGAAGGCGACGCTGTTCCCGAGTATGAGCACGTTCAACGCGCTCTCGGCGTCGATCATGGTCGGGATCATGACGATCCCGATGGTGTCGTCCATCTCCGAGGACGCGATGAGCGCGGTGCCGGACGACCTGCGGCAGGCCGGCTACGGGCTCGGTGCGACCAAGTTCGAGGTGTCGACGGGGATCGTCGTCCCCGCCTCGATTTCCGGGATCGCCTCGTCGTACATCCTCGCCGTCTCGCGGGCCATCGGTGAGACGATGATCGTCGTCGTCGCGATGGGCGCGCAGGCGCGGATGCCGGCGGTTCAGGAGGCCGCCTTCGGGATCCCGTTCGTCAACCCCGCCGACGTCCTCTTGGAGTCCGGGATGACGATCACCGTCGCGATGGTGCAGATCGCGGGGGGCGACCTCACGGGCGGGTCGATCCCGTACGACTCGATGTTCGCGCTCGGACTCACGCTGTTCGTGGTGACCCTCGTAATGAACGTGATCAGTGATATCATCGCACAGCGATACCGGGAGGAGTACTGATGGCGACGGACAACGCGAACGCGAGCGGGTTCGGCGAGGTGAGTCGGCTCCGAGGGGTAGTCTTCGAGTACCTCTCGCTCGGCGCGAGCGTGATCGGGCTCGTCGCGCTCGGCGTGCTCCTCGTGTACGTCACGATCGACGCCTTCGACCTGGCGAACGCCAGCCCGGAGTGGCTGCTGACGTACTTCCTCACCCTCGTAGTTCCGTTCCTCGCGTTCTGCCTGTACAGCGTGAGCGACCCGGCGGTGACCCGGAGATCCCTCGCCGCGCTCGGCGGCGGCCTCGTCGCCGTCGCCGCGCTGTTCACCGCGATCGAGACGTTCCTCGTGGCGATCCCGCGGCTCAGCTGGCAGCTCGCGTACCTCTTCGTCGTCGCGATGCCGGTCACCGCGTACCTCACGTACGTCGGGAGCCGCGGCCGGGTCGGCGCCGTCGGCTTCGGACTGGTGGGCCGACTCGTCGGCGGGATCGCGATCGGACTCGCCCTGGGGACGCTGTTCCTGGTGTTCGACCCGCTGGTGTGGTTCCTCGCGTACACGCTGGGCGTCGTTCCGGCCGCTGCGCTGTACGCGTATGGCCGCTGGCGGTCGGCCGACCGGGCGTCGACCGCGGCGGTTCCCGTCGGACTCCTCGGGGTCGTCGCCGCGGTGTTCCTCCGAGGCGTTGTCACCACGTACCCGTCGGATCTCATCATCTACATCTGGACGCTCGCCGTCCCGATCGCGGTCGCCGGCGAGCGCGTCGTCGCCGACCGCAGCAGTCGGATCGCCGCGGCCGCGGTCGGCGGCGTGCCGCTCGCGGTCGCGATCGCCGGCGGGTTCCTCGCCGGCGGTCTCGGCGTTCCCGGCCCCACCGCGCTTCTCGTCCTCGTCACGGTCGGCGTGCCGACGGCGGTCTACGTTCACCGGACGATCGACGAGGGCGACGGGGTGGTCGGGCTGGCGCTGCCGGTCCTCCTCGTCGGCGGTGCGCTCGTCGGCGCGCTCGTCGTCGAGGCGTGGGGAGTCCCCGCGCCCGACCCGTGGCTGGACGTCGGGTACGTAACGGAGGCGCCGTCGAGCACCGCGGTCGAGGCCGGACTGTACCCGGCGATCGTCGGCTCGGTGATCATCATCGCGCTGGTCGCGGTGCTGTCGTTCGTGCTCGGCGTCGGGACCTCCGTCTTCTTAGAGGAGTACATGCCCGAGAGCGGTGTCCTCGGGTCGCTGACGCGGCTGCTGCAGGTCAACATCGCGAACCTCGCCGCGATCCCGTCGGTCGTGTACGGCCTGCTCGGGCTCGGACTGTTCGCGAACCTGCTCGGATTCGGGCTGGGGACCGCGGTGACGGCCTCGCTGACGCTGTCGCTGCTCATCCTCCCGATCACGATCATCTCCGCGCAGGAGGCGATCCGGTCGGTCCCGGACGATCTGCGCCGAGGGTCGGACGCGATGGGCGCCACTCGGTGGCAGACGACGAAGAACGTCGTGCTTCCCGAGGCGTTCCCCGGGATTCTGACCGGGACGATCCTCGCGCTCGGGCGGGCGATCGGCGAGACCGCGCCGCTCATCATGATCGGAGCGGCGACGACGGTGTTCAGCGCGCCGGACAGCCTCTTCAGCCGGTTCAGCGCGATGCCGATGCAGATCTACGCGTGGGCGAACTATCCACAGGCGGAGTTCCGGTACGGCGTCGTCGCGGCCGGCGTGATCACCCTGTTGATCATTCTCATCGGGATGAACGGGACGGCGATACTGCTGCGGAACCGCGCGGAGCGGGGGACCTAACATGAGTAACACAGAAACGAGCGACTCGCTCATCACGACAGACGTAGAGACCGGATCGAACGAGCAGACCGCGGCGCCCGATCGAACGGCGGTCGCCGCGCGCGACCTGAACGTCTACTACGGCGACGAACAGGCGATCGACGACGTGTCGATGGAGATCCCCGAAAACCGGGTGACCGCACTGATCGGTCCCTCGGGCTGCGGGAAGTCGACGTTCCTCCGGTGTATCAACCGGATGAACGACATGATCGAGGTCTGCCGCGTCGAGGGCGACATCGAGTTCGGCGGCAAGAACGTGTACGACGCCGACGTGGACCCCGTCGCCCTGCGCCGGAAGATCGGGATGGTGTTCCAGAAGCCGAACCCGTTCCCGAAGTCGATCCGCGACAACGTCGCCTACGGACTGAAGATCCAGGGGTACGACGGCGATGTCGACGAGCGCGTCGAGGAGTCGCTGAAGGGCGCCGCGCTGTGGGACGAGGTGAAAGACCAGCTCGGTTCCTCGGGGCTCGACCTCTCGGGCGGCCAGCAACAGCGGCTCTGTATCGCTCGGGCAATCGCGCCCGACCCGGAGGTCGTCCTGATGGACGAGCCGACCTCGGCGCTCGACCCCGTCGCGGCCTCGAAGATCGAGGACCTCATCGACGACCTCGCCGAGGAGTACACCGTCATCATCGTCACGCACAACATGCAGCAGGCGGCGCGCATCTCCGACCGGACCGCCGTCTTCCTCACCGGCGGTCGCCTCGTGGAGTACGACGACACGACGAAGATCTTCGAGGACCCGGAGGAACAGCGCGTCGAGGACTACATCACGGGGAAGTTCGGATAGATGCCCCGCGAGAACTACCAGGAGAAGCTCGACGAGCTCCGGGCCGGCGTGGTGGCGATGGGCGAACTGGTTGGCGAGCGGTACACGTCCGCGATCGAGGCGGCCGCGACCGGCGACGACGAGCTCGCCGAGGAGGTCATCGAGGGCGACTACGAAGTCAACGAGACGTACCTCGGGCTGGAGGAGGAGTGCACCGAGCTGCTCGCGCTCCAGCAGCCCGTCGCGGGCGATCTCCGACTGGTGACCGCCTCGTTCAAGGTGATTACCGACCTCGAACGCGTCGCCGATCTGGCGACCAACCTCGCGGGCTACGGCGGTCCCGATGGGGGCGTCCACCCCGCGGTGGAGTTCCGCGAACTGGGCGAGGACGCCGGCGAGATGGTCGCCGACGCGGTCGCCGCCTACGAGGCGGGCGACGCCGCGGCCTGCCGCGAGATCGCGGCCCGCGACGACGCGTTCGACGAGCGGTGCAGACAGGCGAGCGAGGCCGTCGTCCGCGAGCTGTTGGAGGCCGACCGCGCCCGCAACGAGGCGGCGCTCGGCGAGACCGGCGCCGACGCCGACGCCGACGCGCTGGAGGCCTCGCTCGACGAGGTCTCCCGCGCGCTGCTCGCGGTCCGCGACCTCGAACGGGTCGCTGACCACGCGGTCAACGTGGCGGCGCGCACCCTGTATATGGTCGAGAACGACGACGAGCTGATCTACTGAACTCGGCCAGCGGGAACACCCACGAACCCACGATGACGACACCAACCGACACACCCGACGAGACGATCGATGCGACCGCCGAGACGACCACGCTCACGTTCATGTGCGTCCGCAACGCCGGGCGCAGCCAGATGGCGACCGCCTTCGCGGAGCGCGAACGGGATCGGCGCGGTCTCGGCGACCGCGTCGAGATCGTGACGGGCGGCACGATGCCGGCGGACAGCGTTCACGATGTGGTTGTCGAGGCGCTCGCGGAGGTCGGGCTCGACGTGAACGGCCGGACTCCCCGCGAAATCGCCGACGAGACGCTCACCGCGTCCGACTTCGTCGCGACGATGGGCTGTTCGACGCTGGAACTCGACGGCGTCGACACCGACGACTGGGACCTCGACGACCCCGGTGAGCGCCCGATCGAGGAAGTCCGTCCGATCCGCGACGAGATCGAGCGCCGCGTGATCGCCGTCTTCGACGAGCGGTTCGGCGAGTACGACGACGAATAGACGTTCGCGCCGACGAAGGGCTCCTCTTCTTCGTCTTGCGCCTCCGGAAGTCCTAATCGACTCCGGACCCAGCGACGAGACGTGACTCTACTGCAGGAGCTCATCGGGGATCAGTCGCTCGCCGTCTGGATCGTGTTGGGTGCGATCGGGTTCCTGCTGACCTGGAAGGGCGCGAACGTCATCGAGTCGACGACGTCGAAGATCAGCGACCACTTCGGGGTCTCGCAGGCGATCCAAGGCGGGCTCCTCGTCGCGGCCGCGACGTCGTTCCCCGAGCTCGCGATCATCGTCATTTCGGTGCTCGTGCTCGGCGACTTCGGGGTCGGCGCCGGGGCGCTCATCGGGACGGCGGTGTTCAACATCCTCGTTATCCCGGCCGCCGTCGCCATCACGAGCGGTGACACGCCGACGACGCAGGGGATCGTCTACCGCGACGCCATCTTCTATGTGGTCGCCGTTCTCGCCCTCTTCGGCGTGATCGCGCTCGGCGTCCTCGGAACCGACGGCCGGGAACTCGCGCGGATCACCCCGCAGATGGGCGTCGGTCTGCTAGTGCTGTACGGCGTGTACGTCATCTTGCTCGTCGGCGGCAAGAGCGGCGCGTCGGACCTGAAGCGGACCGAATCGACGAACGTCCCGAAGCAGGCCGGGCTGTTCGCGGCCGGGCTGGCCGTCGTGCTCGTCGGCGTCGAGTCGATGGTCAGCATGACGGTACAGATCGCGGACGCGCTCGACGCACCGTCGTTCCTCATCTCCGTGACGGTGCTGTCGGTGCTGAGTTCGTTCCCCGACCTGCTCGTCGGCGTGAAGATGGGCAAGGCCGGCGACAAGCGGGCGGCAATCGCGAACGTCTTCGGGACGAACACGTTCAACCTCGTCGCGGCGCTGCCCATCGGCGTCATCCTCGCCGGCGGCGTCTCGATCGGCTTCCTCACGTCCGTGCCGCTAATGTTATTCCTGTTCTACACCACCCTCGTCGTCGTGGTGCTGGCCGCGACGGACTTCGAGATCACCACCGAAGAGGGATACGGCCTCCTCGCGATGTACCTCGCCTTCCTCGGCTGGATGACGACCGAGGCGCTCGGCATTACCACGCTGCTGACCGAGTCGACGCTCCGGACGATCGTCGGGTGACCGGTTTGTGAGTCTCCGGTCCGTGAGTCGATCGGCTTTGAACGGCTGACGGCGGATCGAACACGCACTTCTGAATGGTTGAACTCGGAGCAACAGCCGCCACCTCCGAAGTCTCAAGTTCTCGCTTATAAATGGTTGTCAGCGGATCGACGGCGAATACTCTCAAATCCCCGGCTACTCGCCTATAAATAGTCGATCGCGGAGTGACGGCGAACACCGCCAAAGCTCCAGCCGCTCGGTACTACGCGATCGATGACTTGTCCGTGAACACCGCCAAAGCTCCAGCCGCTCGGTACTACGCGATCGATGACTTGTCCGTGAACACCGCCAAAGCCCCAGCCGCGAGGACTCGATGCGCTCGTTGCGGTCCTCGGCGCTCACTCCGTTCGCGCCTGCGGTCCTTACGTCGCGCGTCTTCGCCCCCGCGGCTGCCCCTTTGAGTCCCACCCGCACCGCAGCCGCACCGCACCTCACGCCTCCNNCTCCCTCGCGGGCTCCTCGCGGCCGCCCTTGGCGGCCGCTCGGAGGCGCGCCACCGCGTTCGTTTATAAGTAACTGAGATTGTCACCGTTCGGGCCTGTTACTCTGCTCGGATCCGAACTTCGATCCCGTCGGCGTCGGTGACCGCGATCCCGTCTTCTCGCTCGTCGACGACGACATCGAGGTCGCCGTCGGCCGCGACCGAATCGAGTCGCTCTCGGATCGCTTCAAGTGCGGCCGCGTCGGGAACCACGACCTCGAACCACGCGAGCCCGCACCCCGCGGCGGGCGTCGTCCGCCCCTGCCACGTGTTCGCGCCGAGGTGGTGGTGGTAGCCGCCGGCCGCGACGAACCGGACGTTCGGGTCCGTCATGCCGACCTCGAAGCCGAGCCCAGCGACGTACACCGCCTCGAACGCCGACAGCGAGGTGACTTCGAGGTGCATGTGACCCACGTCCGTGCCGGGCGGAGCGTCGTCGACGAGGTCGGCGGACGGCCCTCCAGCGGCCGCGGCGACGCCCTCGACATCGAGCAGGTCGGTCGCCATCCGAACCGTTCCGTCGTCGTCGACCGGCCACTCATCGCGCGGGCGGTCGCGGTAGATCTCCACGCCGTTGCCCTCGGGGTCGTCGAGGTACAGCGCCTCGCTGACGAGATGGTCCGAGGCGCCGTCGAGCCGCCACCGGTCCCGCACGCGGGCCAGCGCCTCGCCGAGCGCGGCGCGGGAGGGGAGGCGGAACGCGGTGTGGAAGAGGCCGGCGTCGCTCCGGCCTCGATCCGGGCGGTCGGGCGCGCGTTCCAAGACGAGGAGCGCGGTTCCGTCGACGCCGAGGGTCGCTCGGTCGCCGTCGCGGTCGAGCACCGCGAGGCCGACCACGTCTCGGTAGAACGCGGTCGTCTCGTCGAGGTCGGCGACCCGGAGCGCGGCGCGACCGATCCGCGTCTCGGGAGGGAGTCGGTCGTCGGACGGTGCGGGAGCGTCGAAGTCCATGTGGTTCGGTACCGTCTCTGGCGCGTTCAAGCCGTCGGTCGCGGAAGGGCGCGGGACTCCCGTCTCCTCGCCCCTCGTTCGTTCACCCGCCCCGACGCGGTCCGATCCATCCCGAACGTCCGTTAGAATCAAACGGTCACGCGACCGAGAGTCGGGCATGAGCGCCGAACAGGAGACGCGAGCCGTCCGCTGTCTGGTCGCGAAGGTCGGGCTCGACGGCCACGACCGGGGCGCACACGTGATCGCGCGGGCGTTCCGGGACGCCGGGTTCGAGGTCGTCTACTCCGGGCTCCACCGCGCGCCCGAGGAGATCGTGCAGGCGGCGGTCCAAGAGGACGTGGACGTGCTGGGCATCTCGATCCTCTCGGGAGCCCACAACACGCTCGTCCCGAAGGTGATCGAGGGGCTCAAAGAGTACGACGCGTTCGAAGACACCCTGATCCTCGTCGGCGGGATCATCCCCGACGACGACGAGACGAAGCTCAAGGAGCTGGGCGTCGCCGAGGTGTTCGGCCCCGGAACACCGATGGAGGAGACGATCGAGTTCATCCGGAACAACCTCCCGGAGCGCGCGTAGATGGGCGGGACGGACGCACCCGCGCTCGGCGACGGCGACGCCGCGCTCGTCGAGGACCTCCTCGACGGGAGCCACCGGGCCCTCGCCCGCGTCATCACCCGCATCGAGAACCGCGCGGCCGGCTACCGCGGGATCGTCGCCGCCCTCCACGAGCACACCGGCGGCGCCGACGTGATCGGGATCACCGGGGCGCCCGGCGCCGGGAAGTCGACGCTCGTCGACAAGCTCGCGGCCGCCTACCGCGACCGCGGCGACACCGTCGGCGTCGTCGCCGTCGACCCCTCCTCGCCGTACACCGGCGGCGCGGTGCTCGGCGACCGGATCCGGATGGCGTCGAACGTCGGCGACATGGACGTGTTCTTCAGGTCGATGAGCGCGCGCGGCCAACTCGGCGGGCTCTCGATGGCGACCGCGGACGCCGTGAAGGCGCTCGACGCCTTCGGGAAGGACGTCGTCATCATCGAGACGGTCGGCGCCGGGCAGAACGAGGTCGACGTGGTCCGCACCGCCGACACCGTCGCGGTGCTGGTCCAGCCCGGCTCCGGCGACGACGTGCAGACGCTGAAAGCGGGAATATTGGAGATCGGCGACGTGTTCGTCGTCAACAAGGCCGACATGGACGGCGCGGAGCGCACCCTCGCCGAGCTAGAGGAGATGGTCCACCGACGCGAGAGTCCGACGAAGGGGCTCGGCGGGGGACACCACGGGTTCGAAGTCCCGGACCACCCGGACGGCGGAAACGACGAGACCGCGGGCGACGCGGAGGGAGACGACGGCGACGGGGACGACGAAGGTGAACCCGAGTGGATTCCCGAAGTGGTCCGAACCGTCGCGAACACCGGCGAGGGCGTCGCGGAGCTTATCGAGACGTTCGACGCGCACGCGACTCACCTCCGCGAGTCGGGCGCGATCGAGGCGACGAAGCGCCGGCGCTACGCCGAGGAGATCCGCACGCTGGTCCGCTCGGACGTGGGCGCGCTCGCGACTGCGGAGATCGAGCGGCGGGGCGGGATCGACGCGCTCGCCGACTCGGTCCGGCGGCGGGAGACGGACCCGTACAGCCTCGCCGCGGAGATCGTCGATCCGATCGCGGAGTGCGTCGACGACGGTGAACCGTGACGCGGTACGGTCGATCCGACCGTTCGCGCTCCCACGAGGTATAAGTCGCCAGCGGACCAACAGGTTTCCATGAAGCTCAGGAACCTCGCCGGGACCGCCCTCCTCGGCGTCGGCGCGATCGCCGCGCTCAACACGGGCCTCCGATACGAAGGGGAGTTAGAGTCGCCGCTCGACGGCGACGACGGCACGTTCCGCTGGCGCGGGATGGACGTGGCCTACACCGAGGCGGGCGACCCCGACGACCCCGACCTCGTCTGCCTCCACGGCGTCAACGCCGCCGGCTCCGCAGGCGAGTGGCGCGAGGTGTTCGACGATCTGGCCGCGGAGCACCACGTCGTCGCCCCGGACCTGCCGGGTTTCGGGCGATCCGACCGCCCGCCGCTGCGCTACTCCGCGGCGCTGTACGAGGACTTCGTCCGCGACTTCCTCGCCGACTTCGAGAAGCCCGCCGTCGTCGCCTCGTCGCTCTCGGCGGCGTACGCGGCCGCCGCGGTCGACGTCGATGAATCGACGGCTGACGGCGTCGATATCCGGGGATTCGTCGGCGTCTGTCCGACGACCGTCGCCGGGCCGAGCCCGCCGAAGTCGTGGCTGCGCGAGCTGATTCGGGCGCCGCTCGTCGGCGACGCGCTGTTCAACGTGATCGCCTCGAAGCCGTCGATCCGGTACTTCAACGCCGACCACGGCTACGACGACCCGACGAACCCGAGCGACGAGTGGACCGACTACGAGTGGCGGACGGCCCACGCCGAGAACGCGCGGTTCGCGCCCGCGTCGTTCGTCTCCGGGTACCTCAACAGCGACCTCGACCTCGCGGCGGCGTTCGCCGAGATGGAGACGGCGCCGACGATCATCTGGGGCCGCGAGGCAGAGGTGAGCCCCCTCTCCGACGGGCGAGACCTTGCCGACGCGTCCGGCGCCCGCCTCGTCGTCTTCGACCGCGCCAAGCTGCTGCCGCACGTCGAACACCCGGAGCGGTTCGTCGAGACCGTCGAGGAGTCTCTCGTCGCGGCCGCGACCGCGTGACCGGTCGGTATCAGTTCTGAGCATCGGGAGGGAAACGGTATATCCGGCCGGTGCCGAGCGGTGGGTATGACGGACGCACCGCTTCGAGTGCTCTGCGTCGACGACGAGCCGGGCCTCGCCGAGCTCGTCGCGGCGTACCTCGAACGCGACGACGAGATCGACTGCGAGACCGCCGTGGAGACGGACCCCGAGGCCGCCCTCGAACGGCTCGAACGCGAATCGTTCGACTGCGTAGTCAGCGACTACGACATGCCCGGCCGGACGGGCGTCGAACTGCTCTCCGACGCCAGAGAGCACAATCCGGACCTGCCCTTCCTCCTTTTTTCCGCGACGGATCCGGACACGATCGCAGCCGAAATGATCCGCGCGGGCGTGAGCGACTACGTCACGAAGCGCGGCGGCGCCGACGGCTACACCGCGCTGTTGCGCCGGGTCGAACACGCGATCGAAGGCGCCAGCGGGCGGTTCGGGTCGGAGCCGAACCGGGAGTCGGAAAGCGGCCCGACCAGTGAGGTCGTGCTGGACGGGATCTGTACCGTGGCGCCCGACGGCACGTTCGAGTTCGTGGGCGAGGAGTACGGCGACCTGTACGGCTACGACTCCGACGAACTCGTCGGGGAGCGCTGGCAGCGGCTCCACCCGACCGAGGAGGTCGAGCACATCCGTACCCACATCATCCCGGCGGTCATGGACGGCGAGCGGTGGACCGGGACGAGCACCGGGCTCCGCGCGGACGGGTCCACCTTCGCGGAGTCGAAGATGGTGACGACCACGAGCGACGACCGGCTCGTCATCTCCGTCTCGGAGTTCGAGGAGGTCGCGTCGGGGGCGCAGGCGGGCGACTGAGCGATCTCCGTCACTCGTCGCGGCGAACGTACAGCGTCTTCTCGCAGGCCGCGTGGACCGTCCCCGCTTCGTCGACCAGCGAGACGAGGTAGTCGCGGTCGGTCGACTCGCCGGGACCCAGTTTCTCGCGGAGCGCCTCGATGTCGTCGTCCGAGAGCGCGAACTCCGCGTACAGCGTGTCACGGCCGGGTTCGAGGAACTCGATCGCGGCCGACTTGTCCCAGACGGTGAAGCCGTCGCCGAGGATCCGCCTGAGAATCGTCATGTAGACCGGGTCGATCGCGCCGTAGAGGCTCCCGCCGAAGATGGTGCCGACCGCGTTGCGCGTCCGCCAGTTAAACGGGACCCGGATCCGGACGTACCGCCAGTCCGCACCGATGTGATCGACCCGGGCACCGGTGCCGCGGTAGGCGGGCAGGAGGTTGAACCCGCGGCGCCACAGCCGGGTGCGGAGGCTCTCCGCCGGCGGGTCCTCACGGAGCGGGCGCGGGTCGGGGTCGCGGTCGACGTCGGTGGGGGAGTCGGTCACGTCGACAGGAGGCGGCGCAGCGGGCAAACCCGTGTCGGAACGGGCGACAACGCGCGGGCGGTTGTCTTGGTCGGCTGCCTACTTTCAGCGACTGCGGTGGCGCGAGCGGCCGGTCCTTCGAGGTTGTTCTTCGCTGTGTTCTCCGGGACGACGATCACCGACGAACGTCGTCGTCAGTCGGCAATACCCGGCCGCTCCGAATCCGGCCGCTGCCGCACCGTCGAGAGGGTGACCCGCCGCTGCAGGGACATGGCCGACCCCACGCGTCACTGATACGCAGGCCTTTGGCAACCCGCGTCCGCGACGAACACTCCGCAATTCCCTATGACCGCTCGCCGCCGTAGTACCGCTCCTCCACGCGCCGATCGAAGAGTCGCGAGAGCAGCGCGGTCAGCGGTCCCTCGACGCCCTCACCGTCTCCGCCCACGTCCAGCCCGTCCACCGTCGCGACAGGTCGGATCTCCCACGTCGAGTTGGTGAGGAAGACCTCGTCGGCCTCGCGCACCGCGTCGGGCGCGTACGTCCCTTCCTCGACCGGAATCCCCTCCTCCTCCGCGATCTCGATCACGGCTCGCCGCGTCACGCCGGGGAGGATCGGCCCGTCGAGCGAGGGCGTCTTGAGGGCGGTGCCGTCGGCGAAGAAGAGGTTTGAGGTCGCTCCCTCGGCGACGTTACCATCAGTATCGAGCATGAGCGCCTCGTCGGCGCCGGTCACGCGCAGCTCCAGTCGCGCGAGGATCCCGTTGAGGTAGTTGTGCGTCTTCGCGTCGGCCGGGAGCGCCCGTGAGGCGGGCTTTCGGGTCTTCGTCGTCTGGAGCACAGCGGGGCCGCCGTGGACCGATTCCGAGTCGACGCCGCCCCGAGGGAGCGGCTTCGCGATCACGACGACGGTGGGATCGACCTCGGGTTTCGGGTCGAGCGTCCCGGGCTGGACCCCGCGAGTGATGGAGAGTTTCACGTACGCGTCTGCGAAGTCGTTCGCGGCGAGCGTCTCGTCGATCCGGGCCTTCAGGTCCGAGTCCGCGAGCCCGTGGTCGAGCCCGAGCGTCTCGCAGGTGTCCGCGAGCCGCGCCGCGTGATCGTCCCACCGGAAGGCCTCGCCCCCGTACGCGCGCAGCGTCTCGAAGGCGGCGTCCCCGTAGGCGAACCCGCGGTCCTCGACGGAGACGGTCGCCTCGCTCGCGGGCACGATCTCGCCGTCGACGTGGTAGCGGCGTTCTTGAGAATCCTCACTCATCCTCACACACCTCTACGAAGTTCCGCACCATCGCCTTCCCCCGCGGCGTCAGGATGCTCTCGGGGTGGAACTGCACGCCGACGTGGGGCTTGTCGCGGTGACGCACGCCCATCACGACCCCGCGCTCGTCCTCGGTGCGCGCGGTCTCGACCAGCTCGTCGGGGAGATCCTCGCGTTCGACGCACAGCGAGTGGTACCGCCCGACGCGGAGGCGGTCGGGGAGCCCGGCGAACACGCCCGCGCCGTCGTGAGCGATCGTCGAGGGCTTCCCGTGGACGACCTCCGGGGCGTGGCCCACTCGGCTCCCGCCGCTCGCGCACAGCGCCTGGTGGCCGAGGCAGACGCCGAACACGGGACGTTCGAGTTCGAACGCGTCGATCGAGACGCCCGCCTCCGCGGGGGTACCCGGCCCCGGGGAGACGACGACGCCGTCCGGATCGAGCGCGCGGATCCCCTCGACGTCCACCGCGTCGTTGCGCCGCACCGCAACCGCGCCGGCGACCTCGCCCACGTACTGGACGAGGTTGTACGCGAACGAGTCGTAGTTGTCGACGACGAGGACCCGGGCCTCGGCGTCGCCGGCGCCGGGGCGCCAGCCGGCCCCCGCCGACCGATCGGCGTCGTCAGTCATCCGCGTTCCCCTCCTCGACCGCCATCCCGCCGGCTGCGAGCGCCTCGTCGACCGCGGTCACGAGCGCCCGGGCCTTCGCGAGCGTCTCCTCGTACTCCGCGTCGGGCTCGGAGTCGTGGACGATCCCCGCGCCGACCCGCAGGTGGTACTCGGCCGCCCGTCGGACGAGGGTACGGATGACGATGTTGAGCGTCGCCCGCCCGTCGAAGCCGGCCGCGAGCATCGAGCCGGTGTACGGACCGCGCCGGGTCTTCTCCAGCTCGTCGATGATCTCCATCGTCCGCGGCTTGGGCGCGCCCGTGATCGTCCCGCCGGGGAAACACGCCGCGATCGCGTCCGCGAGCCCCACGTCGGGCCGCGCCTCGCCCTCGATCAAGCTCACGAGGTGCATCACCTCGCTGTACCGGTCCACGCGGCGGTACTCCGCCACATCGACCGAACCGAACCGCGAGACCTTCCCGAGGTCGTTGCGCTCCAGGTCGACGAGCATCGCGTGTTCGGCGCGCTCCTTCGCGTCGCCGGTCAGCTCCGCCTCCATGTCGGCGTCCGCCTCCGGTGTCTCCCCGCGCGGCCGGGTGCCGGCGATGGGTTCCGTGACGAGGCGGTCGCCGGCGTCGTCTCCGTCGCGTTCGCCGACCGCCCCGTCCTCGGCCGGAACCCGCTCCAGCAGCAGCTCCGGGCTCGCGCTCACGAGGTCGACGCCGGACGGGGGGTCGTCGCCCTCGTCCCCGCCGTCCTCGCCTCCTCCGTCCTCGCCTTCCCCATCCCTCCGAGAGAACTCGATCAGCCCCGAGTACGGCGCCGGGTTCACCGCCCGGAGCGCGTCGTACGCCTCGACGGGATGGACCGCGGCCGGGGCGCGCAGCCGCTGAGAGACGTTCGCCTGAAAGGTGTCGCCGTCGCGGACGTGCTCCTTCACCCGACGGACGGCCTCGGCGTAGCCCTCACGGCCGGCGTCGCTCTCGAAGGTCGCCGTCGACGCGTCCGGATCGGGGGCCGGCCCGACCGCGGGATCGCCCGACTCGATCCGATCGATCAAGTCGCTCGCGCGCGACGCTCCCTCGTCGAACAGCGCGTCGAGCGCGTCGCGGTCGCCGTCCGGGTCGTCGAGTCCCTCTGGAACGCGCGGGCAGGCCGTCACGCGGAGGGTGAGCGTGGCGTCGGCGGAGTCGGCGGCGTCGCCGTCGTCCGCAAAAGCCGGACACTCCCACGCCGCCACGCGGTCGAAGACGCCGACCCGGAGCCGCGGGAGCCCCCGGTCGTCGACCGCGCCGAGACCCGCCGGTGCCGGCTCCGGGAACGACTCCAGCTCCCGGGCGGCGTCGTACGAGAGCCACCCGAACGCGCCGCACGGATAGGGAACCTCACAGTCGCCGCGCGCGAGGGCTTCGCCTTCGATCAGCCCCTCCAGCGCTGAGAGGGTGGGGCTCGGGCGACGGTAATCGCCGGTGGCCTCCTCTCCCGCCGACGCGATCACCGCCTCCCCGGAGACGGTGAGTCGCTCGACCGGGTCGACGCCGAAGTACCCCCAGCCGGACTGACCGCCGGTGGTCTCGTAGAGGAACCCGCCGGGGCCGTCGCGGGCGCGTCGGTAGGCCGCGAAGGGGTCGTCGACGGCGACCCGGCGTTCGACCGGGACTCGGGCCCCCGCGGGCGCCGCGGCGGCGACCTCGCGGAACCGGTCCCGGTCGGTGTGTACCGATCGCTGCATGCCTCTCGGTTCGGCGGGGCCGACGAAACAGTTGCGGTCGGCGACCTCGGAACCGGTCGCAGTCGGCGGAGTCAGAACTCCTCGGCGCGATCGATCCACGTCGCCGCCCGCTTCTCGCCCACGCTCGCCCCCTCGGCGACGGCCTCGGCGTCGGCAGCCGCCAGATCCGCGACAGTCTCGATCCCGATCTCGGCGAGCCGCTCCGCGTAGGCCGGCCCGATGCCCTTGAGCTCGTCGACCGCGACGCCCACCACGTCCTCATCCGCGCTCGCTTCGTCTTCATCAGCGTCCGCCTCGTCGTCATCTGCCCCCGCCACAGCCTCGTCCGCGCCCGTCTCGGCGTCGTCGTCCGCCATCTCCTCGTGGGCCATTCCCGCGGCCTCCGCCGGCTCGGCCGCCTCGGCCGGATCCTCGGCGGCGCCCTCCTCGTCGACCAGCGATTCGGTCGAGGCGGCCGCCTCCGTCTCCGCGGCGACCGGTTCGTCGGCGTCGTCCGTCGATTCTGGTCCCGGTTCCGCCTCCGATTCCGACTCCGGTTCGTGCTCGACGGTCACTTCCGGGTCCGTCTCCTCGCGTTCCGCCGGACCGCTCCCGAACCCGAGCTTCTCTTTGAGCTTCTGCAGTAGGGCCATCGACGGCAGGTACGAACGTCGGATATTTAAAAGCCGTCGCCACCGGGACGGATCGCCACGTTCAGTCGGCGTCGACCCTCCTCAGCACCCGCCGACCGCGTCTCGCCGGTTTATAAGGATCGCCGGCGCGTACGGACGGTATGGACGCTCTCAACCCGGTGATGTGGTCGGTCCACGTCGCCTTCGCGGTACTGTGGACCGGCAGCGTGTTGTTCGTCGCACTGGCCGTGCTTCCGCCCGCGCTCCGCGGCGACATCGACGGCGGCGCGCTCGGCTCGATCGTCGGCCGCCTCCGGTGGATCAGTCGGATCGCCGCGCTCGCGTTCATCGCCACCGGCGGCCACATGGCGGGCACGCTCTACACGTTCGAGTCGCTCACCGGGAGCGCCCGCGGGTACCTCGTGGTGACGATGATCGCGCTGTGGTTCCTGATTACCGGCCTCGTCGAGGTCGGCAGCGGGAAGATCATCGACGGCGTCGACGCCGGGAAGCTCCGCGAGCCCGCCCGCGACGCGAAGCCGTTCCTCTACGGCGCCGCCGGGCTCTCCGTCGCGCTCGTCGTCGCGGCCGGCCTGCTCGCGAGCCCGACGCTGTTCTGAGGCGGTCGCGGATCGAGTCCGTTTTTTTGACTCCTCGCTCTCGCCTCACTCCAGCTCCGCCCGCAGCGCCGCGTTCATCGCCTCAACCGGCGCGTCGGCGCCGGTCCAGATTTCGAACGCCTCGACGCCCTGAAACAGCAGCATCCACGCCCCGTCGATCGTCGTCGCGCCCGCGTCGGCCGCCTCCCGCAGGAGCCGGGTCTCGATCGGCGCGTACACCGCGTCGAGCACGGCGAGGTCGCCGTGGAGGTGCTCGGCGGGAACCGGGGTCGCGTCGGGCTCGTCCATTCCCACGCTGGTCGCGTTGACCAGCACGTCGGCGCCGGCGACCCGATCGCCGAGATCGTCGATCCCCCCGCCGGTCGCGTCGGGGACCGCCTCGGCCAGTTCGACCGCCCGCTCCGCGGTGCGGTTCGCGACGTGGACCGCCGCGCCCGCGTCGGCCAGCGCGAACGCGGCCGCCCGTCCCGCGCCGCCCGCCCCGACGACGACCGCGTCCCGGTCGTCCAGCTCGACGCCGTGATGAGAAAACGCGCGTTTCACGCCCGCCGCGTCGGTGTTGTGCCCCCGAGGGCGGTCGGCGTCGCCGTCGCGGATTGGGCCGAAATCGACGGTGTTGACCGCGCCGATCCGCTCGGCGAGGGGGGCGGGGTCGACCGCCGCCAGCACGTCTTGCTTGAACGGGACCGTGACGTTGAGCCCGGCGACCCCGAGCGCGCCGGCCCCCTCGATCGCCGCGGCGGCGTCGTCGGGGGCCGGCTCGAACGTCACGTAGCGCGCGTCGATCCCGAGCGTCCCGTAGCCGGCCTCGTGCATCGGCGGCGACAGCGAGTGGCCCACCGGGTTCCCGATCAGTCCGTAAACCTGCATGGCGAGTCACGCGCTCGCGATCGACAAAAGGGACGTGGTCGACGTGGGGAGACCACGGAAATACGGCGCCTCACTCCCCGTCGGTCTCCCGCTCTGCGTCGATCACGTCCTCCAGCGTCTCCGTCCCCACGTCGCTCGCGAGCTTGACGCCCACGAGCGAGACCACGATGCCGCCGACGATGAACGCCGCGAGCTGCTGGACCGGGGTGACCGCGACGGCACCCATCTCGAACGGTTCGTGGATCGCCTCCTGCGCGAGGAAGTAGCCGGCGAACCCGCGGACGACGAGAGCGACCGCGGCGATGACGAACGGGAGGTTGAGGTACGGCGTCCGGATCCCCTCGTCGCGGATCAGCTCGTCGAGCAGCCGCCCGACCGCCGCGGTCACGCCCGCGACCGCGAACCACGGGACGGCGGCGTAGACGAACTCGACCGCCTCAACCAGCTCCGGTGCTTCCCCGAGGTCCGACGCGGAGAGCACGCCGAAGAAGCCACCGACCAGCGCGAGTCCGCCGGCGACGACGTAGGTCACGATCGACACCTGCCCGGCGTACAGCGCCTCGCGGACCCGCTCGGGCATCCCCGCGACGAACCGGTCGATCGCGAGGCCCTTGTACAGGAGCGCGGCCCCGAGCAGCCCGGCGACGCCCGCGACCGCCTCGCCGGCGGAGAACCAGGCGAACAGCGCGGGCACCAGCAGCAGCGCGATCCCGAACGGGACGAGAATCGTCGACCGGAGCTGCTCGTCGGCGAGGAACTGCTTGAGCAGGTAGTAGGTCGACTCGATGTCGCGGGCCTGCCGAACGACGACGCGGTCGACCGAGTCGACTGGCATCCGCGACTCGACGATCGGGAGCACCTGCTCGTCCTCCGCGGAGTCGACGACGACGATCGCGGCCCGCGGGTCGTACCGATCGACGAGGTCGTCGAGCTGTGCGGCGATCGAGCGGTCGGCGCCGACCGCGGTGTCACTCTCGGCCGAGACGACCGCGACGACCGCCTCCTCGCGCTCGTCGCGGAGGTCGCGGGCGACCCGCAGCGATTCGAGCAGACAGTTGACGCTGGCGTCCTCCGGGTCGCTCAGCCCGGCGTCCGTGACGAGCGAGCGGACCGCCTCCCAGCCGGCGACCGGCATCGGGACGTTGGTGGCTCGTCCGATCGCCCCGGAGCGGTCGATGCAGATGACCAGCGTCGTCACGTTCCGACTCTCGATCCGCCCAGATAAAAAGCTCCCCGTCGCCGCGGGATCGGCGCGCCCAGGATGGGGGCCGCCGACCGCCCCGGCGACCCGTCAGCCCTACCTACCGAAGCTCGACGTCCACGTCGCCGCCCTCGCTCGTGAAGGCGCTCGCGACGCCGTTTCCGGCCGCGAACGCGACGCGCTCCGCGCCGATGCCGAGCCGCTCCGCGATCCCCCGCTCGGGCGTGAACTCGCGGATCTCGGGCTCCGCGCCGATCAGCGCTTCGAGCCGGTCTTCCACGTCGTCCTCGGTCCCTAGCTCGTCGACGAGGCCGATCTCCGCGGCGTCGCTGCCGAGATAGACCCGCGCCTCGGTCTCCCGGATCGCCTCCGGGTCCATGTCCCGACCCTCGCTGACGGTCTCGACGAACTGCTCGTAGTAGCCGTCGATGATCCCCTGGAGGTACTCGCGCTCGTCCTCCTCGATCTCCCGCAGGGGGACGCCGGCGTCCTTGTACTCGCCGGCGGTGAACTGCTCGTAGGAAATCCCGAGCTTGTCGGCGAGACCGGCCGCGTTCGGGCGGGAGCCGACGACGCCGATCGAGCCGACGAGGCTCGCGTCGCGCGCCCACAGCTCGTCGCAGCCGCTCGCGATCCAGTAGCCGCCGGACGCGCAGGTATCGGTGGCGTACGCGAGGGTGGGGCCGTCGAAGTCGGCCGCCGCGCGCCTGATGTCGTCGCTCGGGAGCACCTCACCGCCCGGGGTGTTGAGCTCGACGACGAGCGCCGCCACGTCCTCGTCCTCGTCGGCCGCCTCGATCTGCTCCACCACGTCGTCCGCGGTCGCCCCGCCCGGTCCCGAGAGCGGGGACGGGCGGCCGCTCTTCCGAGTGATCGGTCCCGAGACCGTCACCTTCGCCGCGTTGTACTCGTCGGCCTCACCGAACCGACCGCGGGTGAGTCGGGCGACGAGCCGCTTGCCGGCCACCGTCGCCGTCGCGCCGATCACCGCAGCCGCGAGAAGGCTCTTCCCGTTCGAGCGGGGGTTGCGTTCCATGCCTCCGGTTAGGCGTGTGGCCGTATATATGCTGTCGGAGACGGACAAGCTGTCGCGAGTCACGTCGCGGACCTACTCATCCGACTCCGAGTTGGGACGTCGCGGGCGGCGTCCGTCCCTCCCGTGCTTCAAAGAGGGAATTTTTGTAGCCCTGTGATGACGAAGCCACAAGGATGGGAGGCAACGACGACGAGGACTCGTTCGTTCAGTACGGTATTGACGACAAACCGCCGTTAGGGAGATCGCTCCTTCTCGGCGTCCAGCACTATCTCACGATGGTGGGCGCGAACATCGCCGTCCCGCTTCTCCTCGCCGGCGCGATGGGAATGCCCGAATCGGTCATCCCGCGTTTCGTCGGCACGTTCTTCGTCGTCTCTGGCATCGCGACCCTCGCGCAGACGACGTTCGGCAATCGCTACCCGATCGTGCAGGGAGCGCCGTTCTCGATGCTCGCGCCCGCACTGGCGGTCATCGGTGTCGTGACGGCGAATCCCCCGGAAGGCATCGTCGCCTGGCGGGCGGCGCTCCTCCAGCTCCAAGGCGCGATCATCGTCGCCGCGCTCGCCGAGGTCGCGATCGGCTATCTCGGACTTGTCGGACGACTGCGAAGATACCTCTCTCCGGTCGTTATCGCGCCCGTCATCGTCCTTATCGGTCTGTCGCTGTTCAACTCGCCGGATATCGCGACAGCCGATCAGAACTGGTGGCTCGTCGGCCTGACGCTGGTCGCGATCGTTCTGTTCTCACAGTACCTCGGAGGGAAGTCGAGGATATTCCAGCTGTTTCCGGTCCTCCTCGGTATCGTCGTCGCGTGGGTAGTCGCCGCCGTCCTCTCGGTCCTCGGTATTTTCGGGCCCGAGGCCCCCGGCTTCGTCGATCTGGCGAGCGTCGCGGCGGCCGAACCGGTCCACCCCATCTACCCGCTTCAGTGGGGGACGCCGAGCGTGACGCCCGCGTTCGTCATCGGAATGCTCGCCGGCGTCGCCGCCTCGATCGTTGAATCCATCGGCGATTACCACGCCGTCGCCCGCCTCTCCGGCATGGGTGCCCCCAGCAGCGAGCGCATGACCCACGGCATCGGGATGGAAGGACTCATGAACGTCTTCTCCGGGGTAATGGGTACCGGCGGGTCGACCTCCTACTCCGAGAACATCGGTGCGATCGGTCTCACCGGCGTGGCCTCGCGCTACGTCGTCCAGATCGGCGCCGCGCTCATGATCGTCGTCGGGTTCGTCGGCTACTTCGGCCAGCTCGTCGCCACCATTCCGGGCCCGATCATCGGCGGACTCTACATCGCGATGTTCGCCCAGATCGCCGGTGTCGGTCTCTCGAATCTCAAGTACGTCGATCTCGACTCGTCGCGCAACATCTTCATTATC
Organism: Halorubrum halophilum; assembly: GCF_000739595.1. Lineage (GTDB taxonomy): Archaea > Halobacteriota > Halobacteria > Halobacteriales > Haloferacaceae > Halorubrum > Halorubrum halophilum. Next base: position 24,184 of record NZ_BBJP01000018.1, on the reverse strand, counting down.
GGGATCGCGCTCTTCACCGGGCTGGCCATCCCGGAGTACATGCGGAGCGTCGGGAGCGCGGACGCCCTACAGCAGGGGCTGGCCGAGACCTTCCTGCTTGGTTCCGTCCTCGGCGCCGACGTCGTCGCGAACACCGTCTTCGTCATCGGGTCGACAGGGATGGCCGTCGGGGGACTCGTCGCGTTCGCCCTCGACAACTCGATCGCGGGGACGGCCGCGGAACGCGGGCTCACCGCGTGGGAGGACGCGACCGAAGCGGACGCGGACTTCACGTCCGCGTACGAGCGCTTCTTTCCGCTACGGAAGTGACTCAGACTGACTGATACCGTCCGAAGCGGACCTATTCGGACGACCACTACCCACAGACCCCTGGAGCCGACGCTGGATACCTCGCGAAAGAACCGCAGAAACGTCGCTTCGACCGAACTTACAGCAGGCCGGTCTTCTGGAGCTTCATCAGGTCCTCGGTGTCGAGCGTCTCGCCCTCCTTGAACTTCTGGTAGATCTCCTCGGCCTCCTCCTTCTCTTCCTCGCGCTTCTCGGCGCGCTCGTCCTTGCGCTCTTCCTCCTCTTCCTTGTCGAGCTCGCGCAGGCGCTTCTGGACGCGGACGAAGTCCTCGTGGTGCTGGTCGGCGGCCTCCTGGGCCTCGACGAACAGCTCGTGCATCTCGTCGGCCTCGTCACGGATGTCGTCGGCCTCGCGGTAGGCCTCGATCATCTGGTTGTGGTGCTCCTGGGCCTTGTCGGCGAGCTCCGTCACCTTCTGGTGGTGCTGGGACGCCTCGGAACGAACCTCTTCGGCCTCCTCGACGAGATCGTCGAGCTCGCTCGTGTCGTCGACCTTGTCCTTCTTCTCGGCGAGCTTCTCGCGCTTCTCGTCGATCTTCTCGATGAGCTCGCGCTCGTCTTCGGCGTCGAGGACCTCCGTCTGCTGACGGAACTCCAGGTCCTCGATCTCCTCTTTGAGCTCCTCGATGGACTTGCCGGAGCCGAGCTCCATGTCCTGTTTGAGCTCCTCGACCTCGTCGAACAGCTCGTTGGCCTCGGCGTTGAGCTCGTTGCGGCTGTCCTTGTGCTCCTGGACCTGCTCGTTGAGCTCGTCGCGCTTCTCGCGGTGTTCCTGGGCCTCGTCGACCTTCTCGCGCGTCTTCGCGTTGAGGTCGTCGCGCTTGGAGGCGCGCTCGGAGGCCATCTGGTTCAGCTCGTTGCGTCGGTCTCGCAGCTGACCGGCGCGTTTGATGAGCTGACCCTTCGACCCGTTGTCAAGGTCGTCCTCAGAAAGGTCCACGTTGTCCGCCTCGTCCATCGCCTCGATATCGTACTGTTCGATGACTTCTTCTTTCGTTACCATTTTTTATCTCTCCATCACCGCTCCGGGGATGGCGAGCGCTCGCCGTCGTGCGTCAAGCCGTTCACAAGAGCTCCCGTTCATTTCAGCGTGCGATCCCACCAGCGCCGGAGGCGTTCTGGTACCAGACACTACCATGGGCCGACATATAAAGACTTCGGTGAATCGGGTGTAACCCGGTAGCACGGGCCGTATACTCCCGGATCCGTGATTATCGGTCACACACTGATGGCTACGTCACTGATCGCTACGTATCGGTCGCCCCCGCCCGCGCTCGCTGACCGCACCTCACCGCCTACGACTCCCCGTCCCCGACCTCGTACGAGAGAACGATTCCGTCGTCGAGCCGCTCGGTGCCGACCAGATCGAGCCGCGGGAACGCGTCGGTGAACCCCTCCCCGTCGGCGAGCGTCGGCGCGTCCCGGCCGCCGATCACCATCGACCCCACGTACACGTGGAGTTCGTCGACGGCCTCGGCCGCGAAACACGAGTAGATGACCTCGCCGCCCCCCTCGACCATCAGCCGGTCAATTCCGCGCTCCGCGAGCGCGTCGATCCCCGCTCCGAGGTCGACGTGGCCCTCGTCGGACTCGCCTTCGGCCTCGCTCTCGCTCCCGGTCCCCCCTTTTCCTCCGCCCCCGACCACGACGACCTCGGCGCCGGCGGCCTCCAACGCTTCGCGGCGCTCGGGCGGCGTCGCGGGGGAGACGAGCAGGTAGGTCGTCGCCGCGTCGTCGAGGATCCGGGCGTCGGTCGGCGTCCGCCCGGTCGAGTCGACGACGACGCGGGCGGGGTTGCCCGGGCGCCCGTTCCGGAGGCGCTCGACGCGCCGGTCCTCCTCGTCGAGCGTGAGGTGCGGGTCGTCCGCGATGACGGTCCCGACCCCGACCAACACCGCGTCCGCGGCCGCCCTGACGCGGTCGACTCGGTCGAAGTCCTCCGCCCCCGAGATCCGGAGCTGCTCCCGGCGTCGCGTCGCGAGCTTCCCGTCGACGCTCTGGGCCGCGTTGACGACGACGTGCATACGAGAGTGTCACGCGGACGGGGAATGGTCGTTTCGGTCGCCGGCGAGCCCGCCTCTCCGCCCCGCTACTCGGTGGCCCACAGCCCCGCCGCCACGACCGCGGCCAGCGCGACCGCTCCGGCGAGCAGCCCGAACGCGGGCCGGAACCCGGAGGCGTCGGCGACCGCGCCCACGACCGCGGGCGCGAGCGCGCCGGCGCCCATCAGCAGGGTGCGGACCACGCCGAGCCCGCCCCCGGCCAGCCGGTCGGGGAGCGCCTCGATCAGGTACGCGCCCCGGACTGGGCGGAACCCGTGCGACCCGAGCCCGAAGGCGACGACGAGGGCGCCGAGGACGACCGGTCCCGCCCCAGGTTCTTCCCCCGTCCCGGAGAAGACGACGACGCCGACGAGCGCCGCCGCCGCGAGCGCGAGCGCCGCGACCATCACGGGGAACCGGCCGAGCCGGTCGGAGAGGTCGCCGGAGACGAGCTGGACGAAGGTGACCGCGAACAGCGCGGAGTACAGCAGGTTCGCGCTCGCAATCGACAGTCCGGCCGCCTGCGAGAGGTACAGCGGGAGGAACGCGACGGTCCCGTTGTACGCGAACGAGAAGGCGATCGTCACGAGGACGAACCCTGCGAGCCGTCGGTCCTCGAACAGCGCGAGGTAGTCTCGCGCGCCCGGATCCGGCCCCTCCCGATCCGGGCCGCGGTCGGCGTCGGCCGGGAGCCGACCCGGAACCCGGAGGGAGAAGACCACCGCCAACGCGAGCGCGGCGACGCCCGTGACGACGAACAGGCCGCGCCAGTCCGCGCCCGGGAGCCGCGAGAGGAGCGCGGCGAGCGCGGGCGGCGCGGCGACGAACAGGGTGACCGCCGCGGGCGCGGCCACCCCGCCGAGCGCGCCGAAGGTGTCGTGGGCGCCGAGCGCGCGCCCGGTCCGGACCGGGTACACCCGCGAGAGCAGCCGCACCGCGACCGTCTTGTGCGCGCCCGTCCCCGCGCCGATCACGAGCATCACCGCCGCCAGCACCGCGAAGGAGGTGTCGACGATCAGCGCGAGGGCGCCGACGCCCGCCACGGCCGCGCCCGCCGCGATCACCCGGACCGCGCCGACCCGATCCGCGATCGCCCCGCTCGGAAACTGGAGGAGGGCGTAGACGGCCATGAAGCCCGAGAACGCCGCGCCCACTGCCGCGTTGCTCACGCCGTAGCTCGCCTGTAGGGGCTCGAACAGCGGCGGGAACGCGTACCGCACGAACTTCCCGAGAAACCAGATCAGGGCCGTGAGCACGAGCACGTCGTACTCCCTGATCCGGCCGAGGTTCATCGCCCGTGGATACCTCGGTGACGGTTATAAACGACCGGAACCGCTCGGATGCTGCCGGTCGTCGATCGACTGGGTTCGGGCGATAGCAACGACTTATAAGTCAGAATGCGGTGGCGCGCGCCTCCGAGCGCCCATTGGGCGCGAGGAGCGCCGCGCGAGGGACGCCGCGAGCGAAGCGAGCGGCGAGGCTGGGGAGGCGTGAGGTGCGGTGCTGTGCGGGGCGGGACTCAAAGGGGCAGTCGCGATTTCCGCGAGCGAAGCGAGCGGAAAGACGGGAGACGGAGTCTCCCGGAAGGACGACGCCCGGCGAGACAAGCACTGCAAGGAGCGAGCGTAGCGAGCGACTGAAGCGCGCAGCGAGCGACTGAAGCGCGCAGCGAGCGACTGGGGCTTTGGAAGTGTTTGCCGTCGATCCGTCAGCCACTTATAAACACTTCACGCACAGTCCCGACACCGTTTTCTCGTCGACCGCCGATCCACCGACCGTGTCCGATCCAACCGCTCACCACGTCGGCATCACCGTCGACGACCTCGACCGCGCCGTCGAGTTCTACACCGAGACGTTCGATCTCGACCTCCTCTCGGAGTTCTCAGTCGGCGGCGACGCCTTCGCCGAGGCGGTCGCCGTCGAGGGCGCGTCGGCCGAGTTCGCGCACCTCGACGCCGACGGCGTCCGCATCGAACTCGTCGCGTACGACCCCGCCGCCGAGTCGGCCAACGATCCGGAACTGAACCGTCAAGGAGCGACCCACCTCGGCCTGTCCGTCGACGACGTGGAGGCCTTCTACGCCGACCTCGACGACGACGTGGAGACGCTGAGCCCGCCGCGGACGACCGATACCGGAACGACGATCCTGTTCGTCAAGGACCCGGAGGGGAACCTGATCGAAGTGCTCGACGCCTGAAGCCACGAGATCGCCGCCCGTTCGGTCGGTAAACGCGAGCCGTCCACCGGGCGGTTTTTACGCCGCCGCCCCGCCTTAGAGGCCGTGCAAACGGACCTCCCGCTGGCCGCGGTCTGCGGCCTCTCGGTCGCGGTCGGCGTCTACGCGTTCCTCGCCCCTGACCCGTTCGTCGCGACGGCGATAGCGACGCTGTACGCCGCCGCGAGCTACTTCTACCTCGCGTTCGACGCCGCGCTGCTCGGGAGCGTCTTCGAGTTCACCGATCGATCGGAGAGAGTCGCCTACGCGGTCGGGATGTTCGGGTTAACGGTCAGCCCGCTTGCGGTCTGGGGCTACTCCGGGAACTCGGACGCCTCGTCGCTCCCGCTCGTGATCCTCGTTTTCGGCGTGATCGCATTTCTGCTCCTCGCCGCGCAGGCACACCGTCAGATCGACGCCGCCTGATCGGGGCGGAGAGGAGCGACTTCCGCCTCACTTCACCTTCGTCCCCGGCCCGGCGTCCTCGTAGGTCGTGAGGAGGTCGGCCTCCTCGCCGGCGGCCAGCACCATGCCGTTCGACTCGACGCCGAACAGCTCCGCCTTCTCCATGTTCGCGAGCACGACGACCTTGGTTCCGGGTAGGTCGTCCACGTCGTGAAGCTGCTTGAGCCCCGCAACGATCGTCCGGGTCTCCGCGCCGAGGTCGACGCGGAGCTTCAGGAGGTCGTCGGCGCCCTCAATGCCCTCGGCGTCCTCGATCCGGCCGATCCGGATGTCGAGTTCCTGGAAGTCGTCAAAGCTGATGCGGTCGTCGCTGAGTGGTTCGATGTCGGTCATGTCGTCGGTGTCGCCGCTGTCGTCGGTAGCGCCTTCGTCGGCCGGTTCGTCCTCGCTCTCGTCGCCGTCGCCGCCCTCACCGTCCTCCGTGTCGGCGACGCGCGACTCCAGCTTCTCGTTCAGCGCCTCGACGCGCTCGTCTTCGATCTGCTCGAACAGCTCCGTTGGCTCCGCGAGGTCCCCAGCGGGGCCTTCGCGGGCCGCCTCGACGGTGGCCTCGTGGACCGAGCCGTCCTCGCCGAGCTGGTCCCAGAGGCGCTCGCACTTCTCGGGCGCGACCGGCTCGAACAGGACCGCGATCGCCTTCGCGATCGCGACGCAGTCGTGGATGACCTGCGCGGCCTCCTCGGGGTCGTCGTCGACGAGCTTCCACGGCTCGCTGCGCTGGATGTACTCGTTGCCGAACCGCGCGAGATCCGTGACGGCGTCGCCGACCGCGCGCACGGAGTAGTCGTTGACGGCGGCCTCGAAGTCGGCGATCGCCTCCTCGATCCGCTCGTCGACCTCGTCGCTCGTCGCCTCCGCGATGGGGGCGTCGTCGTAGTTGCGGTGGGCGAAGAGGAGCGAGCGGTAGAGGAAGTTGCCGACGGTCCCCACCAGTTCGGTGTTCACGCGGTCGCGGAATTTCTCCCACGAGAAGTCCACGTCCTGCTGGAACCCGCCGTTGGTGGCGAGGTAGTAGCGCAGCGGGTCGGGGTGGAACCCCTCGTCGAGGTACTCGTCGGCCCAGACCGCGCGGTCGCGGCTCGTGGAGAACCCCTTCCCGCCGAGGGTGACGAAGCCGCTGGCCATCACGGCGCGCGGCTCGGTGTGGTCGGTCGCCTCCAGCATCGCGGGCCAGAAGATCGTGTGGTGCTGGATGATGTCGCGACCGATCACGTGGACGATCTCGCCGCCCTCGGGGTGCGCGTCGCTCGCGCCCTCCTTCCAGGCGGCCTCCCAGTCGAACGCGTCGGCGCCGACGCGCTCGGAGTACTGCTTCGTCGACGAGATGTACTCGATCGGGGCGTCGACCCAGACGTATAAGACGAGATCCTGCTCGCCGTCGTCACCCGGATAGTCGATCCCCCAGTCCATGTCGCGGGTGATACACCAGTCCTGCAGCCCCTGCTCGATCCACTCGCGGGGCTGGTTCCGGGCGTTCGAGGTCCCCTCAAGCCGGTCGAGGAAGCCGGAGAGGTACTCCGAGAACTCGGAGACGTCGAAGAACTTGTGCGTGCGCTCGCGGTACTCCGCGGGGTTGCCGGTGATCGTCGACTCCGGATCCTCGACCTCGCCGGGTTCGAGGTGGCGCTGACACCCCTCGTCGCACTCGTCGCCGCGGGCGTGCGCGCCGCAGTACGGGCAGGTCCCCTCGACGTACCGGTCCGGGAGGTACTGGTCGTCGACGGGGTCGTACGCGACCATGATCTCCTTCTCGTAGAGGTGGCCGGCCTCGTCGAGGTCGCGGACCAGCTCCTGGGTCAGTTCCGTGTTCGTCTCGTCGTGGGTGTGGCCGTAGTTGTCGAACTCGACGTTGAACTTCGGGAACGTCGCGGCGTACTGCTCGTGCCAGTCGAGCGCGAACTGCTCGGGAGAGACCCCCTCCTGCTCGGCGTTGACCGCGACGGGGGTGCCGTGCATGTCGGAGCCGGAGACGAACGCGGTCTCCTGCCCGAGTCGTTCGAGCGCGCGCCGGTACACGTCGCCGCCGACGTAGGTGCGGAGGTGGCCGATGTGGAGGTCGCCGTTGGCGTACGGCAGTCCACAGGTCACCACCGCCGGGTCGTCGGTGGGGAAGTCGTCGTGGCTCATATGGTGTGTATCGAAGTGTCGTGGATACGGGCCTAAAGCCCGCTGGTTCGGGGCCGTCGGGGCCCGGCTCAGACCAGCCCGCGGACGATCCGCGCCGCGTCGGCCGCTGTCGGCGCGAGCACGTAGACGATCGGCTCGACGCCGACCGCGCCCGTCTGGTAGAGGACGAGGGTCTCCTCGCCGTCGCCGGAACTCCCGTCGACCGCGCGCTCCGCGCCCGCGACCGCGTCGGCGACCGCCTCGCTCGTCGGCCGCTCGGGGTCGAACTCCACGGTCGGATGCGACGCCCCGAGCGCCTCGACGGTCTCGGGCGCGTACCGAACGTTCACCGCACCGCGGGCGGTCGCGCCCGCCTCGCGCGCGGCGAGCAGGACGGTCGCGACGTGCTCGCTCACGCCGAACTCGGGCTCGCCGGGGACCATCGCCTGCCCCTTCACGTCGACGAGGCGCCCGGGCACGGCCGCCACGTCGTCGATCGTCTTCGCGCCGTCGAGGCACTCGGCGACGTTGGCGCCGACGTTCGGGATGAGGCCGGCGAAGCCGGAGGCGTTCGTCAGGGTGCGGAGCCCGCGACGGACCGACGAGAGGACGCGCTCGCGCTCGCGGAGCCCGCTGTCCGGGTCGTGGACCGAGAACTCCACCTCGGCGTCGGCGAGCGCGGGCATCGCCTCCTCGTGGAGGTCCGCGAGAAGGTCGCCCTCCTCCAGCCGGCGGATGAGCACCTCGATCTCGACGAGCGCCGCGACCGGCGTCATCTCCCCCGCCGCGAGCCCCTCACCCACGCGCTCCACGAGCTCGCGGACGCGCTCGTCGCCGACGATCCGGTCGTGACGGGCCACGTCGCCGTGGGCGTACTTCGAGACCGCCGACTGGGAGATGCCGAGCGCGTCGGCGACCTCGCGCTGGGTGAACCCGCGCTCGCGGAGGTCCTCCGCCAGCATCGAGCGCACGGTCGGGAGGAATTCGTCGACGACGACCTCCTCGATGAACCTCATGACTCGCCCTCCGGGGCGCCGGAATCGGTGCCCTCCTCGTCCCCGTCGAACTCCGGATCGGAGCCGATCCGGGAGGCCTGCGGGCCGTCCTGGTTCTGGTACTTCGAGCCGCGCTCCGTCCCGTACGGGCGGTTCGCGGGCGATTTCAGCTCCGTGAAGATGAGCTGCGAGACGCGCATCCCGGGCGTGAGCGCGACGGGTGCGGTACCGAGGTTCGACAGCTCCAGCGTGATCTGGCCCTTGTACCCCGGATCGACGATCCCCGCGGTGGCGTGGATGACGATCGCGAGCCGTCCGAGCGAGGACCGGCCCTGCACGGTCGCGAGCAGGTCCGGCGGGATCTCCACGCGCTCCGTGGTGGTCCCGAGCACGAAGTCGCCGGGGTGGAGGATGAACTCCTCGCCCTTCGGGACGGTCGTCTCCGTGACGTACTCGCCGACCTCGTCGGCCTCGGTCGGGTGGATACAGGGGATGTTCGTGCGCTGGAACTCCAGGAATCGCTCGCCCAGCCGCAGGTCGACGCTCGCGGGCTGGACCTGCTGGTCGACGTCGTCGAGCGGCTCGACCACCAGGTCCCCGTCCGCGAGGCGGTCGAGGATGTCCGCGTCCGACAGGATCATGTCGGGAGAGGGACCCCGACCGGGTTAAAAACTCCCGAATCCGCGGACGTCGGTGGAGCCGGTTCGGCCCTTCGCCCGCCGGCCGTCACACCGCCGCGAGCACGAACCCGAGCAGCGCGAAGACGCCCGCGACCACGCCCGCGACCCCCCGATCGAGGTCGTGGTACGCCTCCAGTCCGCCGACGACCACGACCCACTGGACCCCGATCACGACCGCCGAGGCGGCCAGAAGCGGCCCCTGCATCGCGGAGATGGCCGCGACGATCTCCCTCGCGATCGACTCCATCGTGGTCCCGTCGACCGTTGTCGTCGCGAGCGCGTGCCAGATCGCGGCGAGCCCGGCGACCAGCCGGGCCAGCTCCGCGGCGATCGCCCACGCCGCGATCACGAACGAGTCGCCGAGGGAGCCGGCGCCGCCGGCGAGGCGCGCCCCGCCGTGGAGCGCGAGCGCGAAGATCGCCCACCAGATCGGCACGCCGATCAGCGCGTAGCCGACGTAGTCGCCCGACGCGCTCTGTAGTTCCTCGCCCACGTCCACGTCGATTCGCTCGGGCTCGTCGCACTGCTCCGCGAAGACCGGGTTCTCGTCGTCGCCGAACGCCTCGCAGGTCGACTCCGGCGGGCGGTCGGGGTTGTCGACCGTCACCTCGCGGTCGATCGTCGCGTCGAAGGCGGCGCCGAGCGCGACGATTCCGAGGGTTGCCGCGAGGGTGACGAAAACGACGACGCCGACCGTGAACATCTGATTGTCCGGCTTGAGCCAGCGGAAGCCGGCGCGCGAGCGATCGAGGAGACCACTGACGAGTTTGGAGGGAGCAGCGAGCGGGGAGGGCATACGCTGGGGATCTGTAAGACCTGACAAATGTCTTGTCCATCGATCGGTTCGGGACAGGTGACTGCGCTCCTATAAACGAGAGAAGTCGGTCGGAACGCGATCGACTGACCGTTACTTACCCTGCCGGTCGTTGCCGGTGACGCTCGGGCGGGTCTTCTCCGTGCCCTTCCCGCGCGTGCGCTGACCGCGACCCTTCGTGCCGGCGGAGGTGAGCCCACGGAATGCGCGCCCCTTGTGGTCGTCCGAGGCGATCCAGCCGAGATCGTCGTCGTTCTCGATCGCGGGGTGGTTCGGGTCCACCAGAATCACTTCGTGCCACTTCTGGGAGCCGTCCTCGCCGACCCAGTAGGAGTTGAGCACGCGGAGGTTCCGGTACTTGCGCGAGGCGCGCTCCTCCGAGATACGCTGGATCGACTTGCGCCGCGAGAGCCGGTTGACGCCCTGCCGCTTCGAGCGGCGGCCGGCCTTGTGGCGCTGCTTGCGGGAGCCGCCCTTGCGGACGCTCACACGGGCGACGATGACGCCCTGCTTCGCCTTGTAGCCCAGCTCGCGGGCCTTGTCCAAGCGAGTGGGACGCTCGATGCGCTCGATGGCGCCCTCGTCGCGCCACTCCTGTTTGCGCTGCCACTGCAGCTCTGCCAGTTTCCCCTCCTTGGGGGACCGCCACGCCTCCTTGATGTGCGAGTAGAAGCTTCGTGCCATATGTTGTCCGCGGACGGTTGCGATTCAGCCGCGAAGCGGCCACATGTCGTCTCGTCCCGGGGCGCAGCGTTGACGACCATCGCGGCGTCAAGGCCGGCTCCGGCGGCGAGTGCCCGCTGTGTCCGCACCAGCGAGTTGTCCGTATTTCCCGTGGTTCGCCCTTAACCGCTTCGCTACGGCGTTCGCGTGCGGGTGAGTCGCATACGGGAGGAACGATCGCGAATACGGGAGGGACGGATCGCGACCGAAGCGCGTGCGAAGCGGGCGCAGAACCGAACGAGAGCGGGTTGCCAGTCCGGCTCAGTCCACGAACAGCCCGTCGACGATCGTCTCGATCAGCGCGTCCTCGACGCGCTCGGCGGCAGCGTCGCTGTCGGTCCCGATCGGGGCGTTTCGCGCGCGTGCCGTGAAGAGGAGCGCGACGAACAGCCCGTCGATCAGCTCGGGGTCGTCGTACCGGATCGATTCGATCTCCGCCCACCGTTCGGCGTACGGGAGGTCCGACTCGTGTGCGTGCGGAGCGATCGGCTCCCCGTCCTCCTCCACGGCGGCGATCCGGTCCTGTAGCTTGCGCAGCTCGCCGTCGACGATCAGCGTCGAGATGAGGGGGTTCGACCGCACCTCCGCGAACAGGGTCGACAGGAACGCGCGCACCTCTTCTCGCGGGGTGTCGGCCGCCGTGACCGCCTCGGCGACGCGCTCCTCAAGCTCCGCGCGTTCGGCCAGTAACACCTCTACGTACAGCGCCTCCTTCGAGTCGAAAAACTGGTAGAACGTGCTCGTACCGATTCCGACCGCCTCGGTGACGTCTCTGATCCGCGTGCGATCGAACCCGAACTGCTCGAACAGCTCCCGGCCGGCCTCGATCAGCCGAGTCCGAATGCGCTCCCGATCGCGGTCGGTGAACCGACTCATATGCGTGACGAACGGACGGAGGTCGGCGAACGGTTTCCTTCCATCGATCGCCGATTTAGAACGCAGAAACAAAATATTTATTGATTCGTGAGCGTCAGGGATCCCATGGACTGGCCACGAGAGTTGTTCGACGAGAAACCGCCTAACCGACCCGTTTCGTCCGCGAGGGGATGGGCGTGAGACGGACGCGGATCCTCGCCGTGATCGCGGCGGCGCTGCTGGTAACGAGCGGGACGGTCGGGTTCGTCGCGGGCGCGACGCCGGCCGGGACGGCGACAGCCGGCCCGACCGCGGGCGACTCAGTCGCCGCCCTCGACGGCGCGGCGCCGACCGATCCGACCGCCCGACCGCAGAGTGGGGGACTCGTCCGCGGGTCGCCCGACCTGAGCGTGACCACGACCTCACCGCGGGTGACTCCCGGCCGGACGAACGAGCTCTCCCTCCAGATCTCGAACAACGGGGACATGGACCTCGGGACCGCACAGACCCGAGATATCGTCACGACCGCGCGAAACGTCCGCGTGACGGCTGAGGCGGACGACAACGCCCTCGACGTGGAGACCGGAACGGTCGCGATCGGCGCCGTCACCGACAGCGCACCCGGCGAGGCGCCGATCGCCGTGACCGTTCCCGAGGGTGTCGAGGAGGGGACCTACGAGCTAGACGTGGAGCTCGAGTACTCGTACACCCGCCAGCAGTCGGGCGGCGTCACCGAGGACCGAGAGCGGACCGTCACCGAGGAGGTCAAGCTCGAGGTCACCGATGACGCCCGCTTCCGGATCGTCAACACGACCACGGACGCCCAGATCGGCGACGGCGGAACGCTCGAAGCCGAAATCAAGAACGTCGGCGCGAGCGCCGCGAGCGACGCGGTCGTCTCGCTGGAGTCGTCGAGCGCCGGCCTCCGGTTCGGCGAGGCAGCGTCCGACGCCGCGCGGATCGGTGAGCTGGACGCCGGCGAGACGACGACCGTCCCGTACGACGTGACGTTCGCGCCGGACGCCCCGATGCGCGAGTACGCCCTCAGCGGGTCCGTCCGATTCGACACCACTGACGGGGTCCAACGAGTCGACGAGGGGCTCGCGGCAGGCGTCGTCCCCCTCGCCGAACAGCAGTTCTCCGTGAGCGACGTCGAGTCCGACCTGCGCGTCGGCGAGGACGGTGCGGTCTCGGGCACCGTGACTAACGACGGCCCGGTCGAGGCCCGAAGCGTCGTGGTACAGTACACCGGCGACGACCCGTCTCTGATCCCGATCGAGAGTTCGGCGGCAGTGGGTTCGCTCGGGTCGGGAGAGTCGACCGACTTTGAGCTCCCGATGGCCGTCGGCGGCGAGGCCGAGGACGGCCTTCGGTCGGTGGACCTCGCGGTCAGATACCGCAACGACGAGGGCGAGCGGCGGGCTGACGAGACGCTCGCCCTCGACGCGTCGGTCGCCCCAGAACGCGACCGATTCGGCGTCGAGATCACCAACCGCACTATCGAGTCGGGTGGAACCCGGACCGTCGACGTGGCGGTGACGAACAACCTCGACGAGACGGCCGCCGACGTCGAGGCTCGGCTCTTCGCCAACGACCCGCTCGACACCGGCGACACCGACAGCGGGTACGTCCGATCGCTCGATCCCGGCGAGACCGCGACCATGACTTTCGAGCTGACCGCGACGGGCACCGCGACGCCGGGGAGCACGTACCCGATCTCGCTCGACTTCCGGTACGACGACGCGGACGGCGACAGCCACCTGACCGACACCTACCGGGTCCCCATCGACGTCGTCGAGGCCGAGGGCGGCGGGCTGCCGCTTCCCCTGATCGTCGTCGCGCTCCTGATCGTCGGGACCGCCGGGCTCGTCGCGTACCGGAGGCGGCAGTAGCCGATGCCGCTCGGTGAGCAGATCGAGGCCGGGACGAGGCGGCTCAACGACGCGATCATCGACAGTCCGCGGCGAGTCATCGTCGCGTTCCTCGTCTTGACCGTGGTGTTCACCGGCGGAATGGGCCTCGTCAGCACGGACACCGAGGCCACCGATTCGTTCACCGAAGGCCTCGACGAGCAGGAGGCGCTCGACGCCGTCAACCAGGAGTTCGAGGACCCGTTCGCGGCCGGCGACGAGCGCACGCAGGTTATCCACTCGGGGAGCAACGTCCTCACCAAGGAGGCGCTCGTCAGGAACCTCCGGGTCTTAGAGGAGGTCGAGTCGCGAGACGACCTCCGGGTGGCCTCGACGAGCGGACCGGCCACGGTGGTCGCACAGGCGATCGACCCCTCGGCGACCACCGCGGCCGAACAGCGGCGCGTCTTGGAGTCGACGAGCGAGACCCGCGTCCGGCAGGTCGTTCGCGACCTCTCCGAGAACTCCGGGTTCACGAGGCCGCTGTCGACGGACTTCAACCCGACGAGCGCGAGCGCGTCGGCGTCGATTACGGTCGTCACACACGACGTACCGGCGGGGTTCTCCGACGGCGACCGCCAGGAGATCCAGACGTCGATCCGGACGATTGCGGCGGACCAGCCGGGGGATATCACGGCGTTCGGGACCGGCATAACGAACGCCGAGACGGCCAACGTCATCGGCGACTCGCTCACCATCGTGATGCCCGTCGTCGTGCTGTTGCTGCTGTTGTTCCTGGTCGTCGCCTACCGCGATCCGATCGACCTCGCGCTCGGGCTGTTGTCGCTTCTGATGACCGTCATCTGGACGTTCGGGTTCCTCGGGTTCTCCGGGATCCCCTTTAACCAGCAGATGATATCTGTCCCCGTCCTGTTGCTCGCGGTCGGGGTCGACTTCGGGATCCACATCATCAACCGCTACCGCGAGGAGACCGCCGAGGGATACGAGGCCACCGAGGCGATGCGCGAGGCGAACAACCAGCTGATGATCGCGTTCATCATCGTCACCGTGACCACCGTGTTCGGGTTCGGCGCGAACGTGATATCGGACCTCACGCCGATCCGGAACATGGGGATCGCCTCGGCGATCGGGATCGTGTTCACGTTCCTGATCTTCGGGCTGTTCCTCCCGGCGGCGAAGCTGGTCGTCGACAGGCTACGAGAGCGGTACGGGGTCCCCGAGTTCAACTCGGCTCCGATCTCCTCCGAGGACTCGGCGCTCGGGAAGCTCCTGACGTTCCCGGCGCAGGTCAGCCAGTACGCGCCGATCGCGTTCGTGGTGGTGCTGCTCGTGACGGGCGGGATGGCCGCGGCGTACGGCAGCGGCGTCGACACCTCCTTCGAGACCGAGGACTTCCTCCCGCCCGAGGAACAGCCGGACTACGTGACCGGGCTCCCGGAGCCGTTCGCGCCGAGCGAGTACACCGTCGCCGAGACGCTGAACCTCCTCGAAGACCGCTTCTCGACCAATCAGGACCAAACGGTGAAGTTGTACGTGGAGGGGAACTTCGAGGAGGGCCACGCGCTGGAGGCCCTCGCAGACCCGAACGACGACCCGCCCGAGTCGCTCGCGGTCGGCGACGGCGGGGCCGCGCGGCCGACCAGCATCGTGACGGTGATGCGGTCCCACGCCGACGAGAACCCGGAGTTCGCCGAGCTGATCGCCCGCAACGACGTCGACGGCAACGGGATCCCCGACCGAAACCTCGACCGCATCTACGACGTGCTGTTCGCCTCCGCGTCCGGCGACCGCGCCGAGCAGTACCTCACCCCGGACCGACGGAGCGCGCAGGTCGACTACGCGATCGAGTCCGGGGCCTCGCAGGCCGAGGCCGCGGCCGACACTCGCGAGTTCGCCGAGCAGTTCCGGTACGAGACCACCGCCACCGGCCAAGTGGTCGTCTTCGACGCGGTGACGGACATCATCTTCGACTCCGCGATCCAAGGACTGATCCTCGCGATGGGACTGACGGGAGTGTTCCTCGTCATCGCGTACGCTGTCCTGGAGGGCAAGCCGCTCCTCGGGATCGTGAACCTCTTTCCGATCCTGATCGCGATCGCGTTCCTCCTCGGGACGATGCGGTTCCTCGGGATGTCGCTGAACGCGCTGACCGCGACGATCCTCTCCATCTCGATCGGACTCGGGATCGCCTACTCGGTGCACGCGACGCACCGCTTCATCGACGAGTTCAACGCGGGCGCGGACGCCTACGAATCGATGATCATCACGCTCTCGGGGACGGGCGGCGCCCTGCTCGGGAGCATGCTCACCACCTCGCTCGGGACGGGTGCGCTCGCGCTCGCCATCACCCCGGTTCTCGGTGACTTCGGCCTCCTGATGGCGCTGAGCGTAGTGTACTCGTTCGGATTCACCGTGATCGCGCTTCCGCCCGCGGTGTTGTTGTGGGAGCGCTACCGCGGCGCATGGTCCGGGATCGGGACGCCGAGTCCGCAGTGAGGCGGTCGGGGGTCTCTCGCGTCCCGGCGCGGTCGGCGGCGGCGCTCTCGCGACGAACGCCCGGCGGGGACCCCGATCGCCCTCTCACCCGTGTATCCGTTCGCGAGAGGCGCCGATGACCGCCCAAAACGCCAGCCAGGCGAAGAGGAAGGCGAACACGAGCCACATCGGCGACAGCGATCGGAGCGGGCTCGTCAGCTCGACCAACGCCGGCAGCGAGAACAGAAAGAGGACCGCGGCAGCGCCGCCGCCGACGAGGCACTCCAGAAACCGGTAGAGCGCGTCAGCGTCGGGGGCCGCGCCCGCGATCCGACGATGCCCGTTCTCCCGCCCGCGGTTTGGTGTGGTCACACATACCACCACCTTATACTACATGATAGATAATTATAAATTTGTCGCAGTTCGAGACGGACCGCCGGCGTCTGACCGCGCTCGCCGCCACACGATATTCTTCATGGAATACTCGAATAAGAACGCTCTTATCGGTCCGGCGTCGACCGGCTCGGTATGCCCAAGATAAGCGTCGAGATCCCGGGCGAGCTGCTCGACGACCTCGACGAGCACGTCGGCGACGACGGGAAGTTCGTGAACCGCAGCGACGCCGTCCGCGCGTCGATCCGCAAGACGCTCGACGTGCTCGACGAGATCGACGCGCGCCACGACCGGCTCGAAGACGAGTCGGTCGAGAGAGCGTCGAAGCCCACCGGAGGCGACGATGAGTGAAGGGACGGCGACGCGGACCGGGAGTGACGGCCCGTTCGCGGCCGACCCGCTCGATCGGTCCGCGGTGGCCGCGGTCGGGCTGATCACGCTGTTCGTCGTCGCCTTGGCCACCTCGCAGCTCACCGCGGCGAAGGTGCTCGCGCTCCCGCTGCCGTTCGCGCTCCCGGTGATCGGCCCCGAGATCACGCTGCCGGGCGCCGCGCTGGCGTACGCGCTGACGTTCCTGGCGTCGGACTGTTACGCGGAGCTGTACGGGCGTCGCGCCACGCAGGTGGTCGTCAACGTCGCCTTCCTGGCGAACTTCCTCGTGCTCGCCTTAGTCTGGTCCACGCTCGCCGCGCCGGGAATCGACCCGGAGATCGCCGCCGCCTTCGACACGGCTCTCGGCCCGGCGACCAATATCGTCGCCGGGAGTCTGCTCGCGTACGTCGTGAGCCAGAACTGGGACGTGTTCGTCTTCCACGCGATCCGCGACCGCACCGGGCGCGGGATGCTGTGGCTGCGCAACCTCGCGTCGACCGCCAGCAGTCAGGCCATCGACACCGCGATCTTCGTCGGCGTCGCGTTCTACGTCGCCCCGATCCTGCTCGGCGTCGGGAACCCCCTCCCGCCGAGCGCCCTCCTCGCGCTCGGACTCGGCCAGTACCTCCTCAAACTCGCGATCGCCGTCCTCGACACGCCGATCGTCTACCTCGTCGTCGGCGCTGTGCGCGAGTAACGCCGGCTCCGGCGGCCGCACCGTCCGAAACGACCGAGAGGCACTCGGCCGCACGGCGGAAAAGGCTTCGACAGGCGCAAGAGACTTACCCGACTATCCCGTGTGAACGGTACGCATGGATCTCCGCGTGCAGGGGGATGTCCCCCCCGACCCGTTTCTCGGCGCCGCCGACCTGTTCGAGACCGAGTGCTCTCTCGACGACCCGGTCCACGTGAAGGTGCGCGAGGACCCCGACGAGCGGACGTGGGCCGGCCACTACGACGGCTACCACGTCCTGAACGTCTCGAAGCGCGCCGCCACCAGCGCGATGGCCCGCGAACTCGCCGTCCACGAGCTCTCGCACATGGCCCGCTACGAGGAGGGCCACGCCTCCCACGTTCAGTCGACGGAAGAGGCGTTATACCTCGGACTCTCCGGTGAGAAGGTCGAGCGCCGCAAGCTCGCGCACTGCTACCAGATCGCGAACCACATGAAGGACATCTACGCCGACGACATCACGCTCTCGGTCGCGCCCGCGGACAAGCTCCTCGGCTTCCTCGAATCGACCCTCGCGGCCGCCGTCGCCGACCGCCCCGAGGTCTCACGGGACGGCTCCCAGCCGGTTACGGGCGGCGCAGACCCGGAGATCACCGCGGTCAACGCCGCGTTCGCGCTCGCCTTGGTCGAGCGCCACGACATCGCCGGCCCGGACCACCGCATCTACGACCTCGCTCGCGCCGCCGGCAGCGACACCGACGCCGTCGACGTCGACGCGTTCAAGGAACGGTTCCTCGCGCTCGGCCCCGACCCCTCCGAGAGCGACTACCGGAAGGCGTTGGTCGCGGCCGCTCGCGCGTACGCCGTTTGAACGAAAACCCGCGCGGACGCCGTTTCGGATCGAGCCCGATCAGCGACGAAGTCGACGGATCGCGACGATCACTTATAAATGAAAACGCGGTCGGCGCGGCTGGGGATTTGGACGTATCCGTCGCTATTGAGCCGAGCGCTCATAAACCGACACTGAGCGCTCGGAATTCACGGGTTTATGGCGAAAATACGCAAAAACCGGTCTGCACCGGACTTATCGCCACTCGTCTGCCGGCACGCAGTCCGCCGCGTCGACCGTGATCCACCGGGTCGTCCGCTCGTCGGGATCGCGGTCCCGCTCGAAGAACGTCACCTCCTCGCCGTCAGAGTCGCCGTCGCTCCGCCTACAGACGAGCTCCGACCGCTCGGCACGGACGCGCGTCGATGACGTGGACATATGTCCCAGTCTGTTCCCGATCGGATAATAAGTATTGGTTTTCGGTCGCGATCGGCGAAACAACAGTCGTTGATGTCCGAAATTAACTGAACCTCGAGTAAAACAACGAATCGGCTTCTTTCCCCGACAATCGCCACTGCATATCCCCGCCTCACAGCCGCACCGATACGCCACCGCCTACAGCCGGACGGGAACGCCGCGCTCGTCGAGGTACTCCTTCGTCTCCTCGATGGAGTAGTCGCCGAAGTGGAAGATGGAGGCCGCGAGCCCGGCGTCCGCGTTCGCCTCCGTGAACACGTCGTACATGTCCTCGGGGCCGCCGCAGCCGGAGGAGGCGATGACGGGCGTCGAGACGGCGTCGCACACCGCCGTCATCAGCGGGATGTCGTACCCGTCCTTCGTCCCGTCCTTGTCGATGGAGTTGACGAACAGCTCGCCCGCGCCGCGCTCCTCGGCCTCCTTCGCCCACGAGACGGCGTCGATACCGGTGCCCTCGCGGCCGCCCTTCTTGGTGCACTCGAACCAGACCGTCTCGCCGTCCTCGTCCTCGTAGAAGTGCTCGCCCTCGTCGTCGTGCCGGCGGCGTGCGTCGACGGAGATGACGATACACTGGCTGCCGAACGCCGCCGCGCCCTCCTCGATGAGTTCGGGCCGCTCTAAGGCGCCGGTCGTGATCGACACCTTGTCCGCGCCGGCGCGGAGCGTCTCCTTAATGTCGGCCTTGGTGCGGATACCGCCGCCGACCGTCAGGGGGATGAAACACTCGTCGGCGACCGCGTTCACCACGTCGAGCATCGTCTCGCGGCCGTCCGCGCTCGCGGTGATGTCGAGGAAGACGAACTCGTCTGCGCCCGCCTCGTTGTACTTCTTCGCCAGTTCGACCGGGTCGCCGGTGTACTCCAGGTTCTCGAAGTTGACGCCCGTGTACACCGCCGCGTCCCCGTCGTCGTCGAGGTCGACGTCGATACAGGGGATGATCCGCTTCGTGAGTCCCATTCGTTACCGGTCGTTGGCGGCGGCCGAGGTTAAAAGGCGCGGGGTCGCCGGCGGCTCGCACCGCCGGTCCGTCACTCCTCTGCCTCCGATCGCCGGTCGTACTTCGCGACGGCGCGGTCGGCGCGCTCCGAGATGCCGTTCGGGTTCCGCGCCGGGCTCCGGTCGCGGCTCCGCGCGACGAGGCCGTCGGAGCTCCCGCCGGCGAGCCCGAGAATCACGTCGCGGCCGGTTGAGACCCACCGCGACGGGGTGGATTCCCCACGGAGCACGTCGCCGGCGGCTCCGAAGGCGTCCGTCGCCGCGTGCGTTCCGGCCCGCGCGACGACGGACGGACGGACCCCGTAGTTCTTCAAGAGGCGGTACGCGAGCGCCCGGTACTTCCATCCCCACTCCCGGGCGCTGCGGCCGCCGTCGGCCGCCGTCGGACTCGGGAGCTCCTTGGCGACCGCCATGCCCTCGCGCCACGCCACGGTCCGCCCCATCTGCGCCAGCCGGTGGGCCGCGTCGCGTGCACCCCCCGTGTGAAGGTACTCGTCGAAGCCGTCCAAGTCCCGAAGCGTCTCGCGCCGGAAGGCGACGTTGCCGCCCTCGAAGTAGGTCACCTCGGTGCCCGCGATCGCTCGGCGTTCCGGGCCGTCTTCCTCGTCGTCGCCGTCACGTCTCTTCTCGTCGCTCTCGGTGCGTTCCTCGTCGATAAACGCCTCGCCGTCGCGCTCCTCCTTCGGCTCGATCGGGGTCACCGGCCCCGTCACGGCGTCCGCGTCGTCGAGTCCGGCGCGGACGGCGTCAAGCCACCCCGCTCCGATCCGGTTGTCGTAGTCGACGAGGGCGACCGCCTCGCCGGTGGCCACCTCGATGCCCGCGTTGCGGGCGACGTTGACCGTGCGGTCGGAGATCTCCACCAGCACGTCCACGTCCTCGCGGTCCCGCACCATCCCGGTGGTGCCGTCGGCGGAGGGGCCGTTGGCGACGATCACCTCCGCCTCAGGAGCGTGGGCCGCCAGCGCGTCGAGACAGGCGGCCAACCGGTCCCGTCCGTTGAGCGTGGGAACGACGACCGAGAGGTCCATACGGTCGGGTATCGAGGCCGAGGATTAAAAAGGGCTCTGTGCGGGGCCGGCGACGCGGCTGCGCCGCGAGCCGGCCGGCGAGCGTTCGAACGGACGGGCAGAAGCGGATCAGCGCGCCGTTCAGACGGTCAGGTAGTACACCTGCTTGCGCGCGTCCTTGAAGCTGTAGCGGGAGTCGACGAGCCCCTCCTCCTCCAAGCGGTTGAGCGCGTAGCGGACGGTCCGGTCGGGTAGCAGGGACTCCTCGGCGAGGCCACCCTGCGAGAGGGGGGCGTCGCCCTCCAGTACTTTTGCGACGAGTTTGGCGCTCGGGGGGAGTTCGCGCAAGCGATCGCGGTATTCGGCTTCCGAGAGGCGGTCCTGGTCGGCGGTCTCCGCGGGACTGGTACTCATGTTTCACGACAAGTCTGCGCCTATTGGTAAAGGTTGGCTACATATAGGGCAATTTGATTGCAATAATATAATGTGTTAATATCACAGCTCAGCGAGCGGTCGATCGAGGTGGGAGGCCCGTCCCGCCGATCGAATCGTCGGCCGACCCGTGGGTCGGCGACGCCGCCGACGCCGAGCAGACGCCGACCGTATCCAGTACGGTTTTGTCGGTCGGGTGTGCAGTACGGACAACGTGAAGGGACAGGACTGGTACCAGGCCGACGAGGTCGCGGAGGAGTACGAGGACGTACGGTTCTCCGGCGGCGGAGAGCTCATCGACCGGCGCGAGAAGGAGGCGGTCCTCTCGGCGCTCGGACCGATCGAGGAGGGACACCGCGTGCTGGAGGTCGCCTGCGGCACCGGCCGGTTCACGACCATGCTCGCGGATCGGGGCGCGGACATCGTCGGGCTCGACATCTCCAGGGAGATGCTCGAACAGGGGCGCGAGAAGGCCGCCGAGGCGGGGCTCTCGGACACGGTCGAGTTCGTCCGCGGGGACGCCTCTCGGCTCCCGTTCCCGGATAATCACTTCGACACCGTGGTCGCGATGCGCTTTTTCCACCTGATGGACGACCCGGTGCCGTTCGCCCGCGAGCTGCGCCGCGTTAGCGCCGATCAGGTGTTCTTCGACACGTTCAACGGCCGCAGCCTGCGGACGCTGTACACGTGGCTGCTCCCGATGGGCTCCCGGCTCTACTCCGAGCGGCAGGTCGTCGACATGCTCCGCGCGGCGGACCTGACGCTCGCCGGCGAGGAACACGACTTCGTGCTGCCGTACGGCTTCTACCGCGAGCTCCCCGGCCCCGTCGCGAAGCCGTTCCGCGTGATCGACGAGCTCGTCGGCAACACGATACCGGGCGACTACGTGGCCTCCGTCTCCTACTGGGACGCTCGGGTCTCCGGGGGTGGCGCTGACGGCGACGCCGACAGCGATTCCGCCGCCGGCGACGACGCGGAACCCGCCGACAGCGACGACGACGAGTGAGCTACTCCGACTCCTCGACGACTTCCCCGACCGCGAAGTTCGATTTGACTTCCGTTACCTCGATTTTTACGCGCTCGCCGACTTCCGTGTCCGGGACGATGATCACGTAGCCGCGCTCGACGCGAGCGATCCCGTCGCCCTGCTTGCCGAGGTCCTCGATCTCGACGTAGCGCATCTCGCCGGGCTCGACCGGGGGCTGCGGCCCGTCGTCGGCCCGGGACGCGGAGGCGTCGATGCCCCCGTCGGTCCCCTCATCCGTCTCGGACTCGGACCGAGAGATGAGCGCGACGCGGTACGTCTCGCCCGGCTCCAGCGAGCCGGTCTCGACCTCGCGTCGCGGGACCTCCACGACGTACTCGCCGTCTTCCTCGCGAACGTCGGCGCTGAACAGACAAAGGAGCTTCTCTGAGATCTCCATAGTAGACTCCAGCGAAACGTGGAGACGGACCAGTATAGTTGTACCGCCGACACGCCGGGGTCACCCGTCGAGGGAGGCACCGACGAGCGCGGCCTCCGCCTTGCGGAGGTGGGCCCCGGCCGTCGACGACGAACACCCGATCGCCTCGGCCACGTCGGCGACCGACCCGGACCGCGGTACGTCGTAGTACCCGACGCGGCGCGCGGCGCGGAGCGCCTCGCGCTGGCGCTCCGTGAGGCCAACGCCGGCCAGCCGTCGACCGCCCCCGTACGACCCGACCCGTTCGATCGTGACGTCGATCGAATCCGGAACGGCGGAGAGCACGTCTCGCAGTTGGTTCGGCGGGCCGATCAGCCCGAACGACAGCCGGCCGCCCGATCGGTACACGATCGGGGGGACGGAGAGGAATTCCGTGTCGACGAACGCGCCGAGGAACGTCTCCAGCGGCCCGCCGAGCTGTTCGTAGGCCTTGAGGTAGAACGCGTCGTCGCCGGGAGCCGTCTCGAAGCGGTCGATCGGATCGACAGCTCGCAGTCGTTCGAGGTACCGCTCTCGGGGGGCGACAACGCGGAACAGCGTGACGAGCGTCTCGTCGGGGAGCCGACGCCACGTCAGCAGCTCCGTCCGCCACCCGTCGCCGTCGTCGAGGAAGTCGTGCATCGGATGTCGAATCGACGGCGGAAATGCGAACTTCACGCGGACGTATCGCATACGGCTCGTGGCGTCCGCCTGCCACTTGAAACTTAAAAACGCACGGACCCATCCGTGCGAAGGCTCAGCGCGCTCCCTCCGCGATCCGATCGTATGAGCGACACGACGCGGCCGCCGGCTCCCGGCGGGCTCCCGGTGCTCGGAAACGTCCACGAGCTCGCGAGCGACGCGCTCGGGTTCTACGAACGGCGAGCCGCCGAGCACGGCGGGGTCGTCCGGTACGACGTGTTCGGCACGGAGAGCTACCTCGTGACCGATCCCGAGGCGATCGGACAGATTCTCGTCGCGGACCACGACCGGTTCGTAAAAGGCGAGATGCCCCGCGAACAGCTCGGCGGCCTCCTCGGCGACGGGCTGTTCCTCGCCGAGGGGGAGGCGTGGCGCGAGCAGCGCGCGGCGATCCGGTCGGCGTTCTTCCGCGGACAGGTCGCCGCCTACGGCGATGCGATGGTCGAACACGCCCGCGGGACGGCGGCCTCGTGGGAGGACGGTGCGGTCGTCGACGTGCACGCCGCATCGACCGAGTACGCGTTCGCCGTCCTCGCGGAGAGCCTGCTCGGGAGCGACATCGAGCGCGAGCGCGAGACGGTCCGGGCGGCGGCCGAGGCCATCACCGACCGGTTCGACATGCGCCGGCCGACTTCGTTCCTCCCCGAGTGGCTCCCGACTCCGACAAACCGACGCTACCGCCGGCGGCTCGACGCCCTCCGCGAGACGATACGCGACCTCGTCGCGGAGCGCCGCGCCGCCGGTCCGCCGACCGACCCGGGCGCCGCGGACGACCTCCTCGGGACCCTCGTCGCGGCCGCGGAGCTGGGGGCGCTCGACGACGACGAGCTGGTCGACAACGCGGTGACGTTCCTCTTCGCCGGCCACGAGACGAGCGCCCTCGGGCTGACGTACGCGCTCTACTGTCTCGCCGACGCCTCCGAGTTCCAAGAGCGGGTTCACGCGGAGATCTCAGCGCTCGATGGGGATCCGACGCCCGCTGACCTCCGCGACTGTCCCGCGCTGACCGCGGCGGTCGACGAGGCGCTCCGTCTGTACCCGCCGGTTCACTCCTTCTTCAGGGAGCCGACCGAGCCGGTTTCGCTCGGCGGGTACCGCGTCCCGGCCGGCGTCGTGCTCACGCTCTCCCCGTGGGCGGTCCACCGCGACGGGCGCTGGTGGGACAGGCCCGAGACCTACCGCCCCGAGCGCTGGCTCCGCGAGGCCGAGGACGGCGAGGTCGTTCACGGCGACGACCGCCCCGGACCGGCGGGGGGGGGGCGCCCCCCC
>NZ_BBJP01000019.1 GCF_000739595.1 Halorubrum halophilum | reverse complement strand
GCCCGCATGATTGGTGTGGCGGTGGTGGGGTTTCGGGTGGTATTGCTGTTCGTTTTTTTTTAAGTGGTGGAGGTCGTCGTGAGGTCGATCGACCGCAGAGTTGGTGTTCGCTTATAAATGGTTGTTGGCGGCAGATCGGTGGAAACCGCTCTAAAGCCCCAGTTGCCGGCGGCGGAGCCGCCGACTTCCAGAAGTGCGAATCTCCTCGCTGCCGCTCATTTATAAGTCGCTGACACCGGATCGACGACACGCCTTCAAAGCCCCAGCCGCGACGACTCGGTGGCCTTGCTGCGCTCCTCAGTCAGTCGCTTACGCTCCTTCCTTGCGGTGCTTCACTGTGGCCGCCTTCGTCCTCGCGACTGCCCCTTTGAGTCCGACCCGCCCGCACCGCAACCGCAGCCTCACGCCTCCCCAGCCTCGCCGCGACGGCGCTCATAAGCGCCGTCGCGGGCTCCCTCGTGCGGTCTGCTCGCGCCCTGCGGGCGCTCGCAGGCGCACGCCACCGCAGATCGGTTTATAAGGAGTTGTCGCCTCAAAATCCCGCCATTTCGATACCCGCCTCATCGACGACGCGCTTCGCGTGGCGCGTGGCGCGCTCGCGGACCGCGTCGGCGTCGGTCCCGACGTGCTCGCCGTCGTCGTACCGGATCTTCCCGTCGACCATCGTGAAGGTCACGTCGTCGCCGTGGGCGGCGTACACCAGATGCGAGAGCGGGTCGTGGAGCGGGGTGGCGCGGGTCAGGTCGGTCGTGATCCCGATCACGTCCGCGCGCTGGCCCTCCCGGAGGGTGCCGAGGCGGTCGAAGCCGGCGGCGCGCGCGCCGTTCGTCGTCGCCATCTCCAGTACGGTCGGGGCCGGGAGCCGGGTCGGGTCACGGGCGTCGACCTTCCCGAGCAGGCTCGCCTGTCGCATCTCGGTGAAGGGGTCGAGCGTGTTGTTGCAGGGCGGCCCGTCGTTGCCGAGCGCCACCGTGATCCCGCGGTCGAGGTAGTCCTGGACCGGGGCGATCCCGCTCGCGAGCTTCATGTTCGAGGAGGGGCAGTGAGTGACGACCGTGTCGGTCTCGGCGAGCACCTCGCGTTCCGCCTCGTCGGTGTGGACGCAGTGCGCGAGCGTCACGTCCGGTCCCGTCAGGCCGACCTCGTCGAGCCAGCGGACGTTCCGCTTCCCGGTGTCGGCCTTGACCGTCTCGATCTCGTCTTCGTTCTCGCTGGCGTGGGTGTGGATCGTCACCCCGTCGTGGCGGTCGGCGAGGTCGCGGCACCCGCGGAGGCAGGCCTCCGAGCAGGTGACCGCAAAGCGGGGGGTGACCGCGTAGCGTACCCGGCCGCCGGCGGCGCCGTGGTACTCTTCGATGAGGGCCTCGCTCTCGGCGAGCGCGGCGTCGGTCTCTTCCAGCAGGCCCTCGGGGGACTCCTTGTCCATCAGCACCTTCCCGAGCCGCGCGCGGATCCCCGTCTCGATCGCGGCCTCGAACGCCTCCGCCGCGTGGTTCACCGACAGGTGGTCGACGACGGTGGTCGTTCCCGATTCGAGGCACTCGAGGTAGCCGAGTTCGGCGGCGGCGCGGGTCGCGTCGGCGTCCATCGCGGCCTCCATCGGGAGCACGGCGTCGAACAGCCAGTCGAGGAGGGCGGCGTCGTCGGCGATCCCGCGACCGAGCGACTGCACCGAGTGCACGTGGCCGCCGACCAGTCCGGGCGCGACGAGGTCGAGTTTGCGTCGCTCGTGGTCGGGGTAGCGGTCGCGGAGGGCGGTCTCCTCGCCGACCGCGGCGATCGTCTCCCCCTCGACGACGACGGCGCCGTCGGGGATCACGGTCTCGGGGTCGGCAATGACGGTTCCGGCGATCAGCATGTCCGTCCGTTCCTGACGGTCGACTCTTAAGAGGGTGTCCCTCGCGGGTCGGGGGCCGCCTCGGACGGTCGCTCGCCGCCTGCTACTCTAGTTCCGTCTCGCGCTCGCGACGGTCGGGCGACTCCCGTCGGTTCGCGTCGCCGGCGTCGACGCGGTCCGCCAGCTCCTCGGTCTCCAGCAGCCGGTCGAGCTTCCGCTCGAACTCCTCCTCACCGATCTCGCCGGTCGCGTACCGCTCGCGGAGCGTCGCCAGCGGGTCGTCGGCGACGGAGACCGGCTCGTCGGCCGACGCCCCGTTCGATCCTTCGGAGGCGACGAGCGGGAAGTCGTCTCCCATCAGCAGTACCAGCGGGACGAGCACGAAGAACCCGCGGATGAACGTGGCGGGGATCAGCGCTTCGAGGAATCCGGGCAGGAGGACGGCGAAAAGCGCCGTGAGCCCGAACGAGAGGACCGAGATGATCCCGGCCAGTCGCATCTTTCCGAACGTCGGGAGGGCCATGTCGCATAGAGTTCGACGAACCAACAAAACGTACTGCTGAGACTCCGTCCGTCGGGTCGCGGATTCGACTGGTCGCGAACTCGCCGGGTCGCCGATTTCGCAGGTCGCCGATTTTACGGGTCACCGGTCTCGCCGGGTCACCGTGTCTGCCCTCGTCCGGGACCGACGGCTATTCGTTCCGACCGCCCGCATCCGGATCCGTGCTCAGATACGTGACGACGAACCCCGGGAAGGTGCGCGAGGCGGAGCGCTACCTCCGGGACGGCTCGGTGGAGCGGCTCGACTTCGACTACCCGGAGATTCAGGCCGCGGAGCTCGGCCCGATCGCCGCGCAGGGCGCGCGCGAGGCGTACCGCCACGCGGGCGAGCCGGTGCTCGTCGACGACGCGGGGCTGTTCGTCGAGGGGATCGACGGCTTCCCCGGTCCCTACTCCTCGTACGTCGAGGAGACGCTGGGCGTCGAGCGGGTCCACGACATCGCGGCCGACCTCGACGACCGCCGGGCCGCGTTCCGGTGCGTGCTCGGCTACTGCGACGGCGAGGGGTTCGCCGCGAGCCCCGACCCGGTCGACCGCGGGGACCGCGACGCGGCCGCCGCGGCGGGGCCGGACAGTGAGAGTCCCGACGGCAACGAGAACGCGCTCCCAGTCAAGCTGTTCGAGGGGTACGTCCCCGGCCGGATCGTCGCGCCGCGCGGGGAGGGCGGGTTCGGCTACGACCCGATCTTCGAACACGACGGCGAGACGTTCGCCGAGATGGACACCGATCGGAAGAACGCGGTGTCGCACCGCGGCCGCGCGTTGGAGAAGTTCGCGGAGTGGTACGCGGAGCGGTAAGAGACGATAGCGTCGGTCCTACGCCGCGTCCTCGATCGCCGCCGTGAGGAGGTCACAGCCGAGCTCGATCTCGCGCTCGGTGACGTCGAGCGGCGGGAGGACCCGGAGTACGTCGTGGCCACACGAGAGGGTGAGCAGGCCCCGAGAGAACGCGTTTTTCATGACCGCATCCCGGCGCTCCTTCGAGTTAAACTGGAACGCGAGCATCAGCCCCTTCCCGCGCACGTCGTCGACGCCCGGGAGGTCGGCGTCGCGCATCGTCTCTTTGAACTGCCTGCCGCGGACCGTGGCGTTGTCCAGCAGGTCGTGCTCGCGGATCGCGTCGAGCGTGAGCGCGCCCTGCGCGGAGGCGATGATGTCGCCCGCGCCCCACGTCGAGGAGAGCCGGCTCTTCTCCTCGGGGAACACGTCTGACCGGGAGATCGTCGCGCCGACGCGGAGCCCCTTCGCGCTGGAAATCACGTCCGGTTCGAGCGCGTAGTGGTCCGAACCCCACATCTCGCCGGTCCGACCGACGCCCGACTGGATCTCGTCGGCGATCAGGGTGATGTCGTGCTCGTCGACGAGGGCGGCGATCTCGTCGGTGAACGCGTCGGAGGGGAACCGGTAGCCGCCCTCGCCCTGTATCGGCTCCATGATGAGGTACGCCACGTCGTCCGGGTCGACGTGACCGCGGTCCGGATCGAGCTTCCGGCGGAGCTGCGAGACGCCGTCGGCGAAGAAGCCGCACGAGCAGGTCTCGGGGGTGCAGGTTCGGTCGTCACAGAAGGGGGCGTCGTGGACGCCGCTTATCTCCGGGAAGTCGCGGCGGTAGACGGCCTTCGAGCGGTTGAGCGAGAGCGCGCCGAGCGTCCGGCCGTGGAACGCGCCGTCGAAGGTGATCGCGTGTTTCGCGCCCCCGGAGTCGTCGTACGCGATCTTGATCGCGTTCTCGACCGCCTCCGCCCCCGAGTTCGAGAGGAAGACGGTGTCCATGTCGTAGTGCGCGGTGACCTCGGTGAGGCGCTCCATCAGCCCGGACGAGCCGGGGAGCCCGTCGCCGGGCGATTCGCCGCCGGCGACGTAGAAGTCCTGGCCCGCGATCTTCAGCGGGTCGACCAGGTCGAACTCCGAGAGCGGTTCCATAATTTTCGGGTTGTTGTACCCGAGCGGCGCGGCGGCGACGTGACTCGTGAAGTCCATGAGGACGTTGCCGTCGACGTCGGTACAGAACGGTCCCTCGGCGGGCGCGGTGCGGTCCCAGACGAACTCGTAGACGTACGTGCTCGGCGCGGCCGACTCGTGGTGGTACTCCACCCACTCCCGCGCGCGGTCGCCCGGGAGGTCGGCCACGTCGGGCGCGGCGGTGTCGCGATCCATGGCCGTGTGTGGCTCCCGAGGAGAATAAAGCAAAGGCGATCCGCCCGATGTTGGACGTTTCTCCAACTCAACGCACGAACCGCCCGGGGTGGACAAAAGGCGGGTGAACGAAGGGGGAGAGAGAACGGGGAAGAGAGGCCGCGGCGGCGCGATATCGATCGCTACGGACCGCCGAACCGACCGTCTCGCGGAGCGGTCGGCCGATCAGTGGTCGACGTACTGCGACTCCCACTCGGTCCGCGCGTCGATCTCGCGTCGCCCGCGGCGGGTCAGCGTGTAGTAGTTCGTGCGCCGGTCGCGTTGTCCCTTCTCGACGAGTCCCTTCTCGACGAGGGTGTCGAGGTTGGGATAGAGCCGGCCGTGGTGGATCTCCTTCTCGTAGTAATCCTCGAGCTCCTCCTTGATAGCGAGTCCGTGAGGCTCGTCTAAACCGGCGATCACGTAGAGCAGGTCACGCTGGAAACCTGTGAGGTCGTACATACAACAGCCCGTACATACCTATTGTAAATAAATAAATATACCGTTATATGCTGCGTCTATCTCTTTGTCATCCCCGCGCAATCCGGATATCCCTCGGGATCCGTTCTGTCAACAGGGAATTATCTCTTCGATTCGGCCGCCGCCGAGCCGCTCTGAGTTCGTTTCTGTGCTCTGAGGTGTTCGTCGTTTCGGGAGACCGATGGACGGTATCGAGAGCGCGGCGCGGAGGTGTCTACGGAGGCGCTCGCTGGTCTCCGTAGAGCACGTCGTGGGGGTCGGCGACTGTCTCGCAGCGTCGATCGACAGACGCCACACGCGGCGACGGGGCTGTCGCTCTTCGATTTCGTTGGTCGTCGGAAAGAGGCACGCCCGACGCGCAAAAAAGCCGCGTCGGGCCTGCCATTGGTCCCCGCTGACGCTTCGGCCCTCCAGACGAAGCGTCACCTGTCCATACAGCGTACCGACTGATAAACCTAACGAGCGCGCGCTATATGTGTTCTTCTTCTAACACCCAGCCGAGCGCGCGCTTGTAGTGGGTGAACAGCTCCTCGACGCCGCGGTGGTTCATCTCCTCGTCGTCGAGCTGCTCGCGGAGGAACTCGTACTGCTCGCGAACCTCGTCTTCGGAGCGCATACGGAGTGATACGGTTCGGGTCGGGATAGTGTTGTGGCCGCGGGCGATTACCTCGTGAGGGTTCGATACGCTCCTACGGTTTGTTTATAAGTAGTCGATCACGGATCGGTGACGAACACCACCAAAGCCCCAGCCGGTGAGGCGGGCGCACGCTCGCTGCGCTCCTCGGTCGCTCGCTTCGCTCACTCCCTGCGGTCCTTACGTTGCCTGCGCCCGCCTCACCGGCTGCCCCTTTGAGCCCCACCCCGCAACCGCCCCGCACCTCACGCCTCCCCAGCCTCGTCGGTCGCCCGTCGCTTTGCTCCGGGCGACCGACTCCCTCGTGCGGGCTGCTCGCGGGCCGATGGCCCGCTCGCAGGCGCACGCCACCGCCCGATCTTTATAAGTGGTTCCCGTCGCGGTCCCCTCTCGCGCTCCGCGCTCGCCCGGAACGATACGTTGATACGTCGACCGCCGGTACCCGATGAGACGATGGACGACCGGACGCGCGAGTACCTCAAGGGCCGGTTCGGCGACTACTACCGCCGGGCCTCGCCGGCGCTCCCGCCGGACGCGAACCTCCGCGAGTGGGGCCACATCCCGTGGACCCCCGGGTCGGGCACGACGATGCTCCGGCACCAGTCGCTGTACGACCTGGGCGACGTGGACACGTTCTTCGCGGACAACGCGCCCCGGCACGCGTACTTCTCGGCCGCCCGCTACGACGACCCCGGCGCGTCGACGATGTCGCAGAAGGGGTGGCGCTCCGCCGACCTCGTCTTCGACCTCGACGCCGACCACCTCCCCGGCGTCGACCCGGAGACCACTTCGTACCCCGAGATGCTCGCCGAGTGCAAAGAGGCCCTCCTGCGCCTGCTTGACTTCCTCGACGACGACTTCGCGTTCGACGACCTCACCGTCGTCTTCTCCGGCGGACGGGGGTACCACGTCCACGTCCGCGACGAGAGCGTCCGGGAGCTGAACAGCGACGCGCGCCGCGAGATCGTCGACTACGTCCGCGCGATCGACCTCGACACCGAGGGACTGATCCGGACGGTCTCCGATCGCGGCACGACCAAACGCGTCCTCCGGACCGAGGGCGGCTGGGGCGCGCGCGTCCACGAGGCGCTCGTCGAGTACGCCGACGACCTCCGCGACATGGACGACGAGGAGGCCCGCGAGCGGCTCATGAAGTTCGACGGGATCGGTGAGAAAGGCGCGAAGACGATCCTCGGCGCGTTCGACCGCAACCCGACCGCGGTCCGCGAGGGCAACGTCGAGGCCGGCGGCCCCGGCGTCCGCCGGCTCGTCTCCGCGCTCGCCGCGCGCGTGACCGCGACCGACACCGCGCCGATCGACGAGCCCGTCACCACCGACACGCGGCGGCTCATCCGGCTGCCGGGCACGCTTCACGGCGGCTCCGGGCTCGTCGTCACGCCGATCGAGCGCGGCGATCTCGGCGACTTCGACCCGCTCCGCGACGCGGTCCCGGACCGGTTCGTCGGCCGCGAGATCCGGATCGAGACCGACGCCGATCGGACGGTAGAATTAAACGGCGAGCGCGTTAGAGTTGAACCCGGCAGAAACACCGTGCCTGAGTTCGCGGGGGTCTTCCTCATGGCCCGCGGCGAGGCGCGGAAAGCTCCCGAACGATGACGGACGACAAATGAAACTCGACGAGCTCAGATCGGCCCAAGCGAAGGAACGCCGCAAGGACAGCCTCCAGCACCTGCGGGACTCCTTCTACGACGACGTCGCCGCCTACGTCGCCGACCTGCGCGCGGCCCGTGACCGCCGCGCCGAGCAGGTCGACAAGCCGTTCTCCGACGACGACGTGCGGCGGATGTCCGACGAGGTCGAGACCGCTGAGGAGGTCGCGGAGGCGTTATACGAGCGCCGCGTCGGCAAGGTCGTCAAGCTCGCGTCGTTCGCGGCGGCGGACATGCCGGTCGACGCCGACGGCATGACCACCGAAGAGCGACGGCTGTTCGACGACCTCGTCGACCGGATCACTGAGAACAAGTCGCGCGTGCTCGACGTGCTCGCCGGCGAGGCGCCCCCGGGGTCAGCCGACGCGGGGACAGGGCCGGAAGCGGAAGGGCCGGTCGACGACGCGCTCGATGAGGCGGCCGCGGCTGACGCGACGAGCCCGATAGACGCGCCTCCGTCGCCGGACGAGGACTCCACCGCGGACCCGGCGCCGCCCGCGCCGGACCCCGACCCCCCGACGGAACGCCCGACCGAAACGACGCCACACGGGGACGACGGCGGGAGTGCGGGGAGCGCGGAGGCCGAGGGGAGCGCCGACGCGCTCGCGGGCGCCATGGGCGGTTCGGACGAGGAGGTGGCCGACGCGCTTGACGCCACGACCGACGGCGGGTCGCGGCCCGCCGAGGATCCGACCGGCGGAGACGCTCCGACCGCGTCGGACGGCCCGACCGAGATTCCACCGGAGCCGGCTCCACCCGGAGCGCCAGACGCGGATTCGGACGAAGAAGCTGCGACGACCGGGGACGAAGATCCGCCGTCGTCCGGCGACGCGCTCGCGACCGACGGGGAGTCCGGCGACGACGCCACCGACCGCGCCACGGTCAGGATCACCCGAGACGTGGGCGCGATCTTCGGCGTCGACGAGCGGGAGTACGACCTCGCCAGCGAGGACGTCGTGACTCTCCCCGCCGAGAACGCGGACCCGCTGGTCCAGCAGGACGCCGCGGAGCGGCTCGACTGAGGCCGTTGCTTGACGGCTTCTGTCGACGCCCGGACCGACGAGCACTAACGCCGCGGACGAGTCGTTTCTGGCATGGAGGTCGAGTTCCTCGGCGGCGCCCGCGAGGTGGGTCGGAGCGCGGTGCTCGTCGACGACGCGCTCCTCATCGACTACGGCCTGCTGACCGCGGACCCCCCGCAGTACCCCCTCCGCGACCCCGAACCCGACGCCGTGGTGGTCTCGCACGGCCACCTCGACCACGTCGGCGCGGTGCCGGCCCTGTTAAAGGGTGACCGGCGACCGCCGGTTCACTGGACGCCGCCGACCGCGGCGCTCGCGCGAGTGCTGGCGCGCGACACCCTGAAGCTCCACGGCAACAGCCCCCTTTGTCCCTTCTCTGAGGAGCACGTCGCGCGGCTCGGCGAGGTCGAGGAACGTCACGCCTACCGGGAGCCGTTCGTCGTCGAGGCGGGTGGGACCGCCTACGAGGTGACGCTGTTCAATGCGGGCCACATTCCGGGGTCGGCGCACGTGTTGGTGGACGATGGCGACACTGCCCTCCTCTACACCGGCGACTTCCACACCGACGACCAGCGGCTCGTCTCGGGCACGACTGCCAGACCCGCCGCCGACGCCGTGATCTGCGAGTCGACGTACGCGGACGTGGCCCACGAGGACCGCCGCGCCGTCGAGGATCGCTGGGTGGAGCGCGTGAGGACGACGATCTGGGAGGGCGGAACCGTCGTCGCGCCCGCGTTCGCGATCGGCCGGACGCAGGAGCTCACCCTCGTCGCCGAGGCCAACGACCTGACCCCCTACGTCGACGGGATGGGCGTCGAGGTGACGCGGCTGGTCCGCCGACACCCCGAGTTCCTGCGCGATCCGGAGGCGCTCCGCCGGGCGACTGGCGCCGCGCGCTTCGTGACGGGCCGCGACGGTCAGCGCGAGCGGATCGCCGGCGACAACGAGCTGATCGTCACCACCTCGGGGATGCTCGCCGGGGGACCGGTTCACTCGTACCTCCCGGAGATCCGCGGGAGTCCGACGAACATGGTGACGCTGACGGGGTACCAGGTCGAGGGGACGCCCGGTCGCGAGCTCCAGGACCGCGGGCGGCTGGCGATCAACGGGACGGTGCGTCCCGTGAGCGCGCGGGTCGAGTCGTTCGACTTCTCCGCGCACGCCGACCGCGGGGGGTTGGAGGCGTTCTTGGAGCCCTACCGCGGGGCGCGTGTGCTCGTGAACCACGGCGACCGCTGCGAGGCGTTCGCCGAGGACCTCCGGGCAGACGGGTTCGATGCGAGCGCGCCGGAGTTGGGAGCGCGGGTTGACCTCTGACGATCAGAGGGAGAACGTCGCCAAGGGCGGGTTCGATGCGGGAAGCGGTTCGAGAACGGTAGAGATCACGTCACGGTCGTGAGCCCACTCGCGTCGACGGACGCGGTGTCAGTCGCGGAGGTCGAGTTCCTGGAACTCCCCCGCTACTCACACGGCACGGAGTGGGTGCGTTCCAGCGAGACGTTGACTCCCGAGCCGTTTCCGGTCGCCACGAAGCTGAAGTCGACCGTCTCGCCGGCCGAACAGGACTCCGTGACCTCGATCCGTGTCGCCTCTCCCTGTCCGAGCGTAGCGCTCTCGTTCTTCCGATGCTCTCCGTTGACTTCCACTCTGACGTCGAGGGTGAGTTCGCCGCTGAACTGGTTGTGGTACTCCGCTTCGGCGGTGACGGTGGTGGAGTTGTTGATCGTTTCGGTCTCGTCGGTCACCTTGTAGCCGAGGTACGCGCTCTCGTCGTCGGTGACGTTGACGTCGAGCCCGCGGTCGGCCTCCATCGCCGAGAAGCCCGCGGTGCCGAAGATCAGCCCGACCGCCGCCGTGAACGCGAGCACGAGGCTCAGCGTCCGCAGGGCGCTCATGCGGGCCGGCGGCGACCGGTTGGACGTGCTCATTCGCGTTTGCGGAGTTCGGGTGGTTTCTCGGAGTTACCGAGGCGCATTCGGCGCCCGATGACGTGATGGGCGGCGGCGGAGATGCCGAAGGCGGTGGCGGTAAACATCCCTACGTCGACCGGCTCGAGCGCGGCGAACCCCGGGGTCCCGGTGGCGACGGCGAGCAGGAGGGAGACGGCGAGTCCCGCCAGCCCGACGTAGTAGAGGCTCCACGGAATCTCCCGGCTGCGGAGCACTTCGACGTAGATGTCGAGCTCCTCCAGCTCAGCCGTCGGCGCGACGAGGTTCGTCTCCTTGTTGACCGTCACCACGTTCTTCTCCTCCAGCTTCGGTAGGTGCGTGCGCTGGAGCGTGCTGTACACGTTCCGGCGGTCCTCGTACCGGACCTCGTCCGGGTCGACGTCGCGCTCCCACGCGGTGACGTGCGTGGAGAGCTCCGAGACGTCGACCGGGCCCTCCGCGCGCTTGAGCGCGTGGATGACGAACCGTCGTCGCCTGTTCGACAGCACCTCGAAGACCTCCTCCTCGGACAGTTCACCTCCGTTTCGGCTCGATTCGTCCGTCGTGACAGCGGTAGATAGCATCGATGTGAGCACCCTGGTTCCCCCGCCGGGGGACTCCCCTCCCAAACCCGGCGATATTCGAGTGTAGCGTGTGCGGCTATCTAACATAAATAGGTAGGATATTTAACTTGTTATGTTGTGTAATATGATAAGAATACGGTCGGATCGTTGCTTCCGAAGACGAAATTATACCGTAACGGGACTCGATTGTCGGTTTTTAGGGTGTCGTTGCGAGACTGCGGAAAATCTAATAGCGTATTACAGGGCCTTCACGTCGGATTCAGGGTTGGCTCGATACCAATGACGAGAAGCGCTCACGACATATCGATCCGACCACGTCACATATCGAGAGCGGCACGCGAACGTGTCGAGAATATCATAACGAAGTATCACCCCCCGTATGAATTATCCGAGCGCTCCCGGCTCGGACGTCCGGGTTGCGGGGGTGCGTGAACACAGGTGAGATACGATATGGAACGACGCAAATTCGTGATCGGTCTGGGTGCATTGGCTTCAGGAAGCGCGGCTGCGGTGGGTCCGGGAGCGTTCTCATCGATGACTGCAGAACGGGACGGAACCCTCTCCGTCGTCGACGACTCCAATGCCTTGGTCGCGCTTGAGGTCGGTGACGGTCGTGGTGTCGGCGAGATCGTCGGGACGAACAGCGGTGACTTGGAAATCGACTTTACCTCGGATGAAGGAGGTCAAGGGGTGAACGACAACGCGAAGTACCAGGTCGGCGCGATGAACGATGACGCGCAGGGTGACGGCCTCCCGAGCGACTTCGAGAGCATCTACGACGACGACACGGCCGGTTACCCGGCAGCAGGCGACGGACGCCCCTACGTCGCCGGGGACGGCATCGATCAGTCCGCCTTCGTCGTCAGAAACCAGACCGATAGCACGATCGACCTGGAGATCGGTTACGTCCTCGACGACGATAGCGAAACCCAGTCCGACGCCGGAGCAACATTGTACCTCCAGGGTGCGGCGTCCGATATCAACGATTCTTCGTCCGACGATTCGCCGAGTAAGGTTGACTCGGCGACCGCCACCAGCGCGATCGACCTCGCGGATCCGACCGTCAAGCAGACGCAGCCACTTGAGGCGCTCAGCTTCAACGACGGAAACCCCGGCGACTCCGGGAGTGGATCGCCTGGACAGGGCGAGTCGATCCCCTCCGGGGAAGCGGTGTACGTGTCGCTCCAAGTCGATACGACGGACAAAGACACGACCGGTGAACAGATTCTGGACGGAAGCCTCGTCATCAACGCGAACGCGGCCGCAGAGCAGGGCGTCGAGTAGATCAACATCCGCAACGTCGTTCGCTGGGATTTTTCACGCGGTGAGCTACTGTCGACCGGCATTGACAGCTACCGCTGGGTCAACAGCTGTCAGAATAGGATGTTCGCTAAAATTGGACGTTTAGTACCGTAATAACCGT
Source organism: Halorubrum halophilum (assembly GCF_000739595.1). GTDB lineage: Archaea > Halobacteriota > Halobacteria > Halobacteriales > Haloferacaceae > Halorubrum > Halorubrum halophilum. The sequence continues at coordinate 49,218 of NZ_BBJP01000019.1, read as the reverse complement.
CGATCCGCCGTCTACGCCCCGCCGTCGGTGTACGCCCAGTCGTCGAGCACGCGCTCGGCGGTCGCGTTCGCCTCGGCCGGCGTCGGCCGGTCGCCCGCGACGACCTCGTCGGCCAGCGCCCCGGCGAGCGCGTACACGGCGCCACCGTCGGCGCGGTCGGCGACGCGCTCGAAGGTCGGGCGGTAGGTGGCGGCCGTGCGCTGTCCGGTCTCGTCGAGCGAGGCGTCGATAGCGTACTCGAGCTGGCGAACCGCTTCCTCTGGTTCCATACACACCCGTCTGTCCCAGACCTACTTAAGTATACTCGGATTCGGAATTGAGTTAATCATTTACCGACCTGTCGCTCGCGGGATCGACGTTTATACGCGTCCGGCGGCCGGATCGCGGGTATGGCTGATGCAGACGATCGCGCCGCCGTCGCCGAGCGCGCGGCGCGAGCCGGCGCGCGGGTCGCGAACGAGCGGTTCCGGAGCGACATCGCGGTCGAGACCAAAGGCGAGGACGACGTGGTGACGGAGGCGGACCGCGCGGCCCAGCGCACCGTGATCGACGAGATCCGCGAGACGTTCCCGGACGACGCGGTCGTGGGCGAGGAAGAGGACGAGCGCAAGACTGTCCCTGAGGAAGGCGCCGCATGGGTGATCGACCCGATCGACGGCACCCACAACTACGTCCGGGACATCCGCGTGTGGGGGACCGCGGTCGCGGCGGTCGTCGACGGCGAGCCGGTCGCCGCGGCCACCGTCGCGCCCGCGTTGGGCGACGCCTACACGGCCGACGCCGACGGCGCGTACCGCAACGGGGAACCGATGCGCGTCAGCGACGTGTCGGACCCACGGCGAGCCACGGTCGACCCGACGCTGTGGTGGGACCACGACTCCCGCGACGAGTACGCCGCCGCCTGCGAGGCGATCGTCCGGCGGTTCAGCGACCTGCGACGCCTCGGCGCCGCGCAGATCGTACTCCCGACCGTCGCCGCGGGCGGGCTGGAGGGGACGGTCTCGAACCTGCGGGCGAACCCGTGGGACTCCGTCGCTGGCGTGTTCATGGTCCGACAGGCCGGTGGGAAAGCAACGGATCTGGAGGGGAATCGCTGGCGACACGACTCGACCGGGCTCGTCGTCTCGAACGGAGACCTCCACGGCGAGGTGCTCGCGGCGGCGCGCGCGATCGACGGGTCTGACTGACGGAACCGACTGAGGGCGCGTGGTAGCGGGCGGCCGCTTCCGACCCCTACCGCCTCGTGTCGTCGTCGACGTACCGGTCCGGGAGGTACGGCGACAGCGCGTTCGGGGCGTAGGGGGCGATCTGCGCCGCGAGCTCCGCGAGGTACCGGCGGGTCACCGTGTACACGGCCGCGACGAGGAGTGTGCCGAGAACGATCTGTCGGAGCGGACCGTCGAGTAGGATCAGGAGAGGAAGCGACAGCCCGACCGACAGCGCGAGGTCCTCGACCGCGCCGTCGTACCGCACGAGCCGCCGCGGGGCGACCCACGTCCCGCGGTAGTGGTCGTACACGGCGCGGTCGGAGTTCCCCTCCCACGGGCGCAGCTCCAACCCGCCGCCGTACATGTCGGCGACGCTGTGGAGGGCCGCGCCGAGGAGGAACAGGGCGGCGCCGACGGTCGCCGCCGACGGCGCGACCAGTGCCGCGAGGAGGGCGAGCGCCGCGAACAGGCCGTAGTACACGGGGAAGTGGAGGGTCTTCCGGTGGCCGACGTACATGTCGAGGTCCGGGAAGAGCCCACCGAGGAAGCCGGCGACGAAGCCGATCGGCGCCAGCTCCGGGGCCACGCGCACCAACGGCGCGGCGAGCAGCATCCCGCCGAGCACGTGGGTCGGAAGCATCATCGTCGTAACTGAGGCGACAGAACCGTATTAACGTATCGGCGGGGAGGTCAACACCAAGGGACCGGCGGGCCTCACACGTCTCGGCACTCGAACAGTGCCTGTGAGAGCATAAGCAGCCCAGCAAACGCGACGAGCAGAATGGCCGAGTCGATCGGCTCGAAAGAGCCGTCGATCAGGACCGGCGTCGGTTCGTAGTACTGCGTCGGACTCAGGTACTGAATCCAGTCGTACGCCTCGGCGCCGCCGACGACAGACTCGAGGAGGTACAGGACGAAGACGGTGCCGACGGCCCCTCGCTCTGCGATCGCCGCGCGATCGACGGCGACCGAGAACACGAGGCCGATCCCCGCACAGACGAGCAGGAACGGTATCGATAGCAGGTGCGCGAGGAGCAGGTGGTCGAGGGGGATCGTCTCCCCGACAGCGACGACGAACAGATAGATGATCGGTCCCCCGAGGGCGTTGACGGCGAGCATGGGAACGAGCAGCGCGCCGAACTTCTCGACGAGGAGCCGGGCTCGCGTAACCGGAAGCGACAGGAAAATGTCCATCCGTCCCGTCTCGATGTCGCTCGCTACGATGCCGCCGCCGACGTACGCGAAGTACAGGCCCAGGCCGAGTAGCCAGACGAAGTTGAACACCTGTGCCCCGAGGAACCCCTCGATCGTCGACAGGCTCTCGATGCCGAACGCCTCCAACATGGCCGGCGGCAGATCGTTGAAGACCTCCTCGTAGTCGACGTCCTCTAGAACCGTAAAGTACCAGATGATGAATCCGGCGTACGCCCCGATACCGGCCGTGAGAACCGCAGCGCCGCGGATCCGTCGTTTCCCCTCGTACCGAACCGTTTCAAACATCCGTCTCCCCCGCTCTGGTGGTTCGGTCCGCCGCCTCCTCGCTTCTGTCCCCTTCGTCTGCCTCCTCTCTGCTCCCGTAGTAGTGAGTAAACACGTCCTCTATCGGGGGTTCGCCGAGCTCCACATCGCGAATATCGTGGGTCGCGAGTTCGCGGAGAAGTGCGTTGACGTCACCGGCGTAGATGAACTGGACGCCCTCGGCGAACCGTTCGGGTCCGACGACGCCGTCGAGAGCGGTTATTTCGGCGACCGCCGCGTCGCTCGCATGAACTCGCACGTGCTTTCCGCTCCGGTGGAGCAGGGCTTCGACGTTCTCGAGTTCGACGAGGGAGCCGGCCCGGAGGATGCCGACGCGGTCGCAGACCCGGCGCACTTCGCTCAACACGTGCGAGGAAAAGAACACGGTCGTGCCGCGGTCGCGCTCGTCTCGGATGAACTCGTTGAACGCCTCCTGTTTGAGCGGATCGAGTCCGGCGGTGGGCTCGTCCATGATCACGAGGTCGGGATCGTGCATGAACGCCTGCACCAGTCCGAGCATCCGCTTGTTTCCGGTCGAGTACTCCCGTATCGGCCGCTCGATCGGTGGTGTGAACAGTTCTAGCATCTCGTCCCGACGACCTTCGCCTTTCATCGCGCCGTGGTAGTCGAGCACCGTCTCACCGGTAACTCCCTCTTCGAAGCCGAGGTGCGCAGGAAGGTACCCGATCCGACGCTTGGCTTCGGTCAGCGCGGCCTCGTCTCGGATGTCGGCCCCGAGAACCGTCGCACTCCCCGATGTGGGCTTCAACAGTCCCAGAAGCATTCGTATCGTCGTCGACTTTCCGGCACCGTTGGGTCCGAGGAAGCCGAACACCTCCCCTCCGTTCACGGTGAACGAGACGGTGTCGTTCGCCACCACGCTCCCGTAGTCCTTCGTGAGTTCCTCGACGACGAGGGGGTGTTCGGGGTCATCGGACATAGAACCACCACGCTCCGGCGGCGACGAGGAACAGGAGGACGGTCAACACGACCGCCTCGATCGGGATCTCGCCGCCGGACGACTCGGTGACCGATGCGGCGACCGTCGCGGAGTCACCCGTGACGCGGACCCCGGCGGGATCGGTGAACGCGATTTCGACGCTCGCCGGGTATCGACTCGCCGGCGCGCCGCCGTCGACCGTGAGATCGAACGCGACCTGCCCCGTCTCTCCGGGGGCCAGCGACGGGATCACGGTCGTTCGGAACTCGCTCTCTAAGGGCTGGTCGACGGCGAGGCGCAGCTCGACGTCTCGGAGCTCGACATCGCGGCGGTTCGTCACGTTGAGCCGCAACACGTCGTCTTCGCCGGCCTCGAACCGCGGGTCGACCGGGGACACCGTCACCGCGTCCCTCCGTTCGGCGACGGGGACGCGCACCGCCTCCCGGGTCGTCCGTTCGGTGTCGACGACGCTCCGATAGCTGGTCGAGAAGATCAACTGCTGAGGGACCGAGTCGGCGTTCGCGGGGACCTCGCCGCTGAACCGGAAGGTGGCGTTCTCGCCCGCGGCGAGGTCGCCGACGGCGTACCGCTGGCTGCGGGGGACGAACGCCCCGTCGCCGACCGCGAGAACGACCCCCTGAACGTCAGTCGGACCGTCGTTACGGATCGTCCCTCTGACGCTTCCGTTCTCGCCGACGCGGAGGTCGGAGTCGTCGACCTCGACCGAGAACGACTGCTCGGCGAGCGGTCGGATCCCGACCGGTATCCCCTCGTCGGCGTCGCGAATGCCCTCCACGTCGGTGTACCGGACGGTACCGGTGAGATCGAACGACTTCGCGGCGGCGTCCGCGCGGACGCTCGCCGGGAAGTTGACCGTCGCGTTCTCCCCGGGGTCGAGTCGGTCGAGCCGAGCGGTGTTCCGTCCCGACTGTCCGAGCGTGAGATCAGGGCCGTTCGCGACGAGCTCGACCGACAGGTCTCGGGCGACCTCTCCGCCGAGGTTGGTGACGTTCGCCGCGAGCGTTCCGGAGCCGCCGACCTGCACGTTCGTGTCGACCGTCCGTATCGCGAACCGGGGGCTGTCGTCGACGGTCACCGAGATCGACTCGGTCCGCGTCCGCGATCGGTCCTGTACGACTCCGCTCCGCGGCGCCGAGAGGTACGTGTGCGAGTATCGGAGTCGCACGTCGAGCGAATACGTTCCCGGCTCTGCGTCGGCGGGGACCGTCACCGAGACGGGGACCTCGCGGACCGCACCGCCTCCGATCGACCCGACGGCGAACTGGTTCGTCTCGACCACGAGCGGCGAGTCATCGCTCTCAACGTCGATCACGACGCTCCGCGCGGTCGTGACGGTGTCCCTCCGGAGGTCAGTCCCCGCTTGCACGTCGCCGTCGTTCGCGATCTGTACCGTGAGATCCGACGCCGTCCCCGGCGACACGGTCGAGTCGGGGAGGTACACGTCCAGGTCGGGCTCCCCGCGGACGAACGGGGGCTCCTCCTGAGCGACGGCGAGCCCGGCGAACGCGCCGACGAGGAGCGCGACCGCCGCGAGCAGGGCGAGAGATCGTCGGGACATTCACGCCCCCCGACCCTCGATCGCTTCGCGCCCGTCGACGGGATGGCACGACTGCGAGGGGTAACGGGAACTTCGTAACATATCTCAAAATATATTTGATGGTTCATATACTTACTCGTGGTCACGGCGGCCGACGGACTCCGACGGTACCGGGGCAGCGCCCTTATGCCGCTGGACGCGAGTGACGGCGTATGCTCATGACGCCGGGGCCGACCGCGGTCCCCGCCTCCGTCCGCGACGCGATGAGCCGCGAGCTGATCAACCCAGACGTGGACCCCGAGTTCCACCGGATCTACGACCGGCTGACCGACCGGCTGGCAAGGATGTACGGGATCGATCCGGCCGGCGACGCTCGGGACGGCTCCGCGGCGGCGACCCGCGACGTCGTCGTTCCCGGCGGCGAGGGGATCCTGGGGCTGGAGGCCGCGATCGCCTCGCTGGTCGAGCCCGGGACCGAGGTGTTGTGCCTCTCGAACGGGCTCTACGGCGACGGCTTCGCCGACTTCGTCGCGGACTACGGCGGCGAGGCGACGCTGGTGTCGACCGACTACGACGATTCGCTTCCGCTCGCGGAGCTGGAGTCGGTCCTCAACGACGACGACCGCGAGTTCGAGGTCGCGACGATGGTCCACTGCGAGACACCCACGGGGACGCTCAACGACCTCGGGCCCGCGCTCGACCTCTTGGAGGAGGCGGACGGTGAGATTCTCACGGTTGTCGACGCCGTCTCGTCGCTCGGGGGCGTCCGGGTGCCGACCGAGCGGATCGACGTGTGTCTGGGGGCGTCCCAGAAGTGCTTCAGCGCGCCGCCGGGGCTCACCACCGCCGCGATCAGCGACCGCGCGTGGGCGGCGATGGAGGAGCGGGACCCGCACTCGCTGTACACGAACTTCCTCCCGTGGCGCGATACTTCGGAGGGGTTCCCGTACACCCACCTCACGACCGAGGTCGTCGCGCTCGACGCGGCGCTCGGGCTGTGGCTCGACGAGGGGCTCGACGCGGTCCGGCAGCGACACCGGACCGCGGCGGCGCGGTGTCGCGAGCGCGGCGCGGAGCTGGGGCTGGAGCCGTTCCCGGACCCGGAGCGCAGCTCGCCGACCGTGACGGCCTTCGAGGTGCCCGGGCGGGCTCAGGAGTTGCAGAGGGGCCTCCGCGAGGAGCACGACGTGCTCGTCGCGACGGGGTTGACGTGGCTGGCCGACGACATCCTGCGGATCGGGCATATGGGACACAACGCGCGGGTCGAGCGGGTGGACGAGGCGATGGACGCGCTGGAGAACGTGTTGTAAGAAGTGGGTGGATCGGTCGTGGATGAGTCCGGTTTTGACGCTCTCAGACGTTTATAAGCGACTGTTGCTGGCGGATCGGCAGTGAACATCTCCAAAGCCCCAACCGCGAGGACTCGATGCGCTCGCTGCGGTCCTCAGTCGCTCGCGGTGCTCGCTCCTTGCGGTCCTTACGTCGCGCGTCTTCGTCCTCGCGGCTGCCCCTTTGAGTCCCACCCGGCCGCACCGCAACCGCACCTCACGCCTCCCCAGCCTCGTCGGCGCGGCGCTTTTAAGCGCCGCGCCGACTCCCTCGTGCGGGCGTCGCCGGCGGCTTCGCCGCCGGCTGCCAGAGGGACCGAAGGTCCCTCGCGGTTCGCGCCCTCCGGGCGCTCACCGGCGCACGCCACCGCAGTTGTTTATAAGCGATCGTCGCTCTCGCCGTCGCGTTCTCTCACTCGCTCCCACGCGAGGTGCGCGACGATCCCGAGCAGGAACGCGACGCCGAGGTTCGTCGCTAGCGCGACGAGGCCGATAGCGACCGAGAGCGCGACGTTCTCGGAGTCGAGGGCGTTGCGCGCGAGCGAGACGGCGACGATCGCGAGCAGCGCGCCGAGCATCGCCACCGGGAACGCGTCAAGGAGAGCCGGCGTCGCGAAGGGGACCGCGACGAGGTAGCCGACGCCGAGGACGACGTTCGCGCCGCCGGTCCGGGCGCCGAACGCGTGCTTGCCGGCGACCCCGTCGCAGCCGTGACACATCGGGATCGCGCCGAGCGGCACCGCGATCAGGTTCGTCGCGCCCATGTTCGCCGACAGCTCGTCTGGCGTGACCTCGGCGTCGAACAGGTCGGCGAACAGGAGGGAGGTCGCCAGCGCGGCGTTGCCGATCGTCATCGCGAGCTGGGCGACGATCCCGTCGGCCGTGCTCCGTGTGACCGCGCCGGAGAGCACCTGCAGGGACAGAGCCGGCGGCGCGCCGGGCCACCGCGGCGCCGGGATCCCGGCGGTGACGAGCGCGAGCGCGATTCCGACGGCCGCGACCGCGAGGGCGCTCGCCTTCCCGTGGCCGGCGAGCGCGGCCGCCGCGGCGATCGCCACCCCCGCGGCCGCGAGGACCGGGTCGCCGAGCGCGAGGTCGACCCCGGTCTCGAGGAGGACCAGCCCGACCGCGAACTGCACCCCGCGGATCACCGGCTCGCCGATCCAGCGCTCGACCCGCGCGAGCGTTCCCGTGAGCCCGATCGCGAGGAGGAGCGCGCCGAGCACGAGCCCGGCGAGCACGAGCTCCGCGTACGTCAGCGCGCCGGCGATCGCCAGCGCCGCGAGCGCCTTCATCGGCTCGACCGACACCGGGAGCCCGTACCGGACCCCCCAGACGATCTGAAAGACCCCGAACCCGACGAGCGCGTGCGGAAGCGACACGTCCGTCAGCAGCGCGAGCGCGACGACCAGCGGGATCACCGTAATCGAATCCCCTATCGCCCCGGTGAGCGCTCCCGGCCCGAACGCGACGCTCCTCCCCTCCGATCGTCGAACTGTTCCCACGGACGAAACGCTCTCGGGACCCGATCCCCTTGAGCGTGTTCAGAAACCGTCAGCGACCACGCCCGGTTTAGACGTACCGTATTTCGGTTACTCCTCGTGCGGCGCGTCGAACGTGGGCGCGTCGTCGTCGATCATCGGGCAGTTCCGGACCCGGAACTCGTCGAACCCGACGGCCTCGAGGATCGTCGTCCCCTCGTGGCCGCAGGCGACCTCCGGCGGCGCCGAAAAGTGCGGGCACTGCTGGCAGTACGTCCGCTTCGAGATCACGCGCTCGCGACCGGCGTCGGCGAAGTCTCCCCCGATCTCAGCGTCCGTCGCGTCCGTCTCCGACGCCGCGCCGCCGAACTCGCCGACCGATCCGAACCCGCCCTCTGCGTCCTCGTCGAGCGACTCCCAGATGTCCTCCTCCGCGACGCCGCCCACGTCCATCCGCTCGAACGCCTCGTCCAGCTCCGCGTCGCTCTCGCCGGTTGCCGAGCCGAGTTCGTCGAACGGGTCGTCAGTTCCCGACGGACTCGAGTCCACGTCGGAACGAGGCCCCGACACGTCCTCGGGTGACGTTTCGATCGGATCCCGGTCGTCGACTCCCGACTTCGGCTCGCCGAAGAGCGGGCCCTCCGCGTCGGCGTCGGTGTCAGCTCCCGACTCGCCCTCCCCCAACTCGGCGAAGGGGTCATCGATCTCCTCGCCCCCGTCGATCGGCTCGTCGTCGAACGGCTCGTTCGCGTCCCCGCTCGCGCCCGCGTCGTCGGGCGGCCCCGTCTCCTCGTCGGTCACGGTTCACCGCCCCCGTCGACGTCGCGGGTGCTCACGTCCCCGCCGGCCCCGGCGCCCGCCCCGTGGCCCGCCGAGTCCGCGGTGCCGGCTGCGTCGCCCTCCACCTCCCCGTCGATCGCCGGCGGGTCGCCGACGACCAGCCGTGAGGTACCGAGGAAGCCCGTGCTCGGCTCCAGCTCCTCGAACCCGCGGCCGCAGTGGGGACACTCGGGCGCCGTCAACAGCCCGAGATCGACGGCCTCGCCGCAGTTCGTGCACGTGGCCTTCCGGACGCCCGCGCGGTTCGCGGCGGCGGTCAGGGCGTCGAGCCGCTCGCGCTCGGCGCGGTCGCGCTCGGCCGCCTCCAGCCGTCGGCGGACTCTGACGACCGCGCTCGCGACCCGCGAGAGCTTCTCTTCGATCTCGTCGAGGTCGCCGACACGGTCGTCGAGTCCTTCGAGGCCGTCAATCCGTTCTTCGAGGTCGTCGATCGCCTCGGTCCGCTCCCGCAGGTCGTCGACCTCGTCGATCCGAGACTCAACGCGAGCCAGCCGGTCGTCGAGGGCGTCGATCGTCTCCTCGACCGCCTCGCCGACGGTCGCCGTCGCGGCCGCCTCGGCCTCGACTTCGTCGAGGCGGTCGGCGACCGCGTCGAGGTCAGTCGCGATCGCGTCTAGCCGTTCGGCCGTCTCCTCGTGGTCGTGGTCGGCGGGGGATTTGGACTCCAAATCGCGGTACAGCTCCACGAATCGCTCCCGGAGGTCCTCGACCTTCTCGTCGATCTCGGCGTCGAGGTCGTCGAGCCGCGCCTCGATCGCCGCCACTTCCTCCGCGTCCGGGACCTCGATCCCCTCCGCCTCCGCGAGCGCGACGATGGCGCGCTTTAACAGCTCCTCGCGATCGACGTCGGCCTCGTCGGCGGCGGCCGCGGCTGCGGCCTCCGCAGCGGCGCTTTCGCTGCCGTCGGCCGGATCGAAGTCACTCATCGCGAGTCCTCCGTCATCTACGCTCCGTTTAGTGAGCAGACTTAAGTAACCTGTCGCGTCGTTCTCCGGATCGATACTCGGGAGGCGCTCACCGGATCGCGCCCCGGAAGCGCTCACCGGATCTTGCGCACGTCGCTGATGTCGAACCCGCCCTCGTGGATCTCGGTCTCGAATCGGACGATGTTCTCCGACTCCAGTCGGGAGAGCACGCCGCGGAACTCGCGGACGAACATCGTTCTCGCCCGCTGGGACCCCCCGCTCTCCCACGTGAACTGCAGGGTGCCGCCCGCGGCGTCCATCAGCGCGCCGAACTCGCGGTCGGTGAGCGAGTCGGTGTTCACCAACACGAGGATGAGCCCGCCCCACTCGTAGGCCGCCTTCTTGAGCCCCTTCATCACCATCGCCACGTCGCTCCACTCGGTGTCCTCGTCGACCATCGAGACGAGGTCGGTCACGGAGTCGATACAGACGAGGCTGTCGTCGGCGTGCGCCGAGAGGTAGTCGCCGAACGCGGTGAGCACGTCCTCGTACTCGCCGCGGTCGCCCAGCTCCGTGATCGACGCCGTCTCGTCTTCGTACCAGTCGCGCGGGATGGGACTGAGCTGGAAGTACTCCGGCGAGAGGTCCCGGAAGTCGATCCCGTCGATCGCGGCGTCGACGATCTCGTCGGCCATCGTGTACCCCATCTCGCGGGTGAGCGCGTCGGTATCGGCCGTAAAGGAGAGGTAATGGACCTCCTCCGGGAGCTCGGCGTCGTCGGGGAGGTCGCCGTAGTAGAGATCGAACAGCTCCGCGTCGGCGTGTCCGAGGGCGTTCATCGCCGCGCTGGTGTACAGGAACTCGCGCGCGCCGGCGCCGGACTCGCCCGCGAGCAACACGACGTTCCCCGGCGGCGCCCCGCCCCCGAGGATCGAGTCGAGCCGGGCGACGCCGAACGGAAGACTCGGCATGTCCCGTATGGGGACGCCGCTCCGCTTAGTGTTGTTGCTCGTCAGTCACCCGCGCCCCGCCGTCGGCCGCCTCGACGACCGAGACCGTTCCATCTACCCCCGCCTCGTCGAGGGCGCGCTCGCCGGCGCTCCGGGCGGCCCCCGCGTTCGCGGCGTCCGTGATCCCGTACACGGTCGGCCCCCACGACGACTGCCCGGCGCCGAACACGGCGGCGGACTCCGACAGCGACGCCACCACGTCGCCGACCGGCGGGCGGTAGACGCCGCCCTGCTCGTCGGCGTACCACGCGCCGTTGAGCCGACCGATCTCCGCGACCGCGGCGCCGAAGCGCTCGGCGTTCCCGGTCGCGATCGCGGGGAGCACGCGCCGGGTGACGATCCCGCCGATCCGGTCGGCGAGCCCGGGCTCCGCGCGCTCGACCGCGGTCCGCATCGCGTCGTCCTCGGCGTCGCCGTTTCTCCCCGGGTCGGCGTCCGGCCGGACGATCAGGAACCGCCAGTCGTCCGGGACGGCGTGGCGGGCGGCCACCGGCGGCACGGTCCACTCGCCGTCGGCGGGCCGGTCGGTGGTGAACCGCGCGGTGGGATGGCCGGCGTCGAGCACGAACCCGCCCGCCTCGAAGGTCGCGACGCCGACGCCGGAGCGTCCGCCGCGGCCGAGCGCCGGAGCGTGTTTGCGGACATGGGGTTCTCTCCCGTGGGCCGCCGCGACCGCCGCGAGCGTCGCCGCGGCCAGCTGGGTGCCGCTTCCGAGGCCGGCGTGGCGCGGGAGCGTCTCGCGGACCGTGACATGGGCGCCGTCGACGCCGAGGAGGTCTGTCGCGGTGGTCGCGTACTCGCGAACGTCGTCGAGGGTGGCCGTGTCGGTTGTCGGGGCCTCGACTTCGACGGTGACCGAGTCGGCGAGTTCCGCGTCGACGACGACTCGGGGCTCCGCGAGCCCGAGCCCGAGAGCGCCGTACAGCCGCTGGTGCGAGAGGCTGAGGTTACAGAAGCCGAAGTGGAGCCGCGCCCCGGCGCTCACGCGTGCCATGGATACCTTCGGTTTCGGGGGCGACTGATAAAGGGTGCGTGACTGTGGCGGGCCTTGCCCCGGTATGTGGATCGTGGATTGGGGTATTTCGATCGATACGTTCGTTTATAAGCGGTTGATCACGGATCGATGGTGGTCACTTCCAAAGGGGCAGCCGACGAGGCGGGCGCACGCTCGCTGCGCTCCTCGATCGCTCGCGTTGCTCGCTCTCTGCGGTGCTTACATCGCCTGCGCCCGCCTCGTCGGCTGCCCCTTTGAGTCCCACCCGCACAGCACCGCACCCGCACAGCACCGCAGCCTCACGCCTCCCCAGCCTCGTCGGCGCGGCGCTTTTAAGCGCCGCGCCGACTCCCTCGTGCGGGCGTCGCCGGCGGCTTCGCCGCCGGCTGCCAGAGAGACCGAAGGTCCCTCGCGGTTCGCGCCCTCCGGGCGCTCACCGGCGCACGCCACCGCACCGGATTTATAAGTGATCGCGTCGTCGCTCGGTTCGTCTATCCGCCGTCGAAAACGCCCTGCAGGCTCACTTCTGCCAGTCCGGGTTCGTCCGCGGCGGCGAGAAGATGTCGTAGCCGACGACCGGCTCGTCGCCGTCGTTGCGCGCCGCGTGCGGCTCGCCGCCCGGGATCACGTACGTGTCTCCGGCCTCGACGACGCGCTCGTCGCCGTCGACGACGAAGGTGATCGCCCCCTTGGCGATCGCGCCGACCTGCTCGTGGTGGTGGTCGTGCTCGGGGACCTCGGCGCCGGGATCGATGACGAACCGCTGGATGCTCGTCTCGTCGCCGGCGGCGCCCTGCGTGAGGAACACGCCTTCGATCGCTTCGACTTCCTCCACGTCCGCGTCTGAGAGTACGTCCATGGCGGATCCCGGACTGCGGTCGGCTTAAACCGGGGTGATCGAAGTCGCCCCGAGCGCGGGGGAGGCCGCCGATCGGTTCAGGGGAACGGGTGGTACGTCTTCTCCAGGTCGGGCTCGAACCCCATCGACCGGGGCACGTCGCGGGCGCGGTCGCCGAAGAACGGGTCACCGGTGAAGAGCGGCTGCGCGCCGGGGACGAGCACGCGGACCGCCTCGAAGCCGAGCGTAGCGAGGTCTCGGGTCGTCGTCCGCGCGACGTACGGCTCCAGATCGACCGTCTCGACGCGGTCGACGACGGCGTCAAGCTCGTCGCTACCCGACAGCTCGGGCTCGCCGAGCGATTCGGCGGGGACACTCGCGTCCGGGTCGAAGAAGGCCTTCGTCTCCGCCGGGAAGTCGGCGTGACGACCGATCGCCGCGCCCTGCTCCGCGGCCGCGTCGGGCCCCATCGACCGGAGCTCGGTCCAGTTCTGGAGCGCCTCCGCGAGCGCGCTCCGGGCCGCGGCGGCGGGGTCGAGATCTGCGCCCGAGCCAGCCGCGAAGCGCGGCCAGTCGCCCTCGCGGTGGACGCCGACCGCGACCACGGGCACGTCGACATCGGTCGTGACGAGCAGGGGCGTCACCGACAGCGACTCGGCGCGGGCGCGCTTTGCCAGCTCCGCGAACCCCTCGTCGTCGACCTCGATCCCGAGGGGGTCGGCGGTCGAGTACCAGCTCGTCATCGTCGCGTCGCGCTCAACGACCTCGTAGAGCCCCGACAGCGCCGCATGCGGCCCGGAGTTGCCGAGCCCGAGCCCGGTCGTGATCGCGGACCGATACCGGTTCTCCGGCGGCGGGAAGTGGACGAACTCCGCCGGGAGGCTGGCGTCTTCCCCGCTGCCGAGGTGCTCGCCGGTCACCCACGGGAGCCGGTCGTCGCGGGCGTACGGCTCCGCGCTCTCGGGGCGGACGAACGCGTCGGGTGCCACGGGATTCGGGACGTTCGCGGCCGGCGCGCGCGTGAACGACGCCTCGCGGTACACCCCGGCGGCGTACCGCTCTAACCCCTCGCCGAGCGCCTTCATGAACGCGTCGTCCCAGCCGGCGTCGACGCCGCCGCCGAACTCGGCCGCCCGCGCGTCGGAGAAGGGCGTCGTGTCGGCGACCCGCGCGACGTAGTACGGCACGGGGAACGACTCCTGTTCGCCCACCTCCGAGAGCGGGCCGACCCGGGAATCGACCGCCCGCTCCGCGCGGTCGACCGCGTCCGACAGCGACCGCTCCTCGTGCTCGTGGGGTAGCGCGTCACCCGGGTCGGCGCCACAGTCACAGCCGGGGACCGGGAGGAGGGTCCGCTCGGCGCCCGGCACCTCCGCGACCGTGTCGGCGACCGGGTCGCCCGCGAGCAGTCGGATGACGCGGCGGCCGGCCAACGCGCCCGCGTAGCGCACGGCGGACCGGCGGCCGGCCGGCGCGTCGGCAGCCTCGGCCCCGCCGCTCGCGACGCGTCGCCGGAGACAGTCGTAGCAGGTCTCGTCGAAGACGGTCACCGCGGCGTCGACCGACTCCAGGGGGACGCCGCCGAGCCCGCCGACCTCGATCGCGACCCAGCGGTCGAGGTGCTCGGCAGCGGCCGCGAACGTCTCCGAGCCGGCGGTGTCGACCACGACGGCGAGGTCGAACCCGTCGAGCAGCCCCACCTCGACGGGCATCACGTTCACGTCGACGTCGCCGAGCGCGGCCGAGACGGCTTCGACCGCGGGGCCGTCGCCGACAAGTCCGATGTCCATATCACCCCCGAGGCGAAGGAGCGAAAAAAAGCCGCGGGTGACGGCGTCCGAGGGGGAGGCGTCTGACTTCCGATCGCTGGTCCGCTACGCCAGCATCGCCGCGACTTCGTCGGCGAGCTCGCCGGCGTCGAGGCCCTGGAGGTGTTCGTCGCCGAGCTTGAGCCGGAGGCGGGGGCGGCCGACGTCGATCGGGACCTTCTCGGTGTCGATGACCCCGAGGTCTTCGAGCCGGGTCTTCGTGCGGGAGAACGTCGCCTTCGAGGCGATACCCACGTCCTCGCCCCACTTCGAGATGTCGTAGAGGAGCACGTCGTTCTTCGCGGCGACGATCAGGGAGACGGTCACCTCGTCGAGCCCGCCGTCGTCGCCCCGGGCGGAGTCTATCGCGGCGAGCACACTGTCGAAGTCCTCGCGGGTCGCCTCGCCGATCTCGTCGGCCATCGTCTCCCGAACGCGGCTGATCGCGGGAGTGCGGAGGCCGTACGTCTCGGCGTCCTCGAAGGCGACGCTGTGGGTCTCGAACACCTCGTCGACGAATTCCTCGTCGTCCGAGGCGAGCGCGGCGACGTGGTCGTCGGTGCTCACGAGCACGACGACCCGCGAGGGGGAGACGAACAGCGCGTTGTCGACCGCCTCGTCGAGGACGCGGAGATCGAGCGCGCCGTCGGCGACGAGGTCAGCCGCCTTCGACGCGACGAGGAAGTCTTCCATCACGTCCTTCAGCGTTCGCTCGTCCACGAGCATCGACATCTCCGGCAGGTCGTCGCGACCGATCGCCGCCTCGACCAGCGATACGATCGTCTCCGCGGAGGGATCGACAATGAGCAGCTCTTTGTCGTCCCCCGCGAACGCCGCATCGAGGACATTTTCGACGTCTGCCTCCAGTAAATTCGATACCATCTATCTCTCGGGATAAAAGGTAGTTGTGTATTTAATATTAACGGGATTAGAAAGGTGAAAAACAGCCTTTCAGCGTCCAAAACGGCCGAAAATGGGATATTTGGCGTTTTGTCGATATCCGTCGGGACGAGCCGCCGAGATCGCTCGGCGTGGCTCTACCAGCGAGTCGGGGGATCACCGACGTGACGCAAGGATTAATGCGCGATCGGACGGGGGTTCCTACATGGACCACGAGCACGTCCGGGAGGTCGACCCCGCGGTCGCCGACGCGCTGGCCGGGGAGCGCGACAGGCAGGAGCAGACGCTCGCGATGATCGCCAGCGAGAACCACGTCAGCGAGGCGGTGCTGGAGGCGCAGGGGAGCGTCCTCACGAACAAGTACGCCGAGGGCTACCCGGGCGGGCGGTACTACGCCGGCTGCGAGTACGCCGACGACGTCGAGGAGCTCGCGATCGAACGCGCGAAGGAGCTGTGGGGCGCCGACCACGTCAACGTCCAGCCTCACTCCGGGACGCAGGCGAACCAGGCCGTCTACTACTCCGTCCTGGAGCCCGGCGACAAGATCCTCTCGCTCGATCTGAACCACGGTGGCCACCTCTCGCACGGCCACCCCGCGAACTTCACCGGGCAGATCTACGAGGTCGAGCAGTACGAGGTCGACGCCGACACCGGCTACATCGACTACGAGGGACTCCGCGAGGCCGCCGAGGAGTTCGAGCCCGACATCGTCGTCTCCGGCTACTCCGCGTACCCGCGCACGGTCGACTGGGAGGAGATCCAGGCGGCCGCCGACGCCGTCGACGCCTACCACCTCGCCGACATCGCCCACATCACCGGGCTCGTCGCCGCCGGCGTCCACCCCTCGCCGGTCGGCGTCGCCGACTTCGTCACCGGCTCCACGCACAAGACGATCCGCGCCGGTCGCGGCGGGATCGTGATGTGTGACGAGCAGTTCGCCGACGACGTCGATAAGGCGGTGTTCCCCGGCGGGCAGGGCGGCCCCCTCATGCACAACATCGCCGGCAAGGCGGTCGGGTTCAAGGAGGCGCTCGACCCCTCGTTCGACGAGTACGCGCGGAACGTGGTCGACAACGCCGAGGTGCTCGCCGAGACGCTGCAGGACCACGGCTTCTCGCTCGTCTCCGGGGGCACCGACAACCACCTCGTGTTAGTCGACCTCCGCGACTCGCACCCGGACCTGCCCGGCGGCGACGCCGCGGACGCCCTCGCGGCCGCGAACATCGTCCTCAACGGGAACACGGTCCCCGGCGAGACCCGCTCGCCGTTCAACCCCTCGGGGATCCGCGCGGGCACCGCCGGGCTCACCACCCGCGGCTTCGACGCGGACGCGATCCGGGAGGTCGGCGACCTCATTCACCGCGTCGTCGACAACGTCGACAGCGACGACGTGATCTACGAGGTCGGCGAGCGCGTCGTCGAGCTCTGCGAGGAGCACCCGCTGTACGAGTGATCGGGACCGATCGGCGGACCGAGACCGCCGGGCCGAATCCGTACGTACAAAGTAGGGGGGGCCCCGACGGGTCGACATGGCCGACTCGTCGTTCCTCGCAACACGCCTCGACCGCGACGCCGTCCCCCTCGCGATCGGGGACCTGATCGCGCTGATCGTCCTGTTGACGGTCGGCACGCTCAACCACGTCACCGTGGAGTTCCTGTCCGCGAACCCCCTGTACCTGCTCGGCGTGTACGCGCCCTTCCTGATCGGGTGGGCCCTCGTCGCGCCCCTGATCGGCGCGTACTCGGCCGGCGCCGTCGAGACCGCGAAGTCGTCGGTCCCGCTCGTGATCCGGTCGTGGATCCCGGCTGCGGTCGTCGGCCTCGCGCTCCGGCACTTCGTCTTCCGCGGGAGCGCCGCCCTGACGTTTGCCGTGGTCATGCTCGTCCTCGGATCGATCGCGCTCGGCGGCTGGCGCGCGCTGTACTTCAAGCTCCGGTAGGCGGTCGCGTTCGCGTCCGAACCACCGTTTTTGCGGTTTCGATCGTTTCAGTCACTCTCACTCTTGCTCTTACCCTCTCCCCCTCTCTCCCCTTCCACGGTCCCAAACGCGATCTGACTTGGCGTCGAATACGTCGTCATAACTTATGAGATCATTTAGCGTGATCACTTCAGGTGTCACGACGAACCCTGAGAAAAATTTAATAGCGATTTTGCGGTAGTACTACCCGGACCATGACTGGGTACTACGACTACGTTCTCGGGCTCATTCCGGCAGCGTTGATCGGTGTGACCGCCGCCTTGAATCTGATCGGGCTGTCGCTGACGGCGGCGCTTCCCGGGGGCGCACTCGTCGCGGGGGCCGTCATGGCCCACGCGATATTCGTCAAGGCCCCAGTCACGGACGAGCCGCGCGCCCGGATCGACCGCGCCGCGGAGCGCTCTGGCGGTCGATCGCGTGTCGGGCGGTCGCGGACCGGCGGCGCCGACTGACGGGATAGCCT
The DNA here is from genome assembly GCF_000739595.1 of Halorubrum halophilum. Classification (GTDB taxonomy): domain Archaea; phylum Halobacteriota; class Halobacteria; order Halobacteriales; family Haloferacaceae; genus Halorubrum; species Halorubrum halophilum. Next base: position 31,448 of record NZ_BBJP01000019.1, on the reverse strand, counting down.
CGTCGCACCGACCGCGAACCGGTGATCGACCGTTCCGGTTCCCTGTACGGTTTAGTCCCTCGCGCCCGACCGGGACGGTATGACCGACGCCCTGTTCCTGACGAGCGCCGAGGTCGACGACCTCGCCGAGCCGGCCGACTACGTCGCGGTCGTCCGCGACGCCTACCGCCAGATCGGCGAGGGCGCGCCCGCGGAGCCGCGGACGAAGCTGCTCAACCGCGACCCGCCGGGGATGTTTACCACCTACGCCGCGGTGCTGCCCGAGACGGGCGCGATGGGCGGCTACTCCTACTCCGCCGGCTTCGGCGCGGGCGACGCGTGGTTCATGACCCCGCTGTTCGATGCCGAATCGGGCGAGGCGCTCGCGCTGCTCGACGGCGCCTCGATGAACCCGTTTAAAACGGGTGCCGCGGGAGCAACCGCGGTCGACGCGCTCGCCCGCGCGGATGTCACCGAGATCGCCGTGATCGGGAGCGGCGCGCAGGCCCGCGGCCAGCTCGCGACGACCGCGACGGTGCGCGACTTCGAGGCCGTCCGGGTGTTCTCCCCGACCGCCGAGAACCGCGAGGCGTTCGCCGCGGAGTTCGACGACCGGCTCGATGCCGACGTGTCGGCGGTCGCGAGCGCGAGCGCGGCGCTTGAGGGCGCCGACGTGGTCATCACCGCGACCACCGCGAGCGACCCCGTGATCGACGACGCGGACGTCGAGCCCGGCACCCACGTCACCGCGATGGGGCAGTACCACCCGGAGAAGAACGAGCTGCCGCCGGAACTCGTCGCGCGAGCGACGTACGTCCCCGACCTCCGGGCGCGCGCCACGCAGGACGCCGGGTCGTTCCTCGCAGCGGTCGAGGCCGGGTTGATCGACGAGGACCACGTCGCCGCCGATCTGGGTGAGGTCGTCGCCGGGGAGCATCCGGGTCGGACGAGCGACGACGAGGTGACCGTGTTCGACTCCGGCGGGACGGGGATCGAGACGGTCGCGGCTGCGTATATGCTTTATAAACGGGCGAGCGAGAAAGGACGGGGACAGACGATCGACTTCGCGCCCGCGAGCGAGGCGCTTACTGGGGAGTGAACTACTGGCAGCGTCGCCTCAGTGAACTTGTGATAGTTCTGGTCACCCGCTTATAAGTCGTCGACGGCTAACTGGCCGTGAACACCTCCAAAGCCCCAGTCGCGACGACTCGCGCGCTTTGCTGTCGTTCGAGACGCCTTCGGCGTCTCGTGATGACGAAACGGCTTCGCCGTTTCGAACCACGCTCCTCGCTCGGTCGCTACGCTCCCTCGCTGCGGTGCTTGCTGCAGCGTGCTTCGTCCTCGCGACTGGGGCTTTGAGTCCCACCCGCCCGCACAGCACCGCAGCCTCACACCTCCCCAGCCTCGTCAGTCGTCCTCCGCCTCGCTCCGGACGACTGACTCCCTCGCGCCGTCGGATCGCGGCCCTGCGGGCCGCTCGCCGAGACGCGCCACCGCACAGTTCATTTATAAATAGACATTGCGCCGCTTCCGTTTCTCACTGCAGCCGGTACCGCAGAATCGCGGCGATCCCGCCGAGGTTCGAGAGCTGCTGGCCGGGGTCGAACTCCGAGGAGAAGACGACCACGTCGCCGCCCTGCTGTTCGACCGACTCGATCACCTCGTTGACGTCGATCGACCAGTCGCCCTCGTTCTGCCGCTCTTTCCGGAGGCGGTCGTCGACCACGAGGAGGGTCTCGATCGCGCCGAACTCGGCGGCCTCGGCCACGTCCTCGGGACCGTACGTCGCCTTCGCGCCCTGCGCGATCTCGGCGGTGAGGTCGTCGATGAGCGTCGCCTCCTTGGAGATCCGGGTCTCCTTCTGCACCTCGTCGACCGCGCCGCGCTTGAGCACCTCGTGGACGCCGCGGTCGCCCGCGGCCGAGGTGTCGACGGTCGTAATTTGGTCGGCTAGATCGCGGTGCTCCTCCTTGATGTAGTCGAGCGCGTCCTGCTTCGTGAACCCCGGGCCGGCCAAAATGACGGCGTCGGCGTCGAGATGCGCGAGCGCCTCGCCCAGCTCGGCGAACAGCTCCTCACGGGGGCGGGAGAAGTCGCCCTTCCCGGTCGGCTTCGTGAACGAGGCGTACTCCTCGGTGCCGTACTGCTGGACTGTGTGGACGTAGGCGGCCCCCTCCTCGACGGTCGCGATGGCGACGTCGGGGTTCTCGGCGGCCTCCGTCGCCTCCTCCAGCCGCTCGGTCTGGTCCGGTTTGAAGTGCTTTTCAACGGTTATCTCGTCGTGTTCCTCGACGTTGAGCGTGTGGTGGGCGTTGAGTTGGTCCTCCCGCGAGCAGCCGACGATCACGCCCGACACGCGGAGCCGGTTGGCGAACCGGGCGAACTCCACTTCGTCGACCTGCAGCGTGACGAACAGGTGCTCGCGCTGGCCGCCGGTGTCCCGCATCTGGTCGTCGTTCCGCTGGATCCGACGGGTGGTGTCGCCCTCGACGAGGTCCCCCGGTTCGAGGACGTGCGCGAGGTGCCAGAGGTCGTCGACGTTCTCGGGGACGAGGGTGAGCCGCTCCCGGCCCTCCTCGCCGTATCCCCGGTCGGTGATGCGCATACCGGAACGTCGCCCCGGCCGCGTATCAACGCTTGTCTTTCGGATCGGCGATATCGACGTTCCACTCGAACTCGCCGGGGGCGGCGCGGGCGTCGCCCCCGCCACGCTCGGTCGACCCCTCGTCGGGCGCGTACCAGTCGAACCCGCCGTCGGCCCCGACCGGGTCCCCGGTCCGGTGGGACGCGGAGCCGTCAGCGCGCGCGTCTCCGGCTACCGTCCCGCGGGGGCTCACCCCGACGAGCGGGACGGTCCGTCCCGTCTGTACCGCCGGTGGCACCTCCGGAGTCGGCGGCCGTGCGAGGTCGGTCGACCGATCGACGCGGACCGCTTCCGCCGCGGCCGGATCGGTCGCCTCGTCCTCCTCGCCGGCGTCGACGACCTCCAGCGTCGCCGCCGCACCCCGCCCGTACAGCCCGTACGCGGCCACTCGCACGACGAAGACGAACGCGGCGCCGACCACGAACGGGACGAACGGCCCCGCCAGCGCGTAGCCGGCGCCCAGCGTCGCGGCCGCCACGACCCACGCGGTGGCGTACGCGCCGGACCCGGCGACGCCGGCGACCCGGCGCGGCCGGAGGCCGTCTCGGAGGCGGCCGGAGGCGGCGAACGCCGCGACCGCCGCCGGCCTGACGTACGCGAACGCGAGGAGGTACGTCGCCGTGACCACCCCGACGACCCCGCCCGAGACGGCGACGACGGCGGTTACGCCCCCGTCGCCGAGGGCTGCTCGGACCGCGTCAGCGACGGGAGCGGGATCGACGAGATCGCCACCGAGAGCGCCGGCAGCGACCGCCGCCAGCGCGAGTCCCACCGCGAGCGGCGCGAGAAGGACGGCGGTCACGAGCGCGGACTTGAGACCGTCTCGGTACAGTTCGTTCCACGCGACGAACGGAGGCGCGCCGGCGGCGTTCGCCGTCTCGACCCCGGCGGCGAGGACGCGGACGAAGTAACCGCGGGCGACGAACGCGGGCGCGAGCGCCAGCGGCGCGAGCAGGACGAGCGGAGGGAAAAGCAGCGCGGTGCCGACCCAGACCGGAGTGACGACCCACGTCAGCAGCGTCAGGAGCCCGCCGACGAGGAGGATCCCGACCCCGTCGGTCGAGCGCGTCAGCGCGGTCACCGTCCCCCGGAGCATACCGGATCCTGTCACGCGACACTGATAAAGGGTGCCCGAAACCGACGACTCGTCCGCGGACTACGGACCGGTTTCGGCCGACCGATCGCCTATCGGGAACCGTCCCGAGAGTTTATATAATTTCGTGGAGTACTACGAGCCGGCCGCGCGGGACAATCGTGTGCCTCTGACAGAACCGATCCCGGCCGTCGATCGCGACGGCCTTCCCCCGTCCGCGGCTTTTGAACTGGGCGGTTTCTCACGCGCCGAGCGGCCGCGCCGCCCGGACGCCGGTACCGATTTATCTCGCCCGAACGTGGGTCGCGTATGACCGGCGACGAGCAGACGACCGAGGTGGAGCCGGAGCTCCGCAGCTACGGGATCAGCGTCGAGGCCGTCGACGGCGGCGACCCGCTGGAGCTCACGTACATGACGGCGTTTCCCGGCCGCGAAGTGCACCACGGCGAGATCGGGCGCGCGCTCAACGCGCTCATCGACCGCGCCGAGGCGGACGCGTGGGAGCCCGTCCGGGTCGAGGGAACCGTTGTCCGCTCGCCGGGCGACGTGCTCGGGACGTGGCACGCGGAGGCGACGTGGTTCGAGGAGCTGATCGCCTACGAGATCAGCGAGACCGAGTTCTCGTCTCGCGTGCTGGACACGCTGACGCACGGGGATGAACCCGCTGAGACCGACGGTTCCGACGCTGCGGGAGAGCCAGCCGAAGCCGGAGACGAAGCGTGACCCGCAGAGACCCGGTGAACCGCGCGCAGCGGCGGCTCGGCCGCCCGCTGCGCGAGCGGTTCGCCACCCGCGAGCTCGCGTTCGACGCCGGCGGCGACACCTGCCGCGGCACCCTCTATCTGCCGGGCGGCGACGGCGAGGACCCGCCCGTCGTCGTGATGGCGCCGGGGCTCGGCGCGGAGCGGAGCTTCGGCTACCCGGCGGTCGCGGAGCGGTTCGCCGACGCCGGCTACGCGGCGTTCCTCTTCGATTACCGCGGGTTCGGGGAGTCGGACGGCGACTCACAGCTCGTCGATCCCGAGGGCCAACGCGCGGACTACGCGGCCGCGATCGACCGCGTCCAGCGAGTCGACGCGGTCGGCCGCGATCTGGTGCTGTGGGGCGCGTCGCTGTCGGCGGCGCACGTCCTCACGCTCGCGGCGGAGCGACGCGACCCCGACGCCGTGATCGCCGCGGTCCCGATGCTCGACGGGCGAGGAATCGCCCGCCGACGCGGCGCGAAGTACCTCGCGCGCTCCGGGATCGCGGGCGTCCGCGACCTGTTCGGCCACCGGTTCGGCCGCGGACGGACCGTCCCGATCGTCGGCACCACCGAGGAACTCGCCGCGATCACGGAGCCGGGAACGAAGCGGAAGTACCTCGACCTGGTCGACCGCGAGTCGACGTGGCGCAACGAGACGCCCGCCCGGTCGCTGCTGCGGGTGGCGAGCTACCGCCCGGTCGAGCGCCTCAGCGATATCCGGGCGCCGACCCTGCTCTTGGCGGGGACTGACGACGCCATCGTCGACAGCGACGCGGTGGTCTCCGCGGCCGATCGGCTCTCGCGCGGCACCGTCGTCACCATGCCCGCGGACCACTTCTCTCCCTTCGGCGAGGACTTCGAGCCCGCGATTGGTCACCAGCTCTCGTTCCTGCGGGACGCGCTCGAGTGAGGCCACCGTCCCTCTCGCCGCCCGCGACGCAGTTTGTTTTTAAGTGACCACGCCCCGGACGCTCCGGTATGACCGCCATCGCACTGCTGAGCGTCGCGCCGGTGATCGAGGAGAGCATGTCGGGCGAAGTCGCGAAGGCCGTCGCCGCGCTCGACGAGTTCGACGTGAGCTACGAGACGAACCCGATGGGAACCGTGATCGAGGCCGACGACGCCGAGACGCTGTTCGCGGCGGCCGCGGCCGCCCACGACGCCGTCGACGGCGACCGCGTCTCCACCGTCTTGAAAATCGACGACAAACGCACGGAGGAGACGACCGCCGACCGCAAGGTCGAGGCCGTCGAGGAGCATCTCGGTCGGGAGGCGAGGAGGGAGCGCTGACCGGACGGGGGTGTCGGTGCCGCGTCTCGGTGTCGTCGTCGCGTTTTAAACGGCCTCGACCCCGACCGACCCGCCCGCGGCCGCGTCGCCGGCGGGGTTCTCGACCGTCAGGTCGACGGTCGTCGTGCGTACGACGGTCGCTTCGTCGCCGCCGCCGGCGACGTCTGCGCGGAACACTACGTCAAGCGTCGTCGTCGCCGTCTCGCCCCCGGACAAGTCGACCGCGGAGAGCGTCTCGCTCGTCACCGCGTCGCCGCGGGCGGTCGCGTCGGCGCGCTCGAATCGCGCGGTGAGGCCGCCGTCGACCGCGTCGAAGTCGGGCGGAGCGTCGGACTGCTCGTCGTCGGATCCGTCGACCGATGCGACATCGCCGGGCGTTTCCCCGGGATCGTCCGCCGTGAAGGTCTCCCGGTACACCTCGTCGACGCCGGCGTCGCTCCCCACGGCGAGCGAGAGCGTCACGCGCTCGACGCCCTCGGAGAAGTCGGTCCACGACACGTCCACGGTCGGCGAGAGGTAGACAGACTCGATCCGTCCGTCGTTGCTGATGACGGTCGGGGCGTCGCCCGCCTCGAATGCGGCGGGATCGCCGTCGACCGCGGCCGCCGGTCGGCTGGACGCGAGGAGGGCGCCGGTCCCGGCGATGGCAGCGCCCGCGACGGCGGCGACACCGCCGAGGACCGATCGTCTGGTGACCGCTTCGGACGAACCGCCGATCCGCGAGTGGTCGCTCATCTCGACGCGGAGTGGCCGCGGTATTGCTGATAAGGGGTCGGGGGAAGGAGAGGGAATTGTCGGCGAGACGCTACCCCTTGATGTTGCAGACGGGGAACGTCCGCGCGACTTTGTCGCCGATTCCCAGCTCGTCGCTGACGCGGATCACCTCGTCGATGTCCTTGTAGACGCCGGGGGCCTCCTCCGCGATGGTGGCGCCGGACTGCGCTTTCACGTAGATCTGCTGGCCGTCTTCGAGGTCGTCTTGCACGTCGCCGCCCCAGAACTCCTGTTTCGCCTGCGTCCGGCTCATCAGCCGGCCGGCACCGTGGGCGGTGGAGCCGAACGACACCGACATCGACTCGTCGCCGCCGCGGAGCACATACGACCCGGCGCCCATGCTGCCGGGGATGATCACGGGCTGGCCGACGCCGCGGTACACCTCAGGCACGTCCTCGTGGCCCGCGGGGAACGCGCGCGTCGCGCCCTTGCGGTGGACGTACAGCTCGCGGTCCGCGCGCTCGACCGCCTCGTCGCCGACCGCGGGCAATCCGTCCGCGTCGACGCCGACCTCGTGGGTCTCCTTCTTGGCGATGTTGTGCGCCACGTCGTACAGCAACTCCATCCCGAGGTCCTCGATCGGGTCGGCGTCGAACACCTCTCCGAACGTCTCGCGGGTCTGATGGGTGATCAGCTGGCGGTTCACCCACGCGAAGTTGATGCACGCGCCCATCGCGCCGTAGTACTCCTCGGCCAGCTCCGAGCCGGCGGGCGCGGCCGCGAGCTCCTTGTCGGGGAGCTCGTCGAGCAGGTCCCCGTGCTCCTGCTCGATCCGCCGGAGGTAGTCGTTACACGTCTGGTGGCCGAGCCCGCGGCTCCCGCAGTGGATCAGGACGACGATACCGTCCTCTTCGAGGCCGTACTCGTCGGCGACCTCCTCGCGGAACACGTCGGTGACGCGCTGGACCTCCAGGAAGTGGTTCCCGGAGCCGAGCGAGCCCATCTGGTTGCGCCCGCGGTCCATCGCCTTCTGGGAGACGTACTCCGGGCGCGCGTCGGGTCGTCGCCCCTCGTCCTCGCAGCGGGCGAGGTCGCTCTCGATCCCGTACCCCTCCTCGACGGCCCACTCGACGCCGCGTTCGAGAGCGCCCTCGATCGCGTCGGCGTCGCCGCCGATGACGCCGCCCCCGCCGAGCCCGGAGGGGACTGCCTCGAAGAGCGCGTCGACGAGCTCCGACTCGCGGCCGCGCACGTCGTCGTAGGTGAGATTAGTTTTCACCATTCTGACGCCGCAGTTTATGTCATAGCCGACCGCTCCGGGGGAGATACAGCCTGTTCGGGCGTCGATCGCGCCGACGCCGCCGACCGGGAACCCATAGCCTTGATGACCGTCGGGCATACAGAGTGCGGGCTCGACGATGCCGGGCAGGTGCGTGGCGTTCTTTAGCTGCCGGAGCGAGTCGTCCTCGCCGATCTCCTCCAGCAGAGTCTCGCTGGCGAGCACCCGCGCGGGGACGTTCATGCCGCCCTCGCGGGGGATCTCCCACACGTGCTCGCGCACCTTCTCCAGTCGGATCCCGTCGAACTCGCGCGTGGTCATACCCGGCGTTCGTCGCGGGGGGAGAAGGGCGTTGCGTCAGCGGGCGCGGGTGCGGCGGTGTCCCGCGGTCCCGCCGTTCGTCGTCCGCCAGCGACCGTCACACGTCGAAGACGACGTACGCGTACCACTCGTCGTCCCGCCGTTCGAGGGCCATCTCGGAGTACGTGACCGCCTTGATCTCCCGGGCCGCGACGGCGTCGAGGGAGACGCCGCGGGCCGACGCCTCGGCGGTCCACGTCGCGTCGTCGTCGCTCGACCCGGAGTCGTCGGCGCCGTCCGGACCGGCGATCGCGCACCGGTGGCCGGCCGGAAGGACGAGCCGCACGTCGCGCTCGTAGACCAGCCGGTCGAGGTAGTCGAACAGCAGCGCCTCGCGGCTCTCGGCGGTCTCGGTGAACTCGAATCGCTCGCCGCTCTCGGGGACCGTCTCGCAGCTCGCGGCGGTGAGCCCGTCAGCGACGGCCTCGAACAGCGCCGCGAGGGTCGGCGCGGTCGCCTCGACCGCGATGTCGGCCGTGTGTTCGCGGAGGGCGTAGCTCATCCGTCGTCCCCGCGGTCGGCGGGGGAGACCCGCTCGCTCCCCTCCCCGCCGGTGTCGTCGTTCGGACGCTTCGCGGCGTCGGACATCGAGGAGTGGTACGAGCCGATCCGCTTGCCGTGGCCGGTGTCGCGAACCTCTGCCGGCGACACGCCGTCGGCCTCGGTCGCGGCGCGTTCGAGGGCGACGCCGCTCGTCACCAGCGCCCGGATCCCCTCCTCGACAGTCAGGTCGACCTCGACGATCCGGCGCTCAGGAACGAACAGGACGTGTCCACCCATCACCGGGTTCGGGGCCATCGGCATGAACAGCGTCCGCATCTCGCCGCTCTCGGCCGGAGCGGCGACGGTGTCCGGAGTCTCGCTCGTGACGAACGCGAGCGTGTAGCTCCCCTCTGTCGGGAACTCGACGAGGACCACCTCTTGGAAGTTCCCGCCGTCCGACTCCAGCATGGCGTCGCTCATCTGTCGGAACCCCTCGTACACGGAGCCGACGCCCGGGATCTGCTCGATCGCGTAGTCCGCGTAGTCGACCGCGAGCTGGCCGTACCGCGTCGACTCGACGGCGACGCCGATGAGGAGGATCGACCCGACGAACACGATCGGCGTGGCGATCTCGATGGCGATCTCGCGGCCGATCGGGAGCGTCTCCGGCGGTAACACCGGGAGGATCGCCGTGGAAAAGGCGTTCAGGTAGTCGTAGATCGCGTTGAACACGATCCCCAGCACCGCGAGCGTGATGACGGAGGGCACGATGACGGCGACGCCGGTCAGAAGCGCTCGTCTGAGACGTCCGCGGTCCGGTGGCGACTCGGCGGCCATTATCGGAGCCACGACCGACCCGACCAAAACGCTTCCGTCGTCGCGAGCGAGGTCGACGCACGCCCTCCCGGTCGCGTCTCGCCGCTCCGGCTCTCGGCTCGCGTCCTCGCCGACTTCCGGCCGCAACCCTCCCCGGTGGCGGTGGAGTTATATTCCGTTGGCGTGTTAGCTTTCTGCAGTGAGCGTCAACGTGGAAAAGCGGACGGAACCGCCCGGCGAGGCCGACCACGCCACGAGAGCGTGGGAGCTCAAAGAGCGGATCCGGTCCGATGAGGGCGTCCTCCGACAGCGACGAGGGTTCTTCGTCGACGCCTATCGTCGCTCCACGACGCACCTGCTCGTCGAGAACGACGAGATCGTCGCGTTCGCTTCCGTACGACGCGACGGCTACGTCCTCTTTCTCGCCGTCCACCCCGATCACCGCGGGCGCGGCCACGCCGAGCGTCTCATCGCGGACGTGGCCGCGGACCACCGATCGGTCACCTGCCACGCCCGCACGACCAACACCGGGGCGCTCGGCTTCTACGAACACCTCGGCTTCGAAGTCGTCCGCCGGATCGACGACTACTACGAGGACGGCGGGGACGCCTACTACCTCAAGCTCGGCGGCGAGTCGCTCCGCGAGCGGCTCTCCGGCTTTGTCGGTCGCTGAGGTTCCGAACTCCCCCGCCGAATCGACACCCATTAGCACGCGCCGCGAGGAGACGCGGGCATGACCGACGCCACCCCCGCGTCGCTCGCGGAGCGCGTCCGCGACGGCGAGATCCGCTTCCACGAGCTCGAAGAGCACGCCGACGCCGACGTCGCCGCGGCGGCCCGCCGGCGACTCGTCGGCGAGCACGCCGACGCGGACGTCGACGTTCTGGGCGAGTACGCGTTCGACGCGGCCGACGCCCACGGGTCGAACATCGAGAACATGGTCGGCGCGGTGCAGGTGCCGATGGGCGTCGCCGGTCCCGTCGCGGTCGACGGCGGCGCGCTCTCGGGCGAGCGCTACCTCCCGATGGCGACCACGGAGGGCGCGCTGGTCGCCTCGATCAACCGCGGCTGCTCCGTCGTCAACGACGCCGGCGGGGCGACCGCGCGGGTGACGAAGAGCGGGATGACCCGCGCGCCCGTCTTCCGCGTCGCCGACGTGGCCGAGGCGGAGGCGCTCGTCTCGTGGGTCCGGGACAACGAGGAGACGCTGCGGGAGGCCGCCGAGTCGACGACGAGCCACGGCGAACTGCTCGACGTGACCCCGTACGTGGTCGGTAACAACGTCTATCTCCGGTTCCGCTACGATACGAAGGACGCGATGGGGATGAACATGGTCACCATCGCGACCCGCGAGGCCTGCGACGCGATCGAGGCCGAGACCGACGCGTCGCTCGTCGCGCTCTCGGGGAACCTCTGTTCGGACAAGAAGCCGGCCGCGATCAACGCGATCGAGGGGCGCGGCCGCTCCGTGAGCGCCGACGTGGAGATCCCCCGCGAGGTCGTCGAAGACCGGCTCCACACGACGCCCGAGTCGATCGCCGAGATCAACACCCGGAAGAACCTCGTCGGCTCCGCGAAGGCGGGCGGGCTCGGCTTCAACGCCCACGTCGCCAACGCGGTCGCGGCGATGTTCCTCGCGACCGGGCAGGACGAGGCGCAGGTGGTCGAGGGGGCGAACGCGATCACGACCGCGGAGGCGACGCCGGAGGGTGACCTGTACCTCTCCGTGTCGCTCGCGAGCCTCGAAGTCGGCACCGTCGGCGGTGGGACGAAGCTCCCGACGCAGGCCGCGGGGCTCGACATCCTCGGCGTCCGCGGCGGCGGCGACCCGGCCGGGAGCAACGGGGACGCGCTCGCGGAGGCGATCGCGGTGGGCGCGCTCGCGGGCGAACTCTCACTGCTCGCGGCGCTCGGATCCAGACACCTCTCCTCGGCGCACGCGGACCTCGGGCGGTAGGCCGGAAAAGGGTCGATCCAAGCCGTCAGTCAGAGCCCCGATCAGTCCGACCACGCCGCGCAGTCCTCGCGCAGCGCGTCGCGACCGGCGTCGGTGACCCGAAAGACCTCTTCGCCGGTCACTCGCTCGACGAGCCCCGCCGCGTCGAGCGCGTCCAGCCGGGACTCGACGTGGTCGACGTACAGCCCCGTGTTGCTCGCGACGAACGCCGGGTAGTCGGTCCCGACGTCGTCGAGGTACGCCAGCACCCGCTCGTCGGTGCGGGTGAGCGAGACGCTCGGGCGGTCCGACTCGCCGCCCTCGGGCGGCGGGTCCCTCTCCGAGCCGGGAGCCGGTGCGTCTGACGCGGGCATCGTGTCTGTGTTAATAGTTACCAATATTAAGAGTATTCCGGTCGTTCTCGCTCGCTGGGAGGCGCCGGAGAAAGCAGCCGAGGACGCGGTTCCGACCGACTCAGTCGTCCGCACCCGCCGACTCGCCGTCGGGCGCCGAGGCCCCGGACGACGAGTCCGGGAGCATCGGCGTACCGTCTGCGCGCGGGCCGAGCCGCGGGCCGTGCGGGCCGTCGTCGGGGTCGATCCGGCGGCGGGTACGGTAATCGGTCGAGCGCTCGACCGGGGTCCGACCGATCGCCGTGATCATGTCGACGTAGTCGTCGAACGAGCGGAATTCGCCGTAGTCGCCGCCGGCGCGCTTGGTGATCTCCTCCGAGAGGATGGTGCCCATGAAGTCGTCGGCGCCGCAGTTGAGCAGCTTCAGGCCGTGCGCGTCGCCCGACTTCACCCACGAGGCCTGCACGTGGTCGACGTTATCTAAGAAGAGGCGCGCGACCGCGACCACCAGCTCGTCCTCGTCGCGAGAGGGGCCGGAGTCGACGACGCCGTGGCGGTGGAGAGGTGTGTTCTGGTGAATAAAGGAAAGCGGGACAAACTCCGTGATCCCGCCGGTTCGGTCCTGCAGGTCGCGGATCACTCCCAGATGTTCGGCGCGGTGGGCGACCGTCTCGACGTGGCCGTACATCATCGTCGACGTAGTGTCGAGGCCGGCGGCCATCGCGCCCTCCATCGCCGCCACCCAGTCATCGGTGCGGATCTTCCCGGGGCAGATCACGTCGCGGACCTCGTCGACGAGGATCTCCGCGGCGGTACCGGGCGCGGAGTCGAGCCCCGCGGCCGCCAGCTCGCGGTAGACAGCCTCGTACTCCCACTCCGTGCCGCGGGCGGCGTGGTACGCCTCCTCGGGCGTCATCGAGTGGACGTGGATCCCGCCGACCGACATCGCCTCGATCTGGTCGACGTAGGTGCCGGGATCGGTGGCGTACGCCGACGGCGGCTTGTAGTTCACCGCGCTCTCCGGATCGTCGTACGACCGGAGGATCTCGTGGTGCTCCTCGTTCAGCGCCAAGGCCGGATGGAGCCCCGACACCGAGCACACCTCGTAGACGCCCATGTCGAGGGCGTCTTCGACGATCGCTCGCGATTCTGCGGGCGTCTTCGTGAACCCTGCGTGGTCGGCGTCGCTGTCGGCCTCGAAGGCGTGCGCGGAGTCCTTGAAGTTGCAGAACAGGCAGCCCGTGTTGCAGGCGGTCGTGACGTTGTTGTTGAGGTTGGCGACGAACGTGACCTCGTCGCCGACCGCCTCGCGGCGCCGGCGGTCGGCGAGTTCGAGGACCCGCTCTTTGCGGACCGGGTCGATCCCCTCGGTGTCCGTGCCGGTCGCGAGCAGTTCGGTCGCGTCGTCGACCGAGAGGCGGGTTCCGTCGCGGGCCTTCGCGAGCGCGTTCTCGAACGACTGGTCGGTCGACGGCTCGGCGAAGCCGAAGTCGTCGCCGAGGTCGGCGGCGTCGCGGTCTGTCGCGTCGGGGTCCCGCGCCGGATTCATCGCGTGTGTCTCTCCGTCCCACGGATAAAAACGGGACGGTCACGGCACCGAGGTGGTTACGGAACCGAGGCAGTCACGGCGCCGTGACGGTCACGACACGGGCGCCGGCGCTCAGACGACGAGGTACTGCTCGAGCTGCTGCCGGTCGCCGATCGCATCGTCGCCGATCTCGTCGACGATCGTCCCGTGATCGATCGCGTAACACCGCTCCGATAACCCCTGAATCACCGAGAGGTTCTGCTCGACGAAGAGGATCGTCGTCCCGAACTCCTCGTTGATCCGCTTGAGGTCCGCCGTGATCGACTGGACGATCGACGGCTGGACGCCCTCGGAGGGTTCGTCGACTAACAGGAGGTCCGGATCCCCGACGAGCGCTCGCCCGATCGCGAGCATCTGCTGTTGGCCGCCGCTCATGGTGCCCGCGTCCTGATCGGCGCGCTCCTCGAGGATCGGGAAGTATTCGTACACCTGATCGTAGCGCGTCTCCTCGTCGTCGCCGATCCCCTCGCCGATCTGGAGGTTCTGTTCGACGGTCAGCCCGGGGAACACGTCTCGGCCCTGCGGGACGTACCCGATACCTCGGCGGGCGTGCACGTCCGCGGACTCGTGGGTGAGGTCGTCGCCGTTGAACCGGACGCTTCCGGACTCCGGGTCGAGCAGCCCCATGATCGCCTTCAACAGGGTCGTTTTCCCCACACCGTTCCGACCCACGATACCGACGATCTCGCCGTCGTCGACGGTGAAATCGATGTCCTTGAGGATCGGTGTCCCGTCGTAGCCGGCGTGTAGCCCGGTTATCTCCAGCGTCACGCGTTCTCACCCAAGTAGATCCGGCGAACGTCCTCATCCGCTTCGATCTCCTCGATCGGGCCCTGTCGGAAGATCTTCCCCTGGTTCAACACGGTGACCTGCTCGGAGATACGACGGACGAACTCCATGTCGTGTTCCACCACGACGAAGGTCATCCCGTCGTCGTGTAACGAGCGGATGAGGTCCGCGACGTCGTCGGTCTCGTCGACGGACATGCCGGCGACGGGCTCGTCGAGCAGCATGAGCTTCGGTTCGAGCGTCACCGCCATCCCGATTTCGAGCCGCTGTTTCTCCCCGTGAGACAGCTCGCTCGCTCCCGTCTCGGCCTTCTCCGCGAGCGCGATCCGATCGAGCGTCTCGGCCAGCACCCGCTCCACGTCGCGGTCGGTTCGCTGGAGCGGCACCCGGAGGTTCTCCTCGACGGTGAGGTTCTCGTAGACGTGCGGCGACTGGAACTTGACACTGATCCCGGTGTCGATCCGCTTGTGGGTGTCGAGCCCGGTGAGATCCTCGCCGTCGAAGTAGATGTCTCCGTCGCTCGGGTCGAGCTGTCCGGTGATCAGCTCGAGCAGCGTGCTCTTGCCCGCGCCGTTGGGGCCGATGAGACAGCGGATCTCTCCCTCGGCGACCGAGAAGTCGACGCTGTCGACCGCGGTCAGCCCGCCGAAGTTCTTGGTGAGCTGCTTGGTCGCGAGCATCGTGCTCCTCCCGCCGCCGGTCGCGGCGACCGCCGGCTTCTGTCTGACGTTGATGTCTTCTGGTGCGCTCATTCGGGTGACTCCTCCGTGGTGGTCGTCGACTGTGACCGCTCGGTGCGTCTCGTCCGCAGCTCGTCGACGAGGTCGTCGAGCGTCGGGACGACCCCGGCGGGCAGATAGAGGATGACTCCCAACAGGAGCCCGCCGACGATCACCAGCGCCCACTCGGAGCCGATCGGTCCGATACCGCTCGACAGCCCGGTTCGCATGCGCTCTATCGCGAGCGTCGCGCCGATCGCGCCCAGCAGCGACTCGCGACCGCCGACGCTCACCCAGACGACCGGAAGCGCGGCGAAGGCGATCCCGAAGACGCTCGGGTCGATGTAGTTGCCCCAGCTGGCGTAGAAGACGCCGCCGACCGCGGCCAGCGCGCCGCCGATCGTGAAGACGACGAGCTTCACGAAGGGGACGTTGTAGCCGAACGTCGCGGTCCGAGCTTCGTCCTCGCGCACGGCGACCATCGTCATTCCGAAGCTGCTGTTGAGCAGGACGCGGAGCCCGAGGTACGTCGCGAGCAGCGTGAACAGGAGGGCGTAGTAGAACAGGTTGCCCTCCAGCACCAGCCCGGTCTCACCCAGCCCCAGCGTCAGGCTCGGGATGTTCGTCATACCGTTGAACCCGCCGAGCTGTGCCTCGCCGACGGCCCACTCGCTGCCGGCCGTCTGCGCCATGAACGTGTTTAACACCAGCGCCACGACGAGCGTCATGATCGTCACGTAGGTGTCGCGGACGCCGCCGTAGAACATGAAGTATCCCAGCAGCGCCGCCGCGAGCGTTCCCGCGACGACGGCGCCGACGGTCGCCGCGACGACGCCCGTCGCCGACGAGAGGTTGATCCCGATCACGCCGAACGCGTAGGCGGCGACGCCGAAGAACGCCACCTGACCGAAGCTCAGCACGCCGGCGTAGCCCCAGATGAAACAGAGGCTCAACGCGAGGAACGCGAGCGCGAGGTAGCGCGAACTCTGGATGACCGTGTACGGGTCGGTCGTCTGCGGGTACGCGATCAGCGCCGCGACCGCGACCGCGAATCCGACCCAGAAGACGGCCGAACCGCCGATCGTGTTCGGCCCTTCGAGCCGGTCCCGGAGGCGACCGAGGAGCGACCCGGAGCCGGCATCGAGACGGTCGCTCATTCCTCGGCCCTCCGGCGCTGCCGCCAGTCCTTGACGTAGCCCGTTATCCCGTCAGGCAGCGCGCGTAGCGCGACGATCGCGACGAGCAACAGCAGCATCTGCCCGACGAACGTGCCGAAGAAGAAGCTCCCAGTCGCGTTAAAGACGCTGAGGACCCCCGCTGCCGACAGCGTCCCGACGATCACGGACGGGCCGCCGACGACGACGGCGACGAACGACTCGACGAGGAACGTGCTCCCGCGATTCGGCGTGATGGAGCCGAGCGCGGGCGCGTAGAGCGCCCCTGTAAACCCGGCGAGGCCGGATCCGATGGCGAACGTCGCCATGTACATCCGATCCGTGTCGATCCCCATCGCGCGGGCGGTCTCGGGGTCCTCGATCGTGGCCCGCGCTTTGATTCCGAACTCCGTGCGGGTGAACACCGCGTAGAGCCCGGCGAGGACGAGCAGCGCGACGGCGGGGAGGAAGATGCTACGGTAGATCGACGACGAGAACGGCCCGTAGTCGACGTTACCCAACGGAGTCGAGATACTGTCGAGGCTGGACCCGAAGACGATCAGCAGGAGCTGGGAGACGACGAGCGCCAGTCCCCACGTCGCGACCATCGAGTCCAGCAGTCGGTCGTAGAACCGACGAACGATCGTCCGCTCGACGACGACGCCGAAGAGCGTCGAAGCGACGACGCCGCCGACCATCGCGATCGGCAGCGGCACTCCCGCGTGGTACGGAAGCGCGGTGCCGTACACCCCGATCAGGATGAACTCGCCGTGTGCGAGGTTGATGACGCCCATCATTCCGAAGATAATCGCCAGCCCCACCGTCGCGAGGACGATGAAGCCGAAGCTGTTCAGGAACTGGAACAGCAGCGCCATCAGGCTGTACGCCGAGAACGTCAGCGGTGTCATCGATGCCTCGATCACGGTGTTACCCCTCCTCGGCGGGCGATCGGAACGTTCGGATGGCGGATCTGTGAGTACATCGGTTACTAGACGTCGTACACGTCACTCGGCACGTACTGCGTCGTCTTGTCTTCCTCACGGAGGTCACAGCCGTCACCGCCCTCGACCTCCTCGCGGAGGAAGCTTGGCCCGATACGCTCGTTGTTCGTGAACGATATCTCGTGGTTCTCGTCGGCGCGTGCGACTCGCATCTCGTGTTCCATGTGGTGGGTCGCCCCGTCGAGCGTGAGGTCGCCCGACGGCGCGCTGATGTCGCGGCCCTCCTCGAGGACGCTGATGACTTCCTGTTGATCGAACGTGCCGGCCTCCTCGACGGCGTCCGCCCACAGGTACACCGAGAAGTAGTTGTTCTGGGCCTCCTGATTGAGGTAGTTCGCGTCCGGCCACCGCTCGTAGAAGGCGTCGACGAAGTTCTCTCCGTCGCGGAGGTCGCCGAGCTCCTCCATGTAGCTCACGCCGGCGTAGACGTTCGTAAGCGCCGGCGGGTCGTAGCGGATGTGCTCGTGGCCCTGCGCCATCGCCGTCGAGGTGCCGATCGGGATGTTCTCGAGGTCGTTGGTCGCCCGCTGGTCGTAGAAGTTCTCGTGGTTCGCTCCCACGAGCATCGACATGATGAAGTCGGGGTCCTCGCTCTGAATCCGGTTGATGACCGACGAGAAGTCGGTCTCGTCCAGCGGGATGTACTCCTCGCCGACGATGTTGTAGCCGTTCTCCTGCGCGAGGACGTTCACCCAGTCGCCCGACAGCTGGCCGAAGTTGTAGTCGGCGGCGATGATGTAGATGTCGTCGCCGAACTCGTCGGCGAGGTACGGCGTGACGATGCCCAGCTGCTGACGCGCGGTCGCGCCGACCGGGAAGATCGTGTTGTCACAGACGCCGCCCTCGTACTGCGTCGTGTAGAAGTATAGCTGTTCGTTCTCGTTGATGATCGGCCGGATCGCCTCCCGGGTCGCGCTGGAGTAGCCGGCCCAGAGGGCGTCGACGTCGTCTTGTAAGATCAGCTGCTCGGTGAGTTCCTGGTACCGGGAGTTGTCCGACTGCGGGTCCGGGTCGACGATCTCGATCTCCTCGCCGAGGAGCCCGCCGTTCTCGTTGATCTCCTCGAGCGCGAGCCGCGTCGCCTGCCACTTCGAGGTCCCGTTGAGCTGGAAGTTCCCCGAGCGGTCTTCGAGGATCCCGACGGTCGGCCCGCCGCCGCCGCCGCTGCCGCTTCCCCCGGAACACCCGGCCACCGAGATGCCGAGCGCGGTCGCCCCCGAGGCCAACACCGAACGACGAGGGATCGATTCGTGAGTCATACGTCAATCCCCACGATATCGGTCTCTTTTTGGATAGATACTGCCTTATTGGCTGCATTTCGAGTGGTTTGTCTTCTCATTTCAGACAATCCTTCGAAGATGGAGTCATCATATAAGACTTCTCCTCACGTCAATATGCATGGAAATACTCTCTCAGGTGTTTATATTACCTAATATCGGTGGATATACGAAACATTCGTTCAATAGTCATCCGTGCTAATCCAGGCGGATCTGAAACTCACGTAGCTATTGAAGTATAATTGCTTACCTCGCCGAATCTGTCATCAAATCGGTCACGAGCTCTGGCGGAGGCGTTCGCGTGAGCCGCCGAGGTCCGGCCCCGCGCTCGGTCCTCGAAGAGAGTTCGCCTCGTTCGCCGACCGCGGACCGACGAGACGGTCGACGCGGGACCCGACGAAACTTGGCAAACGGCGAGTTTTTCTCGCAGAGTGGCAGCAACCCGACGCGTTGGGTGAAAATATTGCCCCAGAAATATATTACTTCGAATTAAAACGTATATTCTCGTTCATTACTACACTAAGAGGAAGTCTTTTACAAGTATTGTTCGTTTATTCTCTCAGTATGGTAGTGTCTCATCAGCTACGGTGGATCCCGGCAGACGGAGCTCGTACCGATGAGTGACCTCGTGCCGGGGGAACTGTTACCGGCGGACGATCCGATCGAGATCAACGCCGGGCGCGAGACGGCGTCGGTCACCGTCGAGAACACGGGCGACCGCCCGTCGCAGGTCGGCTCGCACTTCCACTTTTTCGAGTGCAACAAGGCGCTCGAGTTCGACCGCGAAGCCGCCTACGGGATGCGACTGGACATCCCCGCCGGGACGGCGATCCGGTTCGAGCCCGGCTGCGAGGAGGACGTCGACCTCGTCGCGTACGGCGGGAATCGGATCCTCCACGGGATGGGCGGGCTCGTCGAGGGTGACCTCGACGACGAGGAGGTCCGGGAAGCGGCCTTCGAGCGAGCCCGCAAGGCGGGCTATATGGAGGGCGAGGAATGAGCCGCGAGCTCTCTCGGAAGGCGTACACCGACCTCTTCGGCGCCACGGAGGGCGACCGACTGCGGCTCGGCGACACCAACCTCCTGGCCGAGATCGAGACGGACCACGGCACCTACGGCGACGAGGCGGTGTTCGGCGGCGGCAAGACGATGCGCGACGGGATGGGGATGCAGCCCGGCACGACGCAGGCGGACGGCGCCCTCGACTGGGTGTACACCAACGTCGTCGTCATCGATCCCGTCCTCGGCGTCCAGAAGGGCGATATCGGGGTCCGTAACGGGAAAGTCGTCGGCGTCGGCAAGGCCGGCAACCCGGACACGATGGACGGCGTCGACGACGATCTGATCATTGGCGCGAGCACCGACACGATACCGGCCGACGGCCTCATCGCGACGCCCGGCGCGTTCGACATCCACGTCCACTTCAACAGCAAGGAGCTGTTCGAACACGCCTTAGCCAGCGGTATCACGACGATGTTCGGCGGCGGCTTCGGCGGCGGAGCGACGACCTGCACGCCCGGCCCCGAGAACATCAAGCGCTTCCTGCAGGCGGCGGAGGAGTGGCCGATGAACGTCGGCTTCTACGCGAAGGGCAACAGCAGCCGGCCCGAGCCGATCCGCGAACAGATCGAGGCCGGCGCGACCGGGCTCAAGCTACACGAGGACTGGGGGTCGACCCCCGCGGTCATCGACACCGCGCTCGACGTGGCCGACGAGGAGGACGTGCAGGTGTGTATCCACACCGACACGCTCAACGAGTCCGGCTTCGTCGAGGACACCTTCGAGGTCATCGACGGGCGGACGATCCACACCTTCCACATCGAGGGAGCGGGCGGCGGCCACGCGCCCGACGTGCTCGAACTGATCGGCCACGAGCACATGCTCCCCTCCTCGACGAACCCGTCGATGCCCTACACCGTCAACACGTTCGACGAACACCTGGACATGGTGATGGTGTGTCACCACCTCAACCCGGATGTCCCCGAAGATGTGGCCTTCGCCGAGTCGCGCATCCGGTCGGAGACCATCGCCGCCGAGGACGTGCTCCACGACATGGGCGCGATCAGCATGATGACCTCCGACTCCCAGGCGATGGGCCGGATGGCCGAGGTGATCTGTCGGACGTGGCAGACCGCCCACAAGATGAAGGCCCAGCGCGGGCCGCTGCCGGCCGACGAGGGGACGGACGCGGACAACGCCCGGATCGAACGCTACGTCGCGAAGTACACCATCAACCCCGCGAAGGTGGCCGGCATCGACGAGTACATCGGCTCGCTGGAGACGGGCAAGATGGCTGACATCGTGCTCTGGGAGCCCGAATTCTTCGGCATCAAGCCGAAGTGCGTCATCAAGGGCGGCTTCCCGGTCCACAGCGAGATGGGCGAGGCCAACGGCTCGCTGATGACCTGCGAGCCGGTGATGCAGCGCTCACGCGCCGGCGCGGTCGGCAAGGCGAAGAACGCCGTGAGCACGACCTTCGTCAGCGAGGCCGCCTACGAGAACGACGTCGGCGACGAGCTCGATCTCGATTCGACTGTCCGTCCCGTCGAAGGCACCCGCGACGTCGGGAAGTCCGACATGCTGCACAACGACTACGCGCCCGACGACATCGACATCGACGCCCAGACGTTCGAGGTCGAAGTCGACGGGGAACACGTGACGTGTGAACCCGCCGAGGAAGTTCCACTCGCACAGAGGTACACGCTATGAAACTCTCACCGAAAGACAACGAACGACTCACGATATTCATGGCCGCGGAGCTGGCCAGACGCCGGAAGGAACGCGGGATCGAACTCAACCACCCGGAGACGGTCGCATACATCTCCGACTGGGTCTGCGAACGCGCCCGCGAGGGGGAGAACGTCGCCGAGATCCGCGCGGAGGCGACGAGTCTCCTGTCCCGCGAGGACGTGATGGAGGGCGTCCCCGAGATGGTCGACATGGTACAGGTCGAACCGACGTTCCCGGACGGCACCAAGCTCGTGACGGTCCACGACCCGATTCGGAGCGACACCCAGGAGCAACTGGAATAATGGGGTACAGAGACGTCGCCAAGGTCGGTCTCGGGGGACCGGTCGGGTCGGGGAAGACCGCGCTCGTCCAGCGGCTCGTGCCGCGGCTCGACGAGGCCGGGTACAACGTGGGCGTCATCGCAAACGACATCATGACGCAGGAGGACGCCGACCGCCTCCGGGAGTCGTTCGCCGACCGACTCCCGGCGGACCTGGTCGCCGGCGTCGAGACCGGGGCCTGTCCGCACACGGGGATCCGGGAGGACCCCTCGATGAACCTCGCGAAGATCGACGAGTTCACCGAACGGCACCCGGAGCTCGACGTGGTGTTGATCGAGTCCGGCGGCGACAACCT
Organism: Halorubrum halophilum; assembly: GCF_000739595.1. Taxonomy (GTDB): domain Archaea; phylum Halobacteriota; class Halobacteria; order Halobacteriales; family Haloferacaceae; genus Halorubrum; species Halorubrum halophilum. The sequence continues at coordinate 9,862 of NZ_BBJP01000019.1, read as the reverse complement.
CGCCGCCACGTTCAACCCCGAGCTTGCCGACTACTTCATGTTCGTCATCTCGGTCGCGGAGGGCGACGACATCCCGCGGAAGCGCGGTCCCGGGGTCACGCAGGCCGACCTCCTCGTCGTCAACAAGACCGACCTCGCGCCGCACGTCGACGTCGACCTCGACGTGCTCCGCGACGACGCGAAGACGGTCCGCGGCGACGACCCGACGGTGTTCACGAACTGCAAGGCGGAAGAGGGGATCGACGAGGTCGTCGACTCGATCGAACGGAGCGTCCTGTTCGCGTGAGCGTCGACGACCTCACCGACCCCGACGACCCCGCCGTTCCGCCCGCCTTCCGGGAGTACGGCACCCAACCCCTCCCGCAGTCGCCCGCCTTCGGCCACGGGAAGAACGGGGTCGCCGACCTCGTTTTCGGTCGCGAGGGCGACAACCCCACCCGCCTGCTGTCTGACCTCGTGAAGGTGCCGTACCACCTGACCGGCACGCTCGACAGCGATCCCGCGCCCGGGCTGACGACGGTCTGTCTCCAGGAGCCGACCGGGGGCGTCGCGCAGGGCGACCGCCACAGCCTCTCGGTCGAGACTCGCGAAGGCGCACGCGCCCACGTGACCACGCAGAGCGCGACGAAGGTCCACAGCATGAAGGCCAACTACGCCCACCTGGACGCGACGCTGGTCGCCGAGTCGGGCGCCTATCTCGAGTACATTCCCGGCCCGACCATCGTCAACGAGGACGCTCGGTGTCTGCAGACGACGACCGTCGAGATGGCTCCGGACGCGACCGTCGTCGTCGGCGACGTCTTCGTGCCGGACGGGCTGACGGACCACGAGCCGTTCGACTTCGAGCACTACCACAGCCGGCTGGAGGCGAGCGTCGACGACGACTTGGTGTGTGCCGACGCCGTCGACCTGCGCCCCGACGAGCGCGACCCCCGGGACCCGGCGACCGTTGGCGACCACGCCGTCGTCGGGACGCTGTACGTCTTCGCCCCCGACGCGACCGACACCGACGCCCTCGCAGACGCGCTGTACGACCGTCTGGCCGACCGAGAGGTCGCCGCCGGCGCGTCGGTCCTCAAAGATGACGCCGGTGTGACCGTCCGCGTCCTCGGCGACCGGAGCGCCGACGTCACCGCCGGCGTCGAGGCCGCGTGGGACGAGACCAGAGAGACTCTGCTCGGCGTCGGCGCGCCGCTGGAGGGCCGCGGCCGATGAAGCGCGTCGACGGCGTCGTCGGCAACGTCGACCGCGATCCGGCCCTCGCCGACGCGGTCGCCGAACACGAGGCGGCCGGCACGCTGGAGACGGTCGTCCTCGACGACACCGAGCGGCGTCGCTCTCGGCTCCGGGTGACGACCGATTCCGGAACCGACCTCGGTGTGCTCGTCGATCGGCCGGAGCTCACCGCCGGCGACGTGCTGGTGCTCGACGACGACCGGGCCGTCGTCGTCGCCTTCAAGGAGCGCGAGGCGTTCGTCGTCGAGTTCCCGGCCGCCGAGGCGGCGGTGGAGACGGCGGTCGAATTCGGCCACCGGGTCGGCAACCAACACTGGGACGTCGCCGTCGAGGGCGACACCGTGTACGTCCCGGTCGAGGCCGACCGGGCGATCATCGAAGACGTGCTGGGGCCGTACCTCCCGGCGGACGCGACCACGCGCTACGAAACCGTCGACGCCGAACGGTTCATCGAGGATGCGGAGACCGACGCCGGGACGGCGGGTCACGGCGGTGATCACGAGCACGCGGGCGAGGGCAGTCAGGGCCACGAGCACGCGGGCGAGGCCGGTCACGATCACGCGCATGGCGACCACGACCACACTGACGAGCACGGCCACGATCACGCGCACGGCGGCGACGGCCGCGATCACGGCCGCGAGACCGAGTCGACATCGGCGTCGGCGGAGGAACGATGACCTCGTCCGCGGCGTTGCTGACGGCGATGCGGCTCTCGGATTCGATGCTCCCGATCGGGACCTACACCGCGTCATACGGCGTCGAGCAGTACCTCAACGAGAGCGAGATCGAGACGGCGGACGAGTTGGGGGAGCTCCTCGCGGGATACCTCCGCGGCGTGATCGGCCCCGCCGAGATCGTCGCGCTCGGCCACGCCCACCGGTCGGCCGCGGCCGGCGATATCGAGGGGATAGTGGCGGCCGACGAGCGGCTCGGCGCGGCGACGCTACCGGCGGAGTTCCGGGACAGCTCGACGAAGGCCGGTCGGAAGCTGCTGGAGCTGCTCGCCGAGACGGAGGGTGAACCGGTCGACGATACCGGTGAGGGGGTGGCGACCGATGCTGACCCCCTCGCCGGGGCCGCGGGCGACGGGACTGTCGCCGAGTTCGCGGCGGCCTGCGAGGACGGACGCGCCGACGGCCACTACCCGGTCGTTCTCGGTATCGTCTGTCAGCGAGCGGGCCTCAGCGCGCGGGAGGCGGCGCTGGCGAACGCCTACGGCTCGGTGAGCGGGCTGCTCGCGGCCGCCCAGCGACTCGGCCGGTTCGGCCACACGGCGATCCAGTCGCAGCTCTCGGCGTTGTTCCCGGTGATCGAGGAGGTCTCGGACCGGTATCACGACGCCGAGCTCGACGCGATGTGCTCGTTCGCGCCGTTGGCCGACGTGATGGGAATGGCCCACGAGCGGGCCGACCGGCGGCTGTTCATGAGCTGATCGGTCTTGGCCGGTCCGACAGCGCTACCGGTCCGCCTCGACGACGGTGAGCTTGACCTGATGAACGCCTTTCAGCGGGCGAATCCGGGACAGTAACGCCTCTATCCGCTCGCCCGTCCCGTCGACGGCGATCGACTCCAGACAGAGGTGCTCGCTGATGTGAACGTGGTGCACGGCGATGATCGTCTCCGTGAAGTCGTGTTGCAGCTCGGTCAGCTCGTCGGTCACGCCGCCGTGCTCGTGTTCGTAGAGGACGACCACCGTTCCGCTGAGGCGACCGGAGAGATCGGTCTGTCGGTTGAACTCTGTGACGAACGCCCGGAGGGCGTCCCTCGTCGCTTCGGAGCGACTGTCGTACTCGCCGGCGTCGACCACGCCGTCCAGTTCGGCCAAGAGGCTCGGCGAGAGTGTGACGCTCATCCGGTCGACGTCTTGGCTCATGGTCCCGTGTTTTTCCAGCAGTCGCTTAACCGTTGGTGGCCGCGGCGCTCGATGGGTATCTCACTATACAATATTACGATTAAGAGGAGAAGTATTATTGATTCTGCACGGTCGATGTGAGACAAATGCACATTCCAGACGGCTTCCTCGACCCGTGGGTAGCGGGGCTCTTCTGGGTCGGGTCCGGCGCCGCGATCGGCATCGCGGTCAGGCGCGCGCGGGACAAACTCGGCGACGACCGGACGCCGCTCCTCGGTGTCGTCGCAGCGGGCATCTTCGCCGCACAGATGTTGAACTGGCCGATACCGGGCGGAACCAGCGCGCACTTCGTCGGCGGCGCGTTCGCCGGGATCCTCCTGGGACCCTCGCTCGGCGTCCTCGCGATGACCGCCGTCGTGACGATTCAGGCGCTCGTGTTCGGCGACGGGGGCATCATCGCGCTCGGCGGGAACCTCTTCGCGATGGCCGTCGTCGACGTGCTCGTCGGCTACGCCGTCTTTCGCGCCCTCCGGGGCGTCCACGAGACCGGTGCCGCCTTCGTCGCCGGCTGGGGAGCGATCACCGCCTCGGCGCTCGCGGTCGGCGTCGGCGTCGGACTGTCGTCGGCGTTCGCCTACGAACTGGGCGTCGCCGTGCCGATCATGGTCGCGGGCCACGCGCTGTTAGGTCTCGTCGAGGGAGCGATCACGGCGGCGGTGTACGGCTTCCTCGCGAACGCCCGACCGGACCTCGTTCTCGGACGGTTCGAGAGCGACTCGCCGTCCCCGGAGGTGGGTCTGTGAACGCGCTCGTCTCGGACGCGTGGGCGCGGCGGGCGCTCCTCGCTCTCCTCGTTCTCGTCGTCTTGGCCCCCGTGTTCGGCTGGGCCTCGGGCGCCGTCGGCTACGCCGAACCGCTCGAAAACGCCGCCGAGGCGACTGGCGCCACCGACGCGGCCGACCCGCTCACCTCCGGCCTCCTCCCCGACTACGGTGTGCCCGGCCTCGGCGCGCCGCTCGGGACGCTCGTGTCCGCTGCCGTCGGGACGGCCCTCACGCTGGCGGTCGCGCTCGGGATCGGCCGACTACTGGAACGGTGACCGGTCTCGTCGGGCGCTCCGTCGAGTCGATCACGGGTGCGCTCCGGGGCGTCTTCGCGGCCGAACGGGTCGCCGCGGCCGACGGGTTCCTCCAGCGGCGCGACCCGCGAGCGTCGCTGTGCGCCGTCGCCGGCCTCGCGCTGGCGGTGATGATCACACGGACCCTCGCGGTGACGCTCTTCTTCGGCGCCGTGACGGTCGCGCTGGCGCGGCTGTCGAAGGTGCCGCTACGGCGACTGCTCGCGCGGTCGGCGGTCGTCCCGGCGGCGTCCGCGTTCGTCGTCCTCCCGCAGTTGGTGCTGCTGCCCGGAGAGACGCTCGTACAGGTGCTTGGTGTCGCCGTCACCGACGCCGGCGTCTCGTACGTCGTCCTGTTCACGCTCCGCGTCGGAACCGGCGTCGCGCTCCTGTCGCTGATCGTGATGACGACGCCGTTTTCGGCGGTGGTCGCCGCGATGCGGGAGCTGCGAATCCCGGTCGCGCTCGTGTGGGTCATCGCGGTCACGTACCGGTACCTGTTCCTGTTTTTCGACGAGCTCCAGCGGCTGATTCTGGCGCGAAACAGCCGAACGACGGGGCGATCGAGCGTCCGCGGGGGGTGGCGCGACGCGAGGCGGCTCGCGGGGACGTTCCTGCTGCGCACGATCGACCGCGGCGAGCGGGTCGGGCGCGGGATGCGGGCCCGCGGCGGCGCCCGACCGCCGTCGCCGTACGGTCGGGCACGGAGTGTCGATAGGTACGATTACGCCTTGGTCGCCCTCGCGGCCGCGACTGTCGTCGGTTCGGGGGTGATCAGATGGGGCCTGTGATCGAATCACACGGGCTGTCACACGAGTATCCGGATGGGACGACGGCGCTTCGGGACGTTTCGCTCACAATCGAGGCGGGCGAACGGGTCGCGGTTATCGGCGCGAACGGGTCCGGGAAGAGCACGCTGCAACTCGCGCTCGGCGGGCTCGTCGACGCATCGGCCGGCACGGTGGAGTACTTCGGGGAGACGACCGACGCGGAGACGGTCCGGGATCGACTCGGCGTGCTCCTCCAGGATCCGGACGACTACCTGTTCAACACGACCGTCCGCGAAGACCTCGAATACGGGCCGGCCCAGCTCGGGATGTCGAAGCAGGCGGCAGATAGGCGGATAGAGCGGCTCTCGGACCGGCTCGGCTTGACCGGCCTGCTGGATCAGCCGCCGTTTCGGCTGTCGGGGGGCGAAAAGCAGCGAGCGGCGGTCGCGAGCGTCCTGACGTTCGCTCCCGACGTGCTGTTGCTCGACGAACCGTTCGGCGCCGTCGACGGCCGATACCGGGAACGCATTCTGGAGCTGATGACCGCTCACGAGGGGGCCGTGGTGTCGTTCACGCCGTCGCCGGACCTCGTCCCGGAACTCGCCGATCGGGTGATTCTCATCGGCCAAGACGGGTCCGTCATCGCCGATGGTCCCGTCAGGGAGGTCCTCACGGACGGGCCGCTGCTGCGGGAACACGGGCTCCGACCGCCGGCAACGGTGCGACTGTTCGACGGAATCGTCGACGCCGACGCGATCCCGCTCACCGTTTCGGAAGCGCGCGAGTTCCTCGTCCGCGAGATCCGGTAGCGGACCCTCCTCTCTCGGGTCGACGACGGCTCTCCGGGAACCCGCGAACCGATCTCCGGCTCCGGCGCCACCTCACGCCAAGTCGCGGTCCTCGTCCGCGTGCGCTCGGACCCACAGCTCACCGATCCGCGAGAGGGTGGTCCGGTAGGACTTCCCGCGCTCCTCGCGCTCGATGTACCCTTTGCCGCCGGGGCCGAGTCGGTCGACGTTGTAGATCACCTTCGAGCGGAACGAGTCGGTGTACTCCTCGTTGAGGTCGGCGGCGAGCGTCTCTGCCAGCTCCGAGACCGACGCGAACTCGCCGTGCTCGCCGAGGGTGAAGAGGACGAGCTCCTCGAACGGCTTGACGTTCTGGAAGGAGGCGACCGGGAGCTCGATCACGTGGCTGTCGCCAATTTTCTTCGCGCCGATGGTGGTGCCGCGCTCGTCGAACTCCGCGAGCAGGTCGGTGGTGGTGGCGAGGCGGTCGCCGACGCGCTCGTCGTCCACCGCGTCGTCCTCGGCCAGCTCCCGCAGGAGGTCGCGGTTCGCACGCAGCTCCTCGGCGAGTTCGGTCTCCAGGTACTTCTCCGGGGCGGTGTAGTAGGTGTGGATCCGATCGCGGTCGTCCTGCCGCTCGACCATGATCGAGTGGGCCGCGGTCGCGAACGCGAAGGAGACGGGGCGGGGCATCGAACAGAGGTTCACCCACACTTCCCGTTCGTCGGGGGCGTCGCCGTCTCCCGTCTCGCCCGGCTCGTCCCGGTCCAGCTCCGCGTTAATGAGGTCGTAGGCGCGCTCGAAGGCGGCGTCGTAGTCGTACACGTCGGTCAGCCGCTCACGGACCGTCTCCGCGCCGAGCAGGTTCTGAAAGTCCTGTTCGAGCTTGCGCGCGATGTTGCGCGAGTACTCGACGTTGGCCTCGCTGCCGACCGTCCCCTCCAAGAGGATCACCCGGTCGACGTCGAACTGGTCCCGGATGAGCGGGGCGATCATGCGGTCGTAGTCGAAGCCGACCGGCACGATGTGGGTCTGCATACGCCGTACGTAACGGTGGCACTTATAAAAACCACCAGATACCTTACCGTTCAACCGAACATCGATCGTGTTTGCCCTACCTCCCGTAGTGGGCTTCAGGAGAATCAAAGCGGGAACCCAACTTAGTTCTTGCCTGAGTTTCGGTTGATCCTCCAAATCTCATCTAGGACTAGATTTCTAGATAAGAGTCGGAATCCCGAATTGTGGTCCTAGATTCTATTTTGGCCCAAAATCACCATATGGCAGGAGGATAAAGGTAAATATCTAATCTTGTTCCGTGAAAAATAGCCTACAACTAAAGCGATCAGATTATTCAGGTAGAATCATCTAATGAATAAATCTACTATATTAGTGAGTATAACACAAGATGGGGTGAATCGGAGTAACCCTGTAGAAGTGGGTTTGTAGAATTGAAGGGTAGGGGGGTTAGGGTAGGGTCACTACCAGCAGCATGATTCAAGCTTATTTCTCTCCTTTGAGCTTTAGCTTACAGACTCACAATCGATTTGAATCGGTATTCTAGGGGATATAACAAACTCTCTAGGGACTTTCAGGGTTCCATGTCCTTTCCATCCTTTCAGATTCAAATCGATTTGAGAGTCAATTTGATGGGTATACTTCAAGTAGTAGGATCGAAGGAAGGATAGATACAAAGAAGTAGTAAAAGAATAGAACAAAGATCAATAGAATAAACAAAATAGTTGTCTTTTAGTCAAGTTTCTAAAGTTCTGACAAAGTTCTTTACAAGTTTTTCATAATCTTGGAGACAAAGATTACTATCAGTTATCTAGTGTCTGAATGTCGAGTAATAATCCGTATGGTATATCGCTTAAGATGGGTTGTTAATTTCATACGTGTAGATTTGAGAAGGAGGTTCCCCCAAATCACCCTTTACAGAGCTTCTATCAGGAAAATAAGAAATTGGACTTAGTACCTTGTCGTGAGATACCATACCGACTTTCGAGACTATCTATTGATTCTATTGTAGATCGTATTCTCGCAGTTATCACATTGGTTCGGCTCATTTCTATACCGCTTACCACAACGATCACACTCCCATCTAGCTCCGAGAATCTTGCAGAGAATAGAGTCAATGAATCCCATATCTACCCCTCATAGGCGTATTTGTAATAAATCCTTGTCACGTTACGGCAGAAAATCTCTGCTAAAATTTCACAGAAAAAATCACCAAAGGACAAGCCGAGATTTTTCACGTCATAGTACCTGAACCGACACATGACAAGGAGAGAAAAGGCCCTAGAATGGGCCATAGAAAGGAGCTTTGCGACAAAAACAGGCATACTATTCTTCGGAGCTATATTGATCTTAGCAGGAACCGAACTACGAATAGATTATCCTGTTATTGGATATTCTATCACGTTCATCGGGTTAGTAACTGATTGGGGGATCGTCTATCTTGTCTACAGAGAGATTAGCAACATAAGGAACGAAATTGTACAAGTCAAAGACGAGATAGAAGAGGCAAAGGCAGAAATAGAGGATACTAGATGGGAAGCTGAGGAAGCGAAGGATATGGCTGAGGAAGCAGGAACTTGGTGAATATCATCGGACAGATATTATCCAAAAATAGAATATAGAAATTCTAATCCTCCAAACTATAGGGGTTCAATCTTTAGAATTCCTATATTCTATCATTATAAACCGTGAAGTTTATAAGTTTGTATCACTTAGTATTAGTTGAATATATGGCTGAAAATATATGCGGTGGAAGCGAGCGAGAGTTTACATCTATCAGTCTCTCCAAGGACATGCGGAAGAAGCTCAAGCTTCGCAAAATAGAAGAGGATGTATCAACTTACGACGAACTTTTGAGAAACGAACTAGAAATTTAGAGGTTTTATATTATGACAAATGCAGGTGCAGGATTTGTAAAGGCGGAACGACACGGAAATCACATTTCTCCTAAAGGAAGCGGGAGTAACGGACGATCTAAGGGTGTAGCAGAGCTATCCTCTCATTCAGATATCGAAGCGGCGGATCTTAATCCAGAATCGGATGTAGTGATCGAAGAATTGGAAGGTGGAGACGCCAAAATTCGGGAGAGAGAACCGGATGAACACGTCGTTAAGATTGAGGTAGATTCTTTAGCAAACTCCCGTCTTTCTAAGTTCTTTAGTGAAGAGGAAATCGCAGAGCTACAATCTAAGGAGGAAACCGTTCAGGGAGAGTCTAAGCCTAAGGACATCGACCAAGTTTGGTCGGAAATTGAAAGTTTGGTTGAAGAACACAATAAGGAGGTGGCAAAACGTCGAAAGCAAAAGGAGATTGAACGAGCAAAGGAGGAATTGAAGAAGGGAACTAAGTACGATCGTGAAGTCTCCGATCTCTCTGGTGAAGAGTTTAAGAGTCTCATAGCAGAGGCTAATCAAGAAGGTAGTTCTGAACCAAAATCCGAAGAGCTAGAGGCTGCTATCCAGCATATTGAGAATAAGTATGCTCCTATGCTCGATGAGGATTCTAATTCTAAGGATTTCAACCCCGTTCAGGCTGATGAGCTATCAGAGGGTCTAGACGCTTTCAGGGAGTATAGTGAAAACGGGGGTCTAGACGCATGGTCCGATATAGCAAATGACGTGGAGAAATCTTCGGAGGTGCCTGATACAGAGGTTACGACTCTTCAAGATGGAACCTATATCCGAACTAGTTTTTCAAAGCTCTGTTCAGAGCTTCGGGAAATGGATAATGACGACTCCAAAGATACGGAAATTACGGATGAATCCGGCGACGTAATTACTGCGATTGTACCAGAGGGAGAGAGTTATGAGTGAATCCAATTGTCCAAAGTGCGGGGACGAATCCTATCAGGAAGAAGAAATCGGGGGTTCTCCCTCTGGAATTGGATACACCTTCATGAGTGAGTGTTCTTCTTGTGGGTTCTCTAAGCTATGAAATTGGATAACGTCCCTTGCCCTCGTTGTCAAACCGACATAGAAGTATCAGAGAGTGATCTGAATCTCTCCTTTCTTGGAGACTCAAAGCTCACTCTCACGATTATTACCGACTGTCCCTCTTGTGACTTTCGCTAGTTGTCCACTCTCTC
>NZ_BBJP01000020.1 GCF_000739595.1 Halorubrum halophilum | reverse complement strand
AGACGGGGCTAAACACGTACCTCTATCTTTCCTGATCCGTTCTCCAAGAAGTAGAGATCAATCCATTCTCGCCCACCGTCACGACAGAAGACGGGGACACACGTAGTGGTATGTTCGTACCGTCGTTCACACCGCGTTTCGATCTGATCCCGTGTCCAGTCACCTTCCTGCTCCAAGTCGTATCGGTTCCGAACCTGGTAGGAGTATTCGTCAGCTGCAGCTTTGATGACCCGCAGAGAGAAATCCTGTGTGTCCTTGAATGTGAACGGGCCACTCATCTCCGTGGCACGACTCAAATCACTCTCGTCAACGCCGTCAAGACATAGTTGGTTCTCCGCAACAGCGCGGAACGTTTCGAGTTCAGGACTCTTCTCGACGAGAACACTGTGAAGATAGTCGTGGACGACCTCGTCGTATGCGTCCAGTTCGAACTCTTCTTCTGGCGAGACGATCTCCAGTTCGGCCCCGGTCTGAGCCACTCGCCGGCGACGTGGTTCGAGTAGCGGACAGAGGAACGCGAGTCGATCCGAGTGGAGCAGGTAGGCGTAGCTGAACAGTCGGGATCGGGACGGAGATTCCTTCACCGGATCGTGCCCTTCGGCGTAGTACTTCGAATCCAACACGGCGAGAGTCTCGTCGCCTTCCTGAAGCGCGTGATCGGGCTCGTGGTAGATCGATCCCTCGCCCTCGAAGGGCTTCACCGACGGGGATCGGACGGGGGTTACGTCGTTCAGGTCTCCAAGATGGTCGTAGGATTTTATGTAGTTGAGTTCGCGTTCGATGACGACCTGGGAGTACTGCTCGAAGAGCGACTCCATATTCAGGACGTAGTCCACCACCAGCTCCCGCGGCCCGTCACGCAGTTGCTGGCCGAGCGACGACGACATAACCGCCTTCGATACATCGAACGCCTTCCGGTAGTACTGGCGCTGTTTCGGGAGATTATTCAGCGAGATCTCCCGGTATTCATCCATCCGATCAAGTCCGCTATCGACGCCCATACTCTCCAATCGCTCTACCTCGCGGTGGACCTCAGAGAATATCCGATCGTACGCCGGATGGTGGTTCTCAGGCGATTTCTGTCTGAAAAGTCGAAGAAGTGTCTTCCCCGCGAAATGCAGTAGCGAATTCACCGCGTTGTCGTATTCCGTCTCATTGTGAATCCACTGGGGCTCGATCGTTCCGCGAGCGTGGTTCAACAGTGTCTGCTCGACATCGATGTTCCCGCGACCGTCCAAGCTATTCGTCCGTTTGATTACGAGGTCACGGATGTACCCGTTCCGCTGGATGGTCTCCAATCCATCGAGGTAGTTGATCGCCAGAACGACGAATACGTCTTCGAGATGGATGTCGTCAGAGAGGAAGTCCTGTAGCGGGATGCCGTGGTATTTGACCGACCTATTCTGGTCGTAGACGGCCAGCAGCATATCGAAGATGTACTCCCAATCGATCTTCGGGTCGACCTGTACCTTCGACGAGGGCGTGAGACTCACGACGCCGACGATGTCCGTTGCCTCGACGTGGAGTATCTCGTTGTCGTCGCCGTCGACCGTGACGGTCACAACCTCGTATTCCTGATCGGAGTCGAGCGCTTCCTGACTTTTCGTGAAGACGCCGGGACTCTCTTGAGTAAATGACGCACGACGAAGCTGGTCCATTATGGACGACGGACAGCCCTCTATGCGGATTTCACCCCGTTCCGGGATGTTGAAGGTATCTTGCCCGTATTCGTAGACTTCGTCAACGGTACTCATTACTCGTAGGAACCCATCTGCCGCCGCTCCTGTTCGAGTTCGCGTTCGGCCAGTTCAGCCGCAGGCGACAGATCGAACTCCTCGAACTCACCGTTCAATGCGCGGTAGTGTTCCGCGATACGCTCAATCTGCGGAAATGCCGCGGCATTCAGCAGGCGAGGAACGATGTAAGTGCGGAATGCCTGGCCGACTGCGTCCGTTTGGTCGTACTCGTACTCGCCGCCCTCACGACACCCGACGCCGAGGAAGACCGCCACATCTCGGTAGTGCATCGGGCCGAACCGCATAATCGGCCCCTGCGAGGTCGCTTCATTTCCGTGATTGATTCCTTCGTAATCCCGTTCAAAGAGCCGAAGAATCTCGTTCTCGTCGAGATCCGTTTCACTGGTGATGTGGGTGGTGATCCAGTCCTTGAAGAGTTGCCGACGTTTGTCTTCCTCGTACTCGTCGAGCTCGATCATCGCAAACCGACGGGTGATTGCGTTATCAAGTTCGTTCACTGTCCGGTCCGACATATTCATCGTGCAGATGATGTTCACCCGTTCGTCGAGTTCGATAGTCTTCCCTTCGTCAGTCTCGAAGATCGTCTGGTGAGGGTTCTCGATAGCCGTGTAGAGAGGACCAAAGATCTTCGAGATGTCTGCTCGCGTGATCTCGTCGAGTATCACTCCATACTCGACATCGAAGTCACGCGCGCGCTCTACGGCTTCTGAGACACATCCAAGCTTCGTTCGATAGCTTAGCGATTCACCGGTATAGTCTGGACTGACACCACCAATGATGTCGGACGGAGTCCACGACGGCGTTGCAGTATTGAGACTGTATCCGATGCTAGTTTCTCGGGCGAGTTGTTTGGCGAAGGTCGTTTTCCCTGTTCCGGTTGGCCCGTAGAGGACAACGGGCTTTCCAGCCTCTAATGCAACCTTCGCGTTTCGCTGGACATCCTGCGGAACCAGAATCTCCTCAGGTGTTTCGTCGCCCCGCAGACTCACAAGACGCTTGAGACGATCGGACGCAAGTGGTGATTCGAGGACAGCCCGACGAACCTGGCCGAGACCACGCTCACCGTCGTGTAATCGATCGAGTTCTTGCTCTTCGATGAGATACTCCAATACGTCCTCGCTCTCGGCATTCTCAATTGCCTCGACAACATCGTCAGTTACCCGGCGAAGAATTCCAATATCATCTTTGACTTCTTCGACAGTATAGCCGTCCGACGAGTTACTCATTATAGCATACAGGTACCGTGTAGCATATAAAAACCATTCCTCGAATGCCAAAGCCGACTCTTCGGTTCATCACGAAGAAATCACTCAGCCCGACTGATCTCCAAAAGACCAGAGTGCCATCTTCATCGAGAAATGACTTCCTGACCACAGAGTGAACAGGACCTCACTCAACTTTCTTGTCGATCTCGCTAACCCCTCTGTTTCCGCTGGAACCGACCCGCACTATGGCGTTTTGCTGCGCAGTTTTCGATCGAAATACAAGTCTACTTTTAACTGGATGTCATACACTCTTGTACAGACATCAACCCGGTGCCGCCTTGCAGAAAGGCCGCGTGTTTGGGCACGCGACCGGGGGTGTCCACCTGAAAGTGATCACCCATGGCACAGAAGCACCTGCCCCGAGAAAAGTCTCTCGGACTGACTCCCGCAGACGTACCGCTCAAAGCCCTACCAACAGTCAAGCTCTCCCGTGAGGATATTCAACGGGCACTTGACCTTGCTGAGAAGCGTAACGACTCAGCAATCGATGAGGGTGTCGTGTTTGGTAGTCGTACTGCCCTCTCCAGCCATCAAATCGGACTCTTAGGCGAACTTGCAGTCGCACGCCTCTACGGGCTCAATGTGGATCCGAACGCATACACGCAGGGCGATGATGGCACTGACCTCTCGCTTCACGGAACTACGATTGATGTCAAATCAACAGCGACCCCGAAAATGAATCGGCCAGACCTACTAGTGCGCCCTGATAAGCCACTGAAATCGGAGTTATACGTCCGAACCCACGTGTTCGACTGGACTGCCTCAAGCGCCAGAATCCGGATCATTGGCTGCGCATCAAGGGAGAAGGTCAAGGATCAGATTCCGGAACCCTATCCGGAAGACACTCTGAATCGTGTTGTTCGGGCCGACGAGATGGATCTCTTGCCACTCATATCACCAGCTGACTGCTGATACGAGTCGATGAAATCCACGTTATCTGGAGTGTTAGCCTGTACTACAGAAGCCCTACTTGTAGCTGTGACTGTACTCGCAGGCCATTCTGTAGTACAGACGCAACTGGTTAATGCGTGGTTTGGCGGAGTCCTATGGCCGATGTCGGTCGCTGGAGCGGTATTAGTGATCCTTGCAGTGGCGATTATGGTTTTGCTGGTACTATGGGGGGTCCTCGAAGAAATTGCATCGCTGGAACTGCTTGGTCAAAGTACGCACACACTAGTTGGTGGTGCTGGACTCGTCGGAACGGGTCTCAGCACCCTACGCATCACCACCAACTGGATTCTCAACAGTGGAGCCGATCCGACTCCAAGCGAACTTACCGCAGTAGTGCTCATTGCAGGCCCTATCGCGTATGTGTCGTACCGCCTAGCGAAACTGCAGCAGATGCCTTCGCCGGCAACACACGAAGAGCAGCTGGATCCTGAGTATGTGCGAGACAGAACTATGCAGTGGGCAACCGAAGAGCAGGTCGATCGTCAGCCATCTCCAATGAGTCCGACAGCGGCAGGAGATCCGCATAAGATACGAGAGGACTTCCGATCAGACAACCGATCCACTCAGAACGAACGTACTGATTTGACAGAGCTGGATTTCGATTGGACCACCGATACTGGGGTAGAATTCGAGGATGTGGGTGGGATGGAAGACTTGAAAACAGAATTGAAGCGGGACGTGATGATCCCGCTCACAACACAGCGAGAAAAAGCGGAAGCACTCGGGATTAGTCCGTCGAACATTATCTTCCACGGGCCGCCTGGAACGGGGAAGACCTTCCTGGCGAAGGCCCTAGCCACCGAACTCGGACTCCCATTTGTGAAGTTGAGTGGGGCCGACGTACAGAGCAAGTGGATTAACGAATCGTCGCAGAAGGTGAAGGCGTTGTTCGAGGAAGGAAAAGCCGTTGCCGAAGAGGCTGGGGGAGCCGTGGTTTTCCTCGACGAGCTCGATTCGGTTCTGAAGAACCGCAGTGCTGGCCAAGCACACGAAGAGGACACGAAAGTTGTGAATGAGTTCCTGAACTGGTTGGAAAACACGGATGAACACAATATCGTGTTCATCGGTGCGACGAACCGGTTGGAGTCTCTGGACGAGGCAGGGATCCGATCCGGCAGGATCGACAAGAAGATCCACATCGGGATGCCGGGTTGTGACGCGCGCGCTTCTATCCTGCAAGCACAGTTGGCCGACCGACCCCACCGTCTGTCGGAAGACCAGATTCGGGCGGTCGCTGAAAGAACAGACGGGATGACTGCCGCAGACTTGACCAGTCTCGTTGAAGAGGCGGCCCGAAACAGCCTGTTCCGCAACGGTGAAGCCAAGATCACCGGAGAAGATGTGCAGCAGGCGTTAAGTTACTGACTTACCCTATTATGGATTTCACCACAGAAGTGTGGTACAGTCATGCTGTCAGCATACTCTCCCGACTCTGAGTCTATGCGTCATCTTTCGGCCCGCTCCACCATTTCCCTGTGTCTGTAGCTTGTGATGGTCGCATTGAGTGCCGTATTTAGGTCCGAATCACGCCTTTGTCTCCGATTTCGCGGTGCCGTGTCTTGGAAGACTGTCGCTTTGAGTGACCATTATTGCAGCTTCCCAAGTCGGCGCTCGTCAGCATCAGTCAGGAGCTGGACATCGTATTCATCTTCGAGATCGGCGATGGTCTCGAAGCACTCACGGGCGGCTGCTTCGTTGCCGTCATCTAAGTGCTGTTTCCCTTGCTTGCGTTTGACCTTCGCTAGGCCTTGTTTCCCAGCGTAGCGAGGCAAAGTCTCCCGGTAGTACTGCGCAGCCTGATCAAGATGGTCCCACCATTCGTCTGTCGGCCCGTGCTCTTGACTAACTGTCTTGGCGAGGTTCCAGTGCGTCTCTGCTAATTGCTGTGCAACGTTTCGTTGCTCGTAGTCTTCGGACGCCAGCCCCATCGCCTCTTCCAATAACACCACTGCTTCGCGCAGGTCCGATTCCTCGCTGCGTTCTATGAGATCCTCTAACCGCTCTTGGCGTTTCACCCCCTCACTTTTCCAGACAACGTGCCCACCAAGGTCGATGCCGTACGCTGAGTCATCATCTGGCTCACCAAGCCGAAGCATCCAGGTATTGTCTCGCTTGACGAATTCGAGGTGATTGACGTTCCCGTGTTGATTCTCGTGGCGGAGCAGACGCTCACCGGCATCAACGTCGAACAGGTAAGTACTGCAATCCGGGTTTAGTGTACTAGTTGCAGCGTAGGCACCGTCAGGCGTGATGGCAACCGGGCCGATGTTCGAATCGAAGTCATGCTTCACGAAGCGGTGCCCGGACCGATTGAAAACGTGGAATGTCCCAGAGAGCGTGTCGCCCCAGTCCTTCCAGTCAACGACCGCGACAGTCCCGTCGTTTGCGACAGCACACGCATTCGGCCGGTCGATGTCGGTCGTAAAGCAGAGCTCATCGCCCTCGAACAGGAACACGCGACCCGGTCTGGACTCGCCTTGCCCTGGTCCTGACCGGCCATCCTGGTAGGCGGCCGTGTACTCCCCGTCCGGCGATGTAGTTCTTTGTGCGTAGTACTGTTCACCGTCGTATTCGATGTCCACCCGGTCAGGGACGTGCTCTACGGACGATGCGTCGTCAGGTTCACGTGGTGATCGAGCAGTTCGGTCAGCCGCCCCCTCTGATGGTTCTGATTCAGTATCGCCGGGAGTGGCTGTCTCTGTTGTTTCTGCGTCGGTTGCGTGTGACGAGGCTGATTCGGCGGTGGTGGACTCATCAAGAGATCGACGCCGCCACAGGTAGAGGCCCGCCGGAACAATTGCGAGGAACCAGATAAGTGCTGTAACGACGTACGCCCACCAGTACTGCGGCCAGTCAGTGGACTTCCGGATATGTCTTGCATCGAGGTAAAGAGCAAAAGGGAGCCCGAGCCAGACGGTGAAAAAGAGGATACCCCAGAGTGCTGTGGGCAACACTTCGACGCCGAAGAACGCGATAATCCAGCCAGGGATGGCAGCGATAATGATCTTCTGCCAAATCGTGGACGGAACCGACCCTAGGTGATTCATAGTATCTGCTGCTGGCGTCGCCGTGGCGGTATTCTGTCGCTCCGCGTTGCCTTCTGTGCCGACTTGGTCGGGGGTTTCGCTGTCGTCCTCGTGGTCAACGGTCGTGACGAACCCTATGTATTCGTCGACGAGATCAAGCCCGTCGTGCTCAACGACGAGTTCAGCGAGGGTATCGCCGTTAATGAGCTTCACATTGAGCCGTTCAGCGAGGTCACGGGCTTGACTGGTGAATTCGTTTGTCGTTACCACGACGACCTTATCCACCCCCGTGTATTGCTGGTCGAGACTCGCGTACTGCTGGATGTCCGGCGATCCGACAGTCGTGTTGGGGCCGTAGCGCTTCGCTTGGATGAGTGTCGTTTGTTCGTAGGGTGTCTGTTTGCGAGCGATAACGTCAACGCCTTCGTCGACTGCCGCCGCGGAAACATCAGTTTCCCAGCCCATCCGCTCCCAGAGATCCGCAACGAAGTGCTCGAACTCGTACGGATCCATCTGCTGTAGTACGGTTTTTAACTCATTAACGCTGTCAATCGGCCCTTCTTCTATCGGGAGTGTGTCTACGCGTCGCTGGGTGGACTGCGTGTCTGCGCGGTCAGCTTGGTCACGCGACTGTGAGGAACTGCCGTCGTCATTTTTCCCGACATTACGGAACCAACGGTACAATTCACGGTACGCGATATAGCGGAGAAATCGTTTCATCGTTCCCTCTCCTCTTGCTGAAAGAGACCGTGAGCCAGTCGGTACCTCATATAGTGGTGTACTGATTGATTCTTGACGGGCAGGCCTAATAATGAATCGGGGTAGTCGCAATTCATTCCCGCTGCATAACGAGGGGCTGTGAGGAAGTCTGTGCGTAATGTATAACCGGGATGAGAGATCGCTAATTTACTGACCTTTATTACAATCCCGACTTAAATTTACTATGGCCAACAATCCGCACGAGCGAGCGAAGGAATACGGGCTTGAAGCCCCAGAAGTTAATTCCTTGATTCCCGTCGCGTTCTGGTTCGTCGGGAGACAGTTTGGCAAACATGGCTCAATAGCTACCAGCTACGAACCGGAACTGTCTACACTCGTTGACTACACCTTTAGCGAGGGAAAATACGCATTTGTAACCCGTATGCAAAGCAGAGAGCTATTCAAAACCGGTAACCACTACGTCGCCGGTCGACGATGCAACTGGGCCCCGACCGAAACCGCCCTGCAAATTATGAATTCCATCTTTGGTGGCCTTTCCCAGTTTGTCCCATCTTGGGCGAATGACGAACATAGTGGCCGGCCACTGTGTCGAGATGGGGGCGAGCATCTCCACCACCGAAAGGGCGTCCTTGTCGCAGAGAACTACTTCGATCAGCTTGAACAAATTTCACATACACGTCTGTATCCGAACCTCGGACAACAAGTCAATCCAGATCTACTGCTCGGTAATTACGGCGACTACGCCGCCCGCGTCGAAGTAATCACTCGACACAACGGCTACGAAACTTGGCGGAAAAAGTTCGCTTTCTGGGACAACATAGACGACGCGCCGACAGTGTGGGTCTGCGAAAGCCGTGAGCACATTGTCCAAATGCTAAATAATCTCGTCAAACATGAGATTCTGGAGCTGGATGGCGGACGTTTCGGTGGAGACCCTAGCAACTGGTCGCAGAAACGAATAAACAACCGGTTGCGTCGCTCTGGGCACAGCGACAGCGTCATCACAATTCCCAGTATGCTTGAAGGCGATATAGTCCGCACGCTTGAATTCGTTAAGGACAATAATATCATCTCCTTCTCCTAGTCTGTAATGGGGGTGAATCCCCCTCTCAATCTCCCTATAGACACAATAATGTGGACGTACACTAGGGGTGTACGAAGATTTAGATCCCGCCGTTAGATGGTGTGTACGACCTATGTAGATGTGTACGGGCGGAAAATGAATGTCTGTACGAAACACCAAGAATTTCGGTGGATGACGTAGTTGGATAGCGTGACCAGGATTCACCGGTTAGTGATGCCTCTCATCCTGATCTGATGATCTTGTCTGTAAA
>NZ_BBJP01000021.1 GCF_000739595.1 Halorubrum halophilum | reverse complement strand
TTTATACCCAGCTTTGCTCGCTCCCGCCGGCGCTGGCGCCGGCGAGGACCTCGTACAACGTCTCTGTCGTGACCTTGACGTTCTCGTCGAGATCTATCGCAAGCTCTTCGTTGAGGCTGTTGACGACAAAATTAAGGAGGTGCTCTTCTTCTATCTCGCTGTCTGCTTCGGTAGCTTCCACACCCTTCCCAAGCAGACACTTTCACTCAAACCCGATGTGATCGACTGACTCTTCGTCGCTATATTCTCCTCCTAATAGGATATTAAATAAGAAGTCAAGAAACCAAGCGACGAAGACCAGGATCGGAGTTCTTGTACACTGTGGTGAGTGATGTCTTGTTGCTCCTTTTATTTCTTCGACTAACTACTCTACACCCACTCCTATCGATTTGTTCAACCCCCTTTCTACACACCAATTATAACAGAATCGAATTTATAAAGATGGATTTAGCCGAAGGATATTATTCTGATTAACCATATCCACCTTGGCTCCCCCGTGATTGACCCACCTCACCACTCTTTCTCGTTAGAACAAATCGATAGGGGTGGGTGTGTGGTCCTAGGGACACGGTCGTGGTGAATCCCCCGACTACGTGTAGGAGTGGTCCTATGCTCAATTTTGATCAGCAATGGAAACCTCCCACTAGGGCGTGGAAAGAACTTCTCTCCACTAATTCAATACCGATCTCCTATGGGTAACTCCTCGCGAAACAAATCGATAGAGGTGACCCTCTATATACAGGTGGTTTTGTTGAACAAGTCGACAGAGGGGTGCGTCTAGTGGTAAAATATCTTGAATCCGTGGACCCAGTCGTATCTTCCTGTTATATTTCACCTCCGTCACCACAACCAAAAAGTGACTATAACCACCCAATGACGAATCCATCGATAATCTCTGTCAACAACCTCAGACATTTATCATCGCGCTCTCTCACTACGAATATGTCGTTTCGGGTCAGCTGGCACAATCTCCTTGAGCGGTTAGATGACCTCTCAGAAGGAGCTACGCTCCGGACACCACTCTCGAACGACCGGTTTCAGATAACTGGCGTCCAGGAACACCGTGTCATCATCAGATTCACGGATAGCGGTGAGTCGCGACCGCTTCAAAAAGACCAGTTCGAGACACTATATCGGCGTGTTACCGACTCTACCGATGGGTTCGACCTTGATCGACTCCCACCCGATGCGGATCCATACCCGACGGTATTGAGTCTCCATCCACGATTCGAGGTGAACGACGACCGAGGTGTGATAATCGAGACCGAAGCGCCAACCACCTCATTGTTATTGGACGAGGACCCGCCCTCTGAGCCTGCTCCCGACGAACGGACAGAACCTGATCTCGATGTCTACGCGGATGCGCTGTTGCTCGTCGACGCGCTGGAACGTCACGAGGTTACAGCGCTTGAAGGGGTCGAGACAGGGACACTCATCGACCTGTATACCTTGCTCTCGGACGTTCAACGGAACGCCAACGACCTCCGCAAGGAGATCGCGGACACGCTCTTAGACCGACTCCATCACGACCGACCGGTCTCGGGATCGTACGGCTCGGTCCAGCGGACAACTCGGACGAACCGCTCGCTCAAAGATGACGACGAGGTGCTGGACACGCTCGAATCAGCGGGGATCGACCGTGATCGGGTGGTGAGCGTTGATCGCGGGAAGGTTGACGACGCCCTCGAAGTGACTGATGTTGCTGAAAGCGACGTTTACGAAATTGAAGAAACCGAGTACGTTCGGAAAGCCGAGGTGGACGAAGACCGCAAGGAGACACGGCTCCAAGGGCTGAAAGACCAACTTGCGGCGAGCGATGCTGACGACGCCGACCAGCTTCGCGACGAAGTCGAAGAGCTCGAATCGAGGATTGAGGAACTGACCGAATTCAAGTCTGGACAGTCGTATCACACGCGCTCGAATGCCGACCGATGAGTCCGTCTGGCGACGTGACGGGGCGAGACACGTTACGGTCGACGTCGGCCCGAACGTGGGTGTTTCTCAACGGTCGACGCGAGTCCCTCGAGGCTCTCCAGCACAGGTAGTTTATGTGTCTGATGTGAGAATCGTTGGTATGGGTGACCCGGATTCTCCAACCGTCTCGGCATCTCTCTCTAGTCCCACGGATATTCCAGCAGTCCTGAATCGAGCTGGCATCGATCACGTGAGTGTCCATGATCACCGACTCCTTGCTATCTATCACACGGCAATTCTCAACGTGACGACTGATCCGCATCAGATATCGGATGCACAAACACTCGAGGTCGAATGCTGGGAGGATCCAATTCCATCTCGTGCTGATGGAAAGTCGTCACAAGATATTCTTCAGGACTTCACCGACGTGTTCGACTGAAGATAGTGTATACACTGTTCTGTGACTACTCAGTCGGTGACTCGCTCGCGAGTCACAGCGATGAGTAGCCACAAGAACAGCCACGCGAACAGAAACACGACGAGGAGCCCAGTTGGAGACAGGGCTCCAAGCGGACTCATGAGATCGGCTAACACTGGGAGGGAGAGGAGAAAAATAATTCCAGCCCCCACGCTCCCACCGAGGCACTCAACGAGTGGCCAGACTGCGGTTTCACCCGTCTCAATGTCGCTATCTGGGTGGTGGTGCGACTCTGCCCCCGCATAGCTTGGTGTGGCCATACATACCACCTATCAAAAAGTACATATTCGATCGTTATAAATCTGTCTTCGGAAGCCTCATAGAGTGAAACGCCTTCTTAGTGATTTTTAGCCCTGAGTAAGCCGTACCGCCCTACAACTGGCAACGTGACGAGATGGACAGACAGGCCACGGTCGATGTCGACCGTGACGTGGGCTCAGGATTCACTTGTCAGCGATGCCTGCTGCCTTATGTAACATTTACCGTCCCCTATTCACCGGATTTCTACATAAGGCATTGATTTACAATATCGATTGAACGAACCCGAAAAACGCCCGTTGCGGGTTTGTCGTGCCACCGAGTGGGAGATTGGCACAATAATCTCGGCCAATCTCATAACGAGTGTTAGCGACAGAAAGACCGATTATAATGGAGACACGTTAGCTGTTGGAATATGAGTGCGTCACAGGGTGAAGCCGATCTCTCGGAAGACGAACATGCGGGTCTTGAACTGATCCGCGAGACGGGTGGGATTCACCAGAGCGACTTTTGGAAAGAGCTGGATGTCTCTTCGCGAAAAGGAAGCCGAATAGTCGAAGCGCTTGAGAGTGCCGAGGTGATCCAGCGTGAGGAAACGGTGTACGAAGGTCAACGGACCTACTATCTCGAACCAACAGCATCTGATCTTGACTTTTCACTGCTGATGGCGGGTGACATGCTCTCGCCATTCATCGGTGAGGAAGAGGTCGATCCGCAGGCAGACGCCTTCTCCCAATGGCTGATGAACCTCGCGTACGAGGAAGAGTGACTCTGTTCTCAAGGGCTTCTGACGGCTCTTAGTCACCAACTCTCAATTGTTGAGGGTTTCATCAACGGCTTGGAGACCGATTCCGAGTTCTTCAAACCGGCGTCAGATTATCCAGTAGTATGGACAAAGATGACTCTCACAGCGACGTCGTTCCTGGGAGTGATGAGGAACCTGACACGCCGGATGTTCGTGGCTACGACTTTCGTGGAGAATTTGATTTTGACGAGATGCTCGACGCCTATGGGACAACGGGGTTCCAGGCGACGCAGCTCGCAGAGGCAATCGACATCGCCGAACGTATGCAGGAGGCGGACGCCACTGTCTACCTCACGTTCACGTCAAACATCATCTCGTCGGGGCTGCGCGAGACCGTCGCGTATCTCGTTCGAGAGGGGTATGTGGACGTAGTTATTACGACGTCTGGATCGCTGACCGAGGACGTGATCAAGACGGCAAAGCCATTCAAGATGGGAAAATGGGACGCAGACGAGGCATCGCTCCGTGAGCGTGGGATCAATCGGCTCGGGAATCTCTTCGTTCCTTCTGACCGGTATGTGTGGTTGGAAGAGTATCTGTATGATTTCTTTGAGGACTTTTTCGCAGAGGAGAAAGTGAGAACACCGACGTCGTTCGCACGCGAGTTAGGTGAAACTCTTGAGGATGAGGATTCGGTTCTAAAGCAGGCTGCGGACAACGACGTACCGGTGTACTGTCCAGCATTGACGGACTCCGAGGTCGGGAACTTCCTCTACTATTACCGTCAAGGGTATGATTCAGAAGTGGGTATTGAGATTTTGGACGACTATGACTCGCTAATTGAAGATGGGCTGCTGGCGGACTCGACGGGGCTCATCGCGGTGGGTGGTGGAGTACCGAAACACCATGCAATCATGACGAACCTCTTTCGAGGGGGAGCGGATTACGTGGTGTACATTTCAACGGGGATGGAGGGTGATGGGTCATTATCGGGTGCACCGCCGAACGAGGCTGTTTCTTGGGGGAAGATCAAAGAAAACCAGACGAACTACACACAAGTGGAAGCAGAGGCTACACTTGTCTTCCCACTGCTTGTGGCGAAAGCGTTCAAACAATAACCTCTCACACGCCCGTTGCGGGTCTGCTATGATATCGGGTGGGCGTAATTAGCGCAATAATCACGACCACAGATGCTACTCGATAGTTGCTTCTTCGATTTTCTCGATCTCCTCGTCAGTGATTCCGTACAACCCGTATCGATCTCGTCGATCAGGCCGTCTATCTTTGTGATCTTCTTGTCAAACTCCTCGGCACGCTCGACCCTCTAGAGGTAGTTCTCTGGGTCGCCGGCCACGTCATCGACGTCGGGCAACTCGATCGCCTTCAGCCGGTCAACCCGCGAGTTTGTTTTTGTTACCGCCTCACGGAAGTTCGCGAAGCTAATCTTGTCTTGGTCAGTTCTCCCCGAACGCCGATTTGACGTATTCCGGTAGGTTGGTCGCAGCGAAGGCGGGCACAAACTCCTCAGCTAAGAGTTCACGCTCGTCTGAGGCCCCCGACGAGAAGTCCCCCTCAATTACATCTCTACGGCTCGCGACCTTTCTGATGACAGGGGATATGTCGATCTTGGGGTTGTGACTCATCGCTTCGCCCGTATGGATGTCTTTCATCCACAGTGTCCATCGGAATCCGTCAGTTCCGATTCCTACTAGGTACCGCTGCTTGGTATCGCGAAGGTACTTACAGAAGGCATCCTCTTCAAGATACTCTCGAATATCCTCACTTGCGTGTGTTTTCGCACCAGTCATTTGCTCTCGGTTTACTGCCTTCGCCTCAACGATACACACGATAGCCGGGTCGATGTTTTTCAGTAGATAGTCGGGCTGTTTCGGCTCGACTTTTCGATACGTTATTGGCTGGCGGATGAAGTGCGGCCCAATTCCGTCGTATTCCGCTGAGGAGGAACTCAGGTATCCAAGTCCATGGAGGACCGGTCCAATGAGATACTGCTCTGTGAAGACCTCTGGTGCCTGTTCAACGCGTGCTCCTGAGAACTTCTTCGGACTACGAAAGAGTTCACTAAGCTGCCCAGCCTCTCCGAGCTCTCGGAACTTCTGTGGGAACACCTCTAACTGTCTCCTGACCTTCCCCGCGATCTCGTCGTCCTCGGTTAGGGAGGCCAGAGACTGGTTTTCGCTCACTCCCCTACTGCCTCCTCAACGATCTCGATCTCCTCGTCGGTGAGTCCGTACAGCTCGTAGACGATTTCGTCGATCAGTGCGTCCGTCTGCTCGATCTTCTCGTTGAGCTCCTCTGCGCGTTCTTTCGTCTGTAGGTAGTTCTCCAAGTCGTCAGCCACGTCGTCGACGTCGGGCAGTTCGATCGCCTTCAACCGGTCTATCAGCGAGTTCGTCTTCGTCGCCGTCTCGCGGAAGTTCGCGAAGCCGCCCGCCTCGTCGACGGCGACCGGCACGAAGTGTTCGATCAGGTCCGCCTCCCGCTCCGTGAGGTCCGTGATCCGGAACGCTGGCAGGTACTCTGTCTCCGTGTAGCCCCACCGGTCCGTCTCGTGTGCGTCCTCGTCGTCGGGCTTGTAGCGAGCGGTGGCCTCTATGAGGACCGTGTTTGGGGACTCGCGCTCCACGCGAGCGGTCCCGACACGGAGGCTGTTTTGATCTTCACTGTCCATTTTTAACTGGTTATTTGGAGGACTGCTAACTGGCTGTATGAGCCCGATATCCGCAATGGGCCTTGTTTCTACCTCAGATCGTAGTGTGAGGTAGTCAGTGAGATCTGTATTAAGTTGCGAAAGAGACTGCTTGTGGTCTGCGATTTTCTGAGCGAGATTCGCGAGTGCTAAACGAATGTGTTCGCTACTCGTCTCACATCCATCACCAGATGCCGCATGTTCGGGTTCTATCTGAATTGCTTCTAATCCATCTCGATATGTCTCTACTGCTGTAGCTGAGCGGAACTCATTCTCTTGAAATAGAGGGATTGATTCGAGATATTGCGTGGCAATATGATTATCAACGAAGCAGCATTTAAAGAAGGAATTTATAAGCGTTGATGAAATTACTGCGAGAGTATAGTACAGATTCAGGTCAACATCATCGCGCTCGATAATCGCGTTAGTTGTGTTGAGGCCAATATATTTCTCCGTATCAACAGCGGCGACAATTCTTTGTGGAAGGTGTACATTTCTGATCTCTTGGACCAATATCTTCCTGTCTGCTTCCCAATATTTTTTCTCTCTCTGTCGGGCCGCCTGATCGCGACTTAGCAGATCTCGGTCGTAGAGGACGTAAGTTCCCCCCCAGCTATAGTGATATCGAGAGATGTTTTCACCATGTAGCGCCTTTCGATGCTGATCTGTCTCCTTTTTTTCGCTCAAACGTTCAGTGTTATTTCCGGTTCGCAGTCCTTGTACCATATCTGCCAAATCACCTAACGGAGTAACTCCATCAAGTGTGAGTATTTTCAGTACCTCACAAAGCATCCT
>NZ_BBJP01000022.1 GCF_000739595.1 Halorubrum halophilum | reverse complement strand
AATAAAAAAAAAAAAAAAACGGGGAATAAGAAGCTCCACTCGTGGGCGTTCAACCGTCTCTACCAATACCTCGCATACAAAGGCGAGATGCGGGGTGTTGAGGTGCTGAAAGAAAACGAGTGGAACTCCTCGAAAACGTGTTCATCGTGTGGCGACGACACGAAATCGAACCGTGTCGAACGTGGCCTGTACGTCTGCTCGTCGTGTGAGTTGGTAGCCAACGCGGATTGTAACGGGGCAGAGAATATGCGTCAGAAGATAACTCCGAGTCCTCACGGCGAGGATAGGAGTAACGGCTGTGTGGCACAGCCATCGACACACTTGTTCGACCGCGAGAGCGGGACGTTTCACACGAGAGAACAGGTCGTGTCGTAGACCGGCAAATATCCCACCTGCGGCACGGGAAGCCTCGCCGTTTACGGCGAGGAGGATGTCACTCCTGATACGCGACTCGCACCTGCTCCCACTTGCCGGCCTCTTCGAGGTGCGCCTGTAGCTCGTCTGCGTACTCCTGGACGAGGCGCTCGGCCGCTTCGAGCTCTTCGTCGGAGGGGCCGTCGCTGCCCCCGCCGCCGAGCCCGAGCGCACCCTTGATCGAGTCGACGAGCCCGCCGCCGGATCCCCCGCTCCCGCCGGCGTCGCCGCCGGGGGCGCCGCCCATCGCCGCGACCTGCGACCGCACGTTCTCGAGCTCCGGCATGATCGCCGGGAGGCTGGAGGTGTCGGCGACGATCCGGGCGTCCTCGGAGTCGTCGGCGTTCTCGATCTCGAACTCGGTCGCGGTCATGATCAGCCCCCACTCCTGACTGGAGAACTGCGAGGCCGACACTCGGTCGGTGAACTGGTTGTCGACGGTCATGCGCTCGCCGACGATCGCGTCGGTCCAATCGCTCATACGCCCCCCTTCGGCGGTGGCGGTAAAAGCCCCTTCCCTCGTCCGCCGGTCCACCGGTTCCCTCGTCCGCCGGTCCGTCCGACCGTGTGCCCGTTGCCGACCCGTCGGCGTTCACGAGGGGATTTATACCGTCCACCGCGTCGATCCGCTATGACCGATCGAACGCGACGAGCGACGCTCGCGGCGGTGGGTACCGTCGCCGCCGCGTCGCTCGCGGGCTGTGCCGACGCCGTCCTCCCGGGCGGCGACGAGAACGATCCGGAGCCGGCCGACCGGACGGGCGAGGAGCGAGTGACGGTCGCCGTCGGCGCCGACGCCGGATTCGTCTTCGCGCCCGCGAACCTCGTCGTCGACGCCGGAGCGACCGTCGTCTGGGAGTGGACGGGCGCCGGCGGCGCGCACAACGTGGTCGAGAAGAGCGGCGTCTTCGAGTCCGAACTCACCGGCGAGGAGGGACACACCTTCGAGCACGCGTTCGCGGAGGCGGGCGTCTTCGAGTACGTCTGCACGCCGCACCAGACGCGCGGGATGGAGGGGAGAATCGAAGTCGTGGAGGGCGATTGAAGTCGTGGAGTGAGGCGGAGAGACGCTTTCTCACCGCCCCGCCCCGAGCTACGGCAGGTCGTCGAACGCGTCGCCGGCCAGACCGGGGCCGGACGGCACCGCCACCGCGCCGTCCGCGACCGGACAGGAGTCCGGGGCGAGGTCGGCGTCGAGAAGCGGGCCGGTGGCGAGTCCGCACGGGACCACGTCGGGGATCGCGGCGGCGACGTGGACCGCGGCGGCGCGCGCGACGGCCGCGTCGATCGTGGTGGTGACGACCGGCTCGACGCGGGCCTCTCGCGCGCGCTTCGCCGCCGCCAGCGCCAGGTCCGGGCCCCCGAGCGCCATCGGCTTTAGGACGACGGCGTCGGCCGCGCCGGCGTCGAGGACCGCGTCGAGCCCGCGGCTCGCGAGCGACTCGTCGAGCGCGATCGGGACTCCCTTCCGGCGTTCCCGGAGCGCGGCCGCCCCGTCGAGGTCATCGGCCGGCAGCGGCTGTTCGAGGTACGCGAGGTCGAGCGGCCGGAGTCGCTCGATCGCCTCTCGGGCGGTTTCCCGGTCCCACGCGCCGTTTGCGTCGGCCCGCAGGGCGACGTCCTCGCCGACCGCCCGCCTCACGGCTCGGAGGCGGTCGACGTCGGCGTCGAGATCGCGCGCGCCGACCTTCACCTTCAGGCAGTCGAATCCCGAATCGACAGCGCGTTCTGCGGCGTCTGCGGTCGCTTCCGGGCCGCCGTCGCCGATCGTCGCGTTGACCGGGACCGCCTCGGCGGGCGCGGGAAGGTCCTCGGCCCGGGCGAGGTGCGCGGAGAGGGAACGGCCGGCGTCGCGGGCGGCCGCGTCCGCGAGCGCGAGCGCGAGCCCGTGACGCGCTGCGGGCGTCTCGGCGGGATCGAGTCGGTCGAGCGCGTCTGTCACGAGTTCTTTCCCACGGTTTCCGTCTCCGACCTCGCGAAGCGCCGCCTCGCACGCCGACAGCGACTCGGTCCAGCCGGGGAGCGGCGTCGCCTCGCCGAGGCCGGGCGCGGGAACCGGTTCGCCGTCGGACTCGGGGTCGACGGCGACGAGGAACCCCTCACGTCGATCGATCGCGCCGCACGCGGTTTCGAGGGAGTTCGTCAGTCCGAGCGAGAAGGGGCTGAGCCGCATGAGTCAGACCACGAGCCCGACGGCGAACGCGACCGCGTACGCCGCGAGGAGCTTCCCGGTCGATTCGAGCGCCGGATTGAGCGCGTCGCCGGCGGTCTCGGTCAGTACGGTACGGGCCACGCCGGCCGCGAGCGGGAGGGTCACGAGCGGGAGGAGCACCGGGAGCCCGTACCCTTCCGCGAGGAACCAGAAGGGAGTGAGGTACGCGAGCGCGAGCAGCGCGAGGAACTGACCCCGCGAGAACCGGTAGCCGAACCGGACCGCGAGGGTGCGTTTCCCGGTCTCCGCGTCTTCCTCCAGGTCGCGGACGTTGTTGACGACGAGGATGTTCGTCGACAGCGCGGCGATCGGGAGGCTCGCGACGACGGCCGCGAGGGTGACGGTCCCCTCCGGGATCCAGAGCGGGAACGCCCCGCCCGCGAGCGCGGCGGCCTGCACGTAGTACGTACCCGTGACGGCGATCACGCCGAAGAAGACGAACACGAACAGATCGCCGAGCCCGTGGTACCCGAGCGGGTAGGGACCCCCGGTGTACGCGATCCCCGCGGCGACCGAGGCGAGCCCGATCACGAGGATCGGGACGCCGCCCACGTAGACGAGGGAGGTCCCGACGAGGACCGCGGCCGCGAACGTGAGCCACATCGCCCGCTTCACCTCTCCGGGCTCGATGAGACCGCTGGCGACGACGCGGGTGAACCCCTCGCGGTCGTCGGTGTCGGCCCCCTGAATCGCGTCGTAGTAGTCGTTCGCGAAGTTGGTCCCGATCTGGATCAGCGCCGCGCCGACGAACGCCGCGAGCGCGGGCAGCGGGGCGAACGCCCCGTCCCGGACCGCGAGCCCGACGCCGACGATCACCGGCGCCGCCGCCGCAGGGAGCGTCTGCGGTCGCGCGGCGATCACCCACGCCCGCCGCCGCGACACTTCGGTACTCATTGTCTCCGGTAGGGCCGTGTCGTCCCTTAAACTTACCATCCGGCGAGCGGGCGGACGGAACACGGCGATCCGGTCGGAGCGCTCCCGATCGCGGCGAGCGCTACCGAGTCACGCATACCTATCACTCTGGGTGGAGAGACGCAGCCATGGCTCGCGTGCCCTACGTTGACGCGTCGGACGTGCCGGACGAGTACGAGGACTTGCTGGAGTCGTCGCTGCAGGGGAAGCCCCTGCACGTCTACCAGTCGATCGGCAACAACCCCGAGGTGCTCGCGGGACTGCGCTCGTTCCTCGGATCGCTGTGGACCGACAGCGGGCTCTCAGACCGCGAGCGAGAGCTCGTGATCCTCGCGGTCGCCCGCGAGACGACGAACCGCTACGAGTGGCATCAGCACGTCAACATCGCCCGCGGGGTCGGGATCGACGACGAGGTCATCGCCGCGCTCGGCGCGGACGACCGCGGTCCCCTCGACGCCGACGAGACGGCCCTCGTCGAGTACGCGCTCGCGGTCGTCCGGGGCGAGGTCGACGCGGTCGTCCACGACGAGGCCGCCGCTCGGTACGACGACGACACGGTCGTCGGGATCGCCGCGGCCGCGAGCGGGTACGAGGCCCTCGGCGGGATCATCGACGCGCTCGACCTCGATCTGGAGCCGGGGACCGAGTTCCACGGGTGGGATCCGCGGTAGATCGACGACGACACCGAGAGTGACAGCGACCTTGTCGACCGACAGATACGACAGGGGTCGGAACGTACCGTGCGTATGAGCGACACGGCGGGAGGCGAGGGGAGCGAGGAGGACGAGGGGAATGCGATCGACGCGCGCTACGAGGAGACAGACGGCGAGCGACGCCTCACATTTTCGGCCGACGGTCGAGGGGCGACGATCGCCCAGAACGCCGAGGGCTACGCGATGTTGAAGGTCCGCCCGGGCCCGACCGGCGACGAGTTAGAGCGATACTACGGGTTCGACATGGCGCTCGACCACGCCGCCGAACTGCTCGGCGTCGCCGTCGGCGACCTCCCGGTCCCCGAGGCCGCCGCCGACATGGGGATGTAACTCCGGGATGTGACGCGGTTCGCCGCTCTCAGATCCCGAACGTCGCGCGGAGCATGTCCCGACTGCCGGGACCGAGTCCGACCGCGAGCACCGTGATGAGCAGCAGCAGCGTGTAGCGCGGCGACTCGTCGAACATCTCGCCGTTGAACACCCAGACGACGAACGTCGCCGCCGCGAGCTTCACCAGCAGGAACGGCCACGCGTCGCCGGTGACGGAGACGATCGACTGCGGGAGCAGCCGACCGGTCCAGTCGACGATCAGCGCGTTGACCACGTGTTTCGGGACGAGGTTCGCCGTCCCCGTCAGCGCCGGCATCCAGTTGAGCCCGATCACGTTGGCGACCCCGTCGATCGCGTGACCCCAGATGATAATTATCCCAGCGACGCCGGTCCCCTGCCGGACCTCGGGCACGTACGCGGTCGCGAGCTTCCACGTGACCGCGGTCGCCGCGGTTGCGATCCCCAGCGTCAAGACGAGGACGATCGGGTAGAACTGAACGTAGTCGGTCGCGGCCGAGAGGTACGAGAGGTAGCCGAACGCGAGCGCGAGCCCGGCGGCGCCCATCGCGAACAGGGGCCGAGCGTAGTCGTCGACCGCGCCTCGGTCCTCGAGCGAGTACGCTGCGAGGACGCACGCGAGCGTCACGCCGAAAACCGTGAAGTAGATGAACGGGCTGATCAGGAGGGCGCTGACGGGGAACGGGATCAGCGGTTCCACGCCGGCCCGCATCGCGGCGATCCCCGAGTCCTCGACGGTGCGGAGGGCGCCGCCGAGCAGCATGAACGGGAACAGCGCGTAGAAAAAGCGCAGCTCGGTGCCGATATCCAGCCGCCGGAGGAGGAAGACCACACCGATCAGCATCGCCAGCAGGATGACGACGTAGCTCACGGTCGAGACCGTGGTGTACCCCGGCTCGGCGACGATCTCGCCGGCCTCGACGGCCGCCGAACACGCCGACGAGCTCCCGAGCAGCTCGGTCCCGCTCGCGTCGCGGACGGCGCACTGCGCGCCCTGTCCGTCGGCCGCGACCGGCCCCCAGAAGTACCGCCAGAGGAACCGATCGTACACGATCCGCGGGAAGACGGCGGACCCGATCGCGAGCAGCGCCGCGACGCCGCCGACGATCGCGGCCCACGCGCGCTCCGGCGACAGCCCGAACCGCTCCTCGACCCGTGTGCTCATGCTCTTCGTTGGGAGGGTGCCCGAATTGAGAGTTCCGGTCCCGCGTCGTCGAAGCGTCCTTCGCCCGGGGCATTCACACCGGTGGCCCGTCGGCCTCGTAGTCGGTGTCGAGGATAATCATCGTCTGCGACCGGGAGAACCCCTCCATCTCCGCGACGCGCTCGAACATCAGCTCGCGGAGGCTGTCCGTGTTCGCGGCGACGACCTTGAGGATCACGTCCCACTCGCCGGTGGTCAGGTGGATCTCGCAGACGCCGTCGATATCGCGGAGCCGCTCCAAGGCGTCCTCCTCGCGTCCCTGTTCGACGCGGAGGCCGACGAAGGCGCTGACGCCGTAGCCGACCGCCTTCGGATCGATCGACGCGTGGTACCCCTCGATGACACCCGCCTCCTCCATGCGGTTCACCCGGTCGTGGACGGTCGCGCTGGACATATCGATACGGCGCGCGACCTCCGAGAACGGCGTCCGGGCGTCCTCCTGCAAGATCCGGAGGATCGAACGGTCCGTCTCGTCGAGTTCCATGCGTGCCATACGTTGCCAGCGGCCTTTGCACTTCCGACGCCGACACCCCCGAATTCGTCAGCGAGCGAACGTTTCGTCGGGCTTCTCGCGGTCCGGGGTTAGGTGTCGGACATCTCGAAGGAGCCCTCGCGGATGGCGGCCTCCGCATCGGCGAGCGCTTCGTCGGCGTCGAACGCGTCGATCGCGTCGCGACGCACCGCGGGTGACTCGTCGGCCAGCTCCCGCGCGTGGGCAGTGACGTTCGGCACCGCTCGGATCAGATTGTCGATGATCGGGATGTCGGCGGTGCGCGGCGACCGGCTCCCGGGGTTGAGGTCGATCACGATCTCCGTCTTCCCCATCGCGTCAAGCGCCTCGGCGCGGTCGCCGTCCTCCAGCGGGACGACGACCACGTCGGCCGCCTCGATCCCGTCGGCGTCGACGATGCCGCGGGCGTGGTCCAGTCCGGGGATCTCGCCGTCGCCCGCGAGCCCCTTCACCCCGTCGGCGCCGTGCTCCCGGAGGTGGTCGGCGATCCGCCGGACCCGATCGTCGGTGTGGTTGAAGAGGTTCACCTCAATGTCCGCGTCGACCGCCTCGGCGAGTTCGACCGTCTCCGCGGGAGCCAGCGCCGCGACGTTGCCGTTCACCGAGAGCACCGGACGATCGGCCGTGAGCAGCGTCGCCGCTGCGGCGCGCTCGGCGGCGTCCGCGCTCGGGAGCGTGCGCTCGCCGAGGAGGTAGTCGAACGCCTCGCCGCGGCCCTGCGCGATGAGCCCCTGTTTCGAGGTGATCCCCTTCTCGACGCCCGCCTCGATCCGGTGGCGCGTCACGAGCGACGCGTAGCGCGGGTGATCCTCGGGAATCTCCGTCTCCGTCATACCCGAGCGAGGCGACGCGCCGATTAAAGTGAACCGTTCGCAGTCGGCTCGCGGCTCAGGATCGCTCTCGAATTGATCTCGGATCAATCTCAACACGCTAGCAACGCGGCCGCGTCCGTCGGTAAGAACAGGATAACGGCGAGACTGGAATTCATAACTAAGGGACTGGAACAAATAGCATCGAGATGTGATGAATCGGACTGGCAAGTATACGGTCGTGAGAGCGTGTAACGACCACGGGGCGATGACGCTCCGTGAATACCCACGCAACGGGACGCTGTACGTCGTCGAGTACGACGATCCCGACGTGGAAGCCGAGCTGTCGGCGCTCGACGCCGGGTCGGTCGTCGAGCTCGATCTCCGGCGGGCGGGTCGTCGAGGCAACGCATGGTGTGCGGAGTCTGCCCGTCCGATCGAGATGGCGTAATGCGCGGTCAATCTGTCCGTTTCGTCGTCCCCGTTTTTCATTCTCGACGCTCTTGAAATGCTGTATCGCTAACGGATATCCGGCATACGGCGATCAGTACGGGTACAGCGATGGCCGGTTCGGGGAGTTGCTGACGCAGATCGGTGCCGGTGAGACGGTGTTTGAATGCTTATGAGCGGCAGCGACGATAGCTTATAAATGCAATACGGTGGCGCGCCCCGGTGAGCGGCCCATGGGCCGCTCACCGACGGTGCGAGGGAGTCAGTCGCCCGGAGCGAAGCGGAGGGCGACTGACGAGGCTGGGGAGGCGTGAGGCTGTGCGGTGCGGTCGGGGTGGGACCCAAAGGGGCAGCCGCGAGGACGGCGCAGGTGACGTAAGCACCGCAGCGAGCAACGCGAGCGAGGAGCGCAACGAGCGTGCGCTGTCCTCGCGGCTGGGGCTTTGGAGGTGTTCACCGCCACATCGTGATCGACGACGTATAAAAAGCCGCCAGCAACACCACTCGATCGCTTATAAACGGCCGCTCTGCCAGCTTCACACGCTTACGCGACGCCGATCCGCTCCTGATACGTCCCGTACTCCGCCTCGAACACCGCCATGATCTCGCCCATCGTGGCGTACGCCTTCACGGCCGCGACGATCGCCGGCATCACGTTCTCGTCGGCGTCGATCGCTGCCTGCAAGTCGTCCAGCGCCGCCTCGACCGCGTCGTCGTCGCGCTCCGCCTTCACCGTCTCCAGCCGGTCGAGCTGGCGCTCCCGGGTCGTCTCGTCGACGCGGAGCAGGTCGGTCTCCGGGTCCTCCTCGGCCCGGTAGGCGTTGACGCCCACCACGGTCTCCTCGCCCGAATCGACGCGCTCCTGGTACTCGTAGGAAGCCTCCTGGATCTCGCGGTGGAAGTACCCGTCCTCGATCCCGCGGAGCACGCCGTCGCGGACCGAGCCGTCGCCCATCTCCCTGATCTCCTCGATGTACGCCGTCGCCTCCGCCTCGACCTCGTCGGTGAGCGCCTCCACCGCGAACGAGCCGCCGAGCGGGTCGACGATGTCGGCCGCGCCCGACTCCTCGGCGATGATCTGCTGGGTGCGGAGCGCGACCCGCACGGCGCGCTCGGAGGGGAGCGCGAGCGCCTCGTCGAAGGAGTTGGTGTGGAGGCTCTGGGTGCCGCCGAGCACGCCCGCCAGCGCTTGGAGCGTGACGCGGACGACGTTGTTGAGGGGTTGCTGCGCCGTCAGCGACTGGCCCGCGGTCTGGGTGTGGAACTTGAGCTGCTTGGAGGCGTCGGCCTCCGCGCCGTACCACTCGCCCATGATCCGCGCGTAGATCCGGCGGGCGGCGCGGAACTTCGCCACTTCCTCGAAGACCGAGTTGTGGGAGTTGAAGAAGAAGGAGAGCTGCGGGGCGAACTCGTCGATCTCGAGCCCGCGGTCGAGGCAGTCCTCGACGTACGCGAACCCGTCGGCGAGGGTGAACGCGAGCTCTTGGACCGCGGTCGACCCCGCCTCCCGGATGTGGTACCCCGACACCGAGACCGGCTTGAACTTGGGGGTCTCTTCGATCGCGAACTCGATCGTGTCGGTCACGAGATCGAGGGAGGGCTCCGGGGGGATCACCCACTCCTTCTGCGCGATGAACTCCTTGAGCATGTCGTTCTGGAGGGTCCCCCGGAGCTCCTCGCGCGGGACGCCCTGCTGGTCCGCGATAGCGACGTACATCGCGTAGATCACTGGCGCGCTCGGGTTGATCGTGAAGGAGGTGGACACCTCGCCCACGTCGATACCGTCGAACAGCACCTCCATGTCGCGGAGCGTGTCGACGGCGACGCCCTCCTTGCCGACCTCGCCGAGCGACATCGGATCGTCGGAGTCGAGCCCCATCAGCGAGGGCATATCGAAGGCGGTCGAGAGCCCGGTCTGTCCCTCGTCGATCAGGTAGTGGAAGCGCTCGTTCGTCTCCTCGGCGGTGCCGAACCCGGCGAACTGCCGCATCGTCCACGTCCGCCCGCGGTGCATCGTCGGGTAGACGCCTCGCGTGTACGGCTCCTCGCCCGGAAAGCCGAGGTCCGCCTCGTAGTCGATATCGGCCACGTCCTCGGGGGTGTATACGCGATCGACCTCGCGGTTCGACACCGTCGCGAACCGGTCGTTCCGCTCCCCGTGCCTGTCGAGGGTCGGATCGAGCGTCTCCGCCTCCCACTCCGCGTGGGCCTCGCGGATCTCGGAGAGCTCCTCGTCGTCGTACATACCGTCCGCTACCCGCCGATTGCGTATAAATATTCATTATATTCTGAAAGGATCGGAGCCACGAGCGCCTTTTCAGGGGGTTATCACCCGCGGACTTGTTAAATACTCGCGGAGTAAACGCGCAGTTATGACCGACTCCTCGCGGACTCCCGAGCCGCCGGAAGGGCTGTCCGACCAGATCGTTGCCGACTTGGAGGGCCTGTCGCCGAAGGGGCTCCGCAAATCGATCGTTTTCGCCCGGGAACTGCTCCAGTCTCACGAGGCGACGGAGTTTCCGATCGACCCGGAACTCGGCGACGGCGTGCTCCGGGTCACCGAACACGAGGGGTACACCGCGGTCGTGAAACAGCACTTCTGTGAGGATGGGTGTGACGACTGCCCGCACGGCCCGTACCTCTACCACGTCACCGAAGAGACCCTCCCCGACGGGACTCGCGAAACCCACTGGTCGTTTATCGGTCGGGTGAACACCGACGCCGAAGACGACGACTAACCTCGGGACCCAGTCGCCGGTCTCACGGGTTCAGACCGTATAGCACGGCTCGGACGAACACGAGGACCGGGATGATCTCCAGCCGGCCGATCCACATGTTGAGGACGAACATACCCTCGGCCAGCGGCGACATCGACGGGCCGGTGATCCCCGACGAGAGCCCGACGTTCCCCTGCGCGCTCGCGACCTCGAACAGCGCGTCGGCGTAGCCGAACTCCGGGCCGGCGACGTTGACGAGCACGAGGCTCCCGACGACGAGCGCGACGAGCCACAGCAGGGTGACGATCGCGGCCTCGCCGAACTCGCGTTCCATCGTCTCGCGGTCTAACGTCCGATCGCCGATGCGGGCGGTGACGACCGCGCTTTTCGGCAGAAACACCCGAGAGAACTGCCACGCGATACCGCGCGCCACCGTGTAGCCGCGGACGATCTTGATACCGCCCACGGTGGACCCGGCCGCACCGCCGAGCACCATCGCGCCGACGACCATCACCTTGGCGCCGGCGACCCAGTCGCCGATCGGGGCCGACTGGAAGCCGGTGGCGCTCATCGCGCTGATCCACTGGAACGTCGAATCTCGGACCGCGTCGAGCCCCGCTCCGTCGAGGAGCGGGACCGGGAACGAGAGGAACGACTCCGTCGCGAACGCACCAGAGACGACCGGGACGGACGCGACGTTCTGCGCGGAGAGCACGACGACGCCGGCCCCGAGCAGGGCGAAAAGCCATCTCGTCTGGAGGTCTCGCGCCAGCTCGCGCGGGCTTCGATCTCTGAGCACGACGTAGTGGACCGGAAACGCGATCGCGCCGAGGATCATGATCGGCAGCAGCGCGGCCTCGACCAGCGGCGAGCCGTACGTCGCGATCGAGTTGTCCGTGACGGAGAACCCGCCGGTCGTGAGGCCCGTCATGGCGTGGTTGAGCGCCTGCCACGCGGTTTCGCCGAGCGAGAGCGACTCGGCGTACGCGCTCCCGCTCGCTCGGATCGCGACGAACAGGGTCGCGAAGGCAAGTAGCGTGTACCCGACGACGAGCTTCCAGACCGTCCGGACCGTCGAGACGACGCTCGGGTGGATCTTCTGTTCCCGGGCCTCGCTCCGATAGAGCGCGTAGCTCCCGCTGCCGGGACGCGAGAGGATCGAGACGGTGAGGACGATGACGCCGACGCCGCCGACCCACTGGATGAACGACCGCCACCACTGGACCGCCCGCGGCAGCGACGGCTCGTGGATCGCCATCGTCAGACCGCTCCCGGTCCAGCCGCTCATGCTCTCGAAGACGGCGTGCAGCGGGTCGCGGAAGTAGGCGAGACTGGAGAGCGTCGCGGTCCCGCCGACGCCGATCGGCTCCCACGACGACGTGTCCGCGGCGGCCGGGACGAACGCGTCCATGACGGCCGGCGGCGTCAGCCACGCCGTGAAGAAGAGCGGGAGGGCGCCGAAGACGGCGACCATGAGCCACCCGCCCGCGGCGATCACCATCCCGTGTTTCATCTTCGGCTCCGGGGCGTCGGCGAACCGGCGATTGGCGAGTCCGCCGGCGAGGGCCGTCACGCCGCCCGCGACGAGGAAGCCGAGGGCCGCGTGAAACTCCCGGAACCCGAGGGCGACGAGCACGGAGAGAGTCATCAGTCCGGCCTCCATCAGGAGGAGCGAACCGATGTCCCGCGCGATGACGGCCAGATCGGTCGGCACGCGGCCCCCGTTCCGTTCGGCCATCTCAGCCGTGGTCCTCCGGGTGACCGAACACGTCAGTCACCTCGGGGGTCACGCCGCTCCCCGAGTACACCGTGAGCAGGTCCCCCGCCTCGATTCGCGTGTTCCCCCGCGGTGTTATCGGCGTGTCCGCCCCGTCGCGCTCGACGGCGACGATCAGCGTCTGTCCGCTCATGAGACCTGCTTCGTCGGCCTCGCGCAGCGTCTTCCCGGCGATCGGCGCGTCCGCCCCGACGGTGATCTCGAACACCTCAGCCTCCTCGCCGATGTGCATGAAGTCGACGACAGACGGCCGGCTCACCGCGCGGTACAGGTACTCCGCGATCAGGCTCTGCGGGTTCTGCATCGTGTTGACGCCGATCTGTTCGAACACGCTCATGTGCTCGGGGTTGTGGACGACGGACACGATGTTCGGGACCGACAGTTCCTGTGCCAGCAGACAGACCATGATGTTCGTCGCGTCCTGATCCGTGGTCGAGATGAGCGCGTCGGCGCGGTCGGCGCCGGCGTCCTGAAGCGTCTCTTTCGAGGTCGCGTCGTCGTTGAGAACGAGGCAGTCGTACTGTCTCGACGCGCGCTCCGCCCGTTCCTCGTCGCGCTCGATGACGACGACCTCGTTCCCGCTCTCGGTCGCGAGATCGACGAGCGGCGTCCCGATGTCGCCCGCACCCACGACGATCAGATACATGTGGCGGCGTTTCAGAAGCGACCACCGAAAGCCTACCGTTCCGCGTCGAAACGGGGCTCCCCCCGACCTCAGCGCCCGCCGAAGAGCCGCTCCCACAGCGACCGCGACGAGGGTCGCTCAGAGAGCAACACCGGCGTGTCGAGGGTTTCGATCGTCTCGAACGCCAGCGATCCGCGGACGATCCGCGACAGCAGGCCGCGCTCGGTCGCGCCGACGATCACGAGGTCGTACTCCTCGCCGAGCCGGCCGATCGTCTCCTCCACGTCGCCGGTCTCGATACGGAGGGTCGCGTCGTCCAGTCCGTGGCCGTCTGCCCAGCCCGAGAGGAACTCGCGGCCGGACTCCTCCTCTCCCGAATCGGCGACGTACAGCAGCGAGACGTCGATGCCGACCGTGTCCCGGAGCGCCTTCGCGACCTCCGCGGAGAGGTCGGAGGAGGGGCCGCCGGCGGTCGGCACGAGCACGTCCGACAGGTCCAACTGCTGGCCGTCCAGGACGAGGAAGTCGCACGGGAGGTCGTGGGCGAGTTCGTCCAGCGACCCCTCGACGCGCCCGCCCGCGAATCGCGTCCCGCCGTAGCCCATCACGACGGTGTCGGCGTCGTTCGAGCGCGCGGCGTCGAACACCTCCTCGATCCCCCGGTGCGAGAGGATCGTCTTCGTCTCGATGGGCACGTCGAACGCCTCGGCGTCGGAGGCGGCGGCCGCGAGCAGTTCCTCGGAGGACTGATCGAGCCCGCTCCGGTTTTCGGCGGCCGTCTCGAGCGATGTCTGGTCGGGGACGGTGACGATGTGCGTCGCGAGCACGCGTCCGCCCTCGTGTTGGGCGATCGCGCCCGCGAGCGTGATGAGCGCGCTCTCGGTCCGCGGGTTCGACACCGCGACCATGATCGTCGGCCCGTCGTCCCCGGATCCGTTCGGCGCGACCGCGTCCGCCGCGCCCACGACCTGGTCTGGGAGTTCCGCCTCGCGACTCCGGATGTGCTCCGAGAGCACACCCTGGTTGTCGGTCTTGTCGCGGGCGTAGACGAAGTACCACGCCACGGCGGCGACGACGAACGCGCCCGACAGCGCGATCTCGATCCCGTCCATGAACGCGACGAGCCCGAGCGACAGGACCGCCCCGAGTATCGGGGTCAGCGGGTAGAACGGGACGGTGAAGTCCGGGTCGTACTCCGGCACGTCGGCCTCGCGGAAGACGATGAGCCCTACGTTCATCAGCGCGTACACGATGAGGTGGAGCACGCTGGCGGCCTTCGAGAGGATCTCGATGTCCCGGCCCAACAGCGCGATGAAGACCACGATGAGCCCGCCCGTCACGAGGATCGACCGGTACGGGGTCGCGTAGTTGGGGTGGATCTCGTTGAGCCAGTTGGTGACGATCTTGTCGCGCCCCATCGCGAAATTGATCCGAGCCGACGCGAGGATCGAGGCGTTCGCCGACGAGGCGGTCGCCAGCAGCGCGCCGACGGTCATCACGGCGGCCGCCGCGCCCGCGACGCCGGTGAGGGGACCGATAGACTCGGGGAAGGCCACGCGCGCCGCCTGCGCCACCGGCGCGTCCTGACTGAGCTCCGGCCACGGGACGACGCCGAGCATCGTCGTGACGAGGACCGCGTAGATCACGGTGACGATGCCGACGCTCCCGATGATGGCGATCGGGAGGTTCCGTCCGGGGTTCTTCAGCTCCTCGGCGACCGTCGCGATCTTCGCGTACCCGAGGAAGGAGACGAACACGAGCGCGGTTCCCGGGAGGATCGCCCCGTAGCCGCCCGGGGCGAGCCCGCCCTCGTTGCCCGCGAGCGTCGCGTAGTCGAACGAGAAGAAGCCCGCGACGGCGAAGACCGCCAGGATCGAGAGCAGGAGGCCGACGATCACCGTCTGGATCCCGCCGGTCTCCTTCGCGCCGATGTAGTTCACGCCAATGAAGATCGCTCCGGCGACGAGCGCGCCCACCTGTATCGCGTTGAGCCCCGGGATCGTCGGTAGGCCGACGAACACCGCGAGGTACTGGCCGAATCCGATACAGTAGAACGCAGAGGCGAACGCGAGTCCCATCCAGTCGCCCATCCCGGCGATCGACCCGAACATCGGGCCGAGCGACTTGTTGATGTAGTAGTAGCCGCCGCCGGCCTTCGGCATAGCGGTGCCGAGCTCCGAGACGGAGAGCGCGTTCACCATCGCGATCACGCCGCCGACGACGAACGACACGACGACGATGGGCCCGGCGCCGCCGTCGGCGTTGACGGCGACGCCCGGGAGGACGAAGATCCCGGCCCCGATCATCGTCCCGATACCGATCGTCATCGCCGACACCAGCCCGAGGTCCTTCGCGAGCTCCTCGTCGCTCATTCTTCGTCGTCGACCTGCGGGAGCGAAATTACGGGAAGCGGCGCGTTCGTCACCATCTTCAGCGAGATATCGCCCGAGAGGAACTGCATGAGGCGGTTCCCGCCGCGCGAGCGGTAGGCGACCGCGCTCGCGTCGACTTCGTCGGCCGCGTCGAAGATCGCGCCGACGATATCTCGGGCGTACGCCGTGTGGTCGTCGGCGTCCGGGAACACCGTCCGGACCGCCGCGTACGACTCGGCGGCCAGCTCCTCGGACT
The DNA here is from genome assembly GCF_000739595.1 of Halorubrum halophilum. GTDB lineage: Archaea > Halobacteriota > Halobacteria > Halobacteriales > Haloferacaceae > Halorubrum > Halorubrum halophilum. Next base: position 98,327 of record NZ_BBJP01000022.1, on the reverse strand, counting down.
GCTCGACGGGCGTCTTGTCCGGGACCCCCTCGCCCTTCTCGACGACGTGCAGCGCGGTCACGTGCTCCGGGTCGTAGGGTTCGAGCGCCCGCGCCGTCGCCAGCGCATCCTCCTCGTGTGCGACCGGGAGGAGCACGTGGCCGAGCAGGTCCTGACCGTCGGTCTCGTCGGAGCTCGTCATACCGATCGGTATCTCGCTCGTCAGTTAAGAAGATACGCTCTCCGGGTACCGAGAATTAGCACGTTGGAGACCAACTATAATACGATTTCCACCCGTAAAACCATCTCCGTCGACGGTCACCGGGCATCGATCGCCGAGATGAACACCGCGAGCACCGGGACGATCTCCAGCCGGCCGATCCACATCAGGAAGATCATCAGAAGCTTCGACGTGTCCGGAAAGAAGAGGTAGCTCCCGAACGGGCCGAGCCGGCCGAACCCCGGACCGATGTTCCCGATGGTCGCGAGAGAGGCGCTCGTCGACTCCAACATCGTCAGCTGGGTTCCGATACGTGCGGCGTCCAGAGACAGGAACACCGCCGAGACCGCAAATAAGACGACGTACAGGAGCGTGAACGACATGATTCCGCGGATCGCGTCCTCGTCGACGACGCTCCCGCTGAGCCGGATCGGCTGCACGACGTCCGGGTGCGCCGAGGTGAACAGCTCCCGCCGGATCGCCTTCCCGACGATGAGCCACCGCACGATCTTGACGCCCCCACCGGTCGAACCGGCAGAGCCGCCGATGAACATCGCGAACATGAGGAGGATCTGCGCGTGGGTGTCCCACTGCGCGAAGTCGGCGGTCGCGTACCCGGTCGAGTTGAGCAGCGAGCCGATCTGGAACGCGGCCTGTCGGAGCGAGTTCTCGGTGACGCCTTGCGTCGCGCCGCCCAGTTCGATGACCGGCGCCGCGCCGCGGAACAGCAACACCGCGAGCAGGGCGGTCACGACCGCGAGCGCGCCGGCGTAGGCGCGGAACTCGGCGTTCTTCAGCATGATCTCGGCCTCGCCGCGCAGCACGTGCCAGAACAGCGCGAAGTTGACGCCGGCGACGACCATGAACGGGATGACGACCCACTGGACCGCGGCCGAGAACGCCGCGATGCTGTCGGCCTCCGGCGAGAACCCGCCGGTCGGGAGCGTGGTGAAGCCGTGTGCCACCGCGTTGTACAGGTCCATGTTCGGCGCCATCCCGAAGACGTGGAGCCCGTAGAGGATCGCGATGTACACCACGGTGAAGCCGAAGTAGATGAGCCAGAGCGCGCGCGCCGTCTCCGCGATCTTCGGCGTGAGCTTCTGGAGCTCCGGGCCGGGCGCCTCGGACTCCATCAGCTGGGCGCCGTTGACGGCCACTTCGGGCAGGATCGCGATCATCAGGACGATGATCCCCATGCCGCCGAGCCACTGCGTGAGCTGGCGCCACATCATCAGGGCGTGGGAGTGCCGGTCCGTGCTGATCTCGCCGAGGACGGTCGCGCCCGTTGTGGTGAACCCGCTCATCGACTCGAACAGCGCGTTGATGACCGATTCCGTGAGCGCGCCGATCGAGCCAGTCTGGAGCCCGACCGTCGACGCCGTGTTGTACCCGGCGATCAGGTACGGGACCGTGCCGATCGCCGCGGCCGCGAGCCACGCGAGCGAGACGAACAGCAGCGCCTCGCGCGGCCCGAGGTCGGGGTCCGGATCAACCCGCTCGACGAGGACTCCGACCCCCGCCACGAGCGCCATCGAGACGAGGAACACCCAGATGTCCTCGCCGTACACGAGCGCCACGACGAGCGGCACGAGCATCGTGACGGCGAGGTACTTGATCCCGACCCCGAGAAGCCCCACGCTCGCCTTCCAGTTGACGCCCCACGACATAGTTACTCGATCGATATGGGAGTCGCCCGTTCGCTGTATTAAACTGTCGAAGGGGCGGCGCAAGGAGACGAAAACGGCATCACGAGGTCCAGAACGCCTTCGTGAACAGCACAAGCACCGGGATGATCTCGATCCGGCCGATCCACATCAAGACTATCATCACGGCCCGAGTGCTCATCGGGAAGCTCGCGAACGTCCCGTAGGGGCCGGCCTCGCCGAACGCGGGACCGATGTTGAGGAAGGTCGTCGCCGCCGCGCCGAGCGCCTCGAACTCGGTGACCCGGAGGTCCGCCCGTTCGGCGTCGACGACGATGACCACCGCGAGCAGAAAGAAGATGACGATGCTCAAGAGGAGGTACGCGTAGATGTCGCGAATCGCGCCCTCGTCGACCGATTTCCCCGAGATCCGGACCGGGCGGATCGCCTCCGGGTGAATGGAGGTGAAGAGGTTCCGCCGGAACGTCTTCAGCGCGACCAGCCACCGGAGCGACTTGATCGAGCAGGTCGTCGACCCGACCATTCCCCCGATGAACATCCCCATGAACAGCATGTGTTTCGCCGCGGGCGCCCAGAGCACGTAGTCGGTGCTGGCGTACCCCGTCGTCGTCACGATCGACGCGACGTTGAAGACGGCGTGGCGAATCGTCCCCTCGGCGCCGTACGTGACGCTGGGATCGAGGAACAGCCCGACGGCGACGATCGACGCCAGCGTCCCCATCGCGCCGAGGTAGAAGTGAAACTCCTCGTTCTTCAACAGGCGCATCGGCTCGCCGTTGATGGCGAAGTAGATGAGGACGAAGCTGGTCGAACCGATCACCATGAACGGGACGACCGCCCACTGGATCAGGGGGTGGAACGCGCCGACGGAATCCGGCTCCGGCGAGAATCCGGCCGTCGCGACCGACGTGAACGCGTGTGCGACCGCGTTGTACAGGTCCATCTGCGGGTCGACGGCGAGTCCGAGCAGGAAGTAGACGACGACCGCGAGCCCCGTGAGTCCGAAGTAGATCCCCCAGATAAGCTGTGCAGTCTGCGAGATCTTCGGCGTGAGCTTGTTGACGTCCTGCGTCTGCGACTCCGTCTCCATGAGCTGTGCCCCGCCGACGCCGACCTCGGAGAGCACCGCGGTCGCCAGGATGAGGATCCCGAGCCCGCCGAGCCACTGGATCACCTGCCGCCACATCATGACGGACCGAGAGTGGACCGAGAAGTCGACGAGGACCGTCGCGCCCGTCGTCGTCAGCCCGCTCATCGCCTCGAACATCGCGTTCACCGGGTGCGCGACCGTCCCGACGCCCGCGACGACGAAGGGGATCGCGCCGACCGCGGCGACGAGGAACCAGATCATCGCCACCGCGAGGAACGCCTCGCGGGGGCCGAGGTTCACCTCGGGGTCCTGCACCGACCGGAACGCCGCCCCGAGCGCGAGCGAGACCGCGATCGCCGCGATAAAGGGCAGCGGCGACTCACCGTAGTAGAGCGCGATGAGGAGCGGGAAGGCCAAGGGAACGGGGAGCGCGGCGAGGACGTCTCCGGTGAGGCCCACGCTCGCGCGCCAGCCGACCCGGATGTTGGTGCTCACGACTGTTCACGCCATCGAGGTGATGTCGCTCACGGAGTCGGACTCCACGAGCAGGATCACGTGGTCGCCGGCCTGAAGCACGGTGTCCCCGCGAGGGGTGACCAGTTTGTGGTCGCGGGTGATCGCGCCGATGACGAACCGCGCGTCGCTGTCGGCGACGATCTCCGAGATCGGACGACCGGTGAGCCCGCACCCCTCGGTGAGTTCGAGTTCGAGGACTTCGGCCTGATCGTTCTCCAACACGGCGATGTTCTCCGCGACGCTCTCGTAGGTGAACCGCGTGATCTCCTCGGCGGTCACGGTGCGGGGGTTGATCGCGATGTCGATGCCGATCTCTTCGAAGACGGTGACGTAATCGGGGCTGTCGACGACGGCGATCACCCGGTCGACGCCCAGTCGCTTTGCGAGCACGGAGACGAGCAGATTCTTCTCGTCGGAGCGAAGCGCGGTGACGAGGATGTCCGCGTCGTCGACGTGTTCCCTGGAGAGGAACTCGGTGTCGGTGGCGTCGTGCTCCATCACGACCGTGTTCGGGAGGGTCTCCGCGAGCCACCGCGCGCGGTCGGCGTCCTGTTCTATCAGCCGCGGCTTGAAGTCGCGCTCCTCCAACAGCCGGGCGGTCTGGTACCCGATCTCGCTGCCGCCGACGATGACGATCTCGTCGGCGCGGCCGGGAGTCGTCTCTGGCGCCACATCGGTCGCGAACGCTTGGACGCTCTCCGGGCTCCCGATCACGACCGCGCGGTCCCCGACCGCGATGCCGGTGTCGCCGCGCGGGATCGTCATCTCGCCGTCGCGGAACAGGCCGACGAACGTGAGCGACTCGAAGCGGTCGGCCTGCGAGACGGTCTGTCCGGCGACGGGACTGTCCTCCGCGATCTCGAACTCGGCCATCTGGACGAGCCCGCTGGCAAAGGGGTCGACGTCGATCGCCGCCGGCAACCCGATGACGCGAACGATGTTCTCGGCGGTCAGCAGGTCGGTACACACCATGAAGTCGACGCCGAAGGCGCCCTCGTTCCCCTCCCAGGTCCGGAGGAAGTCCGTGCTCTTCACGCGGGCGATGGTGAATCCGTCGCCGAGCGTCTTCGCGGTCCCGCAGGCGACGAGGTTCGTCTGGTCGTTGTCGGTACAGGCGATGACCATGTCCGCGCGACCGACGTCGGCCGCCGTCTGGATCTCCGAGGTCGTCCCGTCGCCGGCGATCGTGAGCACGTCGAGTTCGTACTTGAGCTGTTCCGCGCGGTCCGGATCGACGTCGACGACGACGACCTCGTGGCTCGACGCGAGACTCGCAGCGATGCTCGTCCCGACCTCGCCGGCCCCGATGACGACCACATGCATGGGCCCAACCAGAGACCCGACCCTCAAGTTCGTTACTATCGGGAGCCGGGCGGGCCGCCGCGAGGGATCGCGCTCGACGGGCGCCTACGACTCTCCGACAGGCGGCTACGACTCCCCGCCGAACGCCTACGACTCCCCGCCGGCGTCGGTCGCCGCCGGTCCGCCGAACGACGAGGGATCCGTCCACTCGTTGCGCCCCGAGACGGTGCGCTGCGGGAACGGGATCGAGATGTCCTCCTCGTCGAATCGCTCCTTGACCCCCTTCACGTAGTCGGCACGCGCCTTCACGAAGTCGGCGCGCGAGGGATCGTCGATCCAGATCCGCGACTGGAGCCCGACGTACGAGTCGGCCAGTTCGGTCAGTCGGACGGAGGGCGCGGGGTCGTCGAGGATGGCGTCGCTCCGCTCGGCCTCCTCGACGATGATGTCGGTCGCTTTCTCCACGTCGTCCTCGTAGTCGATCCCGAAGACGAACTTCAGGCGCAGCGTCTTCTTCGCGACCGGGTTCTTCACCACGTCGCTCGTCAGGGCGTGGTTCGGCACCGTGAGCAGCTCGTTGTCGAACGTGCGCACGCGGGTGACCCGGAAGGAGATGTCCTCGACGACTCCCGAGTTCCCCTGCCACTCGATCCAGTCGCCGATGCGGAACGGCTTGTCCGTGTAGATGAACACGCCCGCGACGAAGTTCTTGATCACGTCCTGGAGCGCGAAGCCGATCGCGAGCGTCGCCGCGGCCGCGATCGTCGCCAGCGACCGTAAGAACCCCTGATACCCCGCCGCGCCGAACGCGACTGTCACCCCGGCGAACAGCACGAGGAACGCGACGATCTTCTGGAGCGGCCGCCGGGCGTGCTCGTCGAGGCCCTGCCTGTCGAACACGCGCCGGGCGAGCGACGCGATGACCGCCTTATATAAGACGTACGTCGCGACGACGACGACGAGAAAGATCGCGGCGTCGACGACGAGCCCGGTCAGCGGGCCGAGATACGGCTCCAGCGTGCCCGCGACCGCGACGGTTCCGACCGCCTCCGCGGGGGCGCCCATCAGTGCAGCACCGCCGTGTTGCCGCGGGTCTCGATCAGGTCCGCGCCGACGGCGGCGGCCAGTTCCGCGGCGAGTTCGTCGGTCGTGGTCCCGCCCCGCGCGGCTCGGAGGAACTTCACCTTCACGAGCTTGGCGTCGTCGAGCTGGTCGGCCGTCTCGTCGACGACCGCGTCGATACCGTGTTTCCCGACCCAGACGGTGACGTCGAGGTCGTGCGCCTCCTTTCGAAGCTGTTGGTCGCTCATACGCGGTGGAATCGGCCGCGCGCATTGAAGCTTGAGGTTCGCGGGCGGCTGAGCGGGCTCGCGCGTCACGACGAGGGAGGATCGGCTACCAGAAATTAGATTAGTCTAATCTTTTTCTTTGACCAGAAGTATATTATACTCATACGATCTAAACGCCGGTATGCACACGGACGCGAACGGCTTGCCGAACGTCTCTCGGCGTCGGTTCGCCTCGCTCGGGGCCGGCGCCCTCGCGGGCGGACTCGCCGGCTGCACCGGGAACGCGACCGACGTAGCCACGACCGGCAACGACAGCGAAACCGGTGACGGCGACGGCAACGCCGATACCGCCGACGCGGAATACACCGTCGTCGCCTCGTTTTTCACGTTCTACGACTTCGCCGACTCGCTCGCCGAGGGGACGGACATCGCGGTCGAGAACTTGGTTCCGACCGGCCTCCACGGCCACGGTTGGGAGCCGGACCCCTCGATCCAGCGCCGGATCACCGACGCCGACGCCTTAGTCCACGTCGGCCCGGACTTCCAGCCGTGGGTCGACCGGGCGATCGACGCGCTCGCGGCCGAATCGACCGAGACCGAACTCATCAACGCCCGGGCCGGGATCGACCTCATCGACCTCGCCGACTCGCTGACGGAGGACGAGGCGGTCGAGGGAGCGAAGGACCCACACTTCTGGCTCGACCCCCGGCGCGCGAAGGGCGCGGTCGCGAACCTCGCGGACGGGCTCGCCGCGGTCGACCCGGACCACGAGGCGGCGATCCGCGAGAACGCGACCGCCCTCCACGCAGAGCTCGACACCCTCGACGAGGAGTGGCAGGAGGCTTTCGACGCCGCCGAGCGCGACGTGGCGTTTCTGGCCGCGCACAACGCCTTCGGCTACCTCTCGGAGCGCTACGACGCGACGATCGAGCCCCTCGTCGTGAACCTCGCGGCCAGCAACGACGTGCGGCCGGCCGACATGCAGCGGGCGCAGGACGCGATCGCCGCGAACGACATCGAGCACATCGGCGCCGCCGTTTTCGAGCCGATTCGCCCGGCGCGCCAACTGCTCGAACAGACCGATATCGAGGCGTACTACCCCGTGACGCCGTACGCGGGGACCGCCGAGTCGTGGGTCGAGCGGGGGTGGGGATACTTCGAGATCGCCCGCGAGGTGAACCTCCCGACGTTCCGGATCCTGCTCGGCGTCGACGACCCAGAGGACGTGACGTTCGCCGACTACGGGCGGAACTTCGAGCCATGAGCGGGGAACCAGCACCGGCCGACGCCGACGACTCCCCCCTCGTCGAGGCCCGGGACCTGACGTTCGGGTACGCCGCCGTCCCGGTGGTCGAGGACGTGGACCTCCGCGTCGAGCGCGGCGAGTACGTGGGGGTCGTGGGGCCGAACGGCTCCGGGAAGAGCACCCTGCTCCGGCTCCTTCTGGGGCTCCACGAGGCCGACTCGGGGTCGGCCGAGCTGCTCGGCCACCCCGCCCGGGCGTTCGCGGAGCGAGAGCGCGTCGGCTACGTCGCGCAGGACGTGACCGAAGACGAGAAGCGCATGCCGATCACCGTGAGCGAGGTCGTCCTGATGGGCCGGTTCCCGCACGCCGGGTTCGGTCGAGTCACCGCCGCGGACCGCGAGCACGCGCGCGACGCGCTCCGGACGGTCGGGATCGAACACCTCGCCGACCGGAAGATCACCGCGCTCTCCGGCGGCCAGCGCCAACGGACCTACATCGCTCGGGCGCTCGCCGGCGAGGCGGAGTTGCTCGTCCTCGACGAGCCGACGGTCGGGGTCGACGCCGAGTCCGTCGACGCCTTCTTCGACCTCCTCGACGGCCTCGTCGCGGACGGGCTGACCGTCCTCCTCGTCGAACACGACATCGGCGCCGTCATCGAGCACGCCTCGCGGGTCGTCTGTCTCAACCGCGAGGTGTACTTCGACGGCGACCCGGCGGCGTTCGCCGACAGCGACGCGCTGGACCGCGCCTACGGGACGAACGTGCGCCGCGAGGAGGGAGGGCTCCGGACGTGATCCCGGCGGTACCCTCCGCGGTCGCTTCGGTCCTCTTGGTGAGCGCTCCCTACGACCTCCTCTCGTGGCTCGTCGGGCTGTGGAGCGACGCGCTCGGCTGGGTCGGCGAGCGGCTGGGGATCGCGATGTTGGAGTACGTGTTCATGCACCACGCGTTCCTCGTCGGCGCGCTCATCGCGGTGATGGCGCCGCTCGTCGGCACCTTCCTCGTCCACCGCCAGCTCGCGCTGATCGGCGACGCGCTCGCGCACACCGCGTTCGCGGGCGTCGCGGTCGGGCTGTTCGTCAACTCGCTGCTCGGCACCGGGATCTCCCCGTACGTCACCGCAATCGTCGTCGCCGTGATCGCGGCGCTCGCGATCGAGCTGATCTCCGAGACCACCGACGCGTACAACGACGTGTCGATGGCGATCGTGCTCTCGACCGGGTTCGCGCTCGGCGCGGTCCTCATCAGCCTGAACTCCGGCGGGCTCGCGGTCGGCATCAACCAGTACCTGTTCGGGAACCTCTCGACGGTCTCGCGGGAGAACGCCGTCCTGCTGGTCGCCCTCTTCGCGGTCGTCGCGCTGGTGGTCACGGTCACCTACAAACAGCTGCTGTACGTGACGTTCGACGAGACTGCGGCCCGCGTCGCCGGCGTCAACGTCCCCTGGTACAATCGGCTGATGACGACGCTGACCGCGCTCGTCGTCGTCGGCGCGATGCAGATCATGGGCGTCATCCTCGTCGCGGCGATGCTCGTCGTCCCCGTCGCGGCCGCCGCCCAGCTCGCGCGCGGCTTCCGCGAGGCGCTGCTCGCCTCCGTCGTGCTCGCGCAGATCGCCGTGCTCGTCGGGATCACGCTATCGTTCCGCTACAACACGACCGCCGGCGGCACCATCGTCCTCGTCGCCGTCGGAGTCTACGTCGCGGCGGTGCTCGCCGGGAAGGCGCAGTCGCGGCGCGCGCGGGACGAGACCCCCGAGCGCGCCGGCGGGGCCGACAAGTCGACGAGCGACTAGTCCGCGCGTTCGCCGGGGGTCTCGCGGAGCCCGTCGCCGAGTCCGAGCCCGACCCGGTCACCGTACCGGCCCCAGACGACGACGAGCGAAGGGACGAGCAGGATCGAACAGAGGTACGCGTACAGCACGCCCAGCGCGAGCAACAGGCCGAAGTCCTGCAGGAGGGGGATCACGGCGAGCCAGAGGACGCCGAGCCCGCAGACGGTCGTGAGCATGCTGCCGGTGAGCGCGCCGCCGGTGCCGGCGATGGTGATGTCCAACGCCTCGTCGATCGCGTGTCCCGCCTTGTACTCGTCGACGAAGCGGTGGACGAAGTGGACGGTGTAGTCCACCCCGAGCCCGATCGACACCGAGAGGATCGGGGCGTTGATCGGCGTCAGCGGGATCGAAAACAGTCGCATCGACCCCACCAGCAGCCCGACCGTGACGAGCACGGGAACGAGGTTGAGCAGGCCGTACACGGCCTTCCCCTCCAGATAGGCGTACGAGAGCGCGAGGAAGACCGCCGTGAGCGCGAACGCGGCGACCAGGCTCCGGATCGCCGACTCGGTGAGCCGGTCGATCACGGCCTCGTTGACGACGAGGCTCCCGGTCGGCACCGCCTCTAGGGGGGTGCGCTCGGCGAGATCGCGAACGTCCGCGACCGCCTCGGAGTCGTCGACGCCGGGCCGTATCGTGTAGTCGATCCGCGCGCTCCCGCGGTCCTCCGCGAGGTAACCGCGGGCCTGTCCCTCGGCAGAGGAGTCGAGCAGCGCGTCGTACACCTCGTCGACGTTGCGGTCGGGGACCCCCGTGCCGAGCCGGTCGTTGCGGTCGACGACCGCCGCGAACTCGGGGTCCTGCGCCGCCTGGTCCTCGATGACGGTAACGACGCTGGTCGAGGCCGCCCGGCGCTCGTCGGTCGTCGCGAAGGTGTCGGGCGGGTTGCGCGTGGTCCGGTCGATGAGCTCCAAGGCGTCGTCGTCTCTCACCGACTGGTCGACGTACAGCGTCACGCTCCCGACGAAGTCCTGCTCGAACTCCTCCTCGAACAGCGTGAGCACCCGCAGGAACGTGTAGTCGGTCGGCGCGAACGGCCCCGGGAGGTTCGAGTACGTTTCCAGCCGGTCCTCGTCGGGGAAGAACGCCTCCTCGGAGAACTCCGTGTTCACCCCCGTTCCGTACGCGCCCCCGACCGCGCCGCCGACGAGCAGTACGGCGACGACCGCGACGGGCGCGACCCGTGAGAGGTCGACGCCGACGTGCAGCGCGCGGCCGAGCCGCGATCCGCCCGTCCCGAGCGGGGTCGTGCCGAACGCGGGGATCGGGAGCCGCTCCCGCCAGCGGTCCGCGAGGACCTTCGCGGCGGGGAGGAAGACCCCGAAGACCGCGAGCGTGAACACGATCCCGGCGGCGGCGACGATCCCGAAGTCCCGGTTGGGTTCGAAGGGGCTCACCACGTTCGAGACCAGCCCGAACACGGTGGTGATCGTCACGAGCAGGAACGCGATGAGCAGCTGGTCGGTCGTCGTCCGCATCGCGGTCGCGATCCCCAGTCCCTCACCCCGCTCCTCGCGGTAGCGGTTGACGATGTGGATCCCGAAGTCGATCCCGACCGCGAGCAGCAGCGGGAAGACGGTGACGAGGGAGTCGGAGAACGGAATCCCCGCGTACCCCATGAACCCGAAGGTCCACAGAAGCGACAGCAGCAGCGACGCGAGCCCGATTCCCATGTCGATCGGGTCGCGGTAGGCGAACACCAAAAAGCCCAGAATGAGAAGCAGCGCCGCGGGGAACACGATGATCGCGGTGTCGCCGAGCAGCGCGGTAATCTCCGACTGGAGCACGCCGTCCCCGAAGAGGATCGCGTTGTCGCCCGCCTCGTTGCCCGGCACCGAGTCGACGACCTCAACGCTGCGCGTCTGCAGCTCCGTCACTCGGGCGGTCGTCGCTGCGTCGGGCACGTCGTAGGTGATCCCGACGATCGAGGCACCGGCGGTCTGGGCGGTCGGGTTGTAGTCGACCGACACCTGCGACTCCACCGCACCGGACGCGTCGGCGTCGTCGATGGCCGCCCGCAGCTCTCGCGGCGTCGCTTCTGCCACCGCGTCGCGGCGCTGGGCGGGCGTCTCCGCTGTCGAGTCGAGCTGGCGAGCGATCGCGTCCGCGTGGCTCGACGTCGATCCCACTCTGAGCGTCGATCGCGACTCCAGCCGCTCTTGGGTCTCCAAGATCCGTATCAGCGCCGACCGAGAGAGCACGTTGTCGTCGGTGACGATCACCTGCGCGGCGGTGGCCGACCCGCCGATCGAGGTCTCGAACTCCTCGTCAATGTCGTCAAGCGCCTGCTGAGCCGGGATGTCCTGCGTGAACTGGTCGGCGCCCGCGCTCGTCTCGATCCCCCCGATCCCGCCGACGGCGACGACGCTCACGAGGAGGAAGACGGCGATCACCGTCATCGGCCGCTCGGTGACGAACTCGTCGACGCGCTCGACGAGCCGGTCGGCCGCGGTCACGGTCGCCTCCGGCGGTCGGGTCGGATCCCGCCCCCTCCCGGAAGGGGCTGCCCGCGTGCTCGTTCGAATGTGAAACCCGTCATCCGGTTACCGCCGCCGGTACCAGACGACTGCACCCGCGACGGCGACCACGACGAGCAGGCCGACGACGAACGAGCCGACCGGGGACCCGCCGTCGTCGGTGGGCTCGGTCACCTCGATCGGGTACTGGGTCACGTCCGAGATGCGGTCGTTCCCGCGCTCGTCGTCGTACCGGAAGTCGAGCTCGATCGGATGGGTCTCGACGCTGGCGCCGGGCGCGGCCGACACCTCGAACCAGATCTCGGTCGACTCCCCGGGTTCGAGCTCGTCGACGAACGCCTCGTCGTTGGGGGCCGAAAGCGGGCTGTCGGCGTACAGCCCGGCGTTGATCGACGAGAGCGTCTCGGGCCGCTGGTTCGTGATCTCGAAGGAGACCCGCCGCGTCTCGCCGGCCGGCACCGTCGTGTTGTCGGCGACGAGATCGAACTCGGGCTGGCGCGGCGCGACCTCGATCCGGCGGGTCTCGTCGACCGATATCGTCGAGTCGCCGCTCGAGTACTCCGTCGTGAACCGGAACTGCCGCGGTCCGGGGTCGGCGTTGCCGTTCACGTCCGCGTCGAAGGAGAACTCGACCGACTCTCCCGCCGGGACCTCGGGGAGCGCGTACCGGCTCTCCCCGAGGCTCACCCGCTGGCTCTGCGGGTCCGCGACCAGTACCGCGTCGTCGACATCGAGGGGGCCCTCGTTCGTGAGCGTCCCGGAGACGGTCCCCGAGTAGCCGACTTCCAAGGTGCCCTCGACGTCCTCGACCGAGAACGACTGCTCGGGGGCCGGGACGACACCCGCCCGCGAGGCGGGGGCGGTCTCCTCGATCCCGTCGCGGTCGCGGTAGTCGACCGTCGAGACGAACGCGTACGCCCCTCCGCCGAAGTCCGGGGAGACCGTGGAGTCGAACGTCACGGTCCGGTTCTCGCCGGGCTCCCAGTCCCCGACGAACGCCTCGCCGCTGCCGTTCCCGCCGATCGCGGCCCCGCTCCCGGTCGTGCTCCCGGTGACGACCGCGTCGCGAGCGACCTCGTCGCCGACGTTCCGGAGCGTTGCGGTCACGTCGCCGCTCCCGCCCACCTGCGCGTCGGTCTCGGTGTCGAGGATCGCGAACCGGGCTCCGTCGTCGACGACGACCGTCAAGTCGGCGCGTTTGGTTCCGCGAGTGTCCTTGTGGTTGTTGAACTGTGGGACCACCTCGAAGGTGTATCGGTAGCGGGCGGTCACCTCGACCTCGTAGCGCCCGTCCGGAACATCGTCGGGGACCGTCACGTCGAGCTGGGCGGAGACCGGGCTCGCGTCGGTCCGCACGTCGCCGACCACCGTCGTCCCGTCGCCCACCTCGATGGGCACGTCGCTGTCGTCGACCTCCAGGGTGAGCCCGCGGGCGGTCGTCACGCGCGGGTCGAGGTCGTTACCCATCTCCATCTGTCCCGTGTTGAGGATGTCGACGGTCACCGTCGACTCGGCGCCGCTCGGTACGGTCCGCTGCGAGAGGTACAGGTCGAGAACGGGGGAGCCGCGGATCTGTCGATCGGTGGTCTGGGCGGCGATGTCCTCCCCGGTCGCGTCGGCCCCGACCAGCGCCGCCTGCCCGCGGTCGAGCGCGTCGCTGGATCCGGACGCGGCTGCGCCGGAGAGCGCGACGGCGGCGACGAACGCCCCGGCCGCGACGAACGCGAGCGCCAGCGTGGCGATCCGAGCGGACCGACTCATCTCTGTCCCCCGACTCCCGCTCCGTCGACCGGGACGGCGGGGGGATCTGCCGAGACATCGGAGGGCTGGACCGCGACGGTGGAGGGCTGGACCGCGACGGCACCGAGACCGGTGGACCGCCCCGAGAAGGGGTCAAATCGGCTCATACGTTCGCGTCGGACGCCCGGAGAATAAGCGTGTTGGCGCCGGCGCTCGCCTCGCCGACTGGGGCGGCGTTCTCCGGGGCCGTTCAGTCAGCCGGGCGGGAACCTCGGATCCGCGCCGTCAGCGGTCGGTGACGCCCTCGGCGTCCATCCGCGCAACCTCCTCTTCGAGCCACTCGCGGAGCCACTTCACGCGCTTGATGCGCCGGTGCGCGATGCTCTCGGCGGTGTCGGAGACGACGCGATCCGTGTGGTCGCGGGCGCGCTGGAGCACCCGATCGACCATCTTCGCGGAGTCCATGTGCGTGCGCGACTCGTACCCCATCCGGAGGATCATCAACACCGCGCCGTTGGCGCCGACCTTATCGAGTAAGTCGGCCTCCATCAGACATCGGCTCTCTAAGGACACGTCGGTCAGATCGCCGGTGTACGAGTGGTCGACGACCGCGCCGCACACCTCCTCGATGAACGACTCCGGGTAGTTGCCGCGGCTCTGCAGGTACTCGCGGGCGACCCGCGCGCCGGCCTCGGCGTGAACGTCCTGCTCCGCCTCCAGCTTCGCCACGTCGTGGAACACCGCGGCCACGCGAACCACGTCGATGTCGGCCCCCTCGCTCTCGGCGATGTCGACCGCCAGATCGACGACGTTGAGGATGTGGTTGAACCGGTAGTCCGCGGAGTGCCACGGGTACCAGCGCATCCGACCGCCGTCCTCCTCGCTCTCGACGCTGGCTGCGAGGTAATCTCTCACAAACCCCTTCATCTCCTCGAAGTCCTCGTCGCTCACCTCCGTTTCCTTAATCTCGACGCCCACGGGGACCACCTCGGTCGAAAAGCTCGTATTTCATTACCGTAACCGAGGAGCGTTTCGTTCTTAGTCGTTACGACGGGGCTGTTGACCGTCGATCGTTCGGATCGGTCGTCGCTTCCGGCTCGATATCGCGGGCGAACGATCGAATCCGATCCCGGCGGTCAAAGCCGACCGCTGCCCTCAAACGGAGTTACCGGTCGAACTCGATCTCGACCTCGTTCTCGCTCACGTGGAGGTAGGTGATGGGATTTTCTCCCGCTCCCCCGGTGACCCGAATCTTTTGCTCCCCGAGGGAATCGTCGTATTCGACCTTCGCGTTCCCACCGGTCGAGAGCGACTTCATAACGAACGCCCCCCTCAGCGTCGGGTTCCCCTTGGTTACCACGTCCGCGTTCGGGGCGTAGACGATCGCTTCAATCGTGGGGCCCCCGTCGCCCGCGCTCCCGTCGAGGAATCCCTCGTTGACGTAGAACTGGTTTCGGCTGGTGTTATCGACGCTGACGGTCGGGCTCCCCTGCAGATCGAGCGAGCCGTTGACGTAGTAGGTGACGTTGTTGGTGCCGTCTTCGACGGTCACGTCGTTGTCCCCGATGTCGAAGTCGCCGTCGACTGCGACGACGATGTCGCCGTCGCTGGTGTCGAACCTGAGATCGCCCGTGACCTCGGCGTCGCCGCCGAAGTAATACACCCCGGATTCGACCGTCCCGCACCCGTCGAACCCGCTCGCGGTCACGCAGGACTCCGTGGTGTTATCGTTGTCGGCGGCGGCCGCGGCAATCTGATTGGCGATCAGCGATCTCGGAGACGGGAAGCTCATCCCCTCGACGTAGTCGCCCTCGTTCAGTTCGTTGTCCGGTTTTCCGGAGTGGGAGTAGCCGTCCGGGTCGCTGACGGCCAGCGCCTTGTCGAAGCTCACCTCGTCCGGCACCACCAGCCGTGCCGTCGTCGTCCGGTTCGCGTCGTCCTTCGTCACGTCGCCGTCGGAGCGCTGACTGAAGAAGTCGTACCACCCCTCGTAGTACTCGCTTTGTACTTCGACGACGACCGTCCCGTTTTGCAGCGGGTTCTCGGGAGCGTCGACGGCGTCGGGGTCATCCGGCGTCTGTCGGACCACGCCGGTCCCGCTCGACGGGGTCGACTCGTTGCCGGTCAACCCGACGACGGGAAACGTGAGCGTGCTCTTGCGGTAGTGATACTCCGGCGGCGAGATCATCCGGCCGTGGCCGTTCTGGCTCGCCCAGACGCCGCCGCCTTGGAGCGCGACGGTTCGGTCCTCGCCGACGTACTCCAAGGTCCCGAGGGATCCGTTATAAATGGGCGTATCGCTATCTCCCTGCTCGATACGCACCTCGACGCGCCCCGCCTCCTTGTCGAGGCGGAGCTGTCCGCCGTCGACGGAGCCGAGGTCGAACCGACGCGCGTCCGTCTCGCCGAGCGCGACGAGGCTCGACTGCGAGCTGAGCTGCGACATCCCGTTCTCCACGCTCGCCGACCGGGCCTCGTCGGTGACCAGCCCGAGCGCCGCGCTCCCGGTCGCCACCGTCACCGTCACGGCGGCGATCGTGATCCCCAACAGGAGCACGACCCCGATCACCTCGCTCTGGCCGCGCTCACTGCACTCCATACGGAACGTTCGTCGCCGAAGTATTTAACAGTCGACCGCCGGCAATCAGTTCTGATACCCCTCGGGACGGCGCGGGTCCGGCTTGCGGTGGCCCCGGACGACGAGGTTCTTAAGTTCGGGCGGGAACCACCGACACGTATGTGGGGCCCCTGGGGAAGCGACGAGAAGGCGCGGTTCCAGCGGGCCGCCGGGGTGAACGTCGCCGGCAACGCGCTGAAGATCGCCGTCGAGGGGGCGGCAGGAGTGGCGTTCGGCAGTATCGCGCTGCTCGCGGACGCGGCCCACTCCGTCGCCGACCTCATCGCCAGCGCGGTCGTGTTGGTTTGGGGCGGGTCGCGGTACGACGACGCCGACGAGACGCACCCGCACGGCCACCAGCGGATCGAGCCCCTCACTGCGCTCTTCGTGGGCGCGACGATCGTGTTGCTCGGGTTGCTGCTCCTCCGGGAGTCGGCGCTAGGGCTCGTCGGCCCGGTCGAGGTCGCCGCAAGTCCCGTCCTCGTCGCCGCGCTGCTGTTCGCGATGGCCGACATGTACCTCCTCTACTGGTACACCGATCGCGTGAACGCGACGTTGGGGTCGACCGCACTAACCGCGCTGGCGGCCGACTGCCTCAACGATATCTACACGACGATCGCCGCGCTGGTGGGTGTCCTCGGCGTCTTCCTCGGGTTCCCGATCCTCGACCCGATCGCGGGGGCGCTGGTCAGCGTCCTCGTCGTCTATCAGGGGATCGAGATCGGCCGCGAGAACGTCACGTACCTCGTGGGCGCGGCGCCGCCCGCCGCCGATCGCGAGCGCGTCACCGTCGCGCTCCGAGAGAATCCCGCCGTCGAGGGCGTTCATGACCTGAGGGTGTTCTACGACGGCACCGACCTCGAGGTCGAGGTCCACGTCGAAGTCGACGGCGAGCTGACGCTCCGGGAGGCCCACGACATCGAGACGGAGCTGGTCACAGGGCTCCGGAACCTCGAGGACGTGGGCGACGTGCACGTCCACCTCGACCCGTCCGGCGTCGGCGAGTGGAAGGACGCCGCGGACGCGGGCGGCGAGGACGACGGCGACGACGCCTAACCGTTCGTCTCGCTCTGTCTGTCCCCGCCTCGGCGTGCGGGTTAACCCGCCGGCGCCCCTCCCGTTCGTATGCTCAAGCGGCGCTTGTTGGAGATGACGTGGCGCGACGCGTTGTTCTGTCACTGGCCGGTCGATCCCGCCGTCGTTTCCGAGACGCTCCCGGACCGACTCTCGGTCGGCACTCACGAGGGCGACGCCTACCTGAGCGTCGTCGCCTTCGTGATGGACGACATCCGCCCGCGCGGCGCGCCCCTCGGGCTCTCGTTCCCGGAACTCAACCTCCGAACCTACGTCGAGGGGGCCGACGGACCGGGCGTCTACTTCTACAACCTCGACGCCGACGACCCGATCGGCGTCGCGCTCGCGCGACGGCTGTTCGCGCTGCCGTACTACCGCGCGGAGATGAACGTCTCTCGCCCGAGGAGCGCCGACCGCTCGGAGACCGCGGGCGGCCCCGTCCGGTTCACCAGCCGCCGGACTCATCCCGGCGTTCCCCACGTGCGGTTCGACGCGACCTACGAGCCGACGGGCGAGGCGTTTGTCGCCGAGCCGGGGTCGCTCGACGCCTTCCTCGTCGAGAACTACCGGTTCTACGCCCAGGGGAACCGGTTGTACCGCGGCGAGATCGACCATAAGCCGTGGACGCTCCGGGAGGCGACCGTCGACATTCGGGCGAACACGCTGTTCGAGGCAAACGGCTTCGACCGACCCGACGGTGAGCCGATCGTTCACTACGCGGAGCCGATCGAGGTGGGCGCGGACCGGATCCGATCGGTCTCGTGAAGTCGCAATTGAACAGCACCGACGATCGCTTATAAGGAACAATGCGGTGGCGCGCCCCGGTGAGCGGCCCGTAGGGCCGCGAACCGCGAGGGACCGAAGGTCCCTCTGGCAGCCGGCGGCGAAGCCGCCGGCGACGACGGTGCGAGGGAGCCCGCGGCCGCCATCGGCGGCCGCGGCGAGGTTGGGGAGGCGTGAGGTGCTGTGTGGTCGGGCGGGACTCAAAGGGGCAGCCGCGAGGACGAAGGCGGCCGCAGTAAGCACCGCAGCGAGCAACGCGAGCGAGGCGCGCAGCAAGGCCTCCGAGTCGTCGCGGCTGGGGCTTTGGAGGCATTCTCCGCGGAGTCGTCGATCACGTATGAGCGAGCGGCTGGGGCTTTGGAGGTCTTTATCATGCGGTCAGAGGCTTATAAATAGCCGGCAGCAACACCACTCATTCACCTATAAACAACCACTCAGCCAACTCGATACGCGTACGCCCGCTATCGATCGCCGTCTACGGGAACAGCCCGCGGTACTCGTGGGCGCTCGCGGTGCGTTCGAGCGCGAGCGTGTACGCCGCGGTCCGGAGGTCCGGCAGCTCCTTCTGGTCGTACTGGTCGATCGTCTGGTCGAACGCCGTGCCGATGCGGCGCTCCAGCTCGGCGTTGACCGTCTCCAGCGGCCACGAGAACTCTTGGGCGTTCTGGACCCACTCGAGGTACGAGACGATGACCCCGCCGGCGTTCGCGAGGATGTCGGGGACGACCTGAATGTCCCGTTCCGTGAGCACCTCGTCGGCGGCGACCGTCGTCGGCCCGTTGGCCGCCTCGACAATCGCGGAGGTCCGCAAGTCGTGAACGTTCTCAGCGGTGATCACGCCCTCGACCGCGGCCGGGATCAACACGTCGACGTCGAGCGTCAACAGCTCCTCGTTCGTGATCTGTTCGGGGTCGTCCCACTGGTTCCTCCCGCTGGTGCGCCGGTCCTCGAGCGTGGCCCGGGGCTCCCCGGCCACGTACTCCTCCATCAGGCCGCCGGCGTCGACGTGGGCGGCCAGCGCCGCCACGTCGAGCCCGTCGAGGTCGTAGGCGGCGCCGGTCACATCGGAGGCGGCGACGATCCGCGCGCCCGCCTCGTCGAGGAGCCGGGCCGCGTGCGACCCGACGTTGCCGAACCCCTGAATCGCGACGCTGGCGTCCGACAGATCGCGGTCGAGGTACTCGAACAGGCGCTCGGTGACGATGGAGACGCCGCGGCCGGTCGCGGCGACGCGCCCCGGCGTCCCGCCGATCTCCAGCGGCTTCCCGGTGACGACCTGCGGGACGGAGTGGCCCTCGTACATCGAGTAGGTGTCCATCATCCACGCCATCGTCTGCGGGTTCGTGTTCATGTCCGGCGCGGGCACGTCGGTCTCGGGGCCGATCATCCGGCGGATCCCCTCGGTGTACCGCCGGGTGAGGCTCTCCAAGTCGTCCTTGGTCAGGTCCTTCGGCTCGCAGATGACGCCGCCCTTCGCGCCGCCGTACGGGAGGTCGACCAGCGCGGTCTTCCACGTCATCCACCCGGCGAGCGCCTCGACCTCACGCTGGGTGACAGACGGGTGGAACCGAACGCCCCCCTTAAACGGACCGCGGGCGCTGTCGAACTGACAGCGGTACCCCTCGAACACCTCGACCTCGCCGGAGTCCAGCTCGACCGGGAGCGTCACCTTGAGCGTTCGCTCCGGGTGTTTGAGCCGCTCGAAGATGCCGTGATCCACGTCGGCGTACTCCTCAGCGCGGTCCATCTGTGCGAGCATATTCTCGAACGGATCGTCGGCCATGGTGGGCTCGACTCGGGCCCGAGTGATATCGGTTTCGGCAATTATCGCCAGTGACAGAGAATATCACCCATGCTGAACCGGCGAACCGGCGGCGAGATGTCGGCGCATCGTCGACGACGGATCGACGGCGGCCGACCCCGGCGTTTCCGCCCGGACTTATACGTCGGGGCCGACAACGACGGCGCATGACACTCGGACGCGCGCCGGGGGTGCGTCGATGACGACGCAGACGCTTCATCCCCGGGTTCAGGTCGTGTGGGTCCTCCGTGCGGTTCTCATCGCCGCGGTGTTGACGGCGCCGTTCGCCGGCGCGGTCTACTTCGATCGGCTTCCGGAGTGGGCGCCGATCGCCGCCGGCGCGATCTTCCTCACGCTCGGCGTGGGGCACGCGCTCCTCCGGTACCGGCGCTGGAGCTACGAGATCCGAGAGGACGCGCTGTACCTCGACCGCGGCGTGGTCACGGAGGTCCGAACGACGGTACCACTGGTGCGGATCCAGCACGTCGACTCCCGGCGCGGTCCCGTCGAGCGCGGGGTCGGGCTCGCCTCCTGCGTGGTGTACACGGCCGGCTCTCGCGGCGCGGACGTTCGCATTCCCGGCCTCACCGCCGACGGCGCGAGCGACCTCCGCGAGGAGCTGAAACGACTGGCCATCCGCGCGGACGGGGAGGACGCGGTGTGAAGCTCGCGCCCCAGTCGGTCCCGTACCGCGCGCTCCAGAAGGTGTCCGGGATCGTCGTGATCCTCTTTTTCGTCGTGAACAACAACCCCGGCTGGGGGTTCGCGGTCGCGATCGGCGTCGCCGGCGCGGTCGTCCTCGCCGCGATCGGGTACGAGGTGGCGTACTACCGGCGGTTCGACTACGAGCTGACCGACGACACCCTCGACATCTCCTCCGGCGTGATCTCGCGGCGCGAGCGGGAGATTCCCTATCGCCGGATCCAGAACGTCGACGTGAGTCGGAGCGTGATCCAGCGCGCGATCGGGGTCGCCGCGGTGGACTTGGAGACCGCCGGCGGCTCCAGCACCGAGGGGTCGATCCGCTTCGTCACGCCCGGCGAGGCGACGCGACTCCAACGAGAGGTTCAACGCCGCAAGTCGACCGGATCTCGCACGGAGGCGCACGGTGAAGGCGCGGACAGAGCCGGAAGCGAGGTGGATGTCGGGACGGGTTCCGGGGCGGACGCGGTCGGCCCGGACGAGGAGGAACTGTTCGCGATCTCGCCGGGCGAGCTCGCCTTGGTGGGAGCGCTGTCGTTCGACGGTCGGCTCATCGGGCTGTTGATCTTCTTAAGCTCCGGGTCGGTTCCGGTGCTCTCCGGTTTCATCCCGGACGCGTCGGCGGTCGCGCTCACCGCGACCGCGATCGTCGGCGTCGGCGGGCTGTTCCTCGTGTCGTGGATCCTCGGCGCGGGGGTGGCCTTCTCGAACTACTACGGGTTCCGGCTCTCCCGCGCCGGCGACGAACTCCGGTACGAGCGCGGGCTGTTCCGCCGGTACAGCGGTTCGATCCCCACGGAGAAGGTGCAGTCGCTCCGGATCGCCGACAATCCGGCGAAGCGCGCGCTCGGCTACGCGAGCCTCTCGATCGAGACCGCGGGCTACGCCCCCGGACAGGGCAGCGAACAGGAGAGTCAGGCGGCCGTCCCGATCGCGACGACCGACCGGGTGTACCGGCTGGCGCGCGAGGTCGAGTCGTTCGGTGACCCGCGATTCAACCGGCCGCCCAAGCGGATCCGGTGGCGGTACGCGTTCCGCTACACCATCATCGTCGGCCTGCTCGTCGCGGTCGCGTTCGGGATCGACTGGTACCTCGGCGCCGGCGCCCCGTGGTACGCCCCGGCCGCGCTCCTACTCGCGGTGCCGCCGGCCGCGCACCTGAAGTGGAAACACCGCGGTTACTGGCTCGGCGAGGACCACCTCCTCACCCGAAACGGGTTCTGGAGCCGGACGGTGACCGTCGTTCCGTACTACCGGATCCAGAACGTCATCGACACGCGGACCGTCTTCCAGCGCCGCTGGGACGTGGCGACGATCGTCGCCGACACCGCCGGCAGCAGCTCTATCGCCGGAAACGACGCCGCGGCCGTCGACTTCGCGACCGAGGAGGCGGTCGACCTTCGCGAGACTCTCCGGGAGCGACTCCGGGTCGCCGTCGTGGAGCACCGCGAGCGACGGGACCGGTTCGAGTGGTTCGAGGGCGGCGCAGATGTGTCCGGTAAAGACGGCGACTCGACCAATGACGGCGACGCGTCGACCTCCGGTGTCGACGACGGGAACTCTCCCGACGACCGCGGCGAGAGCGACGACGGCCGGACGGAGGTCCCGGACGACGGCGTTATCCGCCCCGATTTCTCGGGAAGCGATCGCGACTACTCCGAGCCGGCAGAACGGATCGACACCGGCGAGTACGCGGTGGACCGTAACCCCTCGGACATGGGCGGTAACGAGAGAGACGAAAATGACGACGAGGGCGGCGCTGACAACCCCAGCGACGATACGAACGACAGCGAGAGATAGCGCGTCGCCTACGTCGCCGTACCGCCCTACTCGTCGAGGAGCTGTTGAGCGATCGTGTTCCGCAGCACTTCGCTCGTCCCCTCGTAGATCTCTGACAGCTTCGCGTCGCGGTAGAAGCGCTCCGCGGGGAAGTCCTTCGTGTAGCCGTAGCCGCCGTGGATCTGGATCCCCTCGTTGGCGACCTCGCGGGAGATCTCGGAGGCGTACAGCTTCGCCTGCGCGGCCTCTTTGATGTACTCTTCGTCGCGGATCTTCAGGTCGGCCGCCTCGTGCATCAGCAGTTCCGCGGCGCGCGCCTTCGTGTCCATGTCGGCGAGCTTGTGCTGGATCGCCTGGAAATCGGAAATGGGGCGGTCGAACTGCTCGCGCTGTTGCGCGTACGACTTCGCCTCGTCGAGCGCGGCGCGTGCGATCCCGACCGACCGGGCCGCGATAGTGATCCGGCCGCCGTTGAGCGTCTTCAGCGCGTGAACGAACCCCTCTCCCTCCTCACCGAGGAGGCGATCCTCGGGGACCCACATGTCGTCGAACCGGAGTTCGGCGGTCGGACACCCCTTGTCGCCGAGCTTGTCTTCCGTCCCCTCCACGACGAACCCGTCGTCCTCCTCGGGCCGGACGACGAACGAGGAGATGCCCTTCCGGCCCGCGTCGGGGTCGGTCTTCGCGAAGAGGGTGACCGTGTCCGCGACGGAGCCGTTCGAGATCCAGAGCTTCCCGCCGTTGACGAGGTAGCCGTCCCCGTCGCGCTCCGCGGTGGTCGACATGGCGGGCACGTCCGAGCCGGCCTCGGCCTCCGAGAGCGCGAAGGCGCCGATGTCGTCGGCGGTGTTGAGCGCGGTGAGGTACTCCTCCTTCTGTCGCTCGTCGCCGAACTCGTAGATCATGTTGCCCGCGAGCGAGGTGTGGGCGGCGACGACGGTTCCGAGTCCACCGGAGCCGCGAGAGATCTCTTCGAGTCCGATCGCGTAGCTGTGGTAGTCAAGCCCGGCGCCCTCGTACTCGACCGGGAAGGGCATCCCCATCAGCCCGAGATCGGCCATCTCGTCGATCAGGTCGGCCGGGAACTCGTCGGTCTCGTCGATCTCGGCGGCGCGCGGAACGACCTCCTCGTCGACGAACTCCGCGACCGTGTCCCGGATCTGACGCTGCTCTCCGGAGAGGGAGAAGTCCATGATCGCCGGTGGCCGCACGGGAACTTAGCCGTTTCTACACGGTTGTACACGGATTCGGTGTTGGGCGGAACGCGACGCGAGCGAAAAGCGGACACCGCGGAGCCTCGATCGGTTCTGTGAGCGTCCCCGTCGTTCCACGAGGCTTTTTATGCGTTGTGCCGTAAGAGCCTGTAACCGAATGAGCGGACGAGCACACGGTCCCGTCGAGCCCGACCTCGAATGGTGTCACGAGGCGGTTCAGGGTGTCTCCCGGACCTTCGCGCTAACGGTCGACGTGTTGGAGGAGCCGATGGCCTCACACATCTGCGTGGGGTACCTCCTCTGTCGGGTCGCCGACACCGTCGAGGACGCCGGACACATCCCCCCGAAAGCCCAGAGCGACGTGTTGCGGACGTACCGGCGCGCAATCGACCCCGATAAGGACACCGACATCGCGGCATTCCGCGACGCGGTCGACGAGTGGCTCCCCGCGCCCGAAGAGCGCAACGACGACTGGGAAGTCGTCGCCGAGGCGCCGACGATCGTGGCGACCTTCGCCGAGTTCGAGCCCGAGGCCCGCGAGGCGATCGTCCCGCCCGTGGTGGAGATGGTCGACGGCATGGCGATGTTCGTCGACCGCCACGCCACGGAGGGCGGGCTCCGCATCGACGACCGCGACGAGTTGGAGCAGTACTGCTACTACGCCGCCGGCACGGTCGGCAACCTCATCACGAACCTGCTCACCCGCGGCGACATCACGGAGGACCGCGCGCGCCGCCTCCGGGACACCGCCGAGGAGTTCGGGCTCCTCTTACAGCTCGTGAATGTCTCGAAGGACGTGTACGACGACTACACCGAGGAGAACAACGTCTACCTCCCCGCCGAGTGGCTCGCCGACGAGGGGGTCGATCAGGAGCGCGTCGTCCACCCGGAGAACCGCGAGTCGTCCGCCCGCGTCGTCGACCGAACCGCCGAGTACGCCCGATCGTTCCTCGACGACGCGCAGGCGTACCTAGAGACGATGCCGCTCTCGAACGGGAACACGATGGAGGCGTGGACCGTCCCGTACCTGCTCGCGGTCGGCACCCTCCGCGAGCTCAGCTCCCGCCCCGAGGACGCACTCACCGAGACCGGCGTGAAAATCTCTCGGCAAGAGGTGTTCGCGGTGATGTCCGTCGCCAACGACGCCGGCCGCGGCTCCCTCGCGGAGCTCCGGCAGACGATCGCGCGGACCCCCTTCCACCGAGCGGTCGAGCCCGCGGACTGACCGGCGTCCTCTCTCCCTCTTCTCACTCTTCTCGCTCTTCACTCTTCTCGCTCTCCCTGCTCTCGCCCGCTTTCGCCCCGCTCCAGTCACAGCCGCGAGCGCGCCCTCGTGATCGCCGGCACGCGCACCCCGATCGTCTCGGCGAGCGCTTCGGCCGCGCTCAACAGCCACTCTGCCCGCTCGACGCGGGAGTCGAGGTCGCCCGGCCCGATCCGGTACGACTCCACCAGCTCCTCGGCGGTCGCGCCGCCGATCCACTCGTCGAGGATCCGCGCCGTCTTCACCGACTCCAGCCACTCCTCGAAGTCGTCCGTCTCGTCCATCGCGGTCGTTAGCGCGCCCGCGTTCGCCCGCGCGAACCGGTAGATATCGGCGCGCTCCGCGTTGCCGAGGTAGGTGTCCTGCATGTCTGGCGTGTCGCAGATAACCTCGAAAACGGTGAGCGTCGTCGCGTTCGACATCCCCGCCGCGGTCCGGAGCCCGGAGACGATCCGCTCTGCGGTCTCCGGTCTGACGTACTGCTTCGAGGCCGTCTCTCCGACCGGGGTGGCGACCAGTCGGTACGCCTCGACGCCGCCTCCGCCTGTCTCCCGGCGGACCAGCCCGGCCGCCGCGAGGTCGTCGACCGCGACAGCGACGGCGTCGGCCAGTCCGCCGGCTCCCGCCTCGCGCGCGTAAAACGTCCCCTCGAACACGCCGAGGATCTCGGCCTCCGTCTCCGCGAACCCGGTCGCGACCGCCGAGAGGACGTGCGTCCGCAGCGACGCCGGGTCGGCGAGCTTCGACTCGACAGCCTCCGGCTCCCCCTCGACGTACCGCGCCACGAGTTCGGCCTCGGTGTCCGCGTCGCCGACGAGCACGGCCTCGCCGTACGGGTCCATCCCCGGACGCCCGGCGCGCCCGCACATCTGGTGGACCTCGAGCGTGGGGAGCCACTCCATCCCCGACCCTGTGTATCGCTTCTGGTCGCGAACCACGACCCGCCGCGCGGGGACGTTGACGCCGGCGGCCAGCGTCGGTGTGGCGCAGATGCAGGCGAGCTCGCGGTCGCGGAACGCCTCCTCGACGACCGCCCGGTGGCCGGCCCGGAGGCCGGCGTGGTGGAACGCGACGCCGGACCGCAGGCAATCGGATAGCTGTCGACCGGTCGCGCTGCCGTCCACGTCGGCGGCCTCGTCGCCCGCGGCCGCGGCGGCCGACTCGACCCCCAGCCGTTCGGCGAGCCCGTCGTCTACGAGGCGTTCGGCCAGCGCGACCGCCTCGGTCCGCGAGCGGACGAACGCGAGGCACTGACCGCCCCGATCGACCGCGCCGGCGACGAGGGCGGCGGTGACCTCGGTGTCGTCGGGTGAGTCGTCGCTTCCGGCACCGTCGCCGTTTCCGGCCGCAGTGCCGTCCCCAACCTCGACCGATATCGCCGTCCCGTCGTCGAACGTCACGTCTCCGCCGACGGCGACCCCGGTTCGGAGGTCGACGGGGCGCCACTCGGACTCCACGAGGGCCGCGTCCAGCCACTCCGCGATCGCCTCCGGGTTGTCGACGGTTGCCGACAGCGCGACGACCTGTAGCTCGGGGTTCCGGCGGCGGAGCGTCGCGAGGGTCACTTCGAGGGTCGGGCCGCGGCGCTCCGCGCCGAGGAGGTGGACCTCGTCGACGGCGACGCAGGCGAGATCGTCGACCCACGACGCGCCGTTGCGGATCGCGGAGTCGACCTTCTCGCTCGTGGCGACCACCACATCGGTGCCCGCGAGCGCCTCACCCGACGCGTCGAAGTCGCCAGTCGAGATGGCGGCCTCAACGCCGGGCAGCGCCGCGAACGCCTCGTACTTCTCGCGGGCGAGCGCCCGGAGCGGACAGACGTACAGTCCGGGTCCGTCCGCGGTCAGAAGGGCCAGTTCGGCGATAAACGTCTTCCCCGAGGCGGTCGGCACCGCGGCGACGACGTTCTCGCCCTCGCAGACGCCGGCGTCGACCGCGGCCGCCTGCGGCGGATACAGCTCTCGGATCCCCCGGTCGGCGAAGTGATCGACGAACCGCTCCGAGAGCGGGAGATCGCGAACGCGCATTGGGTACCGCCTTCGGCGGGAACGTATTTAAAAAGTCGCGCGGGACGGCATCGACGGCGGCGATCACGCGTCGACGGCGGTAGTCACTCGTCGGCGTCGGTGTCGAACTCCTGAAACAGCTTTTCGAAGTCGTCGTCGTCGTCCTCGGTCACCGCCTCCAGCGATTGATCGGCCCGCGACCGGAGCGCTTCGATCCGGTCGGTGAGCCGCTGGTACTCCTCGTGGTCCGCGAGCTCGGTGGCGCTCTTCTCGGTCTCCAGCATCGCCTTCTTCGAGGTCAACGAGAACAGCTCCTGCATCTCTGTGTCGTACTCGCCGCGGCGGAGCAGCCCCTCGACCGTCTCGCGGAGGGTGTCGCTGGTGACCGGCTTCACGAGGTAGTCGTCGAAGCCCATGCTCAGGATGTCGAAGTCGGGTTCGACGGCGGTGACCATCGCGACGCGGCAGTCGATGCCGCGCTCCCGGACGGCAGAGAGAACCTCGTCTCCGGAGAGCCCGGGCATCCGTCGGTCCAGAAGTATCGCGTCGACCTCGTCGTCGGCCTCGTCGATCTCGTCTAACGCCTCCTGGCCGCCGTACGCGGTCCGGACGCGATACTCGTCGCCGAGCCACGCGGCGTACAGGTCGGCCAGGTCTGGTTCGTCCTCCACCACGAGGACCAGCGGCGGTTGCTCACTCATGGATTCTCGGAGCGACGACGTGTTCGCTCACACGTTTCGTCTCTCCGCGGACTATATTAAAATACCTCTTCGGGTCCACGTCACCGGTTCCGGATCGGTTCGAATCCGCCGTGGGGTCAAGTCGAACTCGCGAACCCGCGCCGTCGCCGCGTCACTCGTTCGGGCTGTAGTTGGGCGCCTCGTCGGTGATCATCACGTCGTGCGGGTGGCCCTCCGTCTGACCGGCGCTGGAGACGCGGACAAACTCGGCGCGCTCGTGGAGCTCGGGGACGGTCCCGGCGCCGACGTACCCCATGCCGGAGCAGATGCCGCCCGTGAGCTGGTGGAGCTCGGAGGCGAGGCTCCCCTTGTACGGGGTCGCCGCCTCGACGCCTTCGGGGACGAACTCCTCGTCCTCGTCCTCCTCCTTGAGGTAGCGGTCGCCGCCGCCGGACTTCATCGCGCCGACCGAGCCCATGCCGCGGTACTGCTTGTACTTCTTCCCCTGCATCGTGATGACGCGGCCAGGCGCCTCGTCGGTGCCGGCGAAGTACGACCCGAGCATGACCGCGCTCGCGCCCGCGGCGAGCGCCTTGATCGCGTCGCCGGAGTAGCGAATTCCGCCGTCGGCGATCACCGGGACGCCGTGTTCGGCGGCCACGTCGGCCACCTGCGAGACGGCGGTCATCTGGGGCATCCCCGCGCCACTCACGACGCGGGTGGTGCAGATCGAGCCCGGACCGATACCGACCTTCAGCCCGTCCGCGAAGTCGACGGCGGCCTCGGCGGCCTCGCGCGTGCCGACGTTGCCGACGACCACGTCGGCGTCGACGGTCTCTTTGATCGCCCGCGCCGAGTCGAGCACGTTGAGGTTGTGGGCGTGCGCGCAGTCGATGAAGATCACGTCGATGTCGGCCTCGTCGGCCGCGATCGCTCGCTCCTCCTCGAAGGGACCGACCGCGACGCCGGCGAGCAGGCGCCCGTCCTCGTCGCGGGCGGCCTCCTCGTGCTCGCGGCGCTGGAGGATTCCCTGCATTGTGACGAGCCCAACCAGCCCGTCGGCGTCGTCGACGATCGGGACGCGCTCGATCTTGTGGTCGTACATCAGCTCCAGCGCCTCGCGGGCGTCGACGTCTTCGGGAGCCGTGATGACCTCATCGGTCATCGCCTCGCTGACGGCGTCGTCCTCGCCGACCTCGAGGTAGGGACGGATGTCGGTGCCCGAGATGATCCCCAAGACCGTGTCGTCCCCGTCGACGACCGGGGCGCCGGAGACGCCCTGCCGCTCCATCACGGCGTCGGCCTCGCGGACCGTGTCGTCGGGCGAGACGGTCACGACGTTCTCGCGCCGGATGACCAGCTCGTGCGCACGCTTGACGCGCTCGACCTCCGCGGCCGTCTCCTCGACGGTCATGTTGCGGTGGAGGACGCCGAGCCCGCCCTCGCGGGCCATCGCGATCGCGAGGTCGCTCTCGGTGACGGTGTCCATCGCCGCCGAGAGAACCGGGACGGTGAGTTCGACGTTCTTCGAGACGCGCGCGGAGAGGTCCGCGTCGTCGGGCTCGACGCGGCTCTCCTTGGGCTTTAAGAGCACGTCGTCGAACGTCAGCGCTTCCGGGACGTCGAGTTTCGCCGAGAATCGACCGGAGTCTGTCGCCATATAAACCGTCGTGAGTCGCCGATAAAAAGCGTTGCGAGTCAGCACGGACGTGTACGTCGTTGTCATCCAGATTCACGTAATATGCATACTTGTGCACTACACTCGGATCGGTATCGTTCGTGTCCCCTCGGTCCGACGAGAAGAAGACCGTACACGGATCTGGCGTCGAGGGCGACGGAGGCCGATGAATTGTTGCTCGTATCCGGATTGCGTCGTCACATCTACGAACCATATATAAATATTCTGCAGCGATCTCTCGTTCCGTGCGGGCACACCTCACACAACCTTTAACGCAACCAAAACACGTATATGAGGTATGGACTCCGACAGTCCCGTGAACGCGCGCATCGCCGGCCAGCCGATTCTCAATCTCGGCGCCCGCTTTACAGCCGGCAATTCGCGCAAACGCTTTACATGGGCTCGTCGGGCCACTCGCGGATTCGACTCCGTACGCCGGGCCCTCGGCTATCGCGGGTCGTCCGCTTCCCACCATGTACCCGTCGGTCAGGGGCATCGTCCCTGAATGAGCACCTCTCGTCACCCGATCGCCCTCCGGTTGGAGCAGCGAGTCGGGAGCGCGACGAAGCTGCTCGCGACGGTGATGGTGCTGCCGCTCATCGACGGGATCTTCCCCGCCTTAGTCGTCGCCGGCGTCCTGACGACCGCGACGGGCGTGATCGAGACGGGCATTCTCATCTTCGGCGGCTCCGCGACCGCCGCGGTGATCCTCGCGGAGATGGACGGCAGCCGCCGACAGATGGCCGGATCCGTGCTGCTGATCGGCGCGATCGTCATCCCGCTCGCCGCGCTTGAGGCCGCCTTCGCACCCACGTTCAGGGGGTTCCTGAATCTCCCCGTCTTCGAGCGCTTCGCCGGCCTGGTGATCCTCACGATCGCCGCCAAGACCGCGAGCTCGGAGATCGGCGAGTACCTGCCGAGCCCCGGCGTCATCATCTCGCTCGGGCTCGTCGCCAGCTTCGAGCCGTCGGGGTTCGCCATTCGGGCCTCTCCAGAGTACGTGCTCAACGGTGCCGCCGCGGCCGGCGTCGGCGTCGCGTTCGCGCTGTCGATCGCGCTGCTGTCGCCGCACCTCCGCGGGCGCGTGGACATCGACCGGTTCCGGTTCGGCTCGGCCGTCGCGCTGGGCGTGCTCGCGTTACCGATCCTGCTCGGCCCCTTCGACCTCATGCAGACTGAGGCCCCCATCGCGCTGGCGGTGCTCGGCGTGACGACCCTGTTCGCTTACGATCCGAACGCCGGACCGGCGGACGGCCCCGCGGGCGACGGCGTCGGCGACGACGGTGACGACCCCGACGCTGGCGCCGGGGACGACGCCGACGGCACGAGCGATGTCGATGGCGCCGGGGACGACGAGAGCGACGTGGAGCAGTCCGAACCGCCGCTCGACGCCCCGACCGCTCCCGGCCCCATCGTCGACGACGACGTGGCGGTGCTCGCCAACGGCGGCGATCCCTCGACCGCGAGCGACGACGGGGACGGCACGGACCCCTTCGCGGACGACGACTCTCGGGCGCCGTGGCTGTAGGCGCCGGTTGAGCCGGGAGACTAGGGAACGCGGTCGGACGGACTCGTTCTCTCCCCCGGCGTGTCGCCGGGGTTTAGGTGCTCGGCGCTGTACGGCGGGTATGTCCAATCGCGTCGTGCAGGGGCGGATGGTGACGCCCGAGAAGCTCGCGGAGCTGGTCGAGGGCGAGTCGATCCTCGAAGCCGAATCGATCGCGGACGCCGACCGCGACTGCCCGGAGTGCGGCGGCGACGTCATCACCGTCGGCTACATGCCGAGCGTCACCGAATTCGTCACGGGCTACAAATGCCAGGAGTGCGACTGGAGCGCCGACGACCGGGACGAGTAAGCTTGCGGCGTCGCCGTCTTCGCCCTGCCTCGTCCCGCCCCGCTCGGCCGTCCCGTCGCCCGATCGCTCGCGATCGAAACCCCTTTATCCGCGTTTCGGTAAGCAGCGTTAACGAGATAGCGCGGGGCTGTGGCCAAGCCAGGCATGGCGACTGACTCCAGAGGCTTGCGCCCGGGACGACACTCCAGACTGATATACCGAGCGGCCGACTGATCATCGGTCGTGTTGACGACCCTCTGGAGTTCCGAGGCGCACCGGAGATATCAGTCGATCGGGGGTTCAAATCCCTCCGGCCCCACTATCTCGGTTTCTAACCGCTGAGCGGTGCGAACGTCTCCGAATACCAGTCCTCGAATAGTCCCGGTTAGTGCCGGCGATCTGTGTCCGACTCCTTTAGAACTGGCTGAGGGTGGAAGAACTCGCCGGTCGGGTCAGAATCCGGACCGACAGCCCGAATGCGAACGTAATCGCCTACAAGTCGTTATAAGGGGAGCACGCCGCCGTCATCGTCCCCGTCGTCGGTTTCGTTCTCCGTTCCGTCTCCCGACCCGTCGTCGGTCTCGTTTTCGGAGGTGCCACCGTCGCTGTCGGTTCCGTTTTCGCCATCGGTCGTGTTACCGTCATCAGACGTACCGCCGTCGGTCTCACTCCTGCCGTCCTCGGAATTGGACCCGTCCTCGGAGCCGGACGAGTCGCTTCCGTCCCGCACGTCGTCGCCCTCGCCGAAGATGTCGGTCTCGATCGTCTCCTCGTAGGTGAGGTCGTCAAGCGGGACGGTGACCTCTTCGCCCCCCGGGAACTCGATCACGGCGTAGAACTCGATTCGAAGGCCCGTCACCTGATGCCCGCGGACGTCCTCGTCGAGGTGGGTGACCCACCAGTCGTCGAGGTGGCGGTTCTGGAGCGCCGTCGTGAACTCGACCGTCTCGGTGCTGTGCGAGGGGATCACGTACCCCTCCTCGGTCTGGCCCGAACCCATTTCCACCCCGTTCATGGTGATGTCGTAGCCGATCTCCGTGACCGCGTACGGCTCGATGTTCGGGTTGTACACGGTAAACGCCATCTCGATCGGCGTCTCCGATTCGCTGACGGTCCCCCACTCGCCCCGCGTCTCGTTGACGTAGAGCACGGGATCGCTCATGAGGGGGCTGTCGGCGTTCACCGGTCGCGTCTCGTCGGAATTGAAGGCGCCGAGAAGATCCGTCTCGATCTCGCGGCGTTGCGAGAAGTCGACGCCCCGGCCGAGTCGATCCGAGGTCGCGGTCGCCTCGATGTCCAGGGCCGTCCGCTCGCCGTTGCGGACGTGGCTCACCCACCACGGAGGGATCTCCTCGTTCCGCAGGTGCGTTTCCAGATCCACTGTGGAGTTCCCGGTGCCGACGCGTACGCCCTCCCGGCCGCCCTGCGCTATCTCGATGTCGTTCATCGAGACCGTGTAGTTCACCGAGACGCCGTCGAGACCGATCCCGACGGGATTCGGGTTGGAGACGACCAGATCCGTCTCGATCTCCGTGGTCTCGTTGGTCACATTTCCGAAGGTGTTGTCGACGGCGGCGACGCTCGGCACGCCGAGAATTCCGAGGGTGAACGCCCCGCCGACGGCTCCACCGAGGACGAGCACCCCGAGGAGCGCGATCCTGAGCTTCGAACCAACGAGCGCGGAGACGGCGTCGCTCGGACTCATACTCCCTCAACCTAGTCGGATCGTAAAATCGTACCGCATCGGCATCGAATCGCAAATCACCCGGATTAGTTATCGGTCAGGTTGTCCGGACCGCTACGACCGCCGCGACCGCTTACAGCACGTCGCCGATCCGCACCGGTTCGCCGTCGAGATCGGGCTCCTCGGCGACGATCTGCAACACCTCGTGGTCGGTGACGTCGCGGTAGCCCTTCCCGGTCGCCTCCTCGATCAAGTCCTTGTCGAGTTCAAACTCGGTGCCCTCGTAGACGACGTCGACGCCGTCGTCGGTGAACGTCAGGTCGGTACTCATGGAAGTCGGTTGGTTTCGACCGGATAAAAGGGGCGTGACACGGTCGCACCAACCGGAAAAGCAGCGGTTCCGTGGTCGGTAACCCCGCGATCTACTCGTCGTCTTCGTCGTCTTTCATCTCCGAGAGCCGCCCGACGAGGTCGTCGGTCGACGCGCCGCCCTCGATGGAGACCTCGCCGTCGTGGTCGTTCTCGTGGACGTTCACGGCGCTGTCGTCGTCGGTGTCCACGTCCTGATCCTTCTGCTCGCTCTCGTCGTACGATCCGAATCCCATGTATATCCCTTCAGCGCCGGCTTCAAAAGGGTAGTGACACCGCGACGCTTCGACAACGGGTCGCACACAGAGTCGAGACGGATCGATCCT
The DNA here is from genome assembly GCF_000739595.1 of Halorubrum halophilum. Lineage (GTDB taxonomy): Archaea > Halobacteriota > Halobacteria > Halobacteriales > Haloferacaceae > Halorubrum > Halorubrum halophilum. Next base: position 65,158 of record NZ_BBJP01000022.1, on the reverse strand, counting down.
CGCCGTCCGACGAGCGTCGGACGACCCCATACGGTTTATACGGGCGGAGAGAGTGTTCCAGGTGTGTCGCTGAGGGGAGGCGGTCCGATAGAGGAGCTTACTGTCCCGTCCGGGACGACCGTCGAAGAGCACGATCTCGTCGTCGACGGCGACGTGCTCGTGGGCGGCCAGTCGACCGTGGAGTTCGGGCTCCGCGGGCGCAACGTCGCCCTCGGCGAGCGCGTGAGCGTCGAGAACGACATCGAGGCCGAGGGCGACTGCCGGCTCGACACGTGGTGTTCCGTCGACGGCAACGTCCTCGTCGGCGAGGACGCGTACCTCGGCGAGCGCGTGACCGTCACCGGCCGGCTGATGGTCTCCGGCGACCTCGATATCGGCGACGACGTGACGATCGAGGAGGGGTTCGAGGCGAACGGCTGGATCGTCATCCGGAACCCCGTCCCCACGCTCGTCTTCTACTTCATCGTCCTCTCCCAGCTCCTGCGGCTCGGCGAGACCGACGCGGCAGATAACCTCGCGGAGGCGCTCGCTGACGGCGAGGAGGTGCGCGATCCCCTCCTGATCCCGCGCGGCGCCGAGATCTCCGACGACGCGTGGCGCGTCTCGACGCCCGCGACCGTCGGCGACGACTGCCGGCTCCACGGCAACCTCCGCGCGGAGTCGATCCGCGTCGGCGAGCGCAACGAGGTGTTCGGCTCCCTCCGCGCCCGCGAGGAGATCACGGTCGGCGCCGGCACAGTCATCCACGGCGACGTCACCACTCGGGGCGGAACCGTCACGGTCGAGGCCGGCGCGCGGGTCCTCGGTGACGTCTCCGCCGGCGACCTCGTCGTTCACGACGGCGCCGAGATCGACGGCACCCTCCGCGCCCGCGGCGAGATGAAGCTCGTTCAGGAGACCGGCGGCGACGAAGGTGGAGACGGGGAGGGAGAGGCCGAGAGCGACGAGACGGACGCTGATGACGCGGAGTCCGACGGTGACGAAGCGTCTGACGGTGACGACCTCACGGACGACGATACGTCGGACTCGGAAACGGTGACCGAACCCGACGGGGACGACGCAGCCGACGGACGCGACGCGACCGGCGAGGAGGCCGAGTCCGACGGTGAGAGTTCTGCCGATGAGTCCGATCCCGAGGACTCGGCGGCGAAGGGTTCAGATATGGATGAGCCAGAGCCCGAGGAACTTGACGCCGACGCTGAAGCGACGTAGCTGAAGTCGTTTATAAGCGATCGAGTGGAGTTGCTGTCGGCTGTTCATAAGTGGTTGATGGTGCTGCGGGGAACACCCCCAAAGCCCCAGCCGGCGAGGCGGGCGCTTTGAGTCCCACCCACCCGCAACCGCACAGCACCTCACGCCTCCCCAGCCTCGTCAGTCGCCTCCGCTTCGCTCCGGCGACTGACTCCCTCGTGCGGGCTGCTCGCGCCCTTCGGGCGCTCGCAGGCGCACGCCACCGTACCGTTCTTTATAAGCGACCGTCGCCGTCGCTCATTTGCTTTTAAATACCACGTTACCACCACCGATCTGCAATACCTACTCCCAAAATCGCTCGCCGCTCTGTCTGCGGAGACTACCCCTCGACGCTCGCGCCGACGAACACGTCCTCGTGGAGCGTCTCGGTGACGACGTCCGCGAGGGTCCGGAGGTTCTCCGTGTCCTCGCGGTTGTACGAGACCAGCGTCTCGAGCGCGTCGTCGTCGCCGCGCTCGTACTCGCGCCAAAGCCGGACGGCGTCCCGCCCCGAGATGTCCGGGCGGTCGCGCTCGATGCCGATCTCTTTCTCGATCGGCTTCAGCCCGCCGGAGAGCCCGATCCGCTTGCAGGGGTACATGAGATCGAGATGGGGCGTGTCGATCTCGATGTCGAAGGAGGTCTCTAAAAAGGGCACGTCGAACCGCGCGCCGTTGAACGTCGCGAGCAGGCTGGCGTCGGCGAACCGCTCCCGGAGGCGCTCCGCGGTGAGATCCTCGCCGGCGACGAGCGTCGTCGTCTCGCCGTCTTGATGGAAACTCACCGTCGTCACCTGATTGCGATGCTCGTCGAGGCCGGTCGTCTCGATGTCGAAGAAGCAGGTCTCCTCGCGGAAGTTCTCGTAGAGCCGCCAGCGCTCCCCGCTCGGGAAGGTTCGGTCGAAGTAGGCGGAATCGCCGTCGTCGAGGCGCGTCAGCGCCTCGGCGATGAACGACTCGATCCGGTCTGCGGTGGTCGGGCCGACGCCCGGCACGTCGACCGCGGGGTCGAACGTCTCCCACGTGGTGACGCCGTCGCGCCAGAGTCGGCGCTCCGTCGTCTCGCCGACTCCCTCGACCGGGATGAAGCTGTTCTCGATGCGCATACCGGATCGCGGCGGCGCGCGGGCAAAAACCCGACGGGAGGCGGCGGCGCGATTTATGTTGCCGCAGGCGGAAAGAACGGATACGCATGTGCGGCCGCTACACCCTCTTCACCCCCGCCGCCGACCTCGAAGCCCGGTTCGACGCCGACTTCGCGGGCGTCGAGCCCAGCTACAACTGCGCGCCCGGCCAAGACCTCCCGGTGATCGCCGATGAGGACCCGAGCGCCGCGACGCGGATGGAGTGGGGGCTCACTCCCTCGTGGGCCGACGAGTCGTTCGACCTCATCAACGCCCGCGCGGAGACGGTCCGAGAGAAGCGGAGCTTCGCCGACGCTTTCGAGCGCTGGCGGTGTCTTGTCCCCGCGGACGGGTTCTACGAGTGGGTCGAGGAGGACGGGAGATCGGGCGGCAAGACCCCCTACCGCGTCGCCTTCGAGGACGACCGCCCGTTCGCGATGGCCGGGCTCTACGAGCGGTGGGAGCCGCCGGAACCCGAGACGACGCAGACGGGGCTCGGGGCGTTCGGTGGCGGAGCGGAGGAAGGCGGCGATTCAGACGACGGCGGTGGGCCCGTAGAGACGTTCACGATCGTCACGACCGAGCCGAACGACCTCGTCGCCGATCTCCACCACCGGATGGCGGTGATCCTCGATCCAGACGAGGAGGAGACGTGGCTCCGTGGCGCCCCCGACGAGGCCGCCGCGTTGCTCGATCCGCGCCCGGCCGACGAGATGACGGCCCATCCGGTCTCGACGCGCGTGAACTCCCCCGGCGTCGACGCACCGGAACTGATCGAACCGGTCGGGTGACTGTCCTCAACGTGTCCGTTTGTAGTAATCTTTATATTCATGTTAGATAAACGATGATTGATGCCCCTCCCCCTCCAAGTCGGCGTTCCCGGCGGCGTGGAACTGTTCATCGTCCTCTTCCTCGCTACGGTGGTGGCCGTCCCGCTGGTGCTTGCGTCTCTGATCATCTATCTGGACGCGGTGGATCGGAACAGCCGCCACGTGCTCGCGTGGACGGTCGCGGCCCTTCTCGGCGGCGTGGTGGTCTGGGCGCTCTACTTCGTCGTCCGCGACGAGGTCGGAGGGAACGGGCTGACCGTGAAGAGCCGCCCGTGAGAACGTTCTCTCGCCCCTCAACGGGCGGAGACCGCGGCCCGCTCAGGGCGCGACGAGATCGACGACCGTCTCGTCGTCGACGACCACGTTGTACGCCCCCTCGTCGTCGTTCCAGAGCACGAGCCCGTTCTCGACGAAGACCACTGAGCCGTAGTCGGCCGTCCGGAGATCGTCGTTGAGCACTGTCTCCCGCGTGCAGACGAGGTAGTGATCCACCGTCTGCGAGCCGTCGCCGACGCGGTAGAGGGCATTGTCGCCGTCGCTGAGGTCGTGGCTCAGCTTCACGGCGAGGAAGTTCACGCGGTCGGTGACGTGTGCCTCCGAGTCGGCCATGCGCGCGCAGCGACCGTCGCTGGCCCGCACGTCGACTCGCCGCTTCCCGTCCGAGCGGAGGATCGCGTACGCGAACTGCACGTCGACGTTGACGAACTCGCCGGGCTCGTCTCCGGAGCCGCGCTCGGCCGCCTCGTCGAGGCGACGCTGAAACGGCGGGACCTCGAGGTCGCCGGCCACGTCGAAGGACCACCCGCCGTCCGAGGGGGTCGCGTTCGGCCAGAGTCGGAGGGTCGGCGAGTACGTGTCGACGCCGCTCTCGGGGGTCGCGACCGCCCGCTCCACCTCGCGGAGCCCCATGGCGGTGTTGCGGTCGGCGGGCGCGAACGCGGCGACGCTCCCGTCGTCCGCGAGTCGGTTGAGGGCCGCGTCGGCGACCGCGACCGGGTCTTCGAGCTCCGAGAGGACGTTCCCGAACACGACCAGATCGAACGCGTCGGGGGCCGCGCCTCCGTCATCACCGCTCCCCGTCGCCCCCCCGTCGAGTCCGAAAAAGGTCTCCGCCGTCTCCTCGTGGATCGTCGGCCGGAAGTTCCGTCCCGTCTCGTCAAGCATGTGATCGAGCACGTCGGCGGCCGCGCTCGGTTCGACGGCGTGATAGTCGACGACGGCGTCGTCGGGGAGGTAGTCGTGGAGGCCGAGCGCGGGGCCGCCGACGCCCGCGCCCACGTCGAGGACGCGGAGGGTCCGGTCGAGCAGCCCGTTCTCGACGAGGTCGTCGAGGACGTAGCCGACCGTCGCGTAGTAGGCCGGCAGGTGGTAGATCGCGTACCCGAGCGCCGCGACCCGGTCGTACGCCACGTCGTTCCCGTAGAGGTAGTCGTCCTTCAGCCGGCGCACCGCCTCCCGCAGCTCGTCGCCGGAGTCCCCGCGGTGCCAGTTCGCGCCGAACTCCCGAACCAGCAGGTCTTCGAGGGCAAACGAGTACGCCTCCGGGAACGCCGTCGGCGCCCAGCGGGGGTCGGAGACGGGCTCCTCGGGGACGGGCTCGAAGGCGCCGTCCTCGCGCTCGCGGAGCCGAAGGTCGAACGCCTCCTCGCGGAGCGTCTCGCGGACGACGGCGGGGTGAGCGCCCCCCTCGATGTACTCCGCGATCTCTTCGGGGTCGATCGGTCTGACGTTGCGCAGGTAGTTGGCGTTGTTCCGGACGGCTGCTCTGTCTATCATGAAATCACTGGCGTGGTCGATCGGCTCACTCGTGTCGCTCGCGGCTTTCGCGGTCGCCCCGGGCCGCCTCGTACAGGTTGGCGAACGCCTCCGAGTCGGCGTCGGCGATCTCGCGGGCCGCCGCGGCCACGTCGTCGGCGCCGTCGAAGGCGCGCTGGATCTCGGCGTACACCGCGGGCGACCCCTCGGTCACGGTGTCGGCAACCTCGTCGAGCGCGGCCGAGACCGGCGTGTGGAACTCCTCGCGCACGTCGTCGCCCGCGAGCCGCCACGCGAGTACGGCCGCGTGCGCGCCGGCCTGCACCGTCTCCATCGCCTCGTCGTGCTCCGCGGGCGTCGTCTCGAAGACCTCGTTGCCGCCGGCCTCGATCGCGGCCGAGATCCCCTCGATCACCGGGCCGCCCTCGTCGACGACCGCGGCGACGTTGCCGGGGACGCGCGGCGGCGCGAACAGCGGGTGGTAGCTCGCGCGCTCGCGGCCCGGGGTGTGCTCGCGCATCGCCGCGACCGCGTCGGTCATCTCTCCGGAAACGTCGAGGATCGCCCGCTCCGCGCGCGGGGCGTACGCCTCGACGGCGGCGGGAACGGCCGACATCGGCACCGCGAGACACACCGCGTCGTGGGCCGTGTCGCCGTCGACCGGGACCGCCTCCGCGTCGCGTCCGGCGGCCGCGTCGGCGGCGACGTCCGGGTCGCGGTCCGCAAACGCCACGGTCGCGTCGATCGGCGACTCGTCGGCCGACACGGTGTCGGCGATCCAGCGGCCGATCTCGCCCGCGCCCACCACGAGGATGTCCATCTGTCGTCCGTACGGTGGGGACGAGCGCCTTAAAAGGGCTCGACTCGGGCGGGCGCACGGCTACCTCTCGGGCCGCTCGGAGCCGCGTCGGAGGGAGTCACTCCGACGGCGACCCCCCGGTTTCGCCGCCGAGCCCGAGGAGCCCGCCGCCCGGCGCGATCGCCTTCACGGCCGGGAACAGCGCCAGCGCGATGGCGAGTTCGAGCCCGCCGACCGCGAGGAACGCGGGGGTGTAGCCGAACTGGTCGGTGGCGGTTCCCCCGATGAGGAAGCCGGCGAGGAACCCGAGCGAGCCGAACACGTTGAACAGCCCCATCGCCGCGCCGCGGGCCTCCGGCTCGACGAGGTCCGTGACGAGCGCCATCGTCGCCGGCGCCATCAACGCGCCGCAGACCCCGACGAGCACCATGAGCGCGGCCGCGAGAGGGTATACCGGCGCCACGCCGACGCCGATCGTGACGATCCCGTACGCGACCGACCCGAGCACGACGGGGAGGAAGCGCCCCACCCGGTCCGACAGCGAGCCGAACGGGGCCTGCAGCACCGCGAAGGGGACGAAGAAGAGCGCGAGCGTCGCCCCCGCGGCCCCCGCCGAGAGGCCGAACGTCTCCGGGTCCTGGAAGTAGTAGACGCCGACGAGCGCGAAGAAGCCGGCCGTGAGCCGGTCGACGAAGCCGAACGCGAGCGGAACGAGGAGTCCGCGGGTCGTCCGCGCCCGGGCGAGCACGTCGCGGAATCCCACGTCGCTGTCCGAATCGCCCCCGCTCGGGGCGTTCGACCGATCGGCGACGACCCGGTCGTCGACGGTGGCCGCGAGTACTCCCGCCCCCGCGAGCACCGCGGCGCCGGCGTAGACGGGGTAAAAGGCGTTCAGCTCGGCGAGCGCCCCGCCCACGACCGAGCCGACCGCCGCGCCGAGCCCGATGGCGACCCCGGCGGTCCCCATGTTGCGCCCGTTGCCGCCCCGAAGGTCCATCAGCGAGGTGATCGCCAGCGAGAAGGCGCCGATGGTGAGCGCGCCGCCGACGACCCGGACCGCGAGCGCCGCCCGGAAGCCGAACCCGAACTCGGGGACCGCGGCGAGCGCGACGTACGAGGCCGCGCCCCCGAACGCGCCGGCGACGATCAGGGGCGCCCGCCGTCCGAGCGCGTCGCTCGCGGCGCCCCAGACGACCGCGAAGGTCACGAACGCGCCGAACTCCGCGACGAGGAACCACATCCCGGCGTCGATCCCGGCGGGTGCCCCGAGCGCGACCACCAGATCCGGAACCCCCGGGTAGAGGAGCACCTGCGAGATCAACACGGCGAGCACGACGGCGCCCAGCCGCCGCCGGTCGCCGCGGTCGTCCTCCGTCATCTACTTATAAAACGTGCCGAACGCTCAAAAGGCCGACGCTCGGGAACACGTGAGAGGAGAGCCGCGGAACCGGACCTACAGGACGTCGTCGATCGCCGTCGCGATCGTCTCCGCCCGGTAGTCCTCGACCGCCTCGCCGTCTACGAAGATCGTCGGCGTCCCCGAGACGCCCATCGATTCGCCCTCGCTCCGGTCGTTCATCGACGCCTCCTCGTACGCCGCGAACTCCGCGTCGGCGATGGCGGCGCAGGGGTCCGCGCCGGCGGCCTCCGCGGCGGCGCCGATCGCCTCTCCGCTGTAGTTCCCCTGAGACTCGAACGCCGCCGAGGCGAACGAGAAGAACGCCTCGGCGCCCTGCCGCGCGCCGACCCCGCGGGCCGCGCTGGCGACGGGGACCGCCCACGTCTCGTTGACGGGAATCGGGAAGTCCCAGTGCTCGTAGCGCACCTCGCCGGGGTCGATGTACTCCTCGCGGATCGTCGGGAAGTGGTCCAGCTTGTAGGTGGCGCAGTGACCGCAGGTGAAGTCCTCGAACGCCTGCACGACGACCTCGGCCTCCGGGTCGCCGATGACGGGCCGGAAGTCGAGGTCCGGGTCCGACGGCTCGGAGAGGTCGCAGTCGTACTCGCCCGTGTCGAGCGTGTTCCCGCCGGCGTCACTTTCGCCGCCTCCGCCTCCTGCGCCGCCACCGAGACATCCCGCCGCGCCGACGACGCCGACCGACGCCGCGCCCGCGAGCAGGGACCGCCGCGTGCGTTCCATACGTCCGCTGGGGTCGGCGAGCACTTAACGACTCCGCGATCGGGGACCGGCGTTTCGCGTCCGAACGTTTTTGCCGCCGCCTCGCAACCCTGTGGTATGAGCGACTGGGACCTCGACCTGCGCGACGCCGAAGAGCAGATGGACGAGGCGTTCTCGGCCGCCGGCGACGTCGTCCTCGGCGTCCTCGACGGGACGACCGATCCCGACGAGTGGGTCCGCAGCGTCGACTACGGCAACACCCTCGTGTTGTCCGTCGACGGCGACCTCAACGAACTCGCCGCGGGGTTCGCGCGCGAGGTCAAAGACATGGGCGGCGAGCTGATGCACTTCCGCGGGTTCCTCGTGGTCACGCCGCCGAGCGTGAACATCGACACCGACCGACTGAGTGAGTAGTCGGCGACACGGCGGCGGAGTCGCGATCGACGTTCGCTCTGCGAAGACAACTCTCTATCTGTTTCTTGGCGTTGACACGAGCATAAAAGGTATCACACCGGAGTGAGACGGGTGTCTTATGAAAGCCGTCGTACTCGCTGGGGGTTACGCGACCAGGCTCTGGCCGATCACCGAGACCCGACCGAAGATGTTCCTCCCGGTCGGCGAGAACACCGTCATCGACGAAATCTTCGAGGACTTGGAGGCCGACGACCGCGTCGACGAGGTGTTCGTCTCGACGAACGAGCGCTTCGCCGACGCGTTCGCCGACTACCTCGCCGACAGCCCGTTCGAGAAGCCCACCCTCTCGGTCGAGGAGACTGTGGAAGAAGACGAGAAGTTCGGCGTCGTCGGCGCGCTCGCCCAGCTGGTTGAGCGCGAGGGCGTCGACGACGACCTCATCGTCGTCGCCGGCGACAACATGATCAGCTTCGATCTGGGCGACTTCGCCGATTTCTTCGAATCGAAGGGGACGCCGACGCTGGCCGCCTACGACGTGGAGGACCGCGAGCGCGCCAAGTCGTACGGCCTCGTCGAACTCGACGGCGACGAGGTCGTCAACTTCCAGGAGAAGCCCGACGACCCCAAGTCGACGCTCGTCTCCATCGCGTGTTACGCGTTCCCGGCCGAGACGCTGCCGGACCTCTCGACGTACCTTGAAGACGGGAACAACCCCGACGAGCCGGGCTGGTTCCTCCAGTGGCTTCAGGAGCGCGGCGCCGTCCACGCGTACACCTTCGACGGCGCGTGGTTCGACATCGGCACCGCCGACAGCTACCTCGACGCGGTCGAGTACGCCCTGGAGGGCGGCACGCTCGTCGCCGACGACGCGACCGTCGAGAACTCCGACCTCGGCGACGTGGTCCACGTCATGTCGGGCGCGACCGTCACCGACTCGACGCTCGAACGCTCGGTCGTCTTCCCGGACGCGACGATCACGGACTCGAAGATCGGAAACTCCGTCATCGACGAGGGCGTCACGCTGGAGAACGTGGATCTCACCGGCGCGCTGATCGGGTCATACACCTCGATCACCGAGGGCGACGGCTTCTAGCGCTCGGTCGCCGGCCGCGAGAACTAGCTCCGATTTTTCGACGTGTTACTCCGCCGCGGAGCTCCCGGTCTGTCGGTGCGTGTGATGGAAGCAGTCGAACGCGGCGTCCGCGTCGGCCTCGGGATCGACCGGGTGGAAACACACCCGCCGGTACCGCTCGTTGTCGAGGAGGTTGACGACGAACCCGTCGTCGTGGCGCGACACCGAAGCGTAGGGGTCGCCGCAGGCGGGACAGGTCTCCGGGGGGTCGTCGGGGACGTACATGGGATGAACTCGCTGCGTGCGTACCGCGATTACGGTCGCGACGGGTAAAATGAATGCGACGGTCAGATCGAGTGGGGTTCTCGTCGGTGACATCTCGACGAATGACGCGAGATCCCGATTCACGTCGGTACCGGTCGTTCCGCACGTGAGATCGAGGCTCCACTGACTCTCTTCAGACTGGACTCCGGGACAAGCAACGTCCGCATCCTGTCGGACCGATTTTAAACATATGGGAATTGCCCCACAGTTTGTATTTCCGTCCGCGTCAACGTTCGCCCGGATATGCCCTCCAGCAATCGACGCACGTTCCTCGGAGCAGGCGTGGCTCTCGGACTCGGCTCCCTAGCCGGGTTCAACGGCCTTCAGACGTACACGACCAGTTCGACGCCCTCTACGGGCGAAAGTGGCGACCGGGAGTCACTGGACGCGTGGCTCGCGACGGCGAACGATCCACAGACACAGCAGGTTCTCGATCTCCGGTACGACGACCCTCCGACCGTGTACCTCGGCATGTCGAACACGAAGTCGTTCTCGCCGCCCGCGATCAAGATCGCGCCCGACACGACGGTGACGTGGGAGTGGATCGGAAACAACACCGAGTACAACGTCGCGGCGATCGACGAGACCTTCGACAGCGGTCAGCCGGTCTCGGAGGCGGGAGAGACGTTCGAGTACACGTTCGAAGCGGAAGGGACGCACAGATACGTCAGCGAACCGCACGCCGACGCGGGAATGAAAGGCGTCGTCGTGGTCGAAACCGCGCCGTCAAGCGGATACCCGACCGTCGACGAGTGGCTCGCCGGGACGAACGGATACGACGGAACCATCGCGGATCGGACGGACGCCGACCTCGTCGAGGTCGCCACCGGCGCGGAGGGGGCCGAGGGCCACTTCGCGTTCGACCCTCAGGCAGTGAAGGTCTCGGCCGGGACGACGGTCCGGTGGTCGTGGACCGGGCGCGGAGGCGGCCACAACGTCGTCTTCGAGGACGCCGACTTCGGCGACGAGGCTATTCACGTCGAGCCCGGCGTCCACTTCGAAGAGACGTTCACCGAGACCGGTATCTTTCGGTACTCCTGTCACCCACACCGCGCTATCGGACAGCGCGGCGCCGTTATCGTTGAGTGACCGCGGGCGAACCGTCTCAGTCTTCGCTTTTCGACCCGGTCGCGAACCACGCGGCGATACCGCTCTCGACGATCAGGGCATAGAGTCCTTCGGGGAGTTCGACCGGGCGTTCTAAGAGCGCCTCCGGAACGCCCGACCGCGGCTCAGGACCCGTTCCCGCTCTCGCCGCCGCCCTCGACGCCGAGCGCGTCGAACAGCTTCCGGCGGACCGCCTCCTCGGTGAGGTTGAGCAGCGTGTCGCGGTTGTCGCCGCTCGACTCGATTCCGGTGAAGATACCGAGCGGGATCTCCAGCGAGCCCTGCGTCGAGTGGCCGGCGGCGTCGCCCATCTCTGAGAACGCTTCGTCGAGGACGTTGCCGATGTTCAGCCGGATGTCCTTCGAGCGCGCCGCGAGGTAGATCGTGTCGTCGGCGATCCCCAAGACGGCGGTCGTCGTGATCCCCTCCAGGTTGAGGAGGTGTTGGGCCGCCTGTGCGAGCGCCTCGCGATCACGGATGAACCCGGCCGTCGAGAAGAGGTGGCTCCCCTGTACCTCGCGGTTCTGGATCGCCTCCGCGAGCACGTCCAGCGTCTCGGGGCTCATCGACGGCGACTCCACCTGTTCGAGCGTGTCGTGGTTCGCGAACGGGTGGAGGTACGCGGCCGCCGTCAGGTCCGCGGGAGTCGTGTCCCGCTTGAAGTCGAGCGTCTCGGCGCGGATCCCGTAGAGGAGGGCGGTCGCGACCGCTTCCGTCGGCGATTGGTCGAACTCCTGGAGGTACTTCGTGAGGATCGTCGACGTCGAGGAGACGTTGGTCCGCACGTCGACGAAGCGGGCGTCGAAGGGGACCTCAGCCTCCAGATGGTCGAGGTAGATGTCGATGTCGACGTCGAAGTCGAAGCCGTCCTCGGCCGACTTCGCGAGGTCGACCGCGGCGACCGTCCCGTACTCCGAGAGGTCGGGCGCCTCCGAGCGGGCCACGAGGTCGATCCCGAGGAGGTTGACGAACGCCCGGTTCTCCTGATGGCCCACGTCGCCGGTGTAGAGGATGTCCGCCTCGACGCCGAACTCCCCGGCGATGGCCTGCAGCGCTGTCGCCGACGCGATGGAGTCTGGCTCCGGGTTGTCGTGGGTCAGGATCGCCATCCGCCCGTCCCCGCCCTCGATGATCTCCGCGAGCTGCCGCGCCATGTACTCCAGCTCGCCGGTCTCCAGCGACTGGAGCGCGCTGTCGGCGATCACCGTCGAGGGGTTGATTACCACGTCGGCGCCGCGCTCGCGCAGCTCGTCCTCGCTGACGGGGTCCGAGGCGCGGACGACGACGTAGTGGTCGCCCCCGGTGTCGCGCACCGCCGAGACGGCCGCCTTGTTGGCCTCGACGTCGCTCGCGAGGATCAGCACGATGTCTCGGTCGTCGAGCGCCTCGACCACGTCCGGGTCGGCGATGTCCTGCACGCGGGCGTTGAGGTCCTGGTCGCGGAGCGCCTCGACCCGGCTCTCGTCGCGGTCGAGGATGAGCACGTCCTTGCCGCGGCCGGTCAGGTCCTCCGCGACGGCGTGCCCGACGCTCCCACAGCCGAGGATCGCGTATCGCGTTCGCGCCGATCCGGATGCCCCACTACTCATTGCCCGTGATTTCCGCGGGACGACACTTAACGAGTGCGCTCTCGGCGCGAGGGGATGGGGACCTACTGCGTGGCCGTCGTCGTGGAGTCCCGCTGCCCGCGCCTGTTCGACTCCTCTTCCTCGTAATCGTCGTCGCCTGCCCGCCGGCGGTTGCGGACGAGGCCGATCACGAGCAGCGCGGCGCCGACGCCCCGAGCGACGAGCTCGTTCGTGATCGTGTGTAGCGCGACGTCGACGCCGACGAGCCCGAACGCGGCGCTCGCCGGCAACAGCACCATGCCGGGGACCGACAGCAGTACCGCGGCGACGATGAGCGAGACGCGCGATCCCGACCGCACGTCGGTGTGGTAGTAGCCGATGATCGCGACGCCGAGCGCGTACACGCCGGCGAACACCGCGAGGATCGGCGCCACGACCTCCGGCAGGAAGAAGCCGAGGTCGGAGACATCGGCGCCGGTCAAGATCGACCCCTCGCCGTCGGTCGTGCGGAGCAGCAGGATCCCCGGCGAGAACACGAAGGCGAAGGGAACGAGAATCTTGTTCAGCGAGAGCAGGAACGCCTGCTTGCCGGTGTCGAAGGGGTCGGACTTCGCGATCCCGGCCGCGGCGTACGCGGCGACCATCACGGGCGGCGTCACGTCCGCCATCAGCCCGAGGTAGAGGACGAACAGGTGGACCGCCAGAATCGCGATCCCGAACTCGGGGAGGACGGGACCGAGCAGCACGACGATGATGATGTACATCACCGTCGTCGGCATCCCCATCCCGACGATCACGGCCGCGAGGCCGGCGAGGATCAGCAGGAGAACGAGCGACCCGCCGCTCACGCTGATGATGAGCGCCCGGAGGCTGCCGCCGAGACCGGTGATTCCGATGACGCCGGGGATGATCCCGGCGGCGGCGACCGCGACGACCACGATTGTCGCGGTCTTCGCGCCGGAGTCCATCGCCTTCAGCACGAACGACCCGAACTGGCCGGCCCGCGACGACGCGACCTCGAAGCCGGTTCGATCGTCGAACCACGTCGCCGCGTCGATCACGTCGTCGTCGAGGTCGAGCAGCGGCGCGTCCCCGCGCGGGTCGGCGAGGAGGAAGACGACGCTGATCGCCGCGATGATCGTCGGCAGCGAGGAGGCGGCCTCGCTGAGTGCCCCCATCGCGCCGAACTCCGAGGCCTCGGCGCCGTACGCCAACTCGATCGGTGTCACGCCGAGTGAGGCCAAGGAGACGGCGAACAGCGCGTACCCGGCCAAGATGCTTCCGACGAGGTACGGTCCCGTCCGCTCGTTGTAGGCGGCGACCATCGCGATGAGCGCCACCGTCGCGATGATCGTGAGCCACCCGGCGCGTCCCACCGAGAGCCGGGCGATCACGAGGTAGTACAGGAGGAGCCCGAGCGGGACGAGGTAGAACCACCCGCGACGCATGTGCGGCCCCATATCGAGCAGCTCGGACCGACTCAGCCCGCCGATCCCGTGTTTGGCGGCCTCGAAGTGGACCATCACCCACATCCCGAAGAAGAAGGCGATGGCCGGCAGCGTCGCGGCGATGACCACGTCGCGGAACGGGGTCCCCGTGTACTCAACGATGAGGAACGCGGCCGCGCCCATCACCGGCGGGAGGATCTGCCCGCCGGAGGAGACCGACGACTCCACCGCACCGGAGAACTCTGGTGAGTAGCCGGAGCGTTTCATCAGCGGAATCGTCAGCGCCCCGGTCGTCACCGTGTTCGCCACCGAGGAGCCGGAGAGCATCCCCATGAAGCCGGAGGCGACGACGCTCGCCTTCGCCGGGCCGCCCTTCCGCGTGCCCGTGATCGAGTACGCGAGGTCGATGAACCACTTGCCGGCGCCGGACATCTCCAGGAACGCCCCGAAGAGGATGAAGATGTAGATGAACCGTACGGAGACGCCGACCGGCACACCGAGAATCCCCTCGACCGTGTACCAGAGGTTCTGGACGATCTGGTTCCATCGCAGCTGAGAGGTGGCGAACGTCCGCGCGACGGGCACGTCCCGCGGCAGGAGGTAGCCGTACTTGGCGTACAGAAGGAAGAGGCTCACGAGTATCGTGAGCAGCAGGCCGAGCGCCCGCCGCGTGGCCTCCAGCACGAGGAGGATCGCGAGCACGCCCATCAGATACGCGAGGCTGTAGTCGGCGAGGAACCCGACCTCCGCGAGTGAGAGCCACGGAACGACCTCGCCGAGCGTCCCGGCGCCGTTGAGTCCTCGCACGCGGATGATGTCCGTGATCTCGTCGTACTGGGTGAGGTAGTAGGCCGTCGGGAACGTCGACAGCAGAACTAGCCCGAGATCGGACGGCGTGATCCGAGTCGACTCCTCGTCGACGAAGAGCCACCAGACCCCCCGGCGGACTCCCTCGACCGCTCGTGTCACCGGCGAGTCGCCGAGGCGGTCTCGTGCGAGCGAGGGGATATCGGCTATTCTTCCCGTTATAGGCCCGTTACCAGCAGATCCAGGGAACAGGAGGAACGCCATCACGAGCGCGAAGTTGACGTGGATCGCGCGCACCTGTAGCGAGGAGAGCGCGCCGAGCCGAACCGTGGTGAGACCCGGAATCGCGAACTCGAAGACGAACCCCCGAGCGCCGAGCCATAGCTGGTACGCCGAGAACGTGATCCCGACGAGCGCGACGGCAACCAGCGCGATCCCCGTCAGCGATCGTCGGTTGTCGATCTCCTCGAATACCTGGTCGGCCGCTTCGGTTCCATCTGCGTCCGGTTCCATCCCGTCTGATGTGTTCGTCGTCACAGTTGTGTCACCCTCTCGTGTCCCTGTCTCGTTCCCGTCTCCCCGCGGCGGCGGCGCGACGGCGGCGACTACAGCCTCGGCGCGACCCGCCGCTCGACCGTCAGCTCGACCGCGCCGCCGTCGCTCATCCCCGCGAGGTCGTACCGCTCGTCGCCGACGATCAAGTCGTGGTCGGCGACGTGACCCGTCTTGAGATGCAACGTCGTGTACGATTCGGACGGGGGCTCATAGACGTACCGGCCGTCGCGCTCCGTCACGTCCGCCTGCGACGGGAGCCCCGCTCCGAAGGAGCTGAACTCCATCCGAGTCATGACCAGCTCCCCGTCCCTCGGAACGTACACGTCGCGGACGGTCGTCTTCTCGACGCTGTGCGTGTACTCGATGACGATCTCCGTCTCGTCGGAAACCGGAGCCGTCACCACCTCGGTGCCGCGCTCGTCGGTCACGACCAGCGTCGGGCCGCCGGCGACGGTGTCGACCGCGCCGACGGCGAACGCCGCCCCCGTCGCGGCCGCGAGGACCGCCACGAGGGCGACCGCGACGAGGGCGGTCCCGCGTCGGCCCGACGGGAGTCGTGACCGGACTGTCACGCTACTCGAAGTAGCGGGCCGCGCCCTCGTGCAGTTCGATCGACATCCCGTCCTGCGCGGAGTCGACGCTAATGAAGTCCGTCTTGATCGACAGCTGATCGACGTTCTCGAAGATGGCCTCGGTGACCGACTCGACCGCGTCGGCGGAGTACTCCGACCGAGTCGCGATCATCGCCTGCACGGAGACCGTGTTGACGTCCTCGTCGATTCCCTCGTAGGTGCCGCCAGGGATCGTGTCGTCAGCGAACCACGAGGCGTCGTCGCGGGCCGCCTGCCGCTCCTCGTCGGACATGTTGAGGATCTGCACGTCCGTGGTCGTCGCGAGTTCCTCGACCGCGCCGACGGGCCACCCGCCGACGACGAACGCCGCATCGACGTCGCCGTCGCGGAGCTGGTTGGCCGCCTGCGTGAAGTCGGTGTTCTGCTCCTCGAAGTCGTCGGTCGTGAGACCCGCGGCCGACTCGAGGATCTGGAGCGCGTTCACCTGCGTCCCGCTGCCGAGGTCGCCGGTGTTGACGCGCATGCCCTCGAGATCGGACAGCGAACTCACGTCGGCCTCGGGATTGAGGAGAACGTGAATCGTCTCCGGGTACAGCGTCGCGACGCCGCGAAGGTTCTCGACCGGAGAACCGTCGAACGCGTCGAGCCCCTCGCCGTTGCGGGCGAAGTAGGCGACGTCGTTCTGGATCAGCGCGAAGTCGGCGTCGCCGTTACCGAGGCTGCCGACGTTCTCGACGGACGCGCCCGTCGAGGAGACCTCAACCGGGTAGTCGGTGTTGTCCTCGATGATCCCCTCGAACTCGCCGGACAGCGGGAAGTAGGTCCCGCCCGTGCCGCCGGCGTGCCAGCGGATGACGTCGGCGCTGCCGCCGTCTTCGCCGTCGGAGCCATCGCTTCCGTCGTCGCCGTCCATTCCGTCGCTTCCGTCGCTTCCGTCGCTTCCGTCACTTCCGTCGGAACCGTCTCCGCCGTCGCCGCCGTTGTCCGAACAGCCGGCAATGCCGACGACGCCGGCCGCTGCCGCCCCGCGGAGGAGCGTCCGACGGTCGATACGTTCACTGATTGGGTTGTCTGACATACGACACGTGGTACACAACGGGAGTTGATAACGGTTTCCCATGAAAACGACCGCGACGGTTGCAAATATCGTGCTCTCATCCGTCGGTTTCTCGATCAATCGACACAAATTCTTTCGCCGCCGAATGAAAAGGCCTTTTACGTCGACACGGGTAGAACTCTGTGAGGGCCGGTAGCTCAGTTAGGGAGAGCGACGGACTCTTAATCCGTCGGTCGCGTGTTCAAATCGCGCCCGGCCCGCTTCTTCACCGAACTATTCCGAGTCGTGTTGATCGCATGACGGCGACCTGATCGACTCAGATCCGGCGCATTCGCGGGTAGATTTCGTTCGATGACCGAACGGTGCCTCCTCACGTGTGGCATCTAGGTCATAGTTGACGCGCACTACAGCATAAATTTGTTCCATATTCAACATACTGTGTGGGAGGCCACCAGATGGTTCTGAACCGAGCAAGGATTGGTCTAGCCCAAATTTCTACTCAACAGCACAGTCGGTAAATTGGTGTGGACAACTGATTAACCAACGATAGTGATTACAGAGCTCTTCTGTTGGTTAATTCTGATTAGTCCGATTCGATATCAGCGACGCCACATCTACGCATGTCGTGGAGATGCCAGCAAATAGGAATTTCCGCAACCACCCAGCACGACCGCGACAGCTGGCGAGATCGTGACCAGAGAGTATAACTACTGTAGATAGATATCCCACATCCCAGGTAAATTCGATGTCTATCAGACAGGTCTCCAATAGCGATTGAAGATACCGGCTCTGTTGAAATCGTAAGCAAGGGATACATTCTGACTTGCTGCAGTCAGTACAGATCACACATCAAGCGGTTGGTTCTGTCTGTTGGTTTTGAAAGAGATGGGTTGTTCGGAGTGGATATTATGGAATCAGTTTTATTCATTTTCGGCTGAAAGTCAGATGACATGGAGTTGATTGCGGTAGAGATTCAGGGATTCCGCCGTTTCAACGATCCTACCAGCGTGCGACTGTTGGAGAATTTGATTGCGGTGATTGGGCAGAACGAGTCAGGTAAAACCTCGTTTCTGGAGGCTTTGGAAGAACTGAATCATGAGGAAGAAATCAGTGATCAGGATCAGACTCGCAGGGTGGATACAGATACGACGATAGCAGCAACCTTCAGTTTAGAAGAAGGGGACTATACAGATTTAGGACCTGTTGAGAATAGCGATGTAATTGAGAAGTGTACGTTCGTAAAGACAGAGAGCGGTCAAATAACCGCTAAAACGCAACCTAAGCCAAACCACGATCTCCAGCCTCGCCAAAAGGTACGATCTAAGCTAGAGTCATTTCTTGAGACAGAGGTGTTTGATGAAAGGGTTGGTCGAAACCCGTCTTCCAATTTGAAGAGATTGTCGAAGCAGTTAGAATCTGACGAGGATTATTTGGGAGATGAAACGATAACTCGGATCCAGGAATCTGCCTCGAATTTAGAAAAAGTTGTAGAAGATCTGGAATCAGATCAGTATGATGCAAATTCGGTCAAGGAGATGATTGGGTCTTTTCAGGAGTTGGCGGAGCATGAGAGAAATTCATCACCAAAACAGGCAAGAGATATTCTACTTAACAGGCGTCCGAAGTTTCTCTCTTTTGACGAGGATGATCGGGATCTAAAATCGAAATACGACCTGAGTAATACAATACCCAATCCTCCGAGCGCCCTGTCTAATGTGGCAAAGTTAGCCGATCTGAATCTTCAGGAACTCAAGAAAGCAGCTGAGTCCGGTAAGGTGCATGTTACAAGAGATTTAACAGAGGATGCCAGCGAAGAACTGGAGAAAGAATTTTCCAAGTCATGGGTTCGTAGCGATGTCGTACCGGTTCTCGATATAAACGGGACTGTTCTCCATATAAACGTCCGTACACCAGATGAACAGAATCGAGCGCCAATTCACCAGCGGAGTGATGGTTTACGGTGGTTTGTAGCGTTAGTTTCCTTCTTGAATCAAAGAGATACCGGTGAGAATCCAGTTCTGCTGGTTGATGAGGCTGAGAGGCATCTGAGTTATGATGCTCAGGCGGAACTTGTCGAGGTGCTTGAGACGCAGACCGTTGCGCAAAAAGTGATCTATACTACCCACTCTGCTGGTTGTCTTCCCTCTGATCTTGGCAGAGGTATCCGTCCTGTTATACAAAAAGAAGGTGAGAGAAGCGACATCAACAACGGATTTTGGGTTGATGAGCCGGGGTTCAAACCGATTATGATGGCAATGGGTTTGAATCCGCTAGCTTTCACAGTTGCTCGAAACTCATTGATTGCTGAAGGCCCATGCGAAACTATTCTATTACCGACTCTTATCCGTCAAGCGACTGGGAAAGAAGAATTAGAGTATCAGATTGCTCCGGGAGCTGCAAATGTTGGGGAGAAACGGATCTCGGAATTGCTGTCAGAGACTGGCAGGTCGGTGATCTTGCTTGATGGTGATGGAGGTGGTGTGGAAAACAGAGAAGATCTCGTGGAAGCTGGAGCCGACGCCGAGAAAATTAAGACTTATCGTACGTTTTCGGATGAGGGGCTGATTCTGGAGGATTTTATTGACCCGGAAAAATATATTGAAGCGGTTAATGACGAACTGAACGAGTGGCAGGAGCCGGGTGTTGAACTGGATGTAGATGATATCCCGGATGTAGCCCGTGTTCATGCTGTAGAAAATTGGTGCGAGGAGAGTGGTTTGGACGCTCCCTCGAAAGTCAACGTGTCACAGAGATTGGTTAAGATGGCATCAGAGGGCGCGAATATAGTTGATTCGAAACGAGTGGAAGTTCTCTGCGAAATTGACGATTGGGCTACTAGTTGTTTCGTACATGTTTCCGACCCCTAGTAATCTGTAGAAACTCATATTCTCTCCTTTTTGTTGAGTAACGGTCAATGGACCTTTCCATCGAGATATTCAGAACTCAGTAGAGGAAATTCCTCTGTTTCAACGAGATGTATTGGGACTTTGCCTGATTTCCTATTTTGCTTCCACCGAGGTGGTATTATTGTTCGGTCAGAATGCTTCGAAAAACGAACCGCGACAGCTCCGCCGTGTCGTGGGTATGCCCGCAGATGATCTTCAGCTAGTCCCTACCCGCACCGCTGACACGCATGAGTATCGGTATATTCACCGCAGACGATTCGGTCTGAAATCGTCTAAAATGGTAAATACAACCGAGTCAAAAGTCGGGGACCACGTACCTGAAGTAGCCTCAACGTAGCCAGACAGTTACACTCACAAAGTGGTGTGTATATGTAAGATGGGGCCCTCATATCGGTAGATCGTTAACTAGGAGACGCCGACGTACAGACGGCATTCTGAACGAGCTGGCTCAGCAGCTGATGCTCGTTCGGACATATCGATTAGGGGTAGCCTGGACTCCGCCTCTTCGTACACTTGTGAGAGACATCTCACGGATTACCAGTTCGAACTCGACGTCGACGGGCCGGTCCAGTACCACACAATCGATGTGAGCCCCCTGGCACTGCCACCGATTCCGAGTTGTGGCTGACTCAGCCGACTGCTGGGGGTGCTGAGTGGGCCGTCAGTTTGGAGTCCCTCGCGGGCGTGTTGCTGTGCGGTGCATAGTAGGATTTCTTATGCACCTATGAAAACTTATGTTTCCACCGCGCGGAATTGAGGACGACGAGCGCCTCAGTCGGGGGCGACTCAGCAGCGCGCGATTTTTGCCGGCGTGCCGGCGTCGACGCCGACTATGCGCCCGTCGAACTCCACCCGCACGCGTTCGAGAACCACTGTTGACGTGTCACTAACTTGCTGTCCTCGGGGGCGACGTCGAGCACCAACGCACAACACCATGTGCCAACCAAAGTCGGTGATTACCTAGTACTGTCTGGACAAACACTGGACACCTCGCTTCCGGTAGTGTTGGGATACTAGAATAGATAACATTCCATTTTGATAACCATCTTTATATGCAACGTTTAATAACAAATCTACGTGAAAAGTCGCCGAACTGTACTTGGGACTATTGCTGGTAGCGCAGCACTCTCTGGGTGTGTTGGTATTAGTGACTCTCATGAAGAGAATTCAGATGGAATAAGGGTAACAAACAGACATACTACCATGTCTGGAGGAAATCAAATATTAGTCTTGAATTATGAGATCAATCTATCAGAGGGCGAATGGGCTAGCGTAGAGTACCCTGTTGATTTTGATTGCTGGTTTTATATGGATTCTCAGCCTAGTTCTGGTTCAATGCAGATTGCTCTAGGACATGAAAAGGATCTTTATGGGTATCGAGGCGATGGAGATCTGAATCCGTATCTTATGCGAACGGGCTCTGATGAGATCGGAAACCAAGATGAAGTGTTTGCTGAGACATGGGGAACTTGGGAAATGATTATTGACAATACAGATTATTTTGATGGATTCAATCCCACCGGTGATCTCTCTGGGGAGCTAGAGATCATAGTTGAAGCAATCAACGCCTGAGTCCGGACTATGCTGTCCCATTTGAGATGACTAAGGCTAGTATGACACCGTAGATTCGTACACACACTTTCATGTCGTCGGACGCGAAAGCCGTCATCAATGTCGGCCTCCGACGCACAGACTGAGTTTGATTTTGATGAGTTCGACACCACTGTCTCAGACGACGATGTCGATATTGTAATCAACGCTATCGACTCGTGCATCCGGAGCCTTCGCGATCAGTACACGGATGATGACGATCTCGACAAAACGTTCTCTCGAGGACGGGGAGAATACGTCCCCCGATCGGACTACACACGGGATCAGCTTGATCCCGAACCACTAACGCAGGATCGAGTTATCGAACCGTTGCTCGATGTACTCGGCTACTCAGACTACGGGGCCGAAGCTGGTGACTTCTCCTCTACTCGTGGCGAGCAAGCAGACTACGCTGTGTCCCTCCGTGACATCGACAGCGTCGACTCAAGTCGGCTACTGATTGAGGCAGAACCCCTCAAGAAGCAACTCGAAAACCGTGGGCATGGCGTCGATCAGGTGAAGTCGTGGCTTAGCCAACGCGAGTTCGAGTCAGACTTCGGCTTTGCGACGGACGGACTGCGCTGGATCTTCATTCGCTACGACGCAGACTCGTACACCCACACTACCGTTGCTGACGTTGATCTCCAACCCGTCTTCCTGACGCTGTTCGAGAATCAAACTGGGGCGTCGATGGCTCCAACGGACGCTGTTTCTGAAGAGGAACGTGAGCTCATCGCCGAGCTTATCCGCACCTTCAATTTCGACAACTTCCGCTCGATTATCGACGACGCGCAGGAAGTGCTCAAAGAGAAACAGGAGGAGATCACAGACGAGTTCTACGACGACTACATCCGGTATGTGTTCGGCGTCGACGACAGCGACGTCGACGGAGAACGCCGGGCGCGGAGTCTCGTCGGAGACGGTGTCATTGCGCCGGGAGAGGCTACTGGTGACGACACACGACTGTTCTCTGTGGAGCTGATGAATCGGCTTGTGTTCATTAAGTTCCTCGAAGACAAGCGCATCGTCCGGCCGGACTTACTGCGCACGATTGTCGATACGTACGAGGATGGCGTCTATACTCAGTCAATGTACGAGACGTTCCTTGATCCGCTGTTTTACGACGTCATGAACGTCAAGCCGGATCGAGAAGACGGAGAGCGTACGGACGTGATCGATTTGTACTCCGACATTCCGTACCTCAATGGTGGCCTATTCCGGCCGGAACTCAGCACAGACTCCGATGTCGATGAGCGCCAGTTCGACGTACGAGACAGCGTCCTCAAGTCGATCATCAACCTACTCGAACGTTACCAGTTCTCCGCTGATGGGGGGCCGACAGATATTGATCCGTCCGTACTCGGCTCTGTATTCGAGAAAACGATCAATTATCTCACGACGGATCCAGGTGATCAGAACAAAGAGCTGGGTGCCTACTATACACCGAGTGAAATCACACGGTTCTCTGCTGAGGAAACTGTTCAGCCAGCTCTCCACGAGCGTTTTCAAGAGTACCTAATCGAAGAACGCGGATGGCGTGAGGTAGAAGCACGCCAGAGCGATACTGTCTATGAACTCATCAATGATCTCGCACCGAAAGATTCGCTTATTAGAGGCCTGCTTGAGGATGTCGTCGATGAATTCTACGTCGTAGATCCGGCCTGTGGAAGTGGCCACTATCTCACCTCTGTACTAGAAGAAATTGTCTCAATCCGCACTGCATTATACGCCCAGATTGATTCCCACCCGAGGCGATTCCGGCTGAAAAAGGCGACTGTCCAGAATAACATCTACGGAGTGGATATTGTTGGGCCAGCAGTCGAGATTGGAAAGCTCCGCTGCTGGCTGTCAATTGTTGCTGAGCTGTCCAACGATGATATTGAGAACCTCAATCCGACAGAACTGGCACTTCCTAACATCGCATTTAACCTCCGAACAGGAAACAGTCTGATTGGGTTCACGTCATTCCCTGAGTCGACTGACGATGGGGGGTATACACTTGAGGCATTCAACGAAGACAGTGTGAGATCGCGATATCAGGATGTGATTGAGCAAATTAACAAATACGAAAGAGCTGGCGAGCAAGGATTGTCGGAACGTGCTGATGAGCATTACCAGAAGGCTAACGAATTGTTGGAGGAATATCGGCCTGAGCTAGATTCATTAATCTACGATGAGTTCCTTAGCTTGGACGTAAGCGTTGACTCAGACACCCTGCGTAACGATTATGGTGAGAAAATCAGCGCGGAGGTATTTGAGGCAATAGAAGGAGATCTCGCGACGGAAATCACGAAAGAGGATATCGATGCATTCGATACATTCCACTGGATTTTGGAGTTCGCCGAAGTCTATGCTCACGGTGGATTCGATGTCGTAGTTGGAAATCCGCCATGGGAGGTACTTACATCCAACAGAGAGGAGTACTTCTCGAAGTTTGACGCGCTCTTCAGAACTCGTTCGCTTGATGAGAAGGATCGGATCGAATCTGATCTACTAGATAACCCAGAAACAGCGAAAGGTTGGATTGAGCACCAACGTCGTATGGACATTCTGAGTACATACTTCAAGCAAAGCAAGTCTTATTCTCTTCAAAGTCCCGATGTGGGTGGACAAGCAAAAGGAGATCTCTCGATGCTGTTTCTTGAAAGGGTGTTTTCTCTTACTGATGAAGACGGGTATGTCTCCAAGTTACTACCTGGAAAGTTGTTCACTGGGACTGCGAATAAGGACTTACGGAACCACCTTCTCTCAAACACAGAGATTGGATATATCGTTGGCTTCGAGAACAAGGGAATGTTTGAGGAGATAGACGATAGATACAAATTTGGAGCGGTAACCTACAAGAACTCTGGTAGCACTCAGCAGCTTCGCGTGAAATTCCTTAATAGAGATCCAAGAATACTCCAAGACGTTGAAGAGCACACGTTCAATGTCCCAGTGGAGGTACTGAGGGATTACTCACCACAGACGGCAATTTTCCCTCAGATAACTAACGAAAAAGAGGTTCCGCTCCTCAGAAAAATCGTCCAAAACCCACCAATCAATAAACCGTTAGAAGACAACTGGTACATTGATCTGTATAAAGAGGAACTCAATCGCACCCGCGACTCAGATCGATTTGTAGAGAATGAAGTCGAGGGTGACTATCCTGTATACGGTGGCGGGAACATCTGGCAGTACGCTTACGACAATACGTTTTGGGATGATATTGCACCGCCAACGTTCTGGAGCGTCGAAGAAGATGTCAACCCCGACAAAAGCGCAAAACGACGAGTAAGGGAAAAGAATGCGAAGCGCCTGAAAACAGCCATTTTCAACGCATTCGATGGGAGTGGGTCTCAGATCGGGTTCGTGAGAGATCTTCTAGAAAAGCACAGAGGAACCGAATTCTCAGAGTCGGACGTACTTCTCGACTGTACTACACATCGAATCGGAATCAGAGAGATCTCAAACAACACTAACGAACGGAGCAGTGTTGCTGCGGTATTGCCTCGCGGTGTCGTTTGTCATCATAAGTGTCCGACAATCCGGCCGTACGAAATCAACCCTACGGAGGATGATCTCAAAAAAGAACCCGCACACGGTGTCTACGAGCGCATCTTTACTGATAAGGAGTTGTTCGCTGCGCTTGGCATCTTAAATAGTGTCCCATTCGATTACATCGTTCGCACGAAACTCGACACCAGCCTTAGCATGAATATGTTCGAAGAGTGTCAGGCACCACGTCTCACGAAAGGAGACGACTGGTTTGAGGATGTGTGGAAGCGCTCTGCCAAACTCAACTGTTATGGGGACGAATTCGATGATATTGCATCTCGACTTGGTATTCTGCCTGTCGAGAGTGATTCCCAAAGAGAGATCCTACAAGCGGAGATAGACGCTGCGATGTTCCATGCCTACGAGTTTGATCGAACAGAAACGAAATTCATGCTTGAGGACTTCCATAAGGTGCGGAGTCCGAGGGTAATGACAGACGAGTACTTCGATCTTGTACTAGAGAAGTTCGACGAGCTGGCAGCGGGGTAGGCCGACTTCCCCCCCAGTCGTCTCTGTCGCTACCTATCGGGTTGTGAAGTGTTACTACCGTGGGTAACATAGTACCAGACGAGTTGTCGACGACTCTCTCCCTCTCTATCTCTCTTTGATCGAGAATTGAGGTTGCTATTCAATGTCTGCTACTGATCCACTCGACGATGTCGCGCTGAATACATACGGAGTAGAGGTTCCAATAGCTCTGTCGAAATCCTCTCCTTCAGACATATTCTTGTCTGAAACATCTGGTCGCTGAAGGGTGTGTGATGACAATAAGTATACTATTCATACCCAAACAATTTTATTCTTTACTCAGGTCTTTGTCACATGGAACATTGTGATGAGTGCGGGTCAATGATGTCTTCAACGGGTGACGGATGGACTTGTAGAAATTGTGGATTCAACTTTTCAGAAGACTCAGGTGCTTCAGAAGAAACTATCGACACAATTCGTAGCGAGAAATCAGAACGAAGATCAACTCAGAGTGAGCTAAGCAAAGTTCGTAACAAACTCAGTTTAGTCACTAGTACAATTATACCGCTTTCTTGTCCTAGTTGTAACGAAGTAGGTGCAACTTTGGATATAGAGAATAACACCTCCCCAAAATTTGTATGCGAAAAATGTGGATATCGGTGGGAAACAGATAGCTGAATAGCTGCGCTCTTGTGTAACATATTGTTGACTGACTATTGTCTTGCGCTGTGTGGTTGTGTGAAATGAATTGTGAGTCCCTTGTACTGACCACAGATCGATGGGTATGTATCACCTTCTGAGGATTTCAACAGAGCCGTTCCAATCAAACCCGACACCTTTGAGACGACAGAGACGGCGTCGCTGACTATTGCGGAGACGGCTGCGCAGTCTATCGTCTCCAAAATCGACGAACTAGCTGACGACGACGCCTCGTAGGTCTCCACCAGGTGTCGTTCGACATGAATGGCCTCGAGGACGCATTCGAGGGCGACGAGATCGAAATCGCCACCGTCCAGACGCGGATGGAGCTTGCTGTGGTGGGTGATGAGTCGTCGATGCCAGCGACGCAGTAGACGTCGATGTCCAGCTTGGCCCCTAGTTGCCTGCCGACGTATCCAGCAGGCACCGTCAGTCGTCTCACACTGGCAGCTGTCCGTTTTGCCTCCCACGTTTACGGTACAGGTCTCCCGACTCGCCGACGACATCGAAGCCGACTGAGGACGTGTGGGGTGCCACGTGTCTCGCTGTATCGCTGGGAGCTGTCTCGAGATCAACATGGCCATGTCGTCTCACAGCGATCACAGACCTCAGCGATAATGCTGATCTTGGTGTAATTAACCCACTTACGCCACAGATAAAACTGTATGGATAGCACAAGATCAACGTATCATCTCGATGTCTGAAGTAAATACATATATGTATTATTATATTTCTTGAACTATTGATACTTCCACCTGCTAGCTGTGTCGGAAGTGAGGATTCAGCTCCTACCACTGAGACCTCCAGCCTGAAACCCATCAAACTTCACCAGCCAGAATCGATTCTCCGGTGTCTACAGGCGTTTCTTAGCAACTCCGGACCCCCTCTAAGTGGTAGGCGACTCGGAGTTGATTGCGACGCTTCCTGAGGCATCCTGAGATGTCTCAGTAAATATCGACTGTAGTACTCTTCAATTCGAAGAATTGCAAGTCACTACACTGTAAGGTTGTAACTAACAGCTACACAAATGGGCTTCAACTACTGTTGGAGCCTATTTGGAGGGGTTGCCCCCTGACTCAGCCTGTGTGGACCTCCATCTATTCAGATTCGCGATTTAGTCTTGGAGGGTTTTACTTAGCGCAAGTCCTCATGATTCGTTTTCGGCTTGTATACAAAATATTATACTATTAAGAAATTTTTAATCTGCTTATAAATTGTTCAGACCACACAATACTTGTTTGCCACTGTTAGTGGTCAGTCGGCCACGACTTGGTAAGCGCTGCGAGATCGACGTCGCCGGCACCGAGTCGGTGTTGACTGGGGTGCCAGCTGGTCGGAGGCGAGGCTGTTTTTTGGAGCTCCGGAACTAGCCACACATTAGACCTCTACTCAGCACAGCCGGCAACGGACTCCCCGTTTCGTCACTACCAGGTACCGCGTCATCTCCGACCGACGCCCCCAATACTGAGTGGTTCCCGACCACCACACTGCTGTGACAATCGCTGTAGTCTCGAGGCCCACCCAGCGCCTATGTAGGGACCAACCGAGACTCAGTCGCGACGGAATCCTGGGGGCTTCCGTCTAACGCAACTAAGCCTGTAGCGGGGCGTCTGCTGTGTGGATGACTGCCGACACCTGCGGGCATACAACGACAGGTGGGAGGCTGTAGCGGTGGCGGAGGTATCCTCGGTGGATCGGATCCTCTCAATAGGTACTCTCCGTCCAATCGGAATATTCAGCGAGGAGGTTCACTTATCCAGCGATCTGAGCAATGGCTGGCAGTAGATTATGCGGAAATGGGATTGTATCTCGTGCAGATCGCGATGCGAACACCCGCAAAGTGGTGTGTTCTCATCTGCATATGGTGACGACAGACAAAGATGCTGATGATGCGATCCCCTGATCAGAGAACAAGTAATTGCGGAAAAGTGGTATGTGGGCAGCCAGAACCACGAGATTACAGTTGGTTCCGCTAACGGTACGTCATAGTAATTACGGAAAAGTGGTGTCTACTGCCCGAAAACAGCCGTGTTCGGCGTTACAAATTGCGGAAAAGTGGTGTGGTGAATTGCGGAAAAGTGGTGTGTCCGGCTCTGTGATCTGGAACGCTAACACATGAAAGCTAGAAATGATTCGGAACGGACTCCTCACCTGCTCAGGGTAGATAAGGTACCTACTCGGAGCAACCGTAGCAGTGTGACTCTGTGTACGCTTTAGCGGAAATTTCGACCTTCCCCCGCCGTTCGGAATATCGAAGGCATGAAGCATCGCGCACGCGCGAGGAACTCTGCGTTTTTTCATGGGCCTTCGACGAACTATTTCAGAAGCACTTGGCACAGTTGTGAATGGTACTGAGCTAGATTAACAGATCTCAGTGGTTGCATCCCAGTGGACAGCAGAGAGAACACGGTGGGGGTTGGTACTACACAAGCCCGTTCGTACCAGCATATCCGATCTTCCTCAACTGAAGGCACACAGGGCAATAGATCACAGTCAATCTCAGTTGGATAATACAATGCAAGAACTGTGCGTCAAGCTTGTACTTCCATATTAGGAGACAGGCCTGTTTGACACAGATACAGTACGAAGTGTGGACGTACTTCGACTGCTTCCCCACTATATACTATGCACATCGTAGTCTGACCTTGTTTGATGACCCGTATCCAATGATAAAACAGGTATCACCACTCAACTGTCGACCTCAGGAGAACCTCCTTCGCAACACACCGGTACAGCCTGGAATACCTAGGTGGCCGGTTCTTTTGGGCGTTCCATACGACAATCAAACAGGTTGTCACCCATATCTTTCCAGTTATCTATACTTTGCTTGGAATCCGGTAGTAGATGGTCTGTAGGCACAGTTTAGAAAAGAATTGATGAAGACAAATCGAATGGTGTCTACATGTCATATTCGCCGACCACTGGATAGTTGGGTTAAGCTAGCCGACGACTCGAACTACTCATCGCCACCGTCGTATTTTTTGAATATAGCTCGTCTTTAGCTGAGTTAATAGTAACGTGGTGGACATGCGTAGTATTATAGAACCGTAGAACATGGATGACCGTAATGACGTATGACAATCTCGATCGCAAACTCGTGAACTCTCTGCTCGGAGACGGCCGGGGTAGCCTCCGAAGTCTGGGAGAGGAACTCGATGTCTCTGTAACAACCGTCTCTAATCACCTTCGTGATCTCGAGGATGAAGGCGCGGTGCGAGGATACACACCGATCGTCGATTACGGCAAACTGGGCTATGACGTAACGGCCGTCCTTCAGCTCAAAGTCGAGGGTCACGCACTGCCGGAGATTACGGAGAAGCTACGACAGGAAGAGCAGATGGTGAGCGTGTATGAAGTCACCGGCGACTCCGATATCATCGCAATCGGAAAATTCATTGACACCGATGATATGAACGATCAGATCAAGTCGCTGCTCAACGACGCGGACATCCGCGAGTCGAACACGAACGTCGTACTAAACGCTGTCACAGAACACGAGCAGTTCGAACTTGACATCGAAGAATAACCATGCGGGCCATCCGTCTTTAGCTGAAGACGAGTGATCTTCCTGTGCGTTGGACTAGTTACTACGTCGACATCGACTATTGGGGCTTCCGTCTGACGTAACTCAGCCCGTGATAGTGGCAGTCGGTGTGTCGTGCTAGTGCTGATACGAGATAGAAGATCGGGTGTCTGTGGGGTTTCGACACGCTGTGCAGAGGCGATTACAGTCTCAATTCAGGTTATCCGGTGCGTCTAAACAAGGCCAAAACAGAGTATTCGCGCAATTATCACAGTTCATCAGCGAACGAACTATACGACGCAAATATCTAACCTATTCTAATGGCAACGATCGTCCTCAAAAACGGCTCGAAGCGTGAGTTCCAACGAGTTGAATACGATGACACCGGAGGCAGTGTAGTCGCCTACGAAGACCACAGAGAGGTGGAATCATTCCCTGCCTTCCACGTCGGCTCAATTCTCTATGAAGACGGACGCGTGTATATCGAGGACGAGCCTGGCGAGTAGAGATTAACCAATGATATCCTGCTACACCCGCTCTGTTGATTAATTTCCCCTACAAAGAGCGTCGGGGCGCCAACGTTTTGTGTGTCCTAGTCCCCCTTGCTCGTCTCGCAAGTGATGTTACTGACGGTGCCGATCTCACCAAGTGCGTCGGTGGTCTCCGCATTCCTTGATACACCAATAATTTTAAACTATAGATGAATTGTCAACCGAAAACTTGAATGTTTAGTTTGATACTGACCTTCTATGGCTGAAAATTCAGAATACCGCATCTCTGAACTATCGGATATTCATGAATTATGGTATGATGGGAAAAGAGCCTGCGAAGGATGCCCCCGTCGTGATTGTGACCACGTTACGGCACCAGTATATGGTTACGGTGATAATCCGGCTGATGTTGCAATTGTCGCTCAGGCGCCGGGCGGTGATGATGTGAAAGATACCACTGGATCTAGAATTGGCAATGGAAGACGAACGTGGCAGAATTACTCAGATACCGGCGACAGCAGTGCTACACCAACACCTCGCGATGGATTTCAGGAATCCAATCTGGATACGATCGGGAATTACGAGGACGACATCGCTCCTATCATTAATGCATTTGAGGAGGCATATCAGAACCTACTCGATCGTTCTTGCAGACTGTACTACACTCAACATACGAAATGCAATGATATCAACGACGTTGACTGGTTCGACCCAAAGAATGACGAAGGGCAAGATCGGTGTGTCAGCTACTTGATTCCTGAATTAGAGGTTGTTCAGCCAGATATTGTCCTAGTAATGGGTGGCAAACCGAACAACCACCTACAACGTGCTATGAGGGATGTAGGTGTGGAAACTGAACTTCCATCTTCAGTCACGGACACTGTATTTGCTGACGGGAAGAAGGGGACGAAGGTACGAACATACGAAAGTTCATCTCTTGATGCTGAAATTCTTCCTAGCTTCCATTACGGATTTAGAGGTATGGGCTCGATGAAGAGATTTACAGAAGTGGATAGTGATAAAGAGTACTGGAAAACACTTGCACAGGGTGCCGTAGAACAGATCAATTAGTATTCCGGCTAGATCGACTGTGTCCGCACGTCATGATCGGTTCGCGGTGCACGTGTCGCCGTCGACGCTGATGAGGTAGTTGGCCTCCAAGTCGTCGATGATGTTCTTGAGCTCGGTTAGGTTCACCTGCGACACGTCTGACTCTTCGAGGTAGTCGATGATCGGCTCAAGTCCGTCGACAACTCCGTCGCCTTTGACATTGATGGTGTCGACGACTGCACGCTTCCACTGATCGATCTCGTGCGTCGTTGCTCGGAGGACGTCGAGGCAGCGGACCACGTTTGCGACGTCCTGAGCAGTTGCGACACCACCAGTGACCTGTTCGAGTCCCTCTTCAGTACGGATGTTCTAGTTGACCGTCTCACGCGAGTGAAAGTTGACCATCGTACTCGCTTTGACGAGATTGGCGACCATGTCGTAGACACGGTTCGACTCCGACCGCGAGTGTTTGAAGATGGGCTCAAGCACCGCCCAGACGTCCCAGTCGAAGTCCGAGCCACCGTTGGGGAGTACAGCCCGTTTCGGCGCGTTCCGCTTCAGCTCGAGCATGTGCGCCTGCAAGCGCTCTGTGCCGTCCCCGAACTGGTAGCCGTGCAAGATGCACCGTGCGTATCTCGCACAGAATTATCTCCGATCAGGTCGGATCGGTCAACACAGATGGTGTATACAGCAGGACGGCCTATTTTTGTAGCGGAGACGTTAAACTAGCTGTTCACTGAACCGATAAGGCCACCCTACTTAATGGAATATCTCACAAAATTTTGAGCTAGAAAAATACCAAAGAATTATTTATAGTCTTAATACTACAATTAGTTGTGAGAAATCTATCACGTCGGAATGTTATCGCTTCAACTGTCACCGCTATCGCAGTATCTTTAGCTGGCTGTTCAGGAGACGATAATCAACCTGATACGAATTCAATTAATATCGGGCCATTTAGTGGAGAATATGAGATACCTGAGGATGAATATGCAACTACTGGTATATTCAATAGTGACCGTCAAGGCGAAATAGGCTATAATTTCACTGTGACTAGTGGTCCTGAAGTTGATGTTTATCTTCTGACTCCTGAGGATGTGGATCGATATGAGAACGGTCAAAGTTTTAATTATTTGTCACATACTACCGATTCACCTCCAGACGCTGCTATTGTTGATTCTGTAACAGTGTCGGCTAATACCGCCACACAAATGCTGATTGATAATACTGAAGTAGGTGATGTCTCACCACCGACAAATTTCGATGACGATGTTGCAACGGTACAGTTGAAAGCGTCATATGCTGACAGCTGAAGATATACGAAGTCAGCCTAGTGATAATAAGAGCTCATTACATCTTCAGCGAAAGATACGCGCGCTGTATCTCGCACGAGTATCGGGACACTTCGTTGAGCTGGTAGAATCCTCAACGCTCAATACGCAGGTGTGTTCTCACAGGTGACTCAGTCTAACCACGGATGAAATCAAGCCCTGTGAATCGTTCTATAACACCCTCGCTAGTTGTCTACAATATCGCACTGTGTTGACCCTACGAGTCATTTGTTGGTGTTGATATATGGCAATCCTGTTGGTGTCGAGGTGAGGGATTATGTTTGACACAAGTCAGCCTGTAACGGGAGCTGTCGCCGGAGTATATCTCGGTTATCTGCCGAGCATCCACGACAATGCTGTGCAGGGCCGATGCGGAGTGCTGTTCTCAGAGTCTAGTGCGACGATACGACTATGAGAAGCCGACACTGACTCGACGTCGATTCCGGCGACGCTGTTGGGCCCACGTCGCCTTCCGCACCAATAGCACCTGTGTGGGCTGTGAAGACATCATGAGTAGTTATCTCCATGAGGTTGAGCCCAAGGTCAACGATGAACAGACATCTTTGTGACCGATTGTGCGCCGTGTGAGGACAGCACGAACAATCCACCTGCGCCTAGGCTCAATTGTTGTACACATCCTCTGTGCTCGGAACGGACTCGCAATCTGCTCAGAGTAGGCGAGATACTATTCAGAGAAAACATGGCAGAGGTCTCTGTGTGGGGTTTAGAGAGAATTTTGAGGCTACCCCGTCGTTCTCGAAATCCAAGACATGAGAGCCTCGCGCACGCGCGAAACGAGGAAGCGATTTTCTCGGGAGTCCTCGACGAACTATTTGGCACAATTCTGAATGATACTGAGCTAGATTAGTAGATCTCAAAGAACAGCAGTGAGAACACGGTGGGGGGTTGAGATCACCACACCCAGTCGTACACAACACATCCAGGCTCCTTCTCAACAAAGATGAGCACACCAAACAGTCGGACCACAACAGGTCATGATCAGCTAGTACAAGGTTACAAACTCAGCACCAATTCTTTAATTTTCAATCCTACAGAAGAGTCAAATTCGGTATCCAACTAGAACACAGTAAGGACACACCTTGACCGACTCCCTCCACTATATGCTATGCACATCGTGGCAGGCACCGTGATTGTAGATTTATTAAAGGCTACGAGATCCCCGCAGAAGAATATTAGTTGTATCCAGTAGTGTTTTCAAGAGAATAACCAGTCTATCTACGTCCGTTATATTGGAACGAAGATATATAATGTTGTAGTCCAACCGTTATTCAATGGCAACCAGTCAACGGGAAGACACATACTCGATACAAAACGTTAAGGATCTGTTAGATCGCCCACTAAAATCAAATCCCGATATGGCTGTTGACGCTATTAATAATGCTGAACAAACTGAAGTACTCCAATTTCTCGTTGAAGATCATAAAATTGATGTCGAGCATGACGGACAAAATAGTTTAGGACCGGTTAGACGTGCGATTTTGGAATCCGGCATGGCTTCTAGGGAGTTGAAACAAAAAGTTGCCAGTCGAGGGGACGACACTACTAACTTAGATACCTTAGTTCCCGATTCGGTTCATCGGACAGCGTTAGGGGCTCTTCAAGCAGGCAAACCGGTTGTTCTCTACGGGCCAACGGGAACCGGAAAGACGACATTCGCTAAACAGTTGGCTCTGGATGCTAGTATCGGATATACTCTCGAAACAGCATCTCCATCTTGGACTAAACAAGATATTATTGGTCGAGTGGAACCAAAATATAATGAGGATACAATCAGCTACGGAAAGGAACCTGGTTGCGTCTCAAAAGCTGTTCTACGGGCCCGTGACTTCGGAGAGGACTACACTGTTATCATCGACGAGCTCACCAGAGCAGATATATCTAAGATTTTTGGACCACTCTATACCGCTATCGAAAACGACCACCAAACTATCTTCACAACTGACACTGGACGAACCATCGAGCTCGATCCCGACGTAAACATTATCTGTACGATGAATATGTCGGATCGAACTGTGAACGAGCTAGATAATGCAATTACTCGTCGATTCGCCATGATCGAGGTCTCTGAATACGAACATCAAGATCGGCAGAAGCTCTTCTCAACTTGGACTAGGAATCAGCTTGAAGAAATCACTGTCGACGCAGAAGAACTGCAAACTCTGTTCGAAACAGACTACACACAGCTCAACGGCATCGGACCTGATAATGAAGGCATCATCCAGTTTGGGCCGATGCATTACAGAGATGTTGCCAAGTTTATTGGCGAGACTACTAGGAATAATGGAGTCTATGAAAATGATCCTAAAATAGCCGTTGGAGAGGCATTTAGAACATACATTGTTCCTCGGTTACTAAATGCTGCTACTTATTCACAGATTAACAAACTCGTAGATCATTATGACTCCCTCGACAACAAATTTGCATACGACTTGTCGAGGGCAATGGCACTCGTAGAATCCGAACTCGAATCTGAGGAGCAGAGGATGGGGACGTAGTTTCCATGAGCAGTAGTGCCCTCCCGAATCGAGTCGAGATTCAGGAGCGGAATGAGAAAACAATCAACAATTGTCCGCCTGAAATAGGAGAGCAACTCCAACGAGCAGCATTCGACAAAGTAGCTGCTAACGAATTCGAAAAAACCCGCACAACGAGGGAAAGCAAAGAGGAGAGAAGCGTTGTCAAAGCGACTGTAGATGAAGGATCGCTAACAATCTCTGTCGAAGATGTTGTAGGAGTTGTCAACCTCACACCGACTTCGAAACTACAGATCAATCCCAAGATCGGGTGGGAGGAGATCCTTGAAATGTTCCTAGCGATCCAGAGACGTAACAGATCGCTACGGTACCACGGAATTCCAATTGATGACTTTCTTTCAGAAGATATTGAAATAGAGGATATATTTGTCGTGATTGCCATCAACTACCTGAATAGTCTGCAGCCAATCCACCGAAATGGATTTATCCGACACTTTAAGAACGAACAATATGACGCAGTCTCTGGTCGTGGAAGAATCGATGTTGAAAAGAGCTTACTGAACAAGGCACACGGAGTACCAAAACACCGATTTGTTAAGAAAAATATCGACTACTCTACCCCAGTTAACAGTCTGATTTATCTAGCAGGTAAGCAACTATTACAATTATTTCAAGATTCATCCAGCGAGTATAATCATAAACAGTATTTCCAGATCTTCAGCTCGCTACGGGAAGAGGTAAGACATCTAGAGGATCTCGGCGTCTCCACAGATTGTGTCGACTTACATAGGGTGAAAACCACAGATATATCTGATCTTCCACGACAGCGTCGGTATTACTCTAATGCAGTCAAAACATCTAAAACTATAATTTCATCAACTACTGGCCAATCA
The DNA here is from genome assembly GCF_000739595.1 of Halorubrum halophilum. Classification (GTDB taxonomy): domain Archaea; phylum Halobacteriota; class Halobacteria; order Halobacteriales; family Haloferacaceae; genus Halorubrum; species Halorubrum halophilum. Next base: position 29,395 of record NZ_BBJP01000022.1, on the reverse strand, counting down.
CTTGAATCAGGACGAGAAGATCTCACGGTCGACTTCATTTTGGATATGGATCAGGTGTTCGAGACATTTAGCCAGATTACATTAGAGAAAGAGGTCGAATACCTGAATGAGTTAGATCCAGGTAATGTTGAGGAAAAGATCACGGTTGAGGAAGAACCTACGCTGCAAGTATTCAACGACGACACAGTAGCTACATATCGGCCAGACCATGTCCTCAAAAATTCAGGTGACACAGTCGCAGTTCTTGACAGTAAATACTATTCTCGCCACAATGACCCCAGTCAACAATCTGAGGTCCGGTCCCGAATGCTCAGCTATGCTTTCCTCTTAGATTCCACAGAAATGGTATTTTTATGCCCGTTTGGAGATACAATTTCGAGAGATTTGGAGTCCAGGGATGGCAGTATAACGCTTGTGAGACCTGGTGAAGATTTCAGCATCGAGTCCTATCGTAGATCTATTAAGGATTACTTAGAGTCTCTCTTTGATGTTAATAAGCAGATTGAATCCCTCCGAGAGGATATTCAATATCCGATTGCTCACACGGAAGTGGAAAATATAGATCTAGATATTATCGATCAATTTGATATTTTTCGAGTTAGTGAAGATAATTTGACTGCATTCTCACGCGGTGTACGTAGGTCTGCTATTCGCCTCTCTAACGAGGTAGCTCGATTTGACAATTTACCTAGAAATAAACGGCATGATTTGCTTGATGAGATTAAAAATGGACTCTCAATGGATGAAAAATACAATTACTGCATCCCCGTTTTCATTAGAGACAGTAAAAACGAGACGATACCAAATACTGATCAGGACTGGGATGGAGAGGCAATCAAATATTATCACTTGGAAGAAAACACGGGAAAAATAGTTGATGTTTCTGAACCCGGATATATTAAACTTAAATGGTAGGTTGTCTTTGATCGCTGTCTCAATCAGCCATGGATATCTATTGTTGTTTCACTACCTTGTTACATAATGTCCTGAGAACGTGCTACCGTTCGTTTTGATTGCTTTTTGGATAGTAACATCTCCATAGGTTTTCCCATCCGAGTAGTGAACTTCATCCCACTTAGACCGGATTCGGCTCGAATGCCGGAAGCATTTATCCACCAACTTTGCGTCCTCCCTACACCAGAACGCAAGATCGGAGGCAAAGCCAAGATCTGCCTCAGATGGTGATGAAAGACCTTCGCTCGAGCTAGATGGTGAATCCCATCGGTTCAACGTCCGCTTCGCTTGATTGGAGCCACTCTTTGCGTACTCCTCAACTGTGCGTCGGATGTCCTCCGCGCAGAGGCCTGTTGAATTATTAGATTCTGAGGCTCGATCATCTGTAGAGGAGGACTCATCAGGCTCCCCCGACTCTGTCCGCATGGGCAGATACTTACGCTCGAGATTGGCTATGACATCTCCAGCATTTTCTTCGATAGCCCCCGTGCTTTTCTCACATAGGTTGGATCGATTCCCAGTCAGCACAACATACTGATCGCGATCGTATATCTCGATCTCACCGATGTCGTCCAGAGCTCCCTTTTCTCCCCATTCGAGAGAACGTTCTCCTTCAACGATCAAGTGTAAGCCTTCGCCGGATCGGCTCCACTCAGTGTAGGTGCTCAACTCTTGGACGATCCTCTGAGCCTCTTGAGTGATGTCAGACGAGCCTTCGGGAACGACATCGTCGAGGTCAACAATCACGAACGGATCGTCCGATTGGAGTACGTACGCAGGCTGTCCAATGTACCGCTTCGACTGTCTTAGAGCGATATCCATCGGTAGCTGATTCTCCGGCACATTCCACCCCTCTCTCGGCCGAATCGGGGCCTTGTGGTTAGTGACTATCCACTGCGTTCGCTCGCGAAGAGGTTCTGGAACAGACCCCACACCGTGTTCTCTTGCCGGTTCGGATTCCCACATCAGTTGTACTCCCTATCGTCGTCGAACACGTAGCTGATCAGATCCTCTACTTTTTGTGGGTCAAACTTAGGGAGGACTTCTACAGCTTGGTCTGCCACCCAACAGTCTTTGGCTGCTTCTGGGCTCTCACATAGCTCCATAAGGGCGAACCCTACACAGGCGCCGTCGGCGCCACTGTAGTGCTTACTGAATCCCTGTAGATCGCGATGAAGCACATTGCGAATAGCCGTATGACGCTCCCAATCAGGCACCTCACACTGTTGGAGGACAGCATCACAGAGCGTCCAAGTTGCATCATCTCGGACCACGTTCTTGTTTCGCGAGTTCTCATAGGTTTGTTTGCGACCCATCTGATATTTCCACATCTTGTCGAAGTCGGTGGGATTGGAGCTATCCGCCTCGTATGATCGAAACGTTGTTCGGGCTGAACTACCAGTGATTTCAGCCGTGTCCGTTGTCTGGCCCCACTTCTTTCCGGTGTACTCCATATCTGCGTGTTCATAGATGACCTTATTCTCTCGCTCTCGCGGAGCAGATACTTTCCCGTAGTGGGCCCGGACAGAGCCATCCTTGTCAGCAGGAGCGGGTGAGTTGGTGTTCGGTACTCTATCTTCTGTAGCGATTTGTCTTTTCATGGTGCCACATGGCCACCTGCTGACACTGTCCTCACTCGACTGTAGACCCAGTCGATTCTACCCAGGTCTAGGAATTCAGCTCATTTCGGAGCCTACAGTAGACTACTGGATTCTGAGCGAGCACAGTTGTCTGAGCAGCGCGACACATGCGACTGTACCCGAAACAAACTGCCAACGTGTCGGGTATTAGCTACACTAGGTCATGGGCTGTCACTGACTAAACTGTTTCCCAAATGGCGCTAGCGTGGTGCCAATTGTGCTCAAGATTTTTTTATATTGGAGCAAACTGAGGCTTGCTTAGAACGGGGGTAACCTCTCGAAAAATTTGGAGGTTTTTAGAGCCAGGATCGGTCGAATTGCGTGTAGTACAGCATGATTCAGAACCGCTATCAGGCTCACTTGGACTCAGGCACAAGATACGAATTGTTTGAGTCCAGTTGTAGAACGATTCCATGTTGATTCCTGTATACCCATCCTAAATTGTGGGAGCGGAGAGTCTGCTCGAACTGAGCTACCGAGAAGTCTAGAAGATGGTTTTTGTGAAAATCGACATCTAGCATATATGGGCATGTTACAAATACGGTGTTTTTGCTAGCATCAGTAGGCTTTGCCGTGCTACTCTTGTACTGATATCTCTTCAGTTGACCGTTCAGCTCACGTTGGATCTCGGGAATGCCCGTGTCTGATCGTTCAGTAGCAATCTCGCCCTCTCCCCGATATGCTGGACCAATCTTACACTCGATGTATGCTGGTTCTGTTGGTGGTGTCACAATTTTTCTCCGATGAGGGTGAGATATCTCAAAGCAAATGTCGTGAGATAACGTAATATCGGGAACGATTTCTCCAGATTTTCGGTTGCCAACTTCGCTACTAGCCCGTATGGTAGGGTAGCTCTTTTCACCAGTACCTGAATAACTTCTACCACGTTTCACACGAGACCCGTCAAGAGCGTCCTCCAGCCACTTGATGAACCTATGCTCATCTTTGAACTGTGGTATCATGGCATAGTATCTACACTAAGTTGGAATAAACCCCGGTCCTAGGTTGATGTTTCAAAGGCGGAGGGTGACTCGATACCCACTTGACTGAAGTGTAGATGTACTTTCCCGGCTACGAATTAACCAGGCTGAGAAATGTAGATCCCGTCGTGGGTCTCCTCTTCCAAGATTTCGGCTGTGAGCTCTTCAGCACGATAGGCATCAGATTCTCTCTCAAACCACTGGATTGAGAGCAATCGAGTGGGAGGAAACATCTGTGTGAAGTTAGCACCGTCTCCGTTGCCAACGGCATGCTTCCAAAGACGATTTGGGACGACGGTGGAAACACCGACGTAGACCAGTCGTCTGTTCTCTTGGGCATCGTCTATCCATGAGACATCATTCTGAAGACGGAGCTCTTCGCGGACCACTTTCTGAGTGACAAATTTCATTTGACACTCAAGAACGTACACCGCGTTAGTTTTCGTTGTCGTGCCGTCGGAGAACTGTTTGACTAATTCAGCCACCCGCTTTTTCGTCAGATTATGACAGAGACACTGATCAGCACAGTTACTATCAGACCGCTTCTGCAGGGCAGATTTGACGCGGTCGGGGACAACGTCACGGACACGTTGAGCGAGCTCCCTGTCAGTTTGGGAGCGAGGCTTTGACTTTCCGTGTCCAAACATGAGTAGTTGAGAGATACAGGTTAAGCTACAAAAAGAATTGGCCAATTTTGGATGTAATTCGTATCAAGCTAGCGGAAAATATGTACTGGTTCCCTTACAATGATATCGCAGAATAGGATGATCTAGCTCTGTTAAATCCTATTTTTACATCATCGTCCGAAACAGCGGGTCGCTGAAGAATGCTCATCTAGTGGGAGAGACAAGGTTCCCCATTCATTAAACACACTAACCTATTAGTCATTAGTCATATACAGCACGATATGGCAGTTGAAAAAAAGATCCAAGAAGCAACTTGTCGAGTGGATGGAACTGCGGGACAAGCTTCCGCTTTCTGGGTGGCCGAAAACCACCTTATTACAGCAGCCCATGTCGTTGCTGCCTCTAAGCCAGAGGACCTCACAATTCGGACTTTCGCCGGTAGCGTCTTGGAAGTTGATGTTATCTACGAAGACCAAAATGCCCCTGAAGATCCTGGGTCCGATATTGCCGTTCTCACTTCTAATAGACACCCTGACGAATGTCAAATACTACCAGTGTCATCTACAGTCCCACCGATTGGAACGAAGGTAATATGGTCCGGATACGCGCGATTAGTAGGAGAGAACTCTCTTGACCGCCAACGCTTCGGTTGGGGTCGAATCGCTTCAAAATCGTATCCGAATGGCGATGGTACATTTTTTGAGGTTGATGGACTGTTCAATCCCAGCCATAGTGGTGGTCCAGTTGTGAACGAGGAAACGGGTGAGGTAGTGGGTATTGTCGCACAGAGTGCAGGATCGTTCGAAAGTCTCTATGAACAGTGGGAAGAAAAAGTGGGAAGACTCACAGCCCTATTCGAATTATCGGAACAATTCCAAGGGATGATGCATGAGAGGTACACCTACAACGACCCGGGTAACGCCGTACAGGATATGGGTGTTTATGATAGATTAGGGCTTGAGTATGATCAGGAAATAAACGACGATGGGAACTACGAAATTAGTATCAATACAGAGCAAGTTCCTATACGAGCTGGCCAGATCCAGGGAGAAATTTCAGAGTTACTCTTGAATACTGCACAAAAAACGTTCCAAATGGGCGTCGGTATCTCATCAGGTGGTGATGAACTTATTAATAACTCACCCTGATACCGATCAAATGTCATGGGTTCTATCACAAATCGAACCGGAAAGTGCACAATTCGCTTATCACAGATAATCTAGTAGATTTCGAGCGAAATAGACGTGATCACCGTACCACAGATCCTCTGTATTCTGCAGATAATACTTAACCCACTCTGGCATTGACAGAAGATCCGATGATACATACTTACTCTGTACTGAGCGATTAGAGGCGTGAAATGTCAAATTATGAGAATTCCAGTAGCGCCGATGAGTTCGATATCCATCTTGGTTTACTCGCAAGTCTGTCCACAACGATCTATATTCGAAAATAGGTGTACTAAATAAAATACAGTGGCCGACCCGTTGCTGGTGGGCCACTCACTCAATGAGTAACGCGATGCAGATCGCATCTACAATGTGCATAGTATATAGTGAAGAGGGTTGTCAGAGTGTGTCCGAACAATGTATTAGTCCGATGCCAGTGTGGATTTCTCTCTATAAGAGGGCGACTGTTTGTTGCTTAGTTTGGTACTGTTACAGATGACCCTTGATTGGTCTGGGTCGACCTAGCTTGGTGTGTCGTTCTCTGTTGAGAGGAAGTAGATGGGTTGTGTACGATAGACTGTAAGGTGTACAACATACTGTGTCAGGATGAACCCCCATCCGTGTTCTCCTGCTGCCTGTGCCGTCTCATAGAAATAAAGATATTTGACACGATCAGAAATTAGATGTTGTCTAAGTGATCCCTCCTCAGATTCATTTGCTCCTCCAAACTGGTCTGGTCGTAGTGCGTCTCAAGTACGTCTCCGCTGACGTTTGCTCGTTCGGACACGACTGGACGAGGCACATTAGATCGTAAATGGTGGGTGATGGATCCTCTTCGAAGCGCGTGGGGACTTACCGCGTCTTCACACTGGTGGACTTCGTCATACGAATGATCCTCAACCTCGCATTGACAGTCCTCTCCGATGAACTGCGGTCTTGTGACCCAGTACGAATTTTTCCGGATATTACTTCGGCTGGTTCGGCCATAGTTAGTGGCTAGCAGTGGTGTCTGACCGTGTTCATCTTCCGTGCCTGGATGTTGCTCCTCTATCCAGTCAGTGAGGATCCGTCCTGTCTCCTCAGAGATTGCGATGAACCTCTCTCCAGAGGATTTGTTCTTCAGTGGTGTTCCATATTCTGGTCGATGTCTGACTTCGATGTATCCGTCGTCACTATCGACATCGTCTGCGTTGATGCTGCGCACAGTTCCGGTTCTCACTCCCGTTTTCCAGAGCAACAGGATGAGAACGTGCCGAAGGCTCGCATACTCATATTTAGCAAGCTTAGACAGAATCTGTTCTGCGTGATCGTTATCGATGTGTACTGATCGTGCGTTTTCGCCGTCATCGAGCTCTGGAACATCAACGGTTTCCTTGAGTCCCATCTCAACGGCGTCGATCTGCGCGCAGAAATCGAGGAAGGCTCTGAGGGTAGACATCTGTGTCCGAACAGACACGCGATTGAGGTCACCCTCTGCTTTTCTCCAGAGGCGGTACTCATGGAGACGTCGTCCAGTGAGCTCGTTGAGATTGGTGATATCACGCTCATCACACCATCGGAGTAGGTGTTTGAGCCGAAGTCGGTGTGCGTTGAGAGTCGAGTCAGCACAATCGTCTGCCCTGTGTTTGAGGTAAAGCTCTACGCCTCGTTCTGGTTCAAGAGGTTCAAGTTCTGGCATGGCTCGTGTGCGATGCCAACCGTGGGGGCAGACAGAGTACCTCGTCCGGGAGGAGCAGATCTTGCTTAATCCGTCGGTCGCGTGTTTATTGTGCCTGTCTGTGCGCAGTAGCACAGACGGCACAGGCTTCTGCGTAAGCGCCAGGGAACCGCTGTACCCCGGCGACTTACGTAGAACGTATTCGCGCCCGGCCCGTACACTGAATCTCGGAGCGACGCCGATACGGTGAAGCGACCAGGTGCTCGGTCCGCTGTTAACATCTCGCTCCGGCTTCCACTGACATGTAGCTGTATTTTTGCATCGGTCAGCGATCGACATCCGTCAGGCGTCGGCGCCATCAATCGGCGCACCGCACTCCGGGCAGAGGTCGTCGGCGCACGAGACGGCGAGGTCACACTCCGGACAGAACCGGCGATCGCAGACTGGGTCGCCCATGGCCGTACGGCCGTCCGGACGGCTCATAAGTCCGACGGCGACTCCACCCCGGTCCGGTCCGTCGAGCGCTTCGAACCGAAACCCACTTTGAACCGGTGCGTGCCGATCCGGTGTGAGCAACGCGGACACTGGTAACGGGGAGAAGCGATCGCAGTTCTGGGCGCTCTACCTCACCCGATTTGCCGAGGGGTTCGGTTTCATCACTCTGCTGACGCTGCTGCCGACCTACATCAACACGCTGGATCCGCAGGCGACGACGGTGCTCGGCGTCACCATCTCGGCCGGGTTTATCATCGGGATGTACACCACCGGGTTCACCCTCGCGCAGACGGTCGCCGTGATCCCGCTGGCGTGGGCCGGCGATCGGTTCGACAAGCGGCTCGTCCTCATCGCCGTTCTCGGTGTCGGCGCGGGCGTCTACACCCTGTTTCCGTTCGTCGACTCCTCCGGATCGTTCGTCCTCGTCAGGGCGCTACAGGGGTTCGTCGTTACCGGCGCGGGGCTGATGACGCTCTCGCTGGTCGGGGAGATCGCCGACGTGGGCACGCGCGCGGACAAGATCGGCAAAGCGAACGCTGCCGCCTTCGCGGCCTCGATCGTGGGCTCGCTCGGCGCGGGCGCGGTGTACGACTCGGTCGGGTTCGGACCGGTGTTTGCTATCATCACGGTGCTGATGATCGTCGCGTGGGTGATCACCTGGGGCGTCCTCGACGCCGACCCGACCCGCGTCGAGGGGTTCCCGTTCACCGACCTCGCGGTCAACCGGCGGATCGTCACTATCTCGACGTTCCGGACGCAGTACGCCTTCGCGGTGACGATGGTACGGACTTGGATCCCGATCTACGCCGGCACGCAGATGGCCGCGGGCGGGCTCGCGGTCGGCGCGACCGCGGTCGCGGTGACGGTCACCGGGGAGAAGGCCACCAACATGGTCGGTCAGCTGTTCACCGGCCGGCTCTCGGACGCCTACGGACGGTCGCTGTTCGTCTTCGCCGGCGGCGGTGCCTACGGGCTGATCGCGGTCCTGATCCCCTTCGCTCCGATGGTCGGCACGGCCCTCGGCGCCGCGGTGACGGTTCCGATCCTCGGCGAGTTGCCGCCGGCGTATCTCCCCCTCGTCGCCTTCTCAGGGCTGCTCGGCGTCGCCGACTCCTTCCGCGAGCCGGCCAGCATGGCGCTGTTCGCGGACGAGGGGACTGACGACGGCGGCGTCGCGTCCAGCTTCGGCATCCGCGAGCTCGTCTGGCGGCCCGGATCGGTGGCGGGCCCCCTCATCGCCGGCTGGCTGATGGTCGAGGTCAGCATGGCGTCCGTCTTCTACGTCGGCGGCGCGTTCGCGATCACCGGCGTCGTCGCGTTCCTCGCGGTTCTCGCGCACGACCACGGACGCGCGGCGCTGACGGCGTGGTAGGGCGCGTGAATCGTCGATCCGAGAGCTGTGATCCTTCAGTTCCACCTACCACTTCCGGAGCGCGGCTCGGTAATGCGGCCCGTTTCCGGTTCCCTGCCGGTCGATCGCTGCGACCTCCCACTCGGTCCCGAGAGCCGCCTCGCGGAGCCGGTCCGGCGAGAACAGCCTGAAGTGGAGCGTCGGATCTGTCTCTCGGTCGTACGCGAACCGCATAGAACGCCTCGATCGGATGGTCGCGGGGTCGATTTTGCCGTCTCGATCGCTCGATCAGTCGTCGCTTTCGGCCGCCGACCCGCCGGTCGAATCGGCGACTCGCTCCGTCTCGCTGTCTACGCTGATCCCCTCCCAGTCGTCGTCGGTGTGGAACCCTTCGCGCTCCTTCGCGCCGGGCGCGACGCGGACGAACTCGGCCCGGTCGCGAGCCCGCTCGATGGTGTGACCGCCGCAGTACGACAGCCCCGAGCGGATCCCCTGACAGAACTCCTCGGTGACCGTCGCAACCGGCCCCTTGTACGGCGTCAGCGCCTCGACGCCCTCGTCGGCGACCACGTCGGTGCCCTTGTCGTCGCGGTCCTCGGCGGCGGCGGTCGTCGCCATCCCGCGCGACCGCTTGTAGCGCGTTCCCTCGACCTCGACGACCGCGCCGGGCGCTTCCGCCGTGCCGGCGAAGAGGCTCCCGAGCATCACGGTGTCGGCGCCGGCCATCAGCGCCTTCGCCGCGTCGCCGGAGGTGCGGATCCCGCCGTCGGCGCATATCGTCACGTCGAGGTCTTCGGCCGCGGTCGCGCAGTCGTCGACCGCGGTCAGCTGCGGCACGCCCGCGCCGGCGACCTTCCGCGTGGTGCAGTGCGAGCCGGGGCCGATACCGACCTTCACGCAGTCGGCGCCGGCGGCCGCGAGGTCCTCGACGCCCGCGGGCGTGGCGACATTGCCGGCGACCAGATCCGTCTCCGGGAACTCCTCGGCGATCTCCTCGACCGCCCGGATCGTCCGTTCGAGGTGGCCGTGCGCCACGTCGACGACGAGCGCGTCCACGTCGGCCGCGACGAGCGCGGCGCTCCGGGCCACGTAGTCCTCGTTGATGCCGACCGCGGCGGCGACCCGTTCGCCGGCCGCGGCCACGTCCTCGACCTGCGCCGCCTGCTCGTCGACGGTGAGGAATCGGTGCAGCACGCCGATCCCGCCGGCGCGGGAGATCTCAACCGCCAGATCCGCCTCCGTGACGGTGTCCATCGCCGCCGAGACGAGCGGCGTCTTCAGCTCGACATTCGGCGTGAGCCGCGTCGAGAGGTCCACGTCGCTCCGGCTGTCGACCGGCGACCGCTGCGGCACGAGCAGCACGTCCCCGTAGCTGAGTCCGGTTCGTAGATCGTTCATACCCTTACCGAGGGGAGAGACACGCACTGATAAACCCCTCGGCGGTGGTCCGCGGTCGCGTCCGATTCCGACGCCCCCGCGTCGCTTCCAGCCGACTAGAACCCCTGCTCCGCGAGCGCGTCCTCCAGCGCCGCGAGAACGTACTCGACGTTCTTCGGGCGGGCTGAGTATCCCATGCAGCCGATCCGCCAGATGTCGCCCTCGAGATCGCCGAGTCCGGACGCGATCTCCAAGTCGTACTCCTTGAGGAGGTGCTCGATGACGGCGCCGTCGTCGATCCCGTCCGGCACCCGCACCGCGTTCAGGCTCGGGAGCCAGTACTCGTCGGGGGCGTTCATCTCGAGTCCCAGATCCTGAAGGCCCGCCTTCAGGTCGCCGGCGACCTCTCGGTGGCGCTCCCACCGCGCTTCGATCCCCTCCTCAGCGACGAGGCGGAGGGCCTCGCGGAGCGCGTACACGTTGGTGATCGGCGCGGTGTGGTGGTACGACCGGTCGTCGCCCCAGTACCCCTCCAAGAGGGAGAGGTCGAGGTACCACGACCGAGGTTGTTCGTCGCGGTCGAGCACCTTGTCCATCGCGCGGTCGCTGAGCGTGAGCGGGCTCGCGCCGGGCGGACACGAGAGGCACTTCTGCGGGCCGGAGTAGGCGGCGTCGATCCCCCACTCGTCGACGCGCAGTTCGACGCCCCCCAGCGAGGTGACCGAGTCGGCGATCACGAACGCGTCGTGGTCGTGTGCGATATCGGTCAGTTCGGGGACGTTCGGCTGGAGGACTCCCGTCGAGGTCTCGGCGTGGACGAACCCGAACACGTCCGGCTGGTGCTCGTCGAACGCGCGCTCCACGTCGACCGGATCGAGGGGCTCGCCCCACGGCGCGTCGACCTCGACGACATCGCCGCCCGCCCGCTCGGCCATCGACTTCATCCGCCCGCCGAAGTAGCCGTTCGTCGGGACCAGCATCGTGTCGCCCGGCTCGACGAGGTTGCCGATGGCCGCCTCCATCGACGCGGATCCGGTCCCCGACACCGGGATCGTCCACTTGTTGTCGGTCCGGAACGTGTAGCGCAGCAGCTCCTGAACCTCGTCCATGATCTCGACGAACGACGGGTCGAGGTGGCCGACGAGCGGGGTGCTCATCGCTTTCAGCACGCGCGGGTGGACGTCGCTCGGCCCCGGTCCCATCAGCGTTCGGTCCGGCGGCGTCAGCTCGCCGACGTCCGGCACGTCGCGTTCCGGCTCGGTCAGCGCGGATGCGTCACTCATGCGACGAGCTATCCGGAGCAGCGTCAAAAGCACGACGAAACCCGAGCGGCGGGCCGGAGCGTCCGGCCGCCGAGGAGTTCACTCCGCGTCGACGAAGTCCGGCTCCGTCCGCTTCTCGTCGCGCTCGTCGACGAGGTGGTCGACGAACGCGTCGAGGTCGACGTCGCCGCGCTGGTTCTCGAAGCGGTCGCGGACCGAGACGGTGCCCGCCTCCTGCTCGTCGTCGCCGACGATCACCATGTACGGGAGGCGGTCGTCGTGGCCGGCGCGGATCTTGCGGCCGACCGTCCAGTCGCGGTCCTCCACCTCGACGCGGAAGCCGGCGTCCTCCAACTGGTTCTTCACGCGGTGCGCGTAGCCGAGCGTCTCGTCGGAGACGGGGAGGATGCGGACCTGTTCGGGCGCGAGCCACAGCGGGAAGTCGCCGTCGAAGTGCTCGATGAGCACCATGAAGAAGCGCTCGTAGCTCCCGTACAGCGCGCGGTGGATCATCACCGGCTGGTGGTCCTCGTTGTCCTCGCCCGTGTAGGTGAGGTCGAACCGGTCGGGCATGTTGAAGTCGAGCTGGACCGTCGGACCGTCCCAGACGCGGCCGAGGGCGTCCTCGAAGCCGAAGTCGATCTTCGGGCCGTAGAAGGCGCCGTCGCCGGGCTCGACGTCGTAGTCGTAGCCGCCCGACTCGAGCACGTCGCGGAGCTGCTCCTCCGCGGACTCCCAGATCTCGTCGCCCCCGACGGACTTGTCGGGGCGGGTCGCCAGCGCGACCTCCACGTCGAGGTCGAGCGTCTCGACGACCTCGAAGATCATCTCGATCACCGACTCGATCTCCTGACGGATCTGGTCCGGGCGGACGAACAGGTGCCCGTCGTCGATGGTGAACGACCAGACGCGCGACAGGCCCGACAGCTCGCCGCGCTGCTCCTTCCGGTACACCTTCCCGTTCTCGAAGTAGCGCTGCGGAAGGTCGCGGTACGACCACGACTGCTGGTCGAAGATCGTCGCGTGGCCCGGGCAGTTCATCGGCTTGAGCCCGTACTCCTCGTCGTTCACGTCGAGGAGGAACATGTCGTCCTTGTAGTTCTCGTAGTGGCCGGACTTCTTCCACAGCTCCGTCCGGAACACGTGCGGGGTCTCGACCTCCTCGTACCCGTTCTCGCGGTTGAGCTCGTTCGCGAAGTCCGACAGCTCGCGGAGGACGGTCTTGCCCGGCGGGTGGTACAGCGGGAGCCCGGGCCCGGTGACCGTCGGGATCGAGAAGAGGTTCATCTCCTGCCCGATCTTCCGGTGGTCACGCTCCAACGCTTCCTCGCGCAGCTCCAGGTGCTCTTCGAGGTCGGACTCGGAGGCGAACGCCGTCCCGTACACGCGGGTGAGCGTGTCGTTGTCCTCGTCGCCGCGCCAGTAGGCGGCCGAGACCTCGAGGAGGGCCGCCGCGCCGATCTCCCCGGTCGACTCGACGTGGGGGCCCTGACAGAGGTCCCGCCAGCCGTCCTGCACGTAGAAGGTGACCTCCTCGTCGTCGGCCTCCTCCTCGAGAATCTGCAGCTTGTACTCGTTGTCGGCGTAGATCTCCTTGGCCTCCTCGCTAGAGCGGACCTCGCGCTCGATGTCGTAGTCGGCCGCGATGATGTCGTCCATCTCGTCTTCGATGGCGTCGAGGTCGCCCTCGTCGAGGTCGACGTCGGTCACGTCGTAGTAGAACCCGTCGTCGGTCGGGGGGCCGATCGTCAGCGTCGCCTCGGGGTGGAGCCGCTGGAGGGCCTGCGCGAAGACGTGGGCGGCGGAGTGGCGCAGCACCGTGAGGTACTCGTCGGACTGGTCCGTGACGATCTCGATCCGCGCGCCGTCGTGGACCGTCGCGTGCTTTTCGACGAGTTCGCCGTCGATCTTCCCCGCGACCGTGTCGCGACCGAGCCCGGGGCCGATCTCGAAGGCGACGTCCTCGACTGTCGCCCCCGCCGGCACGTCCAGCTCTGATCCGTCCGGAAGGACGACCGTCACGTCGGCCTGCGCATCGGTCTCGCTCATACCTCTTCGGAGCCGGACGAGGGGCATAAGTTTGTTCGATCCCCGGCACGGCCTCACGCCCTCCGGGGGCACGAGAAGGGGCGGCCGCGCCGATCATGGAAACACGCAAAAGGGCCGGCAACGATTGCGGGAACATGACGACCCATCGGGAACCCCTGTCGTCGGTGTTGGAGACGATCGGGGAGACGCCGCTCGTCCGGGTACACGACTCCCCGGACGAGGCGCCGGTGTACGCGAAGCTGGAGTCGTTCAACCCCGGTGCGAGCATCAAGGACCGCATCGGGAAGTACATGCTCGAACGCATGCTCGAACGCGGCGACGTGGGAGAGGGCGGCACCGTGGTCGAGCCCACCGCGGGCAACACCGGGATCGGGCTGGCGGTCGCGGCCAAGCAACTCGGGCTGAACGCGGTGTTCGTCGTCCCCGAGCGGTTCTCCGTGGAGAAACAGCAGCTCATGCGCGCGCTCGGCGCCGAGGTGGTCAACACCCCGAGCGAGGACGGGATGGGGTTCGCCATCGACCGCGCTCACCAGATCGCCGAGGAGCTCGACGACGCGGTCGTCCCCCAGCAGTTCTCGAACCCGCTCAACGCCGAGGCCCACTACGAGACGACCGCCCCCGAGATCGGCGACGCGCTCGACGGCGAGGTCGGGGCCGTCGTTGCCGGCTGCGGCACCGCCGGGACGCTGATGGGGATGGCCCGCTACTTCCGCGAGCAGCACCCCGACACCCACGTCGTCGCCGTCGAGCCCGCGGGCTCCGCGTACCGCGAGTTCCTCGGCGAGGACGTCGACCACGAGGAGTACAAGACGGAGGGGATCGGCACCCACGACATCGACCGGAACGAGCTGTTCGACCCGGCGCTCGTCGACGAGATCCAGTCAATCCCTGACCGCGCCGTCCACGATGAGATGGGTCGGCTCGCGGCCGAGGAGGGGCAGCTCGTCGCCTCCTCCGCGGCCGCGAACGCGATCGCGTCCAAGCGGGTCGCACGGGGTATTCGCGACGGCGAGATCGACGCCCCCCACGACGCCGTCGTCACCGTGTTCGCGGACTCCTCGGAGCGGTACCTCTCGAAGGGGGTTTATCGGTCGTTCGAGGAGTGGGAGGGGTAGGGTCGAAGCGGATCGCCGCGTCCGTTCGTCTACCCCCGTAGCCGCCCGTGTTCGACCTTGATACAGCGGTCCTGCACGACCTCGATCCCGTCAGACTCCGCGTCCGCGGCCGCCTCGTCATGGCTGATCCCGAGCTGGAGCCACGCCGCGCCCGCGTCGCCGCGCGCCGCGTGTCGCTCGCGCACGGCGTCGAGTATCTCCGGCACCTCCTCGCTCGGCCGGAACACGTCGACGAGGTCCACGTCGGCCTCGACGTCCGCCAGTTCGTCGTACGCCGCCTCGCCGAGCACCTCGTCGGCGAAGGGGTTCACCGGGATCACGCGGTACCCGTTACGCTGGAGGTACGCCGGCACGTCGTGGGCGGCCTTCCCGGGCGTCGTCGAGCAGCCGATCACGGCGATGGTGTCGGCGTCGAGCAGTCGGTCGAGTCCCTCGTCGTCGGTGATGGGCATAGCCGTGGGTACGCGGTCGCGCGGATTAAAGACTCGGCAGCCAAACCGCTCGGCGCCCGTCAGCCGACCCGCCCGCCGCTCAGGCGATCCGGATCTCCGGTTCGCCGTCCTCGGGGACCGTGATGACGCCGTCGAAGAGCTGTTTGAGAGTGTTCATCGCCTGCTCGTCGTGAGATGTCGAGTCGATGCTGAACAGTCCGAGCCCGTTCACGCTCTGGATCCGCCCGGTGAACACGTGGAGGAATCGGAACACCGTCTGGAGGTCGGAGTACATCAGCAGCGTCGACAGCGAGTGAACCATCACGCGGTTCTCCTCGATCCCGCGGTCGCCGAACGCCTGCAGAAACTCCGAGAGCTTGATCCCGATTCCGGTCATGTCCACCGGCGACGAGGCGTACTTGATCCGATCGGACTCGCGGGCGTCGCTGACGCCCTGCTGGCGGGTGACGCAGTCGACGACGGCCACCGGCTTCCCCTCGTACGGCGTGCGCTTCTCGTAGTCCTTCAGGACGCGGTCGGCGCCGTCCTTCGTCGTGACGACGATCGCGCCGTCGCCGCGCTCGGTCCCGGCAGCCAACAGGTCCATCATCAGCGAGCGCTTGCCGGTGAGCGGCGGTCCGGTGAACAGGAGGTTCGTTCCGGGTTCGACCTCCTCGTCGAAGTGTGGCCTCAGGTCATACATGGGCGTACCTCAGCGACGACGGAACCGACTCGGGCCACTCGTTCGGCGGTGACGCCGTGCGACCAGGACACATCTACTACGGAAACCATACCGGGTCCCGATAATATTCTTTTTGATCGCCCGTGGCGCCGGGATCGCCGACGTCGGTTTCGGGCGGTCCGCGCCGATTTCGAATCGCGGGACTTAACATCCTCACCGAAGTAGCGAGGCGTACGGGCGCTTAGCTCAGTCTGGATAGAGTGCTTGGCTTCGGACCAAGCTGTCGCGGGTTCAAATCCTGCAGCGCCCATCCGATTTTCGAACGACCAACATCCGACAGACAGCGGCGGGTCACTTATAAAGCGACTTTGGCTGCCGAATTTGATTTCGTTCGATGATCGAACGCTTCCCGATGAGGCCGGTGCCGTCCGGCGGTTCGCGTACATCCAAACTCACGCGCATCGGGCATAATAGTTGGGTCGTTGGATGTGCCGCCACTACTGGATCATCTGGCGCGCGCGCCAGCTTGTCGGCGTAAGCTGATGATTGAATCAAGTATCGTACGGGAGTTCGTGCGAGACACAAGTGGTCTGACCATCACTCACTCTCTCGGAACACATTCCGTGATTTGCCTACTGGGTTCGATATACACGCCTTTTCATTCGTCTGGGACCAATAAGCTCGACACCTATGACCGTTCATCCCACTTCATACACAACCTCGGAATATGAGTCATTCATTGAGTGTGTTGACGAACCATGGGATCCAGCGCGTCATCCAGACCAGCGCCACGACATCGTCATCGATCATCCAGAAGGCCGTCAGATTCGAATCGATAGCGCTCGAAATCGCATTTCCTGCCGGAGCAGGACTGATGATTACTGGGGGCTACGAGAACGGAAAGTCTCTAATCTTCAGGAAGCAACGGAGCAGCTAATGACCGTCGGTATGATGGTGGATATGACGGAACTCTGGAATCTGGGGCTGGATGGGCACCCAGAGAGACCTGCTGAATTCACAGCCTGCAACGAATAGCTACCATTCGTTTTTGTAGAGAGGATTGTTGATGAGACGTTTGAACTTGTATGAGATTGCTGAACCCGGCGCGCCGTTCGCTCGAATCACATTTCGAGGAAGGTTGGGATATGACTACTGACTGCTATCCAGCCTGAGGTGACGAACCACCGAGTATCTGGCGCATCATTAGTTAATCGGGGACATTTTGTGGACCCAGTAACTGATCGAACTGACTCAGACATGATCTTAACCGGGAACACCCTTCCGGGAATCCAGGACTTCGGCTACGCTACAAAGTGTAGGAATTCAGGATTCATAATCAAGGCGATGTCGTATCGTCAAATCAGTACTCACCCTGTGGAAACTGGGGTTTTATCAACAATCGATTGTAGGGTTAAAGAGATGTCAACTGGTCTGGCTCCGGCGGCCAGAGGATATACATTTCAAGACGCTATAGGCGGCATTGCAATCCTTTCAGTATTACTCGAAGACGCGGAAGCGGTAGCTATTGAAGATGCTTTACAATCAGGAGATAAATTTGATGATTTAGTCCTTGAACAGGACGGTGCGCAAATTTGTTTTCAGATAAAAAACCGGCCAGGCCAACGACTAACTTCGAGCGATTTGGAAAACACATCCTCAGAATTCCATATAGACGAATTCGTTGACTCAGCGCAAGACCGACTTTCTGCAGAGGAAGGATCCCGGTTTGTTATTCTAACGTCGCATCGTGAAGAGGCAGGTCCGGACATCAACTTTGCTGATGAGGAGAGAGAAATATCGTTCTTTGATGATCTCGAATTCCCAGCCCAAGAATTAGCTAATGATGCTGGAGAAGTGTCCCCCGGAACCGAGATCGAGTTCGTCCTTGGTCTTCCAGGAATTGATACCGCTGATGATGAAGAACTCGCTGAAACCATACGAGACACGGATTTAGTTAGGCTGATTGAAAAGAAGATCACCCCGATTTTTGATGAGCTAGAGAATCCGGAGATTGGTAATCCAACGACGCTCGTCAAAGACGCTGTAGATCTTGCGAGATGGAGTCGTAATCATTCTTCTATTTCGCGGCTTACGCGGGAAGATATTGTTCGAAGGCTAGGATATATTCCTACTCCAGACATACCTCAACAATTCCCTCTTCAAGAGGGATACATCGAACCCCAGTGGGTGCAAGACTTAGAGCAGATTGATGGGACAACTGATCGTTTATTAATTGAAGGGGGACCAGGAACTGGGAAGTCGACTGGAATCGAACTTCTACATCGATACTGGTCAGAAGGTACGGATGAGCGGACACTGCGGTTTTTCCTGTATATTCCTGATGACGCAGAACACATAGAGAAAAAAAGGAACGATCCTGCTTGGTTTCGACACCAATTGGCTGCACAGCTTCATAATACGTTTCCAGAGGCATTTACTGACGGAACTGTGACTCCCGTCTGGACGGGAACTGAAGCACTTCAGGAATACATTGACAGCGTGGCCAGTTGGGCAAATAGCGAAGAACAACAGCCGCTCATCATTATTGACGGGCTTGATCATGCTTTGCGGTCATTTGGGGATACCACTCACGGTGAGCGGATTGAGGGGACAGTACTCGAAGAACTTGCTATGCTTGACTTTCCTTCTCCGTTATCGTTGTTACTAGTGAGTCGACCGCTTTCTCACGAGATACACACTGATCTGCGAGTAAGTGAAACAATAACCGTTCCCGAATGGAATGAAAGTGAAATCACCCATTATCTTAACGAGAATGATGTTACGACAACTGCTGCTTTGGTTGATCGAGTGAGAGCCGTTTCAGGCGGTCTTCCGGTTATCCTCTCTCACCTTCTTCGCAAGGCGGTGGCCTTCGAGGGTAATAGAGAAGATGGATTCGAATCTGCTCTAAACGATGCATCTGATGTCGATGGGGAACTTGAGCAGTATTATGAATCGGTATGGGAGCCACTACGCCCTCACGAACGGGATGCAGCGACTCTGATCGCGCTCAATCCACTAGGTCTTCATGCTGATATTCTTGCTGATCTTATTGATCTTCCCTGGATTCAGCAAAAACTTTCACTTGGTGAGATACCACTATCTCATGTTATTGATGAAGTTGACGATGGGCGACTAAGGGTGTTTCATGATAGTTTCCGGTCCTTTACATTAGATCAAATTGAATCGGATGAAATAGAGGGGGGACATAGGCATATATTCGACTATTTACTTGAGCGATGTCAACAGATCCCCAATAGGTTAGATAGTCTTACGTACCATGCAGAAAACGGTCCTGGGCGTGAGGCTCTCAAAGATCTAGTCTCCCTTGATAATGTGCTGCAATGGTGGCGAAATGGCGTTTACGTAAACCGGGTCCTCGAAGCGATCGAACTAGCATTTGATGCTTCCCTACGGGATGGTGACTATACGACAGCTTTTGATTGCACTATCTTAGGTGGGGTCACACGTGATATGCTAAATATATATGCCGACGATACAGACCGTCTGGCTTTCTATACAGCACGTGGCGAACGTGATACCGCTATACGGTTAGTTGACCAGATACGGGAATACGGTGGTGGTACAGAAGAGGCACTTTCAGCAATGCATCAATTTGCCCAAGAGTGGGAAGAAGAGATCGAACTCGAATGGCTGAAAGAGTGGGAAGAGGACTATCGAGAGGCTGAAAAACCAAGCTGGGATCCAGAAGCCTATTTTGAACTAGGAGCTATCCTACTACATCCAGACGAGTTTTGGGATCTGGCGGAACAAAGCCGCCGCGTCGACACAGGGGAGCACTTCCCTCGTGAAGTGCTTGCAGCTGTCCGTCAACATCCGGACCTGCTTAATTATCAGAGTGAACCGCCCGATTGGCTTTTTGAAGATACCTTAGTGGCTTTTGAGGCTTGTGAGGGTATTGGTCAGCAACTCCCAGAATCGTGGCGAGAAGAGCTTCTTGCTAATGCGCCTTCATTGTCCGATCTGTCGATTGCTGGGCTACATACACTGCTTCTATGTGGCGGCCCAGAAGATAAGATTATGGAGATCATCGATAATCTTCGGCTTGAAGAACCGAAGCGAAGTCCGACGGAAAATGAATCGAGATTTAGTGAGGCTTACTATATTGGAGCAATCCTCGCAACCTGTGATGAATCCCCGAATGAGGTACTTTCTTCAGTAGAAGGAATATCTTCTGACCATCCAAAGTTACACCAGTTTATTGCATTGGTGGGAGCAGCAACAACGCGAGTATCTCCCGATGAATCAGAGCAATGGGTTGATGCGACTCTCGATTTCCTTGAAGAGTGCTTCAATAATAGATCATTAGCTGACGAATCCGTGTCTCCCAGTGAGCACTGGAGTTATAGGAAATCTGTAGAAGCTGCTGTGAAGGAATTCGAGATCGTGGTTGAAGAAGGAGCAACAGCTCGTGTACAACGAGTCCACGAACTTGCTAAGGAGACCCACGGTGAGACCGAGAATCTGTTGCCCACGGTCTCTTGGCAACTTGTTGGAACCTATCCGGATGAGATGTTACCCGCAGCTTTAGACGAACAGTTTGAGAAGGTTTTGAAACGACCACCCGATGAAGAACCACCAACAAGAGCACTAATTGACCTAGCATTTAACGCGGCTGAGGCTGGATATATTGAATACGCTGATTATTATTTCGACAGCGCGATAGAACGCTGTTTCCGTTACGGGTACCGGAAAGATGTTTTCTTGAATGATGTTTGGAAAGGATTTCAGGAGATTGTGGACGGCGACTGGGATCGTCACATAGGTACTGCGATCCAGTTAGTCAACTGGGCAGGACTACTTCACGAATTGACTGACGGAAAAGAGACTAGGCACTATGAGGGTATGTTCTTGACTGATCTGCTAGACGAGGATGTTATTGATTTCCATTCAGCTCTCGAAGGGGCATCTAACCAAACCACGATAAACAAACTCCGCGATTGGCGTTTAGACAACCCGCACGGAATTTCCCAAAGCGAGCTAGCTGGTATGATCGACGCAGAGCGAGCAAAGGTACTTCGAAGTGAATATACTGATAAAAAGGTGCAAATATTCGGGAGAACTGCAGAAATTGCAGCAGATAACGATTGGGATGATTTAGTTATCAAATCACTTGTGCTAATGAACAAAGGAGAATACGTAGATAAAGGAGTAAGTGAGGACTTGGCGGAGACTCTTGAGACACTCGCAGAGACTCATGAGGTTAGTATTCCGGAGAATATCCATGTCGAAGAAGAAGAGTCATCTGATGGAATAGAATCTGATGAGGAGCAAGAACTTCCTGAGGATCATGAGGAAATGCATGGGTTACTCTCCGACTGTTCAGAAGAAAATCCACTTTCAGAGGAAGATTTTCAAGATTTCACGACGGATGAACTACGCTATGCAGGGAAACTGCTGCAGGCGAGGAGTTATCGGTATGAACCAGTAGCAGCAGCCCCGTTAGCTCGGGTTCTAGCAGATCGGGAAGGATCAGAAGATGCTGTGAACCTTCTAATGAAAGTCATTGCAGAACGTGATCTGATGAGCTGGTGGATCGGCGGACCAGGATTTGAAGCCCTTGCTAAGGCCCTGTTGGATCTATCAGAAGAGGATGCATTAGCTACAGTCTTGACAGCGTGGAGAAAGAGTTCAACTATCGATAGTGCTGCGTATCAGACTGTATTCCCTCAGCTAATATGGATCGTAAAACAGACAGAAGGACAGATAGCGGCTGAAGAGTTAATGTTAGACACGATGAGTTGGTTGCGGAGACTTTTCTGGCCTTATGAACATCGAATTCAGGTGTGGGGAAAACTTGCAGATCGTAGCGCTGTTACAGGTGATCGTTGATCCCTTGACCGGGCCGTACTTCGACCCATACTAGATTATTGGCGGACATGCCGCCGGTTTCGTGATCGGTGGGGTGGCCGTATGGCGCGATTTGAATAACTGTAATGTCAAGTACAAACATATGATCAGGAGACGCCTGAGTCGGTCAGGAACCGAGAGTCAAAGGATTTGAAGTACTAGCTATCGCCATTTCGAGTCAATACTCGTCCGATACCGTAACCCAATCACGGATGTGTTACAGCAATCCTTGATTTCCTGGGGCGGGTACTGGTCACGAACCTTCTGAAGATTGTCTTCACTCTCGATGAGGTGCGTCAGTGCTGCGTCGATCACATCGCTCATCGGCGGGTCATCATCCGCTCCACCGGCGACGATTTTGCTGGCGCGATCAAGCTTGCGTTTCCGCTCATCGCTGAGTCTGAGAGTGGTTCTGTCAGTCATTTATATACAGATGTCTATACGGTGGGGTTTTCGCCGTGGTTCTACGGTGACTGAAGGCCAATTGATTATAATAGTGCCAGCAGTTCCAGGTTGGCCAGCAGCGCGATCACGGAAACACATCCTTCGATCTATGCACACATCTCTACCCTCGCTGGTGAAATCGTGCATACATCGGGGCAACTGCATACATTCACGTGTGACCCCGTGGGGTCGAGGTCGAAGACCACCTTCCAGAGGTCTGGTATTCCATATACTCTGCATACTCACAAATTCTCCTGAACTATTGTATAAAGTCGGAAAGTCACTCACGGATAGATCCGATTCCCAACAGTTCCAAGTCGGAAAGTCATTTTACAAACCATTTTTATGATCCATGAGAACCAATAGCTGAAATTGACGATACCGCTGTTACGTCGTAGGGAAGCGTCGGCACGAATGCTTCAGAAGCTGGTAGTAGACGGACGAAGAGAATTTTTATTTTCCCCGTGTCGGTTCGACCAAGAGCAGAAAGGCGCAGCCCTATCAGAGAAGTCGCTCGTTAGAGTCGCTAACACACGCTTTAGACGGCGGCCCCGAAGCCAAACGACTAGAGCTGCGACAAAGTCAACCTCAACAACAACAACATACTGTAATCGTATTGGTTATAATATACCCAAAAGTGCAACCGCTTCGGTTACAGTCCGAGAATTATGACAGGAACATCCCAACCCCGTGACTCACTCAGTCTCAGGATCGACTCCCGAATAAAACAGCGCTATGAGAACAGGATACTGGAAAAATTCGGAACCTTAGAGCCGTATGCCGGAACAGAGTTGGAACGTGAATTACGCGTAGTAATTGGGCAGGGAGAACTATCTAAACTGGTAGACCGGACCCACGAGTTGGCACGCTCTCTGGGTGAGAGACAAGGAGAAAATAAAAAATCATCTCCGAACCGATCAGGAGAGACTGTAGTGGTCGGATACCGGATACACGCAGAGATACGCGACAAGGTAAAAAAGGAAGCACAAAACGCCGCGGATGTGACCTACGCACGCGACATTGTTGAATCAGTTATGTGGGCATACGCGTGTGGTAACCAGACTGAATCAAAAGTAGCGGATCGGTTGGATCGAATTGAAGCCTTCGTTGAGGCTAAAACATCTGATAAAGATGCGAAAACACGCCGTACTGAGTCAATCATTGAAGCAGTTACTCCCGGCGAATTTCTGCTTGAGGACTTCAACCAAGCGGTTGATGAAGAGGCAAGTGGTATTAATTCTGGAGATTATGCCCGAGAAGAATATCTCCCCCGTGTGCTTGCAGAGCTAGACTACACATATCATCCCGAGAATCCAAGTTTGTTCATATCCACCGACAAGGTTGATTGTTCTGATCAGGATCCACGGGACAAGCTTCAGTTCTTACGAGACGAAGATGACGAGATTAAAATAATTTTGAAAGATGCTATCGAGTCTGCGAAATCAACCAGCAAACCAAAATCAAACATTCGATATACACCAGCAGATGCCGTTGCTGTTCTGGGTAAAGGCACGACACAGAAGGCGGCAAGAAGCAAGTTTGAACAGGTCGCCTCGCGGAGCGAGAGGATTGAATACGAGAAAACAGAGGGCTGCTTAACCGTACAGACGAATTTTGGCCAGAGATCGGGAGATATGAGCAGACACACGCTGGACGATCTCGACGCCATTGATAGGTCCTCTGATCGTGATGAAGCCTAATCATAGGCAGCTAAAGCGCGGTAGGTAGTTCAATAGAAGGTGTAGCTACGCAGAGTAGCTAACATGAGTTGTACTCCAGTGTGATGATTCTCGAATTTCCTGATTTCGGTTAATTTTCTTTCACTTTCATTCACCCGCAATGTTGGGGGGAAGTTGCACCTCTTTCTGTCCAGCAAGGACAAGTACTGCGGCCATCTTAAGCTATGTACGGAATGCGTATCGTGTTCGATGACGGGACGTTGCTCTTGGAAGATGCACCTGGGTCAGTCCCTTATGCAGAGTGGGACGACCGCGTCGACAAATATCGAGCACGAGCGCATCATTACAGAGCCCTGCGATCATGGGCGCAGGCTGACAGCGGGGGACAAGCAACGCTTCATGAATCGACAGCGACTATCGAACCATTCGAAGATGCGGCGCGGGTCTATACTGACCTGGACCTAACGCCTACCGTTGCAATCGAGCCCCGCGACTACCAACAAGCCGCCCTCGCAGCATGGATTGACCACGATCACCGTGGGAGCGTTATCCTTCCGACCGGCAGCGGGAAAACGTTCCTTGCAGTCCAAGCCATCGCTGACGCTGGCGTCAGCACTCTTGTTGTCGTGCCGACGATTGATCTTATGAACCAATGGCACGCAACGCTCACGAACGCTTTCGGCGACCAACTCCCTGACGAGGTCGGCGTCCTCGGCGGCGGCAGCCACAACGTGACAGATATTACCGTCACGACGTACGATTCCGCGTATCGGTATATCAACGAGTACGGTGATCAATTCGGCCTGCTGGTCGTCGATGAGGTTCATCATTTGCCTGCGCCGACCTACCAACAGATTCCCGAGATGACCATCGCCCCGTATCGCCTCGGACTCACCGCTACGTACGAGCGATCCGATGGACAACACGAGGTGCTAGAAGAGCTGATCGGGCCCGTCGTCTATGAGGAAGAGGTAGATGAACTCGCTGGCGAGTATCTCAGCGAGTACGAAACGATTCATCTCAAAGTTGATCTCACCGACGAAGAACGGAAACAGTACGACGAAGAATATCAGATCTACCGCGACTACGTCGATTCTCATAACTTCGACATTTGGAAAGAAGACGGATACGCGGAGTTCTTGAAGCGCACGTCGTACGATCCGCAGGGACGGCGGGCGTTAATTGCCAAGCAACGCGCCGAGGAGATCGCCCGGACCGCCGAAAAGAAGCTGGATACGCTCGATAACCTACTCAAGCGACACTATGAGGACCGCACGATAATCTTCACCGCGAACAACAACTTCGCGTACGAGATTTCCCAGGAATTCATCGTGCCCTGTATTACCCATCAAACGGAAACAGAAGAGCGAACGGAGATTCTGAAGCGGTTCCGAACGGGTGAATACTCGATGCTTGTCACGTCGCAGGTACTTGACGAAGGGATTGACGTGCCGGCGGCGAACGTCGGGATTATCCTTTCAGGTAGCGCGTCGAAACGGCAGTATGCCCAGCGACTTGGCCGAATCCTGCGGCCCACCGACGACCGCCAACCAGCCCGTCTCTACGAGATCATCACCGAGGGCACGAAAGAACAGTACGTCTCATCACATCGCCGCCAGGGGGTGACTGGGAGTGCTGACAGCTGATCTTGCTCGCACACGCACACGCGATGGGACTATTCAGCCGCTGTTCATCGATCCCGACGACGAGCGCTATCGTGAGACGACTGCCGAATTGATTCAGATTTTCAGGGAGCACGTGGGCGAGCCGAAAGGCGAGTTAGAGGAGACGATTGACCAGTTGACGATCGCAGATACAGACTACAAGATCGTTCAAGGGCTGGCGAAGTTGCTCCAAGACGAGTGTGAATTCGAGACTGTCGCAGCAGCCGACCCACAAGAGATTCGACAGCGACTGTTTGAGAAAGCGAACGAGTCGTATCCGATCGTTCGGCAGCCGACACTTGGAGAGGATACGCAACAATTGGAAGTCTACAGTACGGTAGCTGACCAGCTCGGGATTTCCCTGGAAGAGTGTTATCGGGGGATGTATGCGGATCTCGAAGATAACAAGCGGCTCGTTCGCTTCGGGGATCAAGTCGTGGATAGTTACGAGGCGTCGGATGATAGTGTGTCGACGACACGGTTGACGGGGAATAGCGAGGAAGTCTACGCAGAGGATACGATCACCGTTGAGTGGCTGTTGACGCGATATAACCTTGCACTGGCACAGGCGGTGCTGTACGATGCGTCACGGATGCGGATCCGGGTATGGGACCATTTCAGTACCGTGTTCAGCTACGTCAAGCTGTTCGGGCTGATGCATCGCATCTACCCGATCGACACGGGCGGGAACCGCGTCCCTGATACGGATTCTGCAGACGGGTACGAAGCGGTACTTGACGGGCCAGCATCTCTGTTCACCCAATCCCGGAAGTATGGGATCCGGATGGCGAACTTCCTACCTGCACTTCCGTTATGTGATCGGTGGGAGATGACTGCAGAGATCTTGCACGACGACACTACGAACGAGACAGTCCCGTTTGAGTTGGATCACACGGCAGGGTTATCCTCGCACTATAGCGCACGGACTGATTTCGATAGTGATCTGGAGCAGACGCTTGCGCAGAAATGGGCGCGAGCAAACACGGACTGGGAGTTAGTGAGAGAAGATGACGTGCTAGACTTGGGTGCTGAAGTGATGATCCCCGATTTCGCGCTTGAGCATCCCGATGGCAGGCGAGCTATCCTGGAAGTTGTGGGATTCTGGACGCCGGAGTACTTGGATGAGAAGCTAGCGAAGATACAGGAAGCCAATCTTGACCATCTCTTGGTTGCTGTTTCGGAGCGCCTGGAGTGTTCTGCTGATGACTTTTCTGGGACCGAAGATAGAGTACTCTGGTTCAAGTCAGGAATCCATGTGTATGATGTGGTGGAATTAGCCGAAGAACACGCAAGTACGCCGGTCAGGACTAACTGAATCTTTTCTCTCCGTTCCACTTTCACTTTGGTTGGGTGAGCTATTTTAGCCCAGAACACGAATCATAGAATGGAACTTGGAACCTGTCACACGCTCCAAGTTCCCCCTTTCCATGTCACAAGCACCATCCAGTCTTGGTGCGTGCCCCTTCTGTGAGCTACCTGTCCCTCGTAACGCAATTCTGATCGAGTACGTCGTTAATAATGAGGAACGGGTGTACGCTGAGTGTCCCAAGTGCAAAGAACCAGTTCAGCCGCAGTAATCTGTCAAACAATTACTCGTGCAGTAGGGGATAGCTGTGGCCTGTAGGATTTTACCACTTCAGGTCGTTGGGTCTGATATGTCATTCAGCGTTTCGTGGAACACGCTTCTCGAAGAACTGGATGAGCTTTCTGAGGGAGCGACGCTCATTACGCCGCTGTCACACAAGCGATTCCGTATTACTGACGTGCAGCAACAGCGCGTTATTGTTGAGTTCGACGAGAAAGATGACCAGCGACCCCTTCAGCGCGACCAGTTCGAAACGCTGTACCGTCGCATAAGTGACGAACCAGATGGATTTGAGCTTGATCGGCTCCCACCCGATGCCGATCCGTATCCGGCGGTACTGAGTCTCCATCCACGGTTCGAAATTGATGGAGAGCAAGAGATAATCGTCGAAACAGAGGGGCCAACGACGAGCCAACTGCTTGAGAAAGAGGCGGCGAGAGAGTCGGTTGACCGGACAGAACCTGACTTAGACGTGTATGCGGACGCACTATTGCTGGTTGATGCGCTTGAACGTCACGACGTGGACGTGCTTGAAGAGTTAGAGACGACTGGGCTGGTCAACCTCTACACGTTGCTCTCGGATGTCCAGCGCAATGCGGATACGCTTCGGAAAGACGTGGCAGACATACTGTTGACTCGGCTGCATCACGACCGCCCAGTTACTGGCCCGTTCGGTGCTGTCCAGCGGACGACGCGTCGGAATCGATCACTGAAAGACGACGAAGAAGTGCTGGAGACGCTTGAAGCAGCTGGCATCGATCGTGACCGCGTGCTGGGCGTTGATCGCAGCAAAGTCGATGATGCGCTGGAAGTAACGGAGTTGAGCGAGTCCGACGTGTACGAAATCGAAGAACGTGAGTACGTTCGGAAAGCAGAGGTTGATGACGAGCGCAAGGAGACGCGTCTACAAGGTCTCAAAGATCAACTCGCGGCTACAGATGGCGAGGAAGCCGCAGAACTTCGAGAAGAAATCGGGGAACTCGAAGCCCGGATTCAGGAACTTACTGAATTTGAACCTGGATCCAGCTATCACACGCGCTCGACGAGCGGGTGACCGCGTGAACTACTACTCGGTCAGCAGCCGAGTCAGATAGGTTCTCTACCCAGCCACAGCAATTTATAAACATTCTGGGTGCGACTGTTCCTACCAGATAGTAGCAACTAATAGAATTTCTATTCCAGAATCTCCTGAAACTGATTAGTAGCGGCCTGATTGAATCGGTGAAAAGCTCAACTATCCAGATTCAATCGCCGACTCGTATTTAGTATTCTATATGTACAGGAATACCTATTTTAAATATTAATGCGCTGTGACCGGGTTACGAGCCCCGATTTGCTAGTTTTTGCCCCTGCTAACTGGCTATATGGCTAACCCTTTTTTTAAGGTGGGTAATTTTCCCATTTGCAATGGCGCGAACTATAGCAAATCCGATTGAACTGCGACTCAGGAAGCGCGCACGAGAAGACGAGCAGACTGTTGAAGAAACGATAGAGAGGCTGTTGGACGAGACCGTGGTTGAGGTCGAATTAGAAACGGTAATCGAACAAGCGATGGATGAATTCGATCACGTTTCCTCAATCACTATTGGTCACCTTGGGACGTACGAACAGCCGAGTTGTATCGATGTGAGGGTCTATACAGCCGAAGCAGATAGCGTCGAGGACTACTTACAGCTGTTCAGCGCAGACCACAAGATCGCATTAGATAGAGGAGATGAGACACTTCTGGTACCGTTCACCGTCTTCGCTACGTTCGATGGTCCCGTCTCATGGGATTCAGCATCACAAACGACGATCTATATGGACGAGAATGTCCGCGGAGCACACTCACTACAGCTTGAAGATGGGTTACCGTATGTACTGGATAAGCTCAAAAGTCCTGAGCAGTGGGAGCGGGACCGAGACTGCAAAGCACCACTCAAACGGATCCGAAACGACGCTGACTAGCTGATTTTGACCCAGAAGGCCTGTAGGAGTTGAAACCACATCCGATTGAGAATTATTCTGAACAACCAATGAGAAACGTACCAAGACACGTTGAAACGATTAGAACAGTTGACACACATATGAAAGACGATCCTTGTGGGCTCCAGAGTGACGACCACAAGATTGCAGCCCGATTCCATCGTGTGCTAATATCCGCTCGTGATGCGTTGGATAACGATGTCAAAATCATTGCAGGCGGGTGCAATACTTGTACCACGTACGACATTGAGGACAGTCGCTAGTTGTCCACTCTGGCTCAGGAGTCCAGCAGCTGATACGTAGTCCTGAGTGAAGCGGATGAATCAGGAACCTGATTCATCCGCTGTCCGGATACGCACCTGATGAACCTACCAAAACTCACGCAGGTGCTTACAGAAC
>NZ_BBJP01000023.1 GCF_000739595.1 Halorubrum halophilum | reverse complement strand
ACCTCGGGGTAAACACATACGATCTCAAAAGTCCAAATAATAATAGTGCAAAGATACACACTAGTAATCAGCTAGCGGCAACTGTGCAAATATATGAAAATGATACTAAAAAAGAAGATGGTCTAGATTCAACACAGATATTGCCCAACTCAGATACAAATGATCACTTTGTGAACGGTGGTGTCTCAGATGACGCTCGGATTGAAATTAAAGACAATCTTGAATCTGAGCAGAAGAGTGTTTATATCGACCATCAATATCGGCACAATAATACACAGACAGATATCTATTCAGGATCCACAATATTAGCTAATAACACATTATTGGAAAGTGATGATAAAAAGATGCATCGTATAAATAAAAGCAAGAAGATTATATCCGCAGTTGGATCTCCAATAACAAATACTAATTTGACAGAATTCAGCACAAAAGGCTTGCAGACTGGTTGGTATTGCTCTGTTGAAGAGCGA
Organism: Halorubrum halophilum; assembly: GCF_000739595.1. Taxonomy (GTDB): domain Archaea; phylum Halobacteriota; class Halobacteria; order Halobacteriales; family Haloferacaceae; genus Halorubrum; species Halorubrum halophilum. Next base: position 299,584 of record NZ_BBJP01000023.1, on the reverse strand, counting down.
TCTTATCTACCGATATCGCCGGTTTAGAAGGGTCAAACCGAGGATATCAAACCTACCATGGAAATCGACATCCTCGACTTCATTGAGCAGTGTCGTGACCTAGCTAAACAAGCGTTGGGGAAGCATGCGGGCGAGCCCGCCAGCGGCGGGTTCGCCCGCTGGGTTCATGTCGTTCTTCACTGTTTTCGGGTCGAAGACGGCCACAGCTACCGCGAAACGCCGAATCGGCTGCAGTACATGACTGAGATTCGTGACGCTCTCGACTTAGATCGGGACGATCTGCCCGATCACACGACGATCTACAAGTCGTTTGATCGGCTGAAAATGTGGGTGTGGCGGGCGCTGCTGCGCGTTTCCGCGCAGCAGCACCCGCAGTCGGGCCACGCTGCGCTCGACAGCACGTTCTTCGACCGGCGACGTGCATCCTCGTACTTTCGTCAGCGGGCAGGACGGACGATACAGACGCTGAAAGTCACGACATTGACTGATGTGGAATCGCTGGCTGTTCTTGACGTTCACATCGCAGCTCGGTGGAAGCATGACACGAAGACGGGACCGCAGGTTGTCCGCCGAAACGCGGACGACCTCCAGTCCGTCGCCGCCGACAACGGCTTCCAAGACTGGCAAACCGAGTACGAGATCGCCGCACACGACATCGATTACCTCGTTCATTATCGCGGCTCGTCAGCGAACGCAGCCGCGAAAAACGCTCTCAACCGGGCAAAGGGCTACTCTCAGCGGTGGAGGGCCGAAACGTCATATTCGACAACGAAGCGCTCGCTCGGCGATGCCGTGCGAGCGCTGGGCTGGTATCGACAGTTCCGTGAGATTGTCTTGATGTTCGCCATCATCAACATAGAACCGCTGTGTGAGCCGCTGTAGCCGTGACTCAGCATCTATTCAACACAGCAGTTGGTATACGTTTGATAAAAATGGATCCAAATCTGGAAATTCTTTTAAAATAATTGGTTCTAAAGATCAGTACGTGGATATTCTCGACATACCAAAATTATCAACAAATTCTGGACGTATATCGTTCAAGATACAACATAATTCGCCAAGTTCGTATGTAGAATTTAAAAAGATAGACACCAACACCACGGCCGCCACGATCAAACTTGAAACACCCGAAGAGGGACAGACAACGCTCAGATACAACACGTACGCGGCGGCGAACAGATCGCTGAACGAGAGCGTCACCGTTGCGGGTCCGGGGGCGTCGATCGAGTCCGTTACCACGCCCGGGGGAAACGGAACGCTCGCACCGGGTACCTACGAAATCTCCGTTCGCTCGGAACAGGGCATCGCAACGACGAGCGACAACGCGACGATGACGCTCACGCGACGTTCGACGAACGGACTCACCACCTACGCGGGAACGGAAGCAGATCGGGCGGAGCTCGGAAGCGCCGCGGCGGTCCGAGACGCCATCGACGACGACGCGCTCTCGCCGGCGGAGCGCGTCGACACCGACGACACGGTCGTCTACGCGGTGAGCGCGTCTGGGCTGACCGGACTACCCGCGGCGCGGAACGCCACACCCGAGACGGGCGCCGACCTCGACCGCCTCGACGGACTCGAGTTCGGCGTTCGATCGACCGCAGACGGCGACGGGATGACCGCGAGCAACGCGAGCGGCGAGGTGCCCCCCGAATCGACCGTCCACGTCGACGAGACCGGGCTCTACGTGGTCGCCGACGCCGAGGACGCGCTCCCGACAGACGGAGAACCGGAGCCCGGAGAGGAGTTCATCGCCGAGTTCCACATTACCGACGACCGGCTTCGCGAGGCCGCGTCGGACTCACCGAACGGCCATCGCGTCGCCTCGACAGTGGCGTTCGCCGGCGGGGATCGAAGTAATTCGTCGGGCGACGATCGCGAGCAGATCGCTTCCGAAGACCCGGTCACTGAGGGAGGGGACGAAAGTACCGGAGGAAGTGGGAGCGCCGGGGGAGGCGGCGGGGCAGGAGGGGGAGGGAGTGCAGGAGGAGGTGGGAGTGCTGGGGGAGGCGGCAGTGCAGGAGGAGGTGGGAGTGCTGGGGGAGGTGGTTCCGGAGGAGGTGGTGCCGGAGGGGCCTCAACGGGAGGAGCGAATCCGGCCGGCCCCAGCGGAGGCGGTTCCCCAGGAGGCCCGAGCGCGGGTAGGAAATCGGGAACCAGCGGGAGCGACGATCGGATCGCTTCCGTCCGAGGGGTCGGATTCGGACCCCGGCCGAACGCCGAGCGTCGGATCCCGGATTTGGACGGGCCGATCGCGGTGTCGGCGCCAACCGCGGCCGGGAACACTGGGGCGCCCGAGGCTTCCGGAACGGCCGGAGGCGACGGACCGCCGGCCGACGCCGGAACGACCGATCCCGAGGCGGTCGGGGCCGGGAACAGCAGGGACAGTTCGGAGAGAGCGGGGGGCGAGACCGACGGCACCGAACCCGGTAGCGCCGGTTCGGAACGGCCGACGCCGACCTACGAGAACGCGCCGATCCGGGCGACCGCCGAAGACGTTCCCGGGTTCGGCCCGCTGCACTCGCTGGCCGCCGTCGCGGCGTTGCTCCTGGCCGCTGCTTGGGGGCGGCGTCCCCGGTGATCTGCGATCGAGGCGCCGATTCGCCACGGAGTCGGCGGTACCCTTTTGCTGGGCCGCGCCGTTCGTGAGAGTATGAGCGTCACGATCACCCCGCCGCGGGAGCGCGAGTGCGAACTGTGCGGCCGCGAGGAGCTGTGGGACGACGACGCCGACGGCTGGCAGATCGACGACGAGCCCGGCAACGTCTACTGTATCCACGAGTGGGACATCAACGGGACGTTCACCCCGCTGAGCGAGTGACCGCGATTCGGCGGTGAGGATCGCTGGCTCGGTCGCGCCCTCCGCGAGCTCGCTTCGGTCGCCACCTGTTCCCACTTCGATCGCCGCTACTGTCTCCGGCGCTGGTACCCCTTGATGCGCCCGAAAGAATTCGGTTGACGATCGGCAATATACATTCCGAATTCGACCGGTTCTGTCTCGCGTGCTCCAAATAACCGCCGGATTGTTTACTCAGAACCGGATATCTTCTGATCAAACAGAGATTACGTCATTGGTACACCCCCCTGATGAATAATTACCTTATATTCCCTAATGTGTGTACGAGGGATCCTACCCCTATCAGGGTTATACCTTTAAGTGACGGATCTAGAGTGTGTATCATGACCGAGCCACGTAGTAACACCCGGGAGGTATCGGAGCGGGATCTCTCGGGCCACGGTGGGGGGCTTGCGGCGGTAACGGACGAGCGTTCGAACTGCGGGATCGGCGGAATCGTCGACCTCGACGGCGACCCGAGCCACGAGACGGTCACCGACGCCGTCGAACTGCTCGAGAATCTCGAACACCGCGGGACGACGGGCGCCGAGGAGGACACCGGCGACGGAGCCGGCATCATGGTCGCGCGTCCGGACGACTTCTTCCACGAGGTCGTCGACGCCGATCTGCCCGAGGAGTACGCAGTCGGCTCCGTGTTCATGCCGACCGAGCCGAGCGTGCAGGCCGAGATCCACGACGTCATCGCGGAGGTGTTCTCCGTGTACGGGCTGGAGGTCTTGGAGTGGCGCTCCGTTCCGACGGACAACGCGGATCTGGGCGCGACCGCGCTCGACTCCGAGCCGGAGGTCTCCCAGCTGTTCGTCGCGCCGGTCGAAGGTGCCGGCCTCGCCGAGCGGTTCACCAGCGAGGAGAGCCGCCTCGACGACGCCGACCCGGAAATCCTCGGCTTCGACCGCGCGTTGTACGCCGCGCGCCGCGAGATCGAGAACGCGGTGTCGGAGGTTGACGGCGCGGGGCGGTTCTACGTCTGCTCACTCGACCGTCAGCGCGTCGTGTACAAGGGGCTGCTGAAGGGCTCGCAGCTCGACGGCTACTACACCGACCTGACCGACGAGCGCTTCGCGAGCCACGTCGCCTTAGTCCACGCGCGCTTCTCGACGAACACGCTGGGCGCGTGGCACCTCGCGCACCCGTACCGCAACATCGTCCACAACGGCGAGTTCAACACGATCCGCGGGAACGTCAACTGGATGCGCGCCCGCGAGAACGACCTCGATCACCCCGCGTTCGGCGCGGAGCTCGACACGATCAAGCCGGTGATCGACGACCCGAACCAATCCGACACCGCGAGCGTCGACAACGCGGTCGAGCTCCTCCTACAGGCCGGCCGCGACCTCCCGCACACTCTCCGGATGCTGATCCCGGAGGCGTTCCGGGACGACGACCTGATGGATCAGGCCCGCGCGAATTTCTACGATTACCACGCCTCGCTCGTGGAGCCGTGGGACGGGCCCGCCCTCGTCATCGGCTTCGACGGCGACCGCGTCGCCGGCGTCTTGGACCGCAATGGGCTCCGTCCCTGCCGGTACGAGGTGACCGACGAGAACCGGCTGATCGTCGGCAGCGAGGTCGGCGCGCTCCCGACTGAGCCGGAAGCTGTGACGCGCCGCGGCCGGCTCCAGCCCGGCGAGATCTTCGTCGCCGACCCCGAGGAGGGCCGGATCGTCCCGGACGACGAGGTGTTTGAGGCCCTCACCGACCAAAAGTACGGCGAGTGGGTCGCCGAACGACAGGTCGACCTCGACGACATCGTCGAGGGGGACGGGATCGCAGCGGGGATCGATTCGGACGACGAGGCCGACGCAGCGTCCGGCGATGACTCGGCGGCGCCGACCGTCCGCGCCCATCAGGCCGCGTTCGGCTACACCACCGACTCGCTGAACCACCTCGTCGAGCCGATGGCGAAGGACGGGAAGGACCCGGTCGGCTCGATGGGCGACGACACCCCGCTGTCGGTGCTCGCCGACGTCGACCGCCCGCTGTTCACCTACTTCAAGCAGCTGTTCGCGCAGGTGTCGAACCCGCCGATCGACTACATCCGCGAGGAGCTCGTCACCTCGCTGGAGACCCGGATCGGCAACCAGCGGAACCTGCTGGACGAGACGCCCGAGCACGCCGAGCAGATCGTCTCCGACACTCCGATCCTCACCGACGCGGAGACGGCCGCGCTGCGCGATCTCCCGGGGCCGGGCGAGCGCGCGCCGGGTGACAAAGGCGAGGAGGGGGCGGACGCCGCGTCGTTCACCTCCGTGACCGTCGACGTGACGTACGACCGAGACGACTCGCTCGTCGACGCCGTCACCCGGATCCGCGAGGACGCCGCGACCGCCATCGAGGACGGCGCCGACGCCGTGGTCCTCTCCGACCGGGAGGTCGGACCGGACCGGCTCGCGGTGCCGAGTCTGCTCGCGACGGGCGCGGTTCACCACCACCTCGTCCGCAACGGGCTCCGGAACCGCGCGGGGCTCGTCGTCGAGTCCGGCGAGCCGCACGAGGTCCACCACGTCGCGACGCTGGTCGGCTACGGCGCGGACGCGATCGACCCGTACCTCGCGTACGCCTCCATCGCCGACGTGGTCGCCGGGCCCGACGGCGCCGACGAGGACGAGGCGCTCGCCGCCTACCGGCACGCGCTGGAGGACGGCCTCCTCAAGACGATGGCGAAGATGGGCATCTCGACGATGGAGTCGTATCAGGGCGCGCAGATCTTCGAGGCCGTCGGGCTCTCCTCCGAGTTCGTCGCCGAGTACTTCGAGGGCACCGAGATCCGCACCGAGGGGATCGGTGTCGCAGAGATCGAAGACGACCTTCGGACGCGTCACGCGATGGCGTTCGGCGCCGACCCCGAACTGGAGACCACCGGCGAGTACGAGCACCGCTCGTCGGGGATCAAACACGGCTGGAATCCACAGACGGTCGGCACGCTCCAGCAGGCGGTCCGCGGCGGCGACTACGAGCAGTATCGGGAGTTCGCGGAGCTGGTCAACGACCAGTCCGAGGAGTTGCAGACGCTCCGCGGCCTCCTCTCGTTCGAGTCCGACCGCGATCCGGTCCCGGTCGAGGAGGTCGAGCCGGTCGAGTCGATCGTCGAGCGCTTCTCGACGGCCGCGATGAGCCTCGGGAGCATCTCGCCGGAGGCCCACGAGAACAACGCGATCGCGATGAACCGGCTCGGCGCGAAGTCGAACACCGGCGAGGGCGGCGAGCCCCCGGAGCGGTTCGACACCGAGAAGGAGTGTTCGGTTAAGCAGGTCGCCTCGGGTCGGTTCGGCGTCACCTCCGAGTACCTCGCGAGCGCCGACGAGCTCCAGATCAAGATGGCGCAGGGGTCGAAGCCCGGCGAGGGCGGACACCTCCCCGGGAAGAAGGTCAACGAGATGATCGCGCACGTCCGGTGTTCCACGCCCGGCGTCGGGCTCATCTCGCCGCCGCCGCAACACGACATCTACTCGATCGAGGACCTCAAGCAGCTCATCTTCGATCTGAAGGCCGCGAGCCCCGACGCCGACGTCAACGTGAAGCTGGTCTCCGAGGCCGGCATCGGCACCATCGCGGCCGGCGTCGCGAAGGCGAACGCCGACGTGGTCCACGTCTCCGGCCACGACGGCGGGACCGGCGCGTCGCCGAAGACGTCGATCAAGAACGCGGGGCTCCCGTGGGAACTCGGGCTCGCCGAGGCGAACCAGATGCTCCGCGCGACCGGCCTGCGGGACCGCATCCGCGTCACCGCCGACGGCGGCCTGAAGACCGGGCGGGACGTGGCGGTCGCCGCCGCGCTCGGCGCAGAAGAGTACGTGTTCGGCACCGCCTCGCTCGTCACCGCCGGCTGCGTGATGGCGCGGCAGTGCCACGAGAACACGTGTCCGGTCGGCGTCGCCACTCAGCGCGAGGACCTCCGGCAGCGCTTCCCCGGCCAGCCGGACCACGTCATCAATTACATGACGTTCATCGGGCAGGAGCTCCGCGAGATCATGGCCGAACTCGGCTACACGGAGGTCGAGGAGTTCATCGGCCGGCCCGAGCTCCTCTCCCAGCGCGAGACCGACCACGAGAAGGCCAAACACCTCGACCTGTCGGCGGTCATCGCCGAGCCCGCGGGCGACGCTCGCACGAAGACCCGCGAGCAGGACCACTCCGGTATCGACGACCTGCTCGACTGGGACCTCATCGAGGAGGCGGCCCCGGCCATCGAGGACGGCGCGCCCGTCGCGCTCACCCGCGACGTGGAGAACGTCGACCGGGCGATCGGCGCGACCCTCTCGAACCGGGTCGTCTCCGAACACGGCGGCGACGGGCTCCCGGACGACACCGTCACCTGCCGGTTCGACGGCTACGCGGGTCAGAGCTTCGGCGCGTTCCTCGCGTCCGGGATCACCATGGAGCTGTCCGGCGCCGCCAACGACTACGTCGGCAAGGGGCTCTCCGGCGGTCGGCTCGTGATCAACACGCCCGAAGAGGCCGGCTACGATCCCGCCGAGAACGTCGTCGCCGGCAACGTCGGGCTGTACGGCGCGACGAGCGGCGAGGTCTACGTCAACGGCGTCGCCGGCGAGCGGTTCGGCGTCCGCAACTCCGGCGTGAAGGCGGTCGTCGAGGGCGTCGGCGACCACGGCTGCGAGTACATGACCGGCGGCGTCGTCGCCGTGCTCGGCGACACCGGACGGAACTTCGCGGCCGGGATGTCGGGCGGCGTCGCCTACGTGTACGATCCCGACGACCGGCTCGACGACCGCGTCAACCGCGGGATGGTGTCGGTCTCGGAGACCCTCGAAGAGTCCGACGAGCGCATGCTCCGCCGGCTCGTCGAGAACCACCACGCGTACACCGACAGCGACCGCGCGGCCGAGCTGCTCGACGACTGGACGAGCGCGCTCGACGACTTCGTACGCGTCTTCCCCGACGCCTACGCCGAGGTCATCGCCGAGGGCACGGGCGCCGACGTGCGCGAGGAGCCGCCGGAGCCCGCCGCCGCCGTACCCGGCTCCGCGTCCGACGCGACCGAGCAGGCGTCGAGCGACGACTGACTCGGCTGACCTCCCCTCCCCTTTCGATCGTTCAGCCGCCGAGCCCCTCGCTTCGAGGGATCGTTTCGGCTTCCGATCGAGAGGGCCCCATCCAATCGTCGGACTGCTTAATAGGCGTCACCCGAATTCCCCTGCGTGGACGAACTCGTCGTGAGCACGGAGGTGTACGCCGACCCCGAGGACGTGTACGCGTTCCTGCTCGACTTCCCGCGGTACGCCAACTACTCGGAGTACCTCCGGGAGGTACGGACGCTGGAGGGGGAGGGCGGGCCGGGAACCCGCTACGCGCTGACGTTCGCGTGGTGGAAGATCACCTACACGGCTCACTCGCGCGTGACCGGCGTCGACCCGCCCGAACGGATCGACTGGGAGATCACGAAGGACATCGACGCCGGCGGGTGTTGGCGAGTAACGCCGGCGGCGTCGGAGAGCGGTCCCGACACGGACCACACCGCCGACGACAGCGGCGGCGACGACCCGACCGACCGCCCGTGCGAAGTCGCGCTCGAAGTCGAGTTCGACCCCGGCTCGGCCAGTTCGGACGCGCTCAACCTCCCCGCTCTCGTCTCGTTCGACTGGGTGCTGAAGAAGGCGATCCCGCTCATCAGAGGCGAGGCCGAGCGCGTCGTCGAGCGCGCCGTGCGCGATTTGGAAGACTCGACGCGCGACGTCGACCTCGACGTGTACGTCGATTCCGCGCGGATCTGAAGCCGTGTGGGAATCGATGTCGGCGGTGTCGCCGAGTCGAAGGCCTTAATATATCCAGCGGGGAACGAATGGATGCGTACGAGGGCTCGTAGATCAGTGGTAGATCATCCCCCTGGCACGGGGAAGGCCCGGGGTTCAAATCCCCGCGAGTCCACTTCTTCACTCACTTCGTTCGTTCAGTCGTTCCCTCGCGTGGTCCCGTTCGTTGCACTCACGGGACCCCCGCAAGTCCATTCCGATTCCTCCGCCATATCGGTTGTTCTCAAACGCACAGTAGAATCGCTATACTGTGCGTCATCGGGGAAATAGAGGATCTATCCCCCTTCCCCCAGAGAATCAATTAGCCTCGGGGTTCCAAGGCGAACGCCGCAGTCGTGCGATCCTCTGAGGGGAGAGGGTCGGTAGCTGTGTCCGGATCCCTCGGCGAAACACCGCGACCGCCACGGGCTCTGAGGAGGTGGCGCGATCCGTCGCCCTCCTCAGAACACCGTCGGGAACACGACGTACACGAACGCGGTCGTCAGCGCGCCGCCGGCGGTGAGGTAGTATGCCACGGGGATCAGGTTCAGCCTGATGACGTGACCGGTCTTGCCGACGAGGCCGACCGTCGCGAGCGCGGCGATCACGTTGTGGATCGCGATCACGTTCCCGATCGACGCACCGATTGTCTGGGCGCCGACGAGCAGTTGCGTCGACAGTCCGAGTTCCTGTGCGATCTCGAACTGGAACGCCGCGAACGTCACGTTGCTCACGGTGATCGACCCGGCGATGAACGCCCCGAGGGTCCCCACCATCGGCGCGAAGAAGGGGTACGCCGCGCCGAACGTCGACGCGGTCGCGTCCGCGAGCACGACGATCATGCTCCCGTCGACGGTCGCGCCGGGGTGGGCGGCGGTCTGGAGCATCACTTCGACCATCGCGATGACGAACACCAGCGAGATCGCCGGCGAGACGATCTTCCCGGCGGCCTCGCGCCACGCGTCAGTCACGTCACCGCTCCGCATCCGGAAGATCGGGACCGCGAGCAGCGCGCTGACGAGCAGCCACGTCCCGGGGACGTACGCCCAGCCGATCGCGCCGTCGATTCCGGTCCCGAGGATGCCGTCGACCGCGATCGTCATCCCGGGACCGTTCTGGAGGAACGACGCGATCGGGTCGATCACCCGCGTCCCGATCAGCAGTACGACGAGCGCGAGGTACGGCGACCACGCACGTAGGAGCGAAACGGACGGCTCGCCGGCGACCGCGCCGCCCTCGTCGCCGGTCGACGCAGCGTCGCCGCCCGCGACCGTCTCGGCGTCGAGCGCTCCCTCCCCCGCGTCGCTGCCCGGCTCGATGCTCCCGACCCAGTGGTCGGGCCACTCCTCGCGGGGCGGGAACGTCCACTCTTCCTCCGGCAGGAGATACCCCGCGTTCAGCGTTAGGACGACGACGGCGCCGCCGACCATCGCCGCGATGAGCGACGGGAGCTCCGGCCCGACGAGCCACGCCGCGGCGACGTACGGCACCGCGAACGCGACGCCCGCGAACAGACACAGCGGAGCGACCTCCCACACCGGCTCCAGCGACCGGTCCTCGTCGTCGGTCGCACCGAAGAAGTAGACGACCATCCCCACCGCGAAAAGCGGCATGAGCGTGCCTAACAGTCCATTGAAGACGGCCGCCCACGCGCCCGCGCTCGCCGAGTACGCGCCGACGGACTCGAACCCGCCGCCGACGATGGCGTCGGAGACCGCGGCGAGCGGCTGTTCGAACCCGACGATGATCGGCGTGCCGACGGCGCCGAACACGGTCGCGACGGCGTGGCCGACGAGCGCCGCGACGACGGCGGCGAAGGCCGGGAACCCGAGCGCGAGCAGCAGGGGCGCGACCACCGCCGCGGGCGTCCCGAACCCGGCGACGCCCTCGATGAACGTCGCGAGGAAGAAGCCTAACAGGACGACCTGCACCCGTCGGTCGTCGCTGATCGACGCGAAGCCGGCGTTGATCCGGTCGACGGCGCCGGAGTTCATCAGCGTGTACAACAGGACCAGCGCGCCGAAGACGATCCACAGGATCTCGATCGCGGCCATGGCGCCGTTGGCCGACGCGGCGAGGATCCACTCGACGGGCATGTCCCACGCGAGGAACGCGACCGCGGCGGCGGCCAGCCACGCGACCGGCATCGCGCGCGAGGCGGACCACAGCAGCCCGACGAGGAGTCCGGCGACGACCAAAAGCGGAACCAGCGCCAGCGGTGCGCTCGCCGAGAGCGTCATCGCCGATCACCCGCGCGGTCGGGGTGTCGTTTCCATACGCGACGCGTGTTCGGACTGTCTCGGCGGGACGGCATCACGGGCCTAACTGTCATTGTTTTTGTGCGGAATGGCGGATCTTATAAACGGTTATCAGGATTTTCGTCGCGTCGGATTCCCCGCCCGTCCGCGGTCGGTTCGAAAGCGACCCGGACGCGGCTCGGACGGGTCCGACTCGAACTCACTCCTCGGTGGCGTCCGGGTCCGATCCCGAATCCGGCCCCTGTACCCGTCTCGCGACGAGCGCGAAGAGGCCCAACCCGATCAGGTAGAGCCGCCAGCCGCTGCTCGCGACCGGGAACCGCCGGTCTACCGGCTCGTCGGTGACGATCGACGGGTCGCGCGGCTCGACCGGGTTGTTGACGTGGACGGTCTCCGTCGATCCCGTCGTTCCGGCGTCGACGCTCCGCGTGCCCGTCTCCGGATCGATCCGCACGTCGACGAACGTCTGGACGAAGCCGTCGGCGGTCGAGAGCAGAATCTCCCCGTCGAGCGCGAGGAACTCGTCGCGAAGCGGCCAGAGGAGGTTCACTCCGTCGAGGTGGGTCCAGTCGAGCGCGACGTGTGCGAAGACGTGCGCGAAGATCGCCACCCACGCGATCGCGACCCATCGGTCGGAGAGCCGGTCGCGGACCAGCGACCGACCCCGAACGCGGGTGTCGTAGTACAGGAGCAGCGCGCCGACCGCGGGGAAGACGAGGTTGTGTCCGACCGTCCGGTGAGCGCCGGGCATGATCGGCCCGAGGAAGCTGTCGATTTCGGGAACCACCACGACCACGAGCAGGACCGCGAGCGCACGCCGGTCGTAGTAGTCGCCGAGCAGCGCCGCCGCGAGCAACAGCGCGAACCCGGCGTGAACGACCGTCGAGGGCACTACTCGGTCACCTCCCGTCGCCCGAACCGGACCGCAAGCGTCGCGACCGCGGCCGCGACGACGACCAACTGCCACGCGCTCCGGACGAGCGACAGCTCGCGGTCGGCGTCGAGCGCGAGACCCGGTCGCCCGTCGGGATTCACGAACGTCGGAATCGCGTGCGAGGCGGTCGTTCCCGGGCTCGCGATCGGGAGGATTCCGGGGCCGTCAGCGCCGAGCGCGACGAACGTCTGGACGATCCCCTCTCGCGTCGAGAAGAGAAGTCGTCCGTCGATCCGATAGTAGGCGTCGTGAGCGGGATACAGCAGGTTCGCTCCCTCTGATCCGAACAGGTCCGTCCCGACGCCGGCGACGAGGAACGCGGCGAGCGCGACCCACACGATCCGCACGCCGCGCCACCCGAACCGAGCGCGGAACCGGGATTCACCGCTCACGACGGCGTCCCAGTAGAGCGCGCCCGCCGCGAACAGCGGGAGCCAGATCGAGTGGAGAAGCGCGTTCGTCGCGCCCGGAACGACGAGACTCGCGAGCGCGTCGAGATCGGGAGCGACCGCAGCCGCGACGACGACCGCGACCGCGCGCCGGTCGAACGCGGCGCCGAGCAGGGCCGCCGCCAGCAACGCGCCGACGGCGGCGGCGACGAGCGTCGGAGCCATACCGACTCTGACGGTCGCACGAGAATAAGCGCTCCGGGGGCGGGGATCGCGGCGGCCGCGGCGGTCACGGCAGCCGCGGCGCCGGATCAGGAGCCGCCGTCGTCCCGGACCGGCTCGTCCGCCGAGCCTGTATCGCCGGCTGAGCCTGTATCGTCGCCCGAGCCCGGCTCAACCGCGTCCGCCGGGATGAACTCGTCCGGTTCGGGAGGCGCGGACTCGGCGGCCGGCGACTCGTCGTCGCTCCCACTAGAATCGTCGCTCCCGCTCGAGTCGTCGACTGTCACCGGACCCCCGTCGTCCGCCGCCGACTCCGCGGCAGACGCCTCCTCGTCCGTCCTCGGCTCCCCGAGCAGCGCGGTCGCCATCTGCCGACAGACGTACGCGACGAAGTTCGTGACGTGGAGCGCCACAAGGACTCCGACGACGCCGAGCAGGACCGCCAGCAACGCCTCGGGGAGCGTGTCGATCGCCCACGTTACCGGCTCCCCGTTGGACTCGCCGAAGTTGGCCACGTAGGGGTACCGCAGCGGGGCGAGAAGCAGCGGGAGCCCGTTCGCGAGCGCGACCAGAGGGACGAACGCGACCACGGTGACGAAGAACTTCAGCGAGAGGAAGCCGACGCCCCGCCACGTCGACGCCGCGTCGACGTACTTTCTGACGCCCGCGACCGCGCCGTCCGTGTCGGCGGGCACGTCGTCGTACCGGTCGAGGTCCGTCCCCAGCAGCCGGTTGGCGAGCCAGCGCTCGAAGCCGGCGGCGATCCGGGCGCCGATGAGCGTCGCCAGCAGGATGACGAAGCCGACCAGCACCGCGGAGAACACGAGTCCGAACATGAACCCGAACGAGAACAGCATCGAGTAGACGAACCCGAGCGGGATCGCGAGCAGGAGGTACAACAGGTGTCTGTACGTTCTGCCGTCGGCGAGGACGCCGACGACCGGGAGGGTCGAGGGTGAACGGAGGGAGACCATGCGCGGTCGTGACGTTTCTTTCCGCCGACATAAATCGGTCGCAATCGACGGGGCGTAAGAGAGTTCAAAAGAGGGACGGTCTCGGCCGCGTCGCGCCCACCTACCCGATGAAGAAGTCGATCGCGTCGCCGGTCGAGCGTCCCTTGTACAGCTCCGAGTAGCCGCAGTCCGCGCACGAGACCACCGTGAACTGGCGGTTCTGTACGTCGAGCATCTTGGTGAGGCCGGTGCCGCTCGTGGCGATCTCGTCCGTCTCGGTCTCCTCGCCGCCGCACTTCGGACAGCCGCGTCCCTCGCCGGCGGCGATCGAATCGTGGCGGTCGTCGGTCGCGGGGGACTGATCGCCCGCGGTGCGGTCTCGATCGCCTGCCGAACGATCCCGATCGTCGGTCGCGCGGTCTCGCTCGTCGGTCCGTTCGTCGTCGAAGACGGAGTACTCCGTCTCGCTGTCGTCGGAGGGCATCGGTGCCACCTGCTCCCGCGACGACTAAACCTTTTGTGGCGTTACTCGTCGATCTCGTCGACCAACTCGTCGGCGACGCCGGTGTACCCTGCGGGCGTCAACGCCTTCAGCTCCTCGCGGACGCCCTCGTCGACGTCGAGGTCGTCGAAGAGGTCGCGGAAGTTATCGAGAGTGACGCGCTTGCCCCGCGTCAGGTCCTTCACGCGCTCGTAGGCGTCCGTGTCGCCCTCACGGCGGAGGATCGTCTGGACCGCCTCGCCGATCACCTCTGGTGTCGCCGCCAGCTCCTCGCGCATGACGGTCTCGTTCGGAACGATCGACGCGAGCCCGTCGCCAGCCTTCGAGTAGCCGATCAGGCAGTGCGCGAGGGCGGCGCCGACGTTGCGCTTGACCGTCGAGTCGGAGAGGTCGCGCTGGAGCCGCGAGGTCGTCACGTAGTCGGCGAGGAAGGCCAGATCCGAGTTCGCCTTCGAGAGGTTCCCCTCGCTGTTCTCGAAGTCGATCGGGTTCACCTTGTGCGGCATCGTCGAGGAGCCGGTCTCGCCCTCGACGGTCCGCTGGCCGAGGTAGCGGTCGGAGACGTACAGCCACGCGTCGAGGTCGAGATCGAGGAGGACGTTGTTGACGCCCCGCAGCGCGTCGAACAGCGCTGCCAAGTCGTCGCAGGGGTTCACCTGCGTCGCGAGCCGCGTGTGCTCCAGATCGAGCCCGCGCACGAACGACTCGGCGAAGGCGGGCCAGTCGACCTCGGGGTAGGCGGCGTCGTGGGCCGCGTACGTGCCGGACGCGCCCGCGAGCTTGCCAGAGAGGTCGCCGTTCGCGACGACGACCCGCCCGAGCGCACGGCCGAGCCGCGAGGCGTACACGGCCATCTCCTTGCCGAACGTCGTCGGCGTCGCGGGTTGGCCGTGGGTACGCGCCAGCATCGGCGTCTCGCGGTGCTCCCGCGCGAGGTCGGCGAGCGCGTCCCGGACCTCGCGGATCGCGGGGACGATCGCCTCGCTCACGGCCTGTTTCACCAAGAGTCGGTGCGCGAGGTTGTTCACGTCCTCGCTCGTGAGCCCGAAGTGGATCCACGGGTACAGCGCCTCGCTCTCGGCGATCGTGTCAGACTCCTCGAGGTCGTCGAGTCGGACCCGCAGGAAGTACTCGACCGCCTTCACGTCGTGGTTGGTCGCGTCGTACCCCTCGGCGCCCTCGACCTCAAGCGCCTTGACGAGGCGAGCGTCCTCGGCGGAGAAATCCTCGTAGATCGCCCGAAGCGCCGCCTCGGCCGTCTCGTCGAGAGAGATGGGGGTCGCGTCGAGTGCGGCCAGTTCGATCAGGTACTCGACCTCGACGCGAGTCCGGGCGCGCATGAGCGCGGCCTCGCTCGCGTACGGCGACAGCGGCGTGGTCCGGGAGGCGTACCGCCCGTCGAGCGGGGACACCGCCGCGAGGGGGTCCGAGCGCGACAGCCCGGGGATCGGTTCGTCGGCCGGTGCGTCGTCGCCGGGCGTGTCGTCGGCGTCGGTCATGTCCGCGACTGCCGCCGGAGCCAGCAAAAGCGTGTCGATGGGGAGACGCACGGACGTGGATCCGTTCTCGATCTCCGCCGGGTTCTTACCTGATATATATCCGCGAACGTGAACACACTCCCGCCGCGGACCGCAATGGATATACGCGATCGGTCGGACCCCACAGGTATGAAGATCGCCGGACTCGCGAGCAACCGGGGACGGAACCTCAGACACATCGCCGACGCCGCGCCGGGCGGCGCGGAGCTGTCGGTCGTCCTGACCAACCGCGAACAGGCGCCCGTGCTGGAGGCCGCGACGGAGCGCCGGATCCCGACCGAGGTCGTCGAGCGCGAGGAGGGGGAATCGCGCGAGTCGCACGAGCGACGGATCGTCGACCGACTGGCCGGGTACGACTTCGACCTCGTCTGTCTGGACGGGTACATGCGCGTGCTCACCGACGAGTTCCTCGACGCAGCGCCGGCGACGCTGAACGTCCACCCGTCGCTTTTGCCCGCGTTCCCCGGCACGGACGCCCACGAGCAGGTGCTCGACGCCGGCGTCCGCACCACCGGCTGTACCGTTCACGTCGTCACCGAGGAGGTCGACGCGGGCCCGATCGTCACGCAGGAGCCGGTGCCCGTCTACGAGGGCGACGACGCCGACGCGCTGAAGGACCGCGTGCTTCACGACGCCGAGTTCACGGCGTACCCGCGGGCGGTGCGGTGGTTCGCCGAGGACCGGGTGACGGTCGAGCGCGACGGCGACGGCGCCCCCGTGAACGTGACCGTCGACGGCGACGCAGGCGGCGACTTCCCCGAGCGACGGTTCGTCTCCGAGGAGCGCGCCGACACGCTGCGGTACGGCGAGAACCCCCATCAGGATGCCGCGCTCTACGTCGACGACGGCTGCGAGGAGGCGAGCGTCGTCGATGCGCCCCAACTGAACTCCGGTGCGAAGGGGATGGGGTACAACAACTACAACGACGCCGACGCCGCGTTGAACCTCGTCAAGGAGTTCGACGAGCCCGCGGCCGCCGTGATCAAGCACACGAACCCGGCCGGCTGCGCGACGAGCGACACGCTCGCGGACGCGTACGACCGCGCGCTCCGCACCGACGCGAAGTCCGCGTTCGGCGGCATCGTCGCGCTGAACCGCGAGTGCGACGCCGACACCGCTGACGCGGTCGTCGACTCCTTCAAGGAGGTCGTCGTCGCGCCCGGCTACACCGACAGCGCGCTCGACGTGCTCCGGGAGAAGAAGAACCTCCGCGTGCTCGACGTGGGCCCCCTCGGCGAGGGCGACGAGCGCTTCTCCGAGCAATTCACGGAGAAGCCGGTCGTCGGCGGTCGCCTCGTGCAGGAGCGGGACCGCCAGTCGCCGGCCGCGAGCGACCTCGAGGTGGTCACCGAGCGCGAGCCCACCGACGAGCAGCTTGAGACGATGACCTTCGCGTGGAAGACGCTCAAACACGTCAAGTCGAACGGCATCCTCTTCGCGACCGGCACGGAGACGGTCGGCGTCGGGATGGGGCAGGTGTCCCGCGTCGACGCCGTCACGCTGGCGGCGATGAAGGCCGAGAAGGACGCGGACGGGAAATCCGCCGAGGGCGCGGTGATGGCCTCCGACGCCTTCTTCCCGTTCCCGGACGCGATCGAGGAGGCGGCCGAGGCCGGCATCGAGGCCGTGATCCAGCCCGGCGGCTCCGTCAACGACGAGGACGTGATCGCCGCGGCCGACGAACACGACATGGCGATGGCGTTTACGGGCTCGCGCTGTTTCCGGCACGACTGACGACGCCGTTTCTCTCCGACGACGACGTTGAAATCCTATTTTCAGTCGGATTCACCCGCGACAGTCGGTTACTGAGGATTGCTCCCCGCTCGATTGCAAAAGTGAGTATTGCAGATCGTCAGTGGCAAGATCGTACTTAAAAAGACATGAGCGATAGCGACAATCGCTTATAAATGAACGCGGCGGTGGCGCGCCCCGGTGAGCGCCGCAACGCGGCGCGAACCGCCCGCGCGAGGGAGTCGCTCGCCAGAGGCGAGCGACGAGGCTGGGGAGGCGTGAGGCTGCGGTGCGGTTGCGGGTGGGGAGGACTCAAAGGGGCAGCCGGTGAGGCGGGCGCAGGCGACGCAAGCACCGCAGGGAGCGAGTGGAACGAGCGACTGAGGAGCGCAACGAGCGTGCGCCCGCCTCACCGGCTGGGGCTTTGGAGGTCTTCACCACAGAGTCGTCGATCGCTTATAAATAGCCGACAGCAACGCCACTCGATCGCTTATAACCAATCTCACTTGCGACGTACGATACCTACTCCCGCGATCGATCGCCGCCGTGTCCGTATCGACCGCAACCGAGATAGATACTCACCCGGTGGAGATCGAAACGGAGCCGCTCGACTACTCGCTACCCTCCGTCCCCGGCTCGACCGGCTCCATCCCGCCGATCTCGAACCGCGCCCCGCCCGCGTCGCTCTCGGTCACCGACACCTCCCAGCCGTGCGCCGAGACGACCTGCTGGATGATCGTCAGCCCGAGCCCGGTCCCGGACTCGCCGGTGGTGAACCCGTCGACGAACACCTGATCGCGCTCGTCTTCGGGAATCCCCGCGCCGTCGTCCTCGACGTAGACGCCGTCGCCGCCGTCCAGGTCGCCGACGCGGATCGTCACGTCCTCGCCGCCGTGTTCGATGGCGTTTCGAAACAGGTTCTCGAACACCTGCTGGAGCCGGCTCCAGTCGCCCAAGACGGCGCGGTCGGTGTCGACTTCGAGGGTCGCATGGGTCGCGTTCACGAACGACCAACACTCCTCGACGAGTTCGTCGATCCGGATCTCCTCGCGGCCCCCGATCGTCTGCCCCTCGCGGGTGAGAAACAGCAGGTCGTCGATCAGCGACCCCATCCGGTCTATCGCGTTGCGGCACCGTTCGAAGTGCTCGGGGTCGCCCGTCTCTTCGGCCAAGTCGAGGTAGCCGTCGACGATGCCGAGCGGGTTCCGGATGTCGTGGGAGACGACGCGGGTGAACTCCTCCAGCTGGTCGCGCTGTTTCTGTATCCGTTCGGTGGCCTGCTTCTGGAAGATCTCGTAGCTCACCCACTGGGCCATCAGCTCGACGAACGTCTCCTCGTCCTCGGAGAAGGGCCGGTCGCGCGCCTCGGTGTCCGCGAAACAGAACGTGCCGTACACCCCGCGGTTGACGACGACCTTCGCCCCGATGTACGTCTCCAGCCCGAACTCCTCGTAGGCGGCGTCCTCCTCCCACCCCTCGACGCGCGCGTGCTGGACGGTCAGCGCGCCGTCGACATCGACCGTCTTCCTGCAGTACGCCTTCGACAGCGGGCAGCTCTGCCCTGACTGGAGCAGCTCGTGATCGCCGCTCGCGGCCACGATCTGCTGGGTGTCGTCGTCGATCTCGGTGAGAAAGCCGGTCTCGACCCCGAGGTAGACGCAGCCCAGATCGAGGAGATCCGGGAGCTTGCTCTCGAACGACCGCTCCTGCTCCGCGGTGATCCGGTACATCCGGCGCAGGGCGTCGCCCTCCGACAGTTCCACGTCATCCATCGTGCATCAGGGCTCTTGGTATCGTAACACTACCCACGTCGCATTAAATCGGCGGGTCTCTGCGGGATCCGGCCTCGTCAGCCCGAACGGACCGTCGCTACGACCCCAGGTGCTCGCGCGCGAACTTCGCCAACAGCGGGACGTCGGAGAGGTGGAGCAGCTTCGCCATCGACGCCTTCTCGCCTTGGTTCGCCTTCTCCAGCGTGTTCTCCTCCGCCTGCCGGAGGTCGCGCATGAACTGGTCGTAGCGCTCGTTGGGCGCGAGGTACAGCAGCCGCGTGAGCATCAGCCGCGACTTCATCCGCGGCGCCACGTCGCGGTGCCAGAGGCGCTCGTAGACGGCGAGGCTCTCGGCGTCGAGGCGGCGCTCCGAGTCGGTGAGACACCGGTCGACGGTGGCCGCCGCGGCGCGGGCCGACTTCATCCCCTTGTGGATCCCCTCGCCCCACAGCGGGTCGATGGAGGGGACCGTGTCGCCGATCGCGAGGAAGCGGTCGGTGTGCATCTCGTCGGGCATCTGGATGTGCGCGGAGCCGCGGTGGACCTTCTCGTCGATCGTCTCGGCGTCGGCGAAGCGGGGATCGCGGTCGACCCACGCGTCGAGGTAGCCGTCGACGGTCTGCCCCTCCTGTGCGAACTCGCGGTGCCGGTCGTTCTGGATGTAACAGAGCCCGACCTTCGCGGTGTCCTCGCCGGTCGCGAAGATCCACGAGTAGCCGCCGGGCGCGATGTCGTGGTCGAGGCGGAGCATCATCGCCCGCCGCAGGTCGGCGTACTCCGGGTGGTTCATCTCGACGCCCTCCATCTCGTACTCGATCCCGATCGCCTGGTTTTCCCGCTCCAGATCGACCACGTCGAGGGCGCTCGCGATCGGCGCCGCGGGGCCGGTGGCGTCGACGACCACCTCGCCGTACACCTCCTCGTCGCCGTTGTACCGGACCCCCTCGATGACGCCGTCGTCGTCGAGGATCGGCCGGGAGACGCGCGAGTCGAACCGGTACTCGGCGCCGTTCTCGCGGCCGTCTGCGACGAGGAACCGCTTGAACTCGGCGAACTCCAACACCGCGCCGGGCTGGTAGCTCTTGTAGTGGCTGTTGGGCGACTCCAACACCACGTCGTCGGTGTACGACATCACCACGTCGTCGGGGACCCCGAAGGAGGACATCATCGACGGGAACGTCCCGGCGGTCGATTTGTTGCTCTGGCGGGGAAACTCGTCTTCCTGCTCTGTTTCGAGAACGACGACGTCGTAGTCTCGCGTCGCCAGGTCGCGAGCGCACTGGGCGCCCGCCGGTCCGGCACCCGCGATCACGACGTCGTAGCGATCAACCATATACCCGTGAATACAGACCCACGTAATTAGGTTTGCTGAAACCGGTTGCAAAGGGGCCGTGAGCCGCCTCGGTCGCCGGATTTTGGCGATCCACTAAGGTCGGAATGTCTCGGTCGGCGAAACGTCGCCAATCGGCAGAAGCGATCGCGATCGGAACGCAGGACGGAAAGCCGGGTCCCGCGTTCGGTTCCGGTTCAGTAGAACTCGCGCACGAGGTCCGTCGCGCCCTCGGGCGCGCCGTCCGGAATGACGGACATGTCTTCGTCGACGCCGTGACGCTCGTGGTACGGTACCGACTCCTCGTCCTGGTAGATGATACCCTGATGCTCCGTCTCGTCGTCGAAGATGACGTCTTTGGCGGCGTCCTTGTCGCTGGGGTCGTGGTCCTCTTCCTTCAGGTCGACCAGCGAGTCGCGGAAGTAGTCGTAGGTGTCCACGTCGTTGAACGTGACGCACGGCGAGTAGACGTTCACGAAGCCGAACCCGTCGTGTTCGACCGCCTTCTGGATGATCTCCTGATGGCGGAGCGCGTCCGAAGAGAACGACTGCGCGATGAACGTCGCGCCAGACGCCAGCGCCAGCGCGTGCGGGTTAACGGGCGGCTGTTTCGGACCCTCGGGGCTCGTCGACGTCTCGAAGTCCTCGCGCGAGGTCGGCGAGGCCTGCCCCTTCGTCAGCCCGTAGATGCGGTTGTCCATCACGACGTACGTCATGTCGACGTTCCGCCGAACGGCGTGGACGAAGTGGCCCGCGCCGATGGAGTAGCCGTCGCCGTCGCCGCCGGCGACCATCACTTCGATGTCGGGGCGGGCCATCTTGACGCCGGTGCCGACCGGGAGCGCGCGCCCGTGAACGCCGTGGAGCGCGTAGCTGTGCATGTACGTGCCGATCTTTCCGGAACAGCCGATGCCGGCGACGACGAAGGTGTTGTCGGGGTCGTTACCCGTCTCCGCGAGCGCCTTCATCATCCCGTTCATGGTCCCGAAGTCGCCGCACCCCGGGCACCACGTCGGCTGCTTGTCGGACTTGAAGTCGGTGAATCGAATGTCTGAGCTCATTGGTTACGCCTCCACCCCCGCCGCGAGGGTCTCCTTAATGTCGTCTGCGAGTTCGTCCGCCTTGAATCGCACGCCGTTGTACTTGTTAATCCGATCGACGCGCTCTAACACGTCGTGCTCGACGAGGTCCGCGAACTGCCCCTGCTCGTTGCACTCCACGACGATGACGCTCTCCGCCGCCTCGACATCCTCGGACAGGTCCGGCCGCGGGAAGATGTACGGGACCGAGAGGACCCGCACGTCGAGCCCGTCGTCCGCGAGGAACTCGACGGCCTCGGCGAGCGCGCCCTCATTTGACCCCCACGTGACCACGAGCGTGTCGGCGTCCTCGTCGCCGAACTCGCGCGGGCTCCAGTCCTCGCGCTCGCGGGCCGTCTCGACCTTTCGGTTGCGCTTGTCGACCTGCTCGACGCGCATCTCCGTGTCCTCGGTCCGGCGGCCCTGCTCGTCGTGTTCGAGGCCGGTGGACATGTGCGCGCCGTCGGCGGTGCCGGGGAACGCCCGCGGCGAGATCCCGTCGTCGGTGATCTCGTGGGGCTGGAAGCCGCCCGACTCGCTCATGTGGTCGTCGATCGTCGTCTCGTCGACGACGTTGCCGCGGTCGATCTCAACCTCGTCCATGTCGAAGGTGTCCGGGGAGAACGTCTGCTCGGTGACCGCCATCGAGAGGTCGGCGGTGAGGTAGACGGGGAGCTGGTACTTCTCGGCGAGGTTGAACGCCTCGACCGTCTTCCAGAAGCACTCCGCGATCGTCGTCGGCGCGAGTACGAACCGGGGGACCTCGCCGTGGCCGCCGTACAGCATCTGGTTCAGGTCGCCCTGCTCCTGTTTCGTCGGCATCCCGGTCGAGGGGCCGGAGCGCATCACGTTACAGATGACCAGCGGCGTCTCCGAGGTCGCGATGAGCCCGAACGTTTCCGTCATCAGGTCGATCCCGGGACCGGACGTGGCGGTCATCGACCGCGCGCCCCCGCGGGCGGCGCCGAGCGCCATGTTGATCGCGGACAGCTCGTCTTCCGCCTGCACGACGTGGCCGCCGTACCGTTCGATCCGACCCGTGAGGTACGTCATCACGTCGGTCGCGGGCGTGATCGGGTAGCCGGCGTAGAAGCGGCAGCCGGCCGCGATGGCGCCCATCCCGATCGCCTCGTCGCCGTTGAGGAGGACGTAGTCCTCGTCGGTGGTCTCCAAGTTGTAGTCGAACTCGTGGTCGTACTCCTCGGCGACGTACGACCGCCCCGCGCGGGCGGCCTCCTTGTTGTTGTCGACGAGCTTCTGACCCTTGTCGGAAAAGCGCTTTTCGAGGGCGGAGTCGAGGTTCTCGATGGGGAACTCGGCGACCTCGCAGGCCGCGCCGAGCGCGACGACGTTCCGCATGATCGCCCCGCCCGCCTCCTCGGCGAGTCGCTTGAGCGGGACGTCGATCCCGATCATCTCCTCGGGGATCTCCACGTCTTGCATCGTGGTCCGCTCGCCGTCGTAGATGATCACCGACCCCTCGTGGAGTTCGTCGAGGTTCTCTTCGATGGTCCGGGGAGTCAACGCGATGAGGACGTCCAGGCGGTCGACGACGCTCTGTACCTTGTCGACGGAGGTCCGCACCTTATACGCGGTGTAGCCGCCCCGAATCCGCGAGGCGAAGTCCTTCGACGTGAACACGTGTCGACCCGCCCGAGAGAGCGCTTGCGCGAAGATCTTCCCGGTCGAGTCGATGCCGTCGCCGGCCTCACCGCCGACGGCCCAGTTGAAGTCCGCAGGCATGCTATGTGGGGGCTTTCGCCGGACTCATCAAAAGACTTCTGGAAGGAGCTACCAATCCGTTTCTGAATATTCGTTGTATTTTCTGCGAATATTGTCGCTAATAGCGCTTAGATACGGTTATATATCGTTTATAGTGAACGAATGTTTTTCAAATCCCTCACGATCGACCCTCATTGTCGTCGGTGATATCGACAACTGTCGAACAAATCGGGCGCGGCAGACGGACAGCGCGCGTGACTCGATCCAACGGCCCGCGCGTCCGCGACGGTTTCGACACGGGCAGCACCGACGCCGACGGGAACACGTTTGTGTCTCCCGGCCGGAACGGAGTCATGGACACGACAGCGACGGTCAGCGCGGTCGAGACGGTCGGCCGCGACACGTACGCCCTCCGGTTCGACGCCCCCGACGGGTTCGCCGCCGAGCCCGGTCAGTTCGTCAAGCTCGGCACCGAGATCGACGGCGAGTCGGTCGCTCGGTTTTACACTCTGTCGTCGCCGACCGTGGGCGACACTTTCGAGGTCACGGTCGGCATCGACCCCGAGGAAGGCGGCGACTTCTCCGCGTTCCTCGCCGGCGCCGAGGCGGGCACCGAGATGACCCTCTCCGGGCCGTTCGGCGACCAGCACTACGACGGCGAGCCGCGCGCGGTCGTGATCGCGGGCGGCCCGGGCGTCGGTCCGGCGGTCGCCATCGCGGAGCGCGCGCTCGACGACGGCGCCGAGGCCGCGGTCGTCTACCGCGACGACGACGTGTCGCACGCGGACCGGCTCGATCGACTGGCGGAGCGCGGCGCCGCGATCCACCTTCTCGACGCGGACGAGGAACTCGACGACGCGGTCGCCGAGGCGCTGACGGGGAGCGAGGGCGAGACCGTCTTCGTGTACGGCTTCGCCGATCTGGTGGCCGACGCGGAGGCCGCGGTCGAGGCCGCCGGCGGCGACGCGGACGCCGCGAAGGTCGAGAACTTCGGCTAGACGCGGTTTGGGACGTTTTAGGCGGTTGTTTTTAAGTGGATTACTGAGAATTGGTGAACTCCTCCAAAGCCCCAGTCGCTCGCTTATAAATGGTTGATGCTGGATCGGCGGAGAACACCTCCAAAGCCCCAGTCGCGAGAAGCCCGCACGCTCGCTGCGCTCCTCAGTCGCTCGTTTCACTCGCTCCTTCCGGTGCTTGCATCGCCAAGCGTCGTCCTCGCGGCTGCCCCTTTGAGTCCCACCCCGCACAGCACCGCCCCGCACCTCACGCCTCCCCAGCCTCGTCGGCGCGGCGCTTTTAAGCGCCGCGCCGACTCCCTCGCGGTCGGCTCGCGCCCTTATCAGGGCGCTCGCCGGCACGCCACCGCGATCCGTCGCGGGGCCGTCCACGGATCAGTCCCCGAAGTAGTCGGCGAGGCGCTCCGCGGCCTCCGCGGTCCGCGGCGTCACGAGCGCGAACCGGATCCACTCGTCGCGGGCGGTGCCGAACGCGTCGCCCGGCATCCCGGCGACGCCGGCCTCGTCGATCAGGCGCTTGACGTTGTCCATCGTCCCGGGGAAGCCGTCGAAGCGCGCGAGCACGTAGAACGCTCCTTCAGGGCGGGTGTACTCCGCGCCAGCCGCGTCGAGTGCGTCGGTGAACGCGTCCGCGCGGTCGGCGAGCAGGTCGCGGGCTTCGGCGTAGTACTCCGGGGGCGTCTCCGCGAGCGCGTGGTGGACCGCGTACTGCGAGGGCCGCGCCCCGGCGACGTTCACGAGCATGTGCCGCGTCTTGGCGTCGCCGACGTGTTTCTCGGGGAAGATCCCGTACCCGACCCGGAACCCCGTGATCGCCATCGACTTCGAGAAGCCGCTGGTGACGATCACCCGATCGGAGTCCAGCGTCAGCGCGGACTCGAACTCGCCGCTGAGATCGAAGTGGTCGTACACCTCGTCGACGAGGACGAGGGCGTCGACCGCCTCGGCGACCGCGACGACCTCGCGGATCGCGTCGAGGTCGTAGACCGCGCCGGTCGGGTTATTCGGCGTGTTCAGGACGACGAGGGCGGTGTCCTCGCTCGCGGCCTCCCGGATCGCGTCGACGTCGAGGCTCCCGTCGCGCGCGGTCGGGACGAGCGTCGCCTCCCCGCCGAGCATGTCCGCCTTGCCGGGGTAGTAGGGATAGACGGGGTCGGTGAGCAGCGCCTCGTCGCCCGCGTCGCGCTCGAACGCGCGCGCCATCGCGAGGTAGTTCGCCTCGCCGGTCCCGTTCGTGACCACCACGCGGTCGGGGTCGACGTTCCGGCGCTCGGCGATCGCCTCGCGGAGTTCCAGCAGTCCCTCGCTCGGCGGGTACTGGAACTCCGCCGAGGGGAGGTCGGCGTACTCGCGGAGCGCCTCCCGCAGCGCGGCCGGCGGCTCCCAGTCGGGGTTGCCGCTCACCATGTCGATGACGTCGCCGTCGGCCGCGGTCGCGTACTGCATCACGTGGAAGAACTTCGGCTCCTCGTACTCCATACCGGTCGCTCGGCGTCGGGCGCCGTGGCTCTTTCGGCTGGCCCCCCTGCGCTTGGCCGGCCGCCTGCGTGCGTTATGCCGACCGTATCCTCTGCCCACCCCGATCCGGTGGTTTCACCTGCGCCCCCAGTCACCCGGAGGTATGAACAAACGGGGTCACGTTCTCAACGGCTTACTGCTCGCGCTCGGGCTCGGCTTCGTCATCGAGCCGAGCCTCAGCGCGGCCACCGCGCGGACCGTCGCCGAGATCACCGTCCCGATCGTGTTGGGGGCGCTGTTCCCCGACGTCGACACCGCCTTCGGCCGCCACCGGAAGACGCTCCACAGCCTCCCGGTGCTCGGGATATTCCTCGCGTACCCGCTCGTGTTCGGCAACCTCCAGTACGTCTGGATCGGCGTGTTGACCCACTACGTCCTCGACGTGGTCGGGAGCCGCCGCGGCATCGCGCTGTTCCACCCGCTGTCGGACACGGAGTACGGGATGCCGACCGGCGTGACGACGAGCAGCAAGTACGCGGATCTCGTCACCGTGATCGTCACGGCCGTCGAACTCGCGGTCTTCTGGGCGATTCACACCTACGTCGTGACCCTCGATCTGGACCTCTCGGCGGCCGCCTCGGAGGCGGCGGCGGGGCTCGGGATCTAAAGCTTAGTTCGGCCGGTAGTCGGAGAGCGTCCCGGAGTAGACACTTACGTCGTTGAACCGCCCCTCGTAGGCGACGTTGCTCGGGAGGGTCGGCTCGTCGCCGGAGAGGAACTGCCGGTCGAGCTTCTCCCACGTGTTCTCGTACGCGAGGTGGGCGAACTCCACGAGTCCGCGGAGCTGATGGGCGGCCCCGCCGCGGTGGACCACGGTTCGCGGCCGCGCCTCGCGGAAGGCCTCGACGACCGCGTCGACGCCATCGAGGTCGCCGTCGAACTCCGTCCACGCCTCGCCCACGGTGCCGGGGAGGTGGGCGTACGACGAGCCGAACCCCGGCTGATCGGTGGCCTCGGCGATCCGGCGCGTCCGGGCGTTCTGGTGCGGGAGGAGCTTCGTGTTGTACGTCTCGACCGCGTCGATCCGAGCGTCGTGGGCCGCGATCTCCGGGCGGGTGAGCGAGATGGTCGCGAAGCTCGGGTGAGGCGCCAAGACGGCGGCGTCCTGCCGGTCGGCCTCGGCCATCGCCGCCTCGAAGGTGATGTAGTCGGGGACCGGCTCGTCCAAGCCGAGAACGAGGATGTGCCGACGGTTCCCCCAGTCGCCGGTGAACACCTCGCGGGCGGGGACCACGGTCAGGTCGTCGTCGGAGAACCGGGCCGCGCGCGCCCGGATCGTCGGCAGGCGGGTGAAGTGCGGGGCGTACACGAGCGCGTCGATCCCTCGGTCCTTCGCGAGGGCCACGACGTCGTCGTCGAGCACCTTCACGTGGGCGTCGACGCGCGTTCTCGATCCAGTCACGGGTGGGCGTTCTTCGTCGCCGAGCAAAGGCGTATCGTTCGACGGCGAGTCCGGCGGAGTCGCCTCGGGGGTGCGCCGGTCACGCGCGGGAGCGACGGGCCCCAAGCGGCGGCCGTCGGGGGAAACCGTTAATCCCTCGCGGCGGGGACGAGATGACATGCCCCGCTGGACGTGCGGAATCGACGGCTGCGACGCCGGCTTCGACGACGTGGAGTCGGCCATCGTCCACCAGACGAACGGCCACCAGCGCCACGAGTGTAAGGTGTGCGGTACGATCGTTCCGGACGGCTACTTCGCGATCCGGCACGCGTTCGACGAGCACACCCGCGCCGAGTTCGTGCGCGCGTACGACGCCGACTCCGCGGCGGTCCGCCGCCGCGAGGAGATCAAACGCGATATCGAGCGCGAGGCGGACCTCCAGCGAGTCGTCGATCAGCTGGACCGAAGCCCCTGACGGCGCCCCCGCGGCTCGTCCGGCCGCGGCTCCCCGGTCTTAGAGCACCCGCTTCCCGAACGCGCTCGCGGCCAGTTCCGTCGCGAGCTCCGCGGTCTCGTTGTGCTGGTCCAGCGTCGGATTCACCTCGACGAGCTCCATCGACCGGACGGCGTCGCTCTCGGCGACGACCTCCATCGCGCTGTGGGCCTCTCGGTAGGTGACGCCGCCGCGGACCGGTGTCCCGACGCCGGGCGCCTCCTTGGGGTCGAGCCAGTCGAGGTCGAGGCTGACATGAACGCCGTCGACGCCGGCCGACGCCTCGGCCATCGCCTCCTCCGTCACGTCCGTGATCCCGCGCTCGTCGATGTCGGACATCGTGTACGCCGCGAACCCGCGGTCGCGGATGACCTCGACCTCCGCGTCGTCGACGGACCGAAGCCCGACGAGCGCGACGTTCTCCGGGTTCAGTCCGGGCGCGTTCGCCCAGTCCGACCCCGCGAACTCGCCGAGCCCGAGCGCGGCCGCGAGCGGCATCCCGTGGACGTTCCCGGAGGGCGTCGTCGCGGGCGTGTTGAGGTCGGCGTGCGCGTCGAACCACACCGCGCCGATCTCCGCGTCCCGCGCCGAGCCGACGAGCGAGCCGATGGCGATCGAGTGGTCGCCGCCGAGCGCGAGCGGCACCTCCCCCGCCGCCAGCGTTCCGCCGACTTCGTCCCCGAGCCGGCGGCAGACGTCGGCCGTCTCGCGGAGGAACTTCGCCTTCCCGTCGCGGGGCGCCTCCGCGTCTGGGTCGCGCTCCTCGGCGCGCGGGACCGCGAGGTCGCCTGCGTCGACGGTCTCGACGCCCGCGCCCGCGAGCTGGTCGGCCAGTCCCGCGTACCGGATCGCCGACGGTCCCATGTCCACGCCGCGTCGGTTCGCCCCGTAGTCGGTCGGCGCCCCGATGATCCTGACTGTGGTCATGTCCGAGAGAGCGCCCCGACGACGCTTGAATGATCGGGGTTTCCGCCGTGATCGCGCCCGGATCGCACACGGTTTTCACGTCGCCCCTCCAACGACGGGTATGAGCGGCTCCGAGAGAGATTTCGCTCCGGCCGACATCGAACCGATCGGGGCCATGATCGCCGTCGCGTTCACCGGCGCGGTGATCGGGCTCGTCGGCGCAGGGGTTGCCTTTTTCCTCAGCGACCTCGGGCTCGCGCTGATCGGAGTCGGCGCCATCGTCGCGCTCTCCAGCCCAATCGCGTACGTTCGCCTCCGTCGCCTCCGCGAGTCTTGAGAAATCACATGATCGTTTATAACGGGCTTCCATCGCATTTAAGCAGGGTCGCCATCTATTCGCGACCATGTCATCGATCGAGCTCACATCGAGTCAGAAAAGCATCCTCACGGCCCTCATCAACCTGTACGGGGAACAGGAAGACGCCGTCAAAGGTGAGGCGATCGCCGAGGAGGTCGACCGCAATCCGGGCACTATCCGCAACCAGATGCAGAGCCTGAAGGCCCTCCAGCTGGTCGAGGGCGTACCGGGGCCGAAAGGCGGGTACAAGCCCACCTCGAACGCGTACGAGGCGCTCGACATCCAGCGCATGGACGAGCCCGCCGACGTCCCCATCTACCACGAGGGCGAGGAAGTGACCGGGGTCAACGTCGACGGGATCGACCTCTCTAGCGTCCACCACCCCGAGCTCTGCCGCGCCGAGATCCACGTGCAGGGCTCCGTCCGCGACTTCCATGAGGGGGATTCCGTCACCGTCGGGCCGACGCCCCTCTCGAAGCTCGTCATCGACGGGACCGTCGACGGCAAAGACGACACCGCGAACATCCTCATCCTCCGGATCGACGACATGCGCGCGCCCGACGAGCCCGCCGAGCACTGACCGCGTCCCTGACGATCCCGTTCTGCTTCCCTCTCTTCGCGAACCCGTCGATAGCCCGATTGCGGCCGCTCGGACTCGGTAGCCGACTCCGTCGCTGTCGATAGCGGCGCTGCTCGCGGGTCCGAGAACCGTCGACTTCGACGAAAAGTTCCTCCGAGTCGGGCGTCGCTCTCGCCGGCGTTACATGTCGCCGAACGCGCTCGCGGCGCGCCCGGGCGAGGAGACCTTCGCGATCCACCGCACCGCGATGGACTTCTTCAGCAGCTTCGCGGGGGTGCCGCCGAACGTCTGGATCGGCATTCCCATCACGTCGTGAGCGACCGCGTCCTCGCCGACCGAGATGACGGTCCCCTTGTCCTTGTGCTCCCACGACTGGAGTGGCGCGCCGCGAGCGGCGCGTGCGAGGTTCTCGCCGGCGACCTCGGCGGCCTGCCAGGCGGCCTGCGCCGTCGGCGGCGCCACGTCGTCGTCGCCCTGCTCGACGAGGGCGGTGTCGCCGATGGCGAACACGCGGTCGTCGCTGGTGGTGAAGTCGGAGGCGGCGTGGACGCGGTTCGAGCGCTCGTCCTTCTCGACCTCGACGTTCTCCAGTTCCGGCTGCCCCGTGATGCCACCGGTCCAGACCAGCACGTCGTGGGCGAGCTCCTCGGGCTCCTCGTCCTCGCCGCCGCCGAGGTAGACCGCGTCCTCGTCGGCCTTCGAGATGAAGTCGCCGGTGAGGATCTCGACGTCGGCGTCCTCGAGCCGCTGGCGGAGCGCGCCCTGAAGCTGCGGGTCGTTGCCGGGGAAGACCTCGTCGAGGCCCTCGACGAGCTTGATCTCTATCGGCGCGCGGTGCTTGTCGCGGTACTCCGCGATCTCGCCCGCGGTTTGGATGCCGGAGAGGCCCGCACCGCCGACGATGACTTCGACCGGGTCGGACCGGGTCGCCTCGGCGGCGGCCGACCGCACGTCCTCGTGGATCGCCTTCGCGTCGTCGAGGCTCTTGAGCTGGTGGGCGTTCTCCTTCAGGCCGTCGATGCCGAAGAAGGCGGTCGTGGAGCCGACGCCGAGCAGGAGGTAGTCGTAGTCGACGGTCGTCCCGTCGTCGGTCTCGACGACCCGCTCGTCGGGGTCGACGTCGACGACGCGACCCTGTACGAAGTCGGATTCGGGCGATTTGATCTCGTCGACGGGGATGGTGATCTTCTCGGCGACCGCGGGGTTGCGGATCGCGCGGTGCACCTCGTGGAGAACCAGGTGGTACTCGTGCTCCGAGATCCACGTGAGCTCGGCCTCCCCGTCGCCGACCTCGTCTTCGAACGCCTTCACCGCACCTGCCCCGGCGTAGCCGGAGCCGACGACGACGACCTGTGTAGTCATGTGTGTATGTCCGCAGCGCGTGAATAAAGTCGCTTTGGAACAAACACGATATCCGACTGGTCTGTGGTCGCCCCGTCGCCTTACAGAAAATTCGAGGCGAAAGCCTCGCGCTTCAGCGCCGGGAAGATGTCAAAGCGAGAGGCCGGCGTGCCAGCGGTCGGCGCCCGCCTCGCGCTTGACCTCGTCCATCCGCGCGAGGAGCTTCACGGCGAGGCTCGCGGTCTCGGCCGCCCGCGACTCGCCCTCGGTGCGGAACTCGCCGGTGACCCGGTTCGCGTAGACGGAGCAGACCGCGCCGGCGCGGAGCCCGTACACGTTCGCGATCGTGAGGATCGCCGACGACTCCATCTCGATGTTCTTCACGTTCGCGTCCCGCAGCTCTTCGACCAGCTCGTCGGAGCCGGCCGCCTCGAACCCCTCGAAACCGGGACGCCCCTGCCCGGCGTAGAAGGAGTCGGCGCTCATCGTCACGCCGGTGTGGTAGTCGTGGCCGAGCCGTTCGGCGGCGGCGATCAGCGCGGAGACGACCTCGCCGTCGGCGGCGGCCGGATAGTCCTCGCGGACGTACTCGTCGCTGGTCCCCTCCTGCCGGACCGCGCCGGTCGTGATGACCAGGTCGCCCACGTCCATCCCCGGCTGGATCGCGCCGCAGGAGCCGACCCGGATGAACGTGTCGACGCCGACTCTGGCCAGTTCCTCGACCGCGATGGCGGCCGACGGCGAGCCGATCCCGGTGGAGGTCACCGAGATCGGCGCGTCCTCGTAGGTCCCGGTCGCGGTGCGGTACTCGCGGTGATGCGCGACCTCCTCGTGGCCGTCCCACAGCGCCGTGACCTTGTCCACGCGCTCGGGGTTGCCGGGGAGGAGCACGGCGTCCGCGACGTCGCCTTCGGCGACCTCGACGTGGTACTGCACGTCGTCGTTGGGGTCCTCGCTCCTGTCGCTCTTGTCGGTCATGCCTCCCGTAGAGGGCCTCCTTTTATAATACTTCACGAACTGTCGGACGGACCGCTTCGCTCCGACGGCCGTCACGACGCCCGGCACGGCGCCGGATTCCGCACCCGCGCCGACTCGGTATATGCCAACCGTGCGTTCTTGTACGGATCCGTCGTATCGATCGGCATGCAGGAGTTCGATTTCACGGTCACTTACGAGGAGGGCGCTGACGATCTGATGGACGTGTTCATCGAGAATTCCGGGCTCTACTCCCGGACGGTCTCCTGTCACGCGACCGCGGACACGATGTGGCGCGTCGACGAGGTCACCGGGCCGCCGGAGGCGCTGGAGGCGTACGACCGCCGGATCGAGGGGCTCCCGCGCTGTTCGAGCCTCCGCGGGATGGGCGGGTGTCAGCTCGACTGGGAACACGAGGTGCTCGCCGAGCGGCCGACCAGCCGACTCATCTACTCGAAGCAGTCGGAGGGCGAGGGGTGCCGATCGGTGCCGTACCTCGTCACGCGGCGGCTGGGCGACGGGGCGCTCTGCCGGGCACAGCAGTACGGGAACACCTACGAGTGGAACGTGCTCGTCGACGACGACAGCGCCCTGAGCCCGGTGTACGAGGAGCTCGAAGCGAACCTCCGCCCCGGCCTCGATCTGACCTTCGGCCGGGTCGACGGCTCTCCCGACTGGACGGCCGACCGGCCGGACGCCGACGACCTCCCGCCGGAACAGCGCGAGGCGCTCCGGGCGGCGATCGAGCGCGGCTACTACGACACCCCGCGTCGAATGTCCCTCCAAGAGATCGCGGAGGCGGAGCGGATCCCCGTTTCCACCCTCCAGTACCGCGTCTCGCGCGCCGAGGCGTGGCTCGCGAAGAACTACCTCTCCGGGCGCACCGCGTTCGCGTCCGATTCGGTCGAGGTCGAGGAGAGCGCCCCGTAGCTGCCCCTCCGCTGTTCCTCGTCGGCACGGTTGGAACATACCGAACGAACTCCCACGGTTCCACGGGCCCGACGAACGGGTGTCCAATGCGACGACGAACTGACGACGACGGCGGCGTATCGCGACGAAGCTATCTGGCCGGGGGCGCGGCGGCGCTCTCGCTCCCGCTCTCGGGATGTCTCGGATCGATCGGCGGAGGCAACGGCGACACCGCTGGCGACGGGTCCCTCGGAGAGGACCCGGACCGACTCGTCCTCCGAAACGGGACGGTCGTCTCCGTCGACCCGAGCGTGGGCGTGCTGGAGCGGGGCGACGTGTACGTGGAAGACGGCGAGATCGCCGACGTCGGGGAGACGATCGAGGCCGCGGACGCGACCGAGATCGACGTCGAGGGGTCGGTCGTGGCTCCCGGATTCGTCAACTCCCACCTCCACACGTGGCAGGCTGGCGTCCGCGGCGTCGCCGGTAACTGGACCTTCTCCGAGTACCTCGACACGATGCTCGGCGAGGTGAGCAGCCACTACGAGCCGGAGGACGCCTACCTCGGCAACCTGTTCGGGGCCGTCGAGCAGCTCAACGCCGGCACCACGACGATCCTCGACTGGTTCCACATCGCCAACTCGCCCGAGCACTCCGACCGGGCGGTCGACGGCCTCGCGGACGCCGGCATCCGCGCCGTGTTCGCGCACGGGCCGCCGGGCGACGACGGCGCCCGGTGGTGGGAGGCGAGCGCGGCCCCGCACCCCGAAGACATCGAGCGACTCCACGAGGAGCGGTTCCCGGCCGCGGACGACCGGCTGACCCTCGCGATGGGGATCCGCGGCCCCGACTACGCCACCGACGAGGTGGTCGAGGAGGACATCACCCGCGCCCGCGAGATGGGGATTCCGATCTCGCTGCACGCCGGCTCGCTCGGCCCCGGCGCGGTCTACAAGCTCGAAGAGCTCGGGCTGCTCGGCGACGACCTCAACTTCGTCCACGGGAACCGCTTCGAGGACGCGGAGTTCGATCTGATCGGCGACACCGGCGGCTCGATATCGACCACGCCGGAGGTCGAGATGCAGATGGGAATGGGGATGCCCGCGGTCGGGAAGGCGATGGACGCCGGCGCGATCCCGACGGTCGGCGTCGACATCGTCTCGAACGTCAGCGGCGACATGTTCACGCAGACGCGGAGCGCCGTCCAGGTCCAGCGCGGCCTCGACAACCGGCCGACCGTCGAGGCCGGCGAGCAGATCAGCGAGGTGTCGATCGACGCGCACCGCGCGCTGCAGCTGGCGACGATCGACGGCGCCCGCGCGCTCGGACTCGACGACCGGATCGGCTCGATCACGCCCGGCAAGCGCGCGGACCTCGTGGTGATCGACGGCGAGGACATCAACACGTCACCGGTCAACGACCCGGTCGAGACGGTCGTCTTCCAGGCGGGCGTCGGGAACGTCGACACCGTCCTCGCGGACGGGACCGTCGTGAAGCGTGACGGCGACCTCCTGAACGAGACGATAGACGAGGAACGCGAGCGGTTCGTGGAGTCGGGCAGACGCGTCCTCCGCGAGAGCGGCCTCGCGGACTGAGCCCGCCGAACGCCGCCCGCGTTACCCCTGATCCCGTCGCTCGATCAGCGCCGGTTCCGTTCGGCGTCGTCCAGCGTCCCCTCCGAGATGGTGTTCGGGAGCAGCTCGCCCAGTGTGTACTCGGTCGTCTCCCCGTCGCCCTCGTCGCAGACGACGGCGAGGTCGTCGGCCGCGAACTCCGCGAGCGACTGTCGGCACATCCCGCAGGGGGTGACGCCGTCGCGGGCGCCGGAGGCGACGGCGATCCGGTCGAACTCACGGTGGCCGTTCTTCACCGCCTCCGCGAGCGCGACCTCCTCGGCGTGGAGGCTGTTGGAGTAGTTCGCGTTCTCGATGTTACAGCCGGTGTAGACGGTGCCGTCGGCGGTCCGGAGCGCGGCGCCGACGCGGTACTCGGAGTACGGGACGTGGGCGTCAGAGAGTGCGTCGCGCGCAGCCTCGATCAGGTCCATACGGGGGCGTCGACCGGCGGGCCGATAAGCGGTCGGATCGCTGTCGGCTTCGGCGCGTTTTCCTCGGTCCGCCGGCCGCCCTCACCGACCCGTGTCGTACTTATACGTCGCCGAGTCGGGGTCGATCCCGAAGTCCTCGGGCGACTCGGCCGTGTCGTCGGCGGCGTCGGCCGGCTCGGCGGCCTTGAACGCCTCGCGGAACCGATCGGGCATCTCGAAGTCGTCGACGGCCAACTGCAGACCGACCACGTCGCCGCCGAGGAACTCGCGCTTCTCCGCGAGCCGGTCCGAGAGCGCCGCCGGGAGGTCGTCGGTGTCGACCGCCTCGAAGCCGAACTGGGTCAGGTACCCGGGCTGGTCGGTGAGGACGTACACCGTCTCGAACCGGTCCGCGGCCGCGGTGTCGACGAGACGCTCGACCACGTGCGCCCCGACGCCGCGGTCGCGCCACTCGGGGAGCACGCCGATCCCGGTGAGCTCGATCCGGTTTTGCTCTTCTTCCGCCTCCTCGCCGCCGCGGTGGAGGCGGAGCCGACCGAATCCCGCCCGGTCGCCGGACTCCTCGTCGACCGCGATCACGTAGTCCCGTGAGCGGAAGGCGACGTCGTCGAGCCCCAGTTGCTCGATCGCGTCCAGTAACCACGCCTCGTCACGGTTCTTGGCGTCGCGGACGTACATGGATACACGTACGCGGGACGACGTAAAAACGGTTCCCCGCGGGGCGAGGGCGTCGACCCCGTTTAAATACCCTGTCCCATCAGGTGGCTGCGCAGCACGTCCGGCGTCTTGAGCCCGGCGTCGCTGTTGACGAGGACCACCGTCTCGTCGCCGTCGAAGAACCCGTCCTCCTTGAGCGCCCACGCGCCGGCGGGCGCGGCCCCGCCGGTGGCGCCCATCTCCATCACCTCGTTCTGGGCGACCGCGACCGCGCTCGCGAGGATGTCCTCGTCCTCGACGCCGACCGCGGTGCCACCGCTCTCCCGGACCGCCTCGACTGCGGCCGCGCCGCCCGCCGGGTCGGCGATCTCCAGCTCGCCGCAGATCGTATCGGGCGTCTCCCACGGCTCCGGCTCGTCGAGGTCGCGCTCGATCGCGGCCGCGATCGGCGCGCAGCCCGCCGCCTGCGCGGCGACGACCTTCGGGACCGCGTCGATCGCACCGACCCGCTCCAGCTCCGCGAACCCCTTGTAAACGCCGGCAACGACCTCGCCGGAGCCGGTCGGGACGACGACGACATCGGGCGCCGCACCGAGGTCGGCGACCAGCTCGAACGCGAGCGTCTTCACGCCGTCGTGGCGGTACGGCGTCGCGAACTCGGCGAGGTCGGTGTACGCCGTCTCCAGCTGCTCGTCGACCGCGTCGGCCGCGTCGGGGAACCGCCCGCCGACCACGCGCATGTCGCCGCCGTGGACGTTGGTCATCGCCTTGTTCGAGAACGCGCATCGCGAGGGGACGAACGAGTACGAGCGCAGGTCGGCCCGGCCCGCGTACGCCGCCATCGACTGCCCGGCGTTGCCCGGGCTCGCGCACGCGAGCGGCTCCACGTCGGCCCCCTCCGCGGCCCGCGCCGCGACCGCGGTGAGCGCGACGGAGAGTCCGCGGTCGAGCACGGTTCCGGTCGGGTTCCGTCCCTCGTCTTTGACGTACACCGCGTCGACATCGAGCTCGTCGGCGAGCCGCTCCGTCGGCACTAGCGGCGTGGCGCCCTCGCCCGCCGAAATGGCCTCCCTCGCCGGGAACGGGAGCAGCGCGTCGAAGCGCCAGTGCCCGCGCCCCGTCCCGGCCGGGCCGTCTCGCGGGGACCCGAGCAGCGTCTCCGGATCGACCGCGTCGTAGTCGTAGGCGGGATCGAGCCCGCGCGCCTGTTCCTCGGCCGACACGGTCGTCGGGTCGGCCGTCTCGTGGACGCGACCCGACGCGCGACTCTCTAACCCGCGGAACGCCGTCGTCGTCTCCGTCGACTCCATACCGGTCCTTTCGGCGGCGGCGACTAATCGCTTCCCTCTCGGATCCGGATCGCGATCGAGATCGTACCTCGGCCGTGCGGTGGCGCGCGCCTCCGAGCGGCCGCCTTGGCGGCCGGGAGGAGCACGCGCGAGGGAGTCGGAGCGGCGNNGGCGTGAGGTGCGGGGCGGTGCTGTGCGGGGTGGGACTCAAAGGGGCAGCCGGGGGGACGAAGCCCGACGACGGAAGCACTGCAGGGAGCGAACGAAGTGAGCGACCGAAGCGCGCAACGAGTCGCGCGAGTCCCCCCGGCTGGGGCTTTGGAGGAGTTCACCGCCGATCCACCAGCAACCGCTTATAAACCCGTAACCCGATACCTCACGTATGAGTAGAGACGCCACCGTCGTCGGCGGCGGGGTCGCGGGGCTCGTCGCGGCGGCCCGACTCGCCGAGGCGGGCGCGGACGTGACGCTGTACGAGCGACGCCCCGAGGTCGGCGGGCGCGTGCGGACCGAGACCGCCGACGGGTTCACTCTCGACCGCGGCTTTCAGGTGCTGTTCACGAGCTACCCGGCGGTCGCGGCCGAACTCGACGCCGCCGACCTCGACGTCCGCCGGTTCGCCCCCGGCGCGACGATCTGCCGGCCGGGGTCGCGGTCGACCCTCTCGGACCCGCTCCGCGACCCCCGCGGGGCGATCCCCTCGCTGTTGAACGACGAGGTTTCCTTCTCGGACAAGCTCCGGACGCTCGCGCTCCGGTACGACCTCTCGAAGCGCGGCGAGAGCGATTTCTTCGTCGGTCCGGACGCCTCCATCCGCGAGTACCTCCGCGATTGGGGATTCGCCGACGACTACGTCGAGAACTTCGTCGAGCCTTTCTACGGGGGGATCACCCTCGACCGAACGCTGTCGACCTCGAAGCACGTCTTCGAGTACACCTTCCGCGCGATGAGCCGCGGCGCGATCGGCGTTCCCGCCGAGGGGATGGCCGCGATCCCCGAGACGCTCGCGGCCCGCGCCCGCGAAGCCGGCGCGACGATCGAGACCGGTGAGGACGTTGAGTCGGTCCGAACCGCGGGCCAGGGTCGAATCCCGTTCCGGACCGGCGCGGCCGACGCCGAGGGCGCCACCGTCGAACTGGCGGACGGCTCGACGCACGAGACCGACGCGGTCGTCGTCGCCGCCACTCCGCCGGAGGCCCGCCGGCTGACGGGCGTCGAGTCGATTCCCACCGAGGGCGTCCCGAACGTGACCGGCTGGTACACGCTCCCCGCGGGCGAGTCGTTCGAGACCGGGAAACGGATCCTGCTTAACGCCGCGGACGACTCACCGAACGCGGTGGTTCCGATGTCGGAGGTCGCGCCCGAGTACGCCCCCGACGACCGCGCGCTGCTCGCCGCGACGTTCCTCGGCGAGGAGCCCCTCGACCGCCCCGCGGACGCCCTCCGCGACGACGTCCGCGACACGCTGGCGGCGTGGTACCCCGAGCGCGACTTTGCGGGCTTAGAGACCCTCGACGTCCACCGGATCCGGTTCGCGCAGTTCGCCCAGCCGCCGGGCGTCCACGCCGACCTCCCAAATCCGGACGACCCCGAGGGACCGGTCGTCCTCGCCGGCGACTACACCGAGTGGTCGTCGATCCAGGGTGCGCTGGAGAGCGGGCGGACGGCGGCCGACGCGGCCGGCGAGTATTTATAACCGGTCGTCGTCAATTCCGGACTCCCAGTCCGACTTCGACTCGCGTCGCAGCTGTGCGACATCGACGTCTCTGTCGCTAAGGTCCCGCTTGATCTCTCGGAGGCGGTCCATCGCGTCCATCGTTATTCCTCCCGTCGGAACGACTCCACTCCGTGCTTCTCGACGGCCGCGAGCAACTCGTCTCGCTGGCGGCGGATCTCGGGCGGCAGGTCGGCGTACGCGTGGTCGAACATGTCGGCCGGGTCGGGCTCGACCGACTCCGCGACATCGATCGCGTCGGCGACCACTTCGTCCGCCTCCTCGCGGATCGCCGCGACGCCCTCGTCGTCGATCCGCCCGGTCTCGCGCAGGAACCCCTCCATCCGGTCGATCGGGTCGAGCGCGCGCCACGGGTCCACGTCGCCGGGGTCGCGGTAGGCTGTCGGGTCGTCGGCAGTCGTGTGCGCGCCGAACCGGTACTCCACGAACTCGATAAGGGCCGGGCGGGGGTCTCCGTCCGCCGAACCGCCGCCTTCCGACCTCTCCCCGCCGCCCCGCGCCCGCTCGGCCGCCTCCTTCGTGACCGCGTAGCTCGCGAGCGGGTCCATTCCGTCGACGCGGACGCCCTCGAAGCCGTAGGCGGCCGCCTTCTCCGCGAACGTGTCGCTGGCGGTCTGGCGCGACTCGGGGATCGAGATCGCCCAGCCGTTGTTGTGACAACAGAAGAGAGCCGGGGTGTCGAAGACGCCCGCGAAGTTCATCGCCTCGTGGAAGTCGCCCTCGCTGGTCGCGCCGTCGCCGAAGTGCGCGACGGAGACCCGGTCCTCGTCCCGGTAGTCGAACGCCCACGCGGCCCCCACCGCGTGCGGCAGGTGCGCCGCGATTCCGATGTTGAGGGGGAAGACGTTGCCGTCGGCGATCGCTTCCGTTCCCGACTCGTGGCCCAGCCAGTAGGGCAGGTACTCCGAGAGCAGATCCCGCACGACGATCGCGCCGTGCTCGCGGTACTGGTAGCTGATCAGGTCCCGGTCCGCGAGCGCGTGCGTCGACCCGACCGCCGACCCTTCTTGGCCCGCGCAGGGCGCGTACGTCCCGATTCTCCCCTGTCGCTGGAGGCTCACCGCGCGCTCGTCGAAGCGGCGCGTGACCACCAGATCGCGGTAGATGGCGCGGAACCGCTCGTCCGACAGGTCCGGCACGGCCGCGTCCGGCAGGGGACTGCCGTCCGGCCCGAGCACGCGGTAGAGGTCCTCGTCGGCGAGGGGGTCGGTCGATGAGCCGGAGGAGCCGGCCGCGTCGGCGCCGTTCTCGTCCATGGCGTTCGGTGTGCGTTCCGGTCACAAGGAGTTAGCGGTCGCGGTCTCGCAGCGGTCCCGTCGACTCCCGTCTCAAGGCGTGATCACGGCCCGCCCGTCGATCTCGCCGTGTTCGAGCTTCTCCGCGACCGCATTCACCTCGCCGAGGTCGTACCGGCTGGTGTGCAGATCGACGTCGTCCTGCTCGACGAGCGCGACCAGCTCCTGTAGCTCCGCGTATCGGCCGACGATGTTGCCGACGAAGGAGAACTCGCCGTTCACTAGCGCCTGCGCCGGCTCGTGGACGTGCCCGCCGTAGCCGATGATGTGGTGGTCGCCGCCGGCGGCGGTGATGTCCGGCGCGTACGCGGTAGTCACGTCCTCGCCGACGAAGTCGAGCACCTGCGCGGCGCCCGTCCCGTCGGTGATCCCGTCGAGCTCCTCGCGCACGTCGGCCTCGCTCGGGTTTACCAGGTGGTCGGCGCCGTACCCTTCGGCCAGATCCAGCGCGGACTCCTTCAGATCGACCGCCGTGATGCGGGCCGCGCTCATCGCGTCGAGACACTGCAGGCCGATGTGGCCGAGCCCGCCGACGCCGATGACGACCGCGTGGTCGCCGGGATTCAACTCGGCGACCGCCTTCTTCGCGGCGTGATACGCCGTGATCCCGGCGTCGGCGTGCGGCGCGATGTCGATCGGTTCGACGCCGGACGGCAGCGGGATCACCGAGCGCTCGGTGGTGTGGAGGTACTCGGCGAAGCCGCCGTCGGTGGTGAGCCCGTTGAACGCGTCGTTCTCGCAGTACATCGTCTCCCCGAGTCGGCACGGACGGCAGGTGCCGCAGGTCTGGACCGGGTGGCAGATCACGGGGTCGCCCTCGGAGACGAGGTTCACGTCCTCGCCCGTTTCGACGACCGTCCCGGCGTTCTCGTGGCCGAGGGTCATGGGGAGTTCTTGGGGGACGTACTCCTCCCACATCCCCTCGATAATGTGGTTGTCCGTCTGGCACCAGCCCGCGCCCTCGACCTCGACGATCACGTCGCTCGCGCCCGTCGCGTGCGGTCGGTCGACCTCGTCGATCGCGAGCCCGTCACTCATGTCGTCGGTGTACTCGTGGAGTCTGGCGGCTTGCATGTACGATAACATGGCACGGGGACGGGAAAAACGTTCACCGCGAGGCGCGCTCGCGGACTCCGCGGTCCCCCTCGTCGACGTGGTTGCGTGCGGTCGCGTACGCCTCGCGGACGCGCCTGAACGCCTCCTCGTCGCCGCCCTGATCCGGGTGGGTCTCCTTGACGCGCTCGCGGTAGGCGCGTTTCACCTCGTCGGCGTCGGCGTCGGTCGCCACGTCGAGCTCGGCGAAGGCGGCCGCCACGGGGTCGGGCCCGCCGGCGGTGGAAGGGCTACCCCGGCCGATCCGGTCGGCCGCGCGACCGGCCCCGGCGACGCGCCGGCTCCCGGATCGGCCGGCCCTCTCGGATCGCCCGCTCGTCGCCCACTCGGGCTCGGTCACGTCGAAGGGGAGCCGTCGACCGAGCCCGCGGCCGGGCATCTCGTGTTCGCAGAGGACGGTGTAGGTTCCCTCTCCCTCCAGTCTGAAGTAGTCGTGCGCGTCGAACGTTATCGCGACCCCGCGCTCGGGGAGGTAAAAGGGGACCGCGACGCCGTCGAACGCGTGGTCCTCGCGGAAGTCCTCGCCGATCGCTCGGAGGTAGTCGCGGATCTCTCGCCGTCGTCGCTCGTCGCCGGCCGACCCCGAGCCGGGGCCGGGGCCGCCTGCGCCACCCATTCCGTCGCCGACACCTCCCGGACCGGCCCTCCCGGTGCCGTCGCTCGGGGCGGGCCCCACGTACCGGTCCCCCAGGTAGAAGGCGAGCGCGACGAGCGCGGAGGCGACCGCACCGAGCGCGAGGCCCAACGCGACCCACGGCGGCAGGAGACGGACGATCTCGACGACCACGCCCGCAGTTACGGCTCCGAGCGTATCAACCCCTCGGCGGGTTCAGCGAACGGTCCGAGCGTATCGCGCCGGGGCGTCAGATCATCTCCTTCGCTTCGAGCCCCTCGAGGATATCGTCGACGAGCTCCTCGGGCGTGTCGTAGGGGAACTCCTGCTCGCTGCCGAGCTTCGCGGCCATCTCCATCGCGGTGAAACTCACGTCGCCGGCCTCGAACTTGGTGCCCGGACCGTCCGGGAGGGCGGGGACCAGATCCATCTGGTTCTCGACCGGGAAGTCGGCGCCGCCGAAGGCCTCCAAGAACTGTTCGCGGAGTTCCGCTTTCACGTCTGTCATACACGCACGTCCCGGGAGCGACCGCAAAAGCGTTGCGGAACAACGCTAAACTCGTTGAGGATTCTCAGACGAGAACCCCGAAACCGGGGGCGGTTCCGGATCCTGCGGAACTTTGTCGATGGGGTCGCGAAGTGCGGACATGTCCTTCGAGTTCGATTACGACCTGCTGTGCGAGTTGACCGAGGCCCGAGGCGTCCCGGGGTACGAGGACGAGGTCCGCGAGATCGTCCGCCGCGAGTTCGCCGACCGCGCCGACCGCGTCCGCACCGACGCGATGGGCAACGTCGTCGCCACCGTCGAGGGCGACTCCGACTACTCGGTCGCCGTCGCGGCCCACATGGACGAGATCGGCTTCATGGTTCGACACGTCACCGACGAGGGGTTCGTCCAGGTGGACCCGCTCGGCGGGTTCGACGCCCGCGTGCTGCGCGCGCAGCGAGTCACCGTCCACGGGGAGGAAGACCTCACCGGCGTCATCGGCTCCGTCCCGCCGCACACGCTCACGGACGAGCAGACGGAGAAAGACGACGAGGTCTCCGACGTGTACATCGACGTGGGACGCGACGCCGAGGCGGTCGAGGAACTCGTCGGCGTCGGCGATCTGGTCACCCTCGACCAGACGACGACCCGCATGGGCGACCGGATCACGGGGAAGGCGCTCGACGACCGGATCTGTCTGTTCGCGACGCTCGAAGCCGCAGCGCGGATCGAGGACCCCGACGTGACGATTCACTTCGCGGCGACGGTACAGGAGGAGGTCGGACTCCGTGGCGCTCGCGCTCTCGGCGTCGACATCGACCCCGACCTCGCGATCGCCCTCGACGTGACCGTCGCGAACGACGTGCCCCAGATCGGCGAGCCGGCCGACGCGGTGACGGAACTCGGTGAAGGAACCGCGATCAAGCTGAAGGACTCCTCCGTGATCACCAGCCCGAAGGTCCACCGGCGA
This sequence comes from Halorubrum halophilum, assembly GCF_000739595.1. GTDB lineage: Archaea > Halobacteriota > Halobacteria > Halobacteriales > Haloferacaceae > Halorubrum > Halorubrum halophilum. The sequence goes on along the minus strand of NZ_BBJP01000023.1, from coordinate 256,864 downwards.
CTCACCGCGGTCGCCGAAGAGGAAGACATCGACCACCAGCACGAGGTGTTGCCCGCGGGCGGCACCGACACCGCCGGGTTCCAGAACACCGCCGGTCCGAAGCCCGTCGGCGCGATCTCGATCCCGACGCGGTACCTCCACACCGTCACCGAGACCGCCGACGGCGACGACGTGGCCGCGACGATCGACCTGCTGACGGCCTTCTTGGAGTCTGAGAATGGCGATCACGACTACACCTTGTGAAGAAGATATAACAGGGAGCGGGCGTCAGACCGCGGCGCTGCACCGGCGTCGGCGCCTCACCGCTCGTCGACCGGAACGAACTCCGAGCCCTGGGGGCCGGTGTACCGAGCCCGCGGACGGATGAGGCGGTTGTCCTCCTGGTACTCGACGATGTGGGCGATCCAGCCGCCGGCGCGGCTCATCGCGAAGATGGGAGTGTACATGTCGACGGGGATCCCCAGCGAGTCGTAGACGGAGCCGGAGTAGAAGTCGACGTTCGGGGCGATCCCCTTATCCAGAAGCCCCTGTTCGGTGAGGTAGTTCTCGATCGCGGTGGTGTAGTCGAGCCACTTCGTGTCGCCCGAGGACTCCGAGAGGTCGCGAAGCTTCTCTTGGAGGATATTCGCGCGGGGGTCCTTCACCTTGTAGACGCGGTGGCCGAAGCCGGGGATACGCCGGCCCTCCTCGCGGGCGTCTTTCACCCACTGCACGGGGTCCTTATCGGAGGCGTCGACCTCCTGAAGCACTTCCATCACGTCCTGGTTCGCGCCACCGTGGAGGGGGCCGGAGAGCGCGCCGATCCCGCCGGTGACCCCGGAGTACACGTCCGCCATCGTCGAACAGATCACTATCCCGGTGAACGTCGAGGCGTTGAGCCCGTGGTCGGCGTGGAGCGTCAGCGCCATGTCGAACGTCTCCGCGCTCACGTCGTCGGGCTCGGTCCCGGTGAGCATGTAGAGGAAGTTCGCGGCGTGCGAGAGGTCCGAGTCGGGCGCGACCGGGTCCTCGCCCTGCCGGGCGCGTTCGAAGGCCGCAAGGATCGTCGGGATCTTCGCCGTGATCCGGCGGCCCTTCCGGAGCGTCGCGTCGAGGTCCGCGGGGTCCGCGTCCTCCTCGGGTTCGTACGCCGACAGCATGGAGACAGCAGTCCGCAGCGCGGCCATCGGGCGCTCGCCCGCGTCGGCGAGCGTCCGAACCGCGTCGAGCACGTCGTCGTCGACGGCGCGCTCGGCGGCGAGATCCGCGGCGAAGTCGTCGAGCTCCTCGCGCGTCGGCAGCGAGCCGTGCCACAGGAGGTACAGCACCTCCTCGTAGCTCGCGCCGCGAGCGAGGTCCTCGATGTCGTATCCACGGTACACGAGCTTGCCGGCCTCGCCGTCGACGTAGCTCAGATCCGACTCCGCGACGAGGACGCCTTCGAGCCCGCGCTTTAACTCGTCTGACATGCAGTGACGTTCCGACCACCACCAAAAAAGCGTTATCTTTCAGGAGGAATGCGCACGACGATCGTCGAATCGGACCGCGTCGGATGACGGCGCCTCAGTCGGTCGGTTTGCGAGATCCGTGGCGGTGAGCCGTGGCGGTCCCGCCCGAGACCGGCGCGATAACCCGACGATCAGCGAGTCGACACCGGCGATCGACGGTTCGGCGCGACGATCAGCGAGCCGGCACGACCGTCACCGTGCGCTTCCGGTCTATCGCGTCCTCCAGCTCCTCGGCGATCGCGGAGCCGCGGGACACCTGCACCTCGCCGCCGCGGCCGACGGTAGCGGTGAAGAGGTACTCGCCGTCCGCGCGCACCTCGACCGTCTCGCCGACGCCGGCGTCGACATCGATGACGACGTGCCGGGAGGTGATCTCGGGGGTCACGACGGTGCCGCGCTCCTCGCCGACCTGCCCGCCGCGACCGTCGCCCTGCCCGTTCGCGCTGCGATCGTCGCCCGAGCCGCCCCCACGACCGCCGGGCTTCTCGTCGTGGGTGCGGACGTCGATCTCGATCCCGAGCCGGTTCTCGATGTCGCTGATTCGGCCGCCGCCCTTGCCGATGACGGTGCCGATGTCGCCCTCGGAGACGTACACGACCGCCTGGTCGTTCCCCTTGAGTTCGACATCGACGTGGCCGTGCGCGACCGACTTGATCTCGCGTTCGATCTCCTGTTTCGCGATCCGGCCGACGCCCGTCTCGCTCTCGGCCTCGCCGCCGTCCTCGTTCAGCGGGACCGTGACGACCTGCCGGTTGAACGTGTAGATCTCGTACTCCGGCCGCCCCGTCTCGAAGTTCGACACCTGGATCACCGGGCGCGCGAGGTCCTCCGCGGTGAGCCCCGCGGGCACCTTCACCTCCGTGGTCACGTCGTAGACGGTGTGGACCTCGCCGGCCTCGATGTAGACGACGGTGTCGACGATCTGCGGGATCATCCCGAGCTCGACCCGACCGACGAGCCGCTGGAGCGCGTCGATGGCGCGCGACGCGTGGACGACGCCGACCATCCCGACGCCGGCCATCCGCATGTCGGAGAACACCTCGAAGTCGTTCGTCTTCCGGACCTCGTCGTAGATGGTGTAGTCGGGACGGACCAAGAGCAGCGAGTCGGCCGTGTTCTCCATCTCGCCGCCGAGCGCGCCGTACTGGGTGATCTCCGGGCCGACTTGGAGGTCGCGCGGCTTCTCCATCGTCTTGACCGCGTAGTCGCTGTCGTTGAGGAACTCCGCGACCGCCTGCGCGAACGTCGACTTCCCGGCGCCCGGCGACCCAGAGATGAGCACGCCCCGCTTCCGCTCTTTGAACCGCTCGCGGAGCTCGTCGGCGAACTCGTAGTCGTCGAGCGTCGTCTTCGCGATGGGCCGAACCGCCGTGATCTCGATCCCGTCCGCGAACGGCGGACGAGCGACCGCGATCCGGTAGTTGCGGAACTGGACGATGTCCATCCCGTCGTCTGAGAGCTCGATGAACCCCTCGTTGGACTGCCGGGCCAGGTCGACGATGGCGGTGGCCCACTCGTCCATCTGCTCCTCGCTCGACTCCTCGTCGTCGATGACCTCGTACCGCATCTCGCCGAGGGCCCCGCGCTTCGCCTTCGGCTTCGTCCCCGTCTTGAGGTGGACCGACATCGTCTCATCGGTGAAGAACTGCTGGATCGGCAGCTTGTCGACCACGCCGCGGGCGACCGGCTCCACGTACTCGACGTCGATCCCCTTCGCGCGGGCGACCTCGGCCTGCACGATGTCGCTTGAGAGGAGCGTGGCGTCCCGGTCGGCGGCGATGTCGCGGATCAGCGCGTCCACGTCGCCCTCGTGGGCGTGCGAGCGGGCGTCGCCGTCGGCGCGCTCACCGACGTACTCCAGCTCGATCGTCCCCTCGTCGGCGTAGTCGGCGAGCCGCTTGAGCTCGCTCAGCCCGTCCCAGCCCGATTCGAGCCCGTCGTTGGCCTGCGACTCCAGCTCGCCGACGACGGCCTCCGGGACGAGCACCGTCGCCGCCGCGTAGGTCCCGTCCTCGACGCGTTCGGACACGCGGCCGTCCACGACCGCACTGGTGTCCGGTACTACGTTCATACCGTGAGTCCGGGCGGGAACCGTATAAGCGTGTTCGACCCGAGCGGCGGCGTCACTCGGAAGAGTCGACAGAGGCGGCCTTCGAGGCGTCGCCGGCTTCTGGTCGATCAGAACCGTCCGAGTCCTCCGAGCCCTCCGAGCCCTCCGATTTCTCTCCGTCGACGCCAACGACCCCCGTGACCGCGTCGACGACGCCGAGCCCCCGCCGTTCGTACGCCACGACAATTCGGTGGGCGACGAGATAGCTGGCCGCGGCGGCGACGACCGCGAGTATCAGGTTGCCGACGATGAGTCTGGCGACGATCGCCGGCCCCGCCGTCAGCGACACCGACGAGGGTGACACGCCGGGGACGGGGCCGAGGATCGCCGTCCCGAGCGCGAAGCTGGTGCCGTACACGCCCCACTTCACGACCGGGTTAAACACGATCACCGACGCGAACATCGCGATCCGATTGATCCGGCTCACCGCCCACGCGAGCACGACGAACGCGATCAGTCCGGTCCCGAGCGTCGGGAGCATCGTGATGAACACGCCGAGCGAGAAGCTCCCGGCGGTCTCGCGAGACGAGTGTTCCTCGGTGAACGAACGGTGAAGCTCCGAGCGGGCGCGGTCGAACAGCGCTCTGGCCCGACGGAGTATCATGCCGATCTGAACGGGCCCCCGGAGCAAGTAGCTGTCGTCGACCCGAGAATTCGATCCCGTCGATATCGCGGTTCCGGGTCAGCTACCGGCGCGGGTTCGCGGATCCGGGTCAGTCGTCGGCCGCCGCGACTGCACCCCGGTCGGCCTTCAGCCGCCGGGCGTACGCCACGAAGTTGTCGAACAGCGGCTTCACCTCGCAGGCGGCGTCGTATGCCTCGGGCGTGATCTCGGTCAGTACCGCGTCGACGCGGGCGTCGCCGAGACGTTCGCGTTTCCCCTCCGTGACCTCCCGCGCCGTCTCGATGTCGTACTCGGGGTGGAACTGGACGCCCCAGCAGTGGCCGTCGCGAAACGCGTGGACCCCGTGGTCGTTCTCGGCGAGCAGGGTCGCGCTCGGCGGGAGCTCCACGACGGCGTCGCCGTGGGTCGTGAAGACGGTGAACTCCTCGTCGATCCCCGCGAACAGCTCGTCGCCGCCGCGGTGGCGCACCTCATTGTACCCGATCTCGAACTCGTCCATCCCGGCGACACGCCCGCCGAGCGCCTCGGCGACCACCTGGTGGCCGTAACAGACGCCGAGCACCGGGAGGCCGGCCTCCGCGGCCTCGGCGACGTAGTCGATGAGCGGCGGGATCCACGTCTCGTCCCAGTAGACCGACGAGCGCGATCCGGTGACGACGACGCCGTCGAACTCGGTGTGGTCGGGGAGCTGTCCGTCGCTGGCCGAGAACTCGACGAGGTCCGCGTCGAGCTCCCGCCGGAAGTTCCGCCGGGTGTTCGCGCCGTCGTGGGCGGCGTTCAGCAGGGCGAACCGGAGGCGTGTCATTGAACGCCCCGACGCACGACGGGGCAAAAACGGTTGCGACGGCGGGAAGCGCTACCGACGTCGACGAGCGGGGGCTTCGGTCGGCCGACGGCCCCGCTCACTCCGAGAAGGGGTCCGCGGCGTGTTCCGCGAGCCAGCCGACGAGGGCGTCGTTGACCGCTGCGGACTTCTCCACGCCGACGAGGTGGCGCGCGCCCGCGATCGAGTGGAACTCCCCGCGCGGGAGCCCCTCGGCGAGCCCCTCCGCGGCCGGCTTCGGACACACCGCATCTTCGGTCCCGTGAACGACGAGTGTCGGCGTCGTGAGCTCGTACAGCCGGTCCGAGAGGTCGAACCCCTCGACCGCCGCGCGGTGGGCCTCGAACGTCTCGCGGCCGGCGTCCTCGCTGATTCGCCACTCGGCGATCCGCGAGAGCACGTCGGGATGCGTCTCCCGGAACGACTCCGAGAGCAGCCCGTTCAGCGATCCCTTCACCGCGCTCGGGCTCGACGGGTCGGCCCACACGCCGTCGGAATTGTAGGCGTCGCCCGCGGGCGGCGTCCCGACGACGGAGAGACTCGCCGGGCGCGAGGAGGCGAGCGCGTACGCGAGCGCGACCATCCCGCCGAGCCCGTACCCGACGATGTGGGCGTTCCGGACCCCCTCCGCGGCGCACACCGCGTCCACGTCGCTCGCGAGTTCCTCGACGGTGTACGGTCCTGACGGCGCATCGGACCGACCGACGCCTCGTGTCTCGGGCGTGATCACCGTGTGCGGCCCCGCGAGCGCGGCGTGTTGCCAGCCGAACTGCCACGCGCCCAGCCCCACGTCGCCGCAGAACACGACCGCCTCGTCGGGGTCGCCGGCGTCGGGAGCGTCGACCTCGTACCGGACCTCGACACCGGCGTTGTTCGCGTGGGGCATGGGAAGTGGAGGAAGTCGTCAGGCCTCCTGTAAGCTTCGAAGGACGTCCGGCGCCGCGTCGAGGGCGTCGTCGAGCGCGTCCGCGTCCGGACCGCCGCCCTGTGCGAAGTCCGGCGGACCGCCGCCGCCGCCGCCGACGCGGCCGGCGAGCTCCGAGACCACTTGTCCGGCGTTCACGTCGACGCTGTCGGGGACACCGACCACGAAGCTCGCGGAGCCGCCCGCGCCGCTGCCGACGACCGCGACCTTCCCGTCGTCGACGTGGGCGTTCGCCGTCGCGCGCAGCTCGTCGGCGTCGCCGTCGAGCCGCTGGATCACCGCGGTGACGCCGCCGACATCGACCTCCTCGGCGTCGGCGCCGCCGGAGGCGCGCGCCGCCGCGAGCTCCTCTTTCAGCGACTCGATCTCCTTGCCCCGCGCCTTCCACTCGTCGAAGAACCGCTCTGCCGTCTCGGGCACGTCGAGCGGGTCGACGTCGAGCGCCTCGGCGGCGTCGTACAGCGCGTCCTCGGTGCGCTGGGTCGCCTCGATCGCCGCGCCGCCCGCCGCGAACACGATCCGCTCGACACCGTCCTGAACGGGCTCCGTCTTCAACACCTTCACCGCGCCGATCTCGCCGGTCCGCTCGACGTGGGTCCCGGCGCAGGCCTGCACGTCGGCGTCGCCGACGTGGATCAGGCGGACGTTCGTTCCCGGCGGGACGCCGCCCTGATAGAGGTCGAAGCCGTGCTCGGCCTCCGCCTCGTTGCGGTCGGGCCACTCCTGTCGGACCGGCACGTCGTCGCGGACGAGCTCGTTGGCGACCCGCTCGATCTCCCTGACCTGTTCGCGGGTGACCCGCTCGAAGTGGCGCACGTCGAGCCGGGAGGAGTCAATCCCCTTCTGGGCGCCCGCCTGTCGGACGTGGTCGCCGAGCACCTCCCGGGCCGCGTGACCGATCAGGTGGGTCGCCGTGTGGTGGGCACGGAGCCGGTCGCGGCGGCCGCCGTCGACCTGCCCCTTGACGAACTCTCCCTTCCCTGGGTCGGCGTCGGTGCGGTGGAGCACGACGCCGTCGCGCTCCTGGACGTCGACCACGTCGACGGTCGTCTCGCCGGCCGTGAGGTGGCCCCTGTCGGCCGGCTGCCCGCCGCCTTCCGGGTAGAACATCGTCTGGTCTAAGACCACGTCGTACCCCTCCTCGCGCTCGAACACGTCGAGAACGACCGCCTCGAACTCGGTGCGCCCCTGGTCGTCGTAGAACAGCTTCTCCGTCTCGGGGAGGTCGTCGAACCGGTCGTCGCGCTCGGCGTCCCCATCTTCGCCGTCCGCCTCCTCGTGGCGGTCGGCGACGAGCGCGTAGAAGTCGTCGGGCACGTCGACGGTCGCACCGCGCTCGGCGGCGATGTCGGCGACCATGTCCGGCTGGATCCCGTGGGAGTCGTACAGCTCCAGCAACACCTCCGTCGGGATCGGTTCGCCCGTGCCGGCGTACTCGTCCGCGAGCGACTCCACCTTCCGGGAGCCGCGTTCGAGCGTCTGGCGGTACTTCCGCTCCTCGGTGCGGACGATCTCGCGGATCGTGTCGCGGTTCTCGTAGCCGAGTCGCTCTGCCTGCATATCGACCAGCTCGTCGAGCGGGGCGTCGACGCCGACCTCGTCGACGAGCCGCTTCGTGCGCCGCAGGACCATTCGTGCGAGGTAGCCCGTGCCGACGTTCGAGGGGACGATCCCGTCGCCGAACATGTACGCGAGCGTCCGCGAGTGGTCGGCGATCGCGTAGATCGATTCGAGCGGCTCGACCAGCTCGCGGAGCCGGCCGACATCGACGTCGAGCCGGTCCGCAATCTCGCCGCGCGCGCCCTCCACGTCGTCGACGTCGTCGATGTCGAGCCGACCGGAGAGCTTCGCGGCGCGGTGGACGAGCTTCCGTTCCTCCTCCGTGCGTTCGATCCCCGCGTTCTCCTTCAGGAAGTCGATCGCGTCGGGGTAGATCGCCTCGTACACCGTCGCTGTCCCCTGGCTCATCCACGTCCACCGTTCGAGCCCGTACCCGGTGTCGACGATGTACGTGTCCATGAACGAGTACGTGTGCCCGTCCTTCATCTCGTAGTCGCCGTCGGGGTCCCGCTCCATGCACATGAAGACGAGCGTCGCCAGCTCGGCGCCTTTATAAATGACCTCGATGGCGGGGCCGGCGTTGCCGCCGCCGACCCACGGGTCCTCGATGTAGGTGATCTCCTCCAGATCCGCGCCGAGGCTCTCGAACAGCTCGTCGCAGTACTCGACGGTTTCGTCTTTCCAGTACACCTCGCCGTGGTAGGCGTACTCGTCCTCGTCAACCTCCTCGCGCGTGTTGAACGCGTGGTGGGCCATCATCTCGAAGGCCATCGTGTGTCGGCCCGTCTTGCCGACGTTGTCGATGTCCTGCATCCGGATGCAGGGCTGTGAGATCGTGAGGGGGTTCGCCGGCGGCGGGGTCTGGCCCGACGTGACGAGCGGCTGGAAGTCGTAGATGGACGCCTGCGTCAGCAGGACGTCGTCGCGCCAGCGGTTCGCGGCGACCGGATACGGATCGATCCGCTCGTGGTCGTGTTCCTCGAAGAAGGAGAGGAACGCCTCCCGCATCTCAGACAGGGAGTGAGCCTCCGGAAAGCCCGGGTCGTCGATGAAGCTGTAGTCCTCACAGGGCGGCTCGCCGCACAGTTCGCGGTCGGCGTCGCGGGTCCAGAAGTGCGCGCCGCAGGAGGGACACTCCTTCCGCTCGAACCCCTCCTCCTCGAAGTAGTCGAGGCGGTACTCCGCTTCGAGATCGCTCATTACTGGAACGTGGCCCGTGTTCCTCCAAAAGGGTTCCGGGGTGCCCCGCGTCCCTCCTGCGGGCGTTCGGAGAGGCACGCGTCACCGGCTTCCCGGCGGTCGGCTCCCCCTCCGAAACCGACGACGGAGGAAAATTTATCCGCACACCAGTTGTGTCTACTCCCATCGTGAACTCCGAGCCGAGGGGACGGTCGTCGGTTCTCGCCCTCGCCGGAGACCCGGACGAGGCGGCCAGCGTGGCCGACGCGTTGGAGAGCGCCGACGCGGCTCCCGCCTCCGTCGGCGACGACATCGCCGCGGCGGACGTGGCAGTCGTCCTCGACGCCGAGGGACTCGACGCGGTCCGCAGCCGCGACGGGTCGTGCCGCGTCGTTGCGTTCGTCGACGACCCCGTTTCGACGACGGCGATCGACCCCCTCGTCGACGCGGTCGCGACCACCCCGACCGATCTCGACGCGACGCTCCGCTGGCTCGCGGCCAGAGACGAGTCAGGCACAGACCCCGCAGACGAGGCGCTTCGGGCCGAACGCGACCAGTTGCTCGCGCTGTTCTCAAACGTCCCCGATCCGGCGATCGCCTATGACTACGTCGACAGCGAGCCGATCGTTCACCGGGTCAACGACGCGTTCGAGGAAACGTTCGGCTACGACGCCGAAACCGTCGTCGGGGAGTCCGTTGACGACTTCATCGTCCCCGCCAGCGACGAGGCCGAGTCCGAGGCGACGGAGCTCAACGACCGCCTCCAGCGCGGGGAGAACGTCAGGCGCGAGGTGACCCGCGAGACCGCAGACGGCCCCAGACACTTCATCCTCCATGTTGTGCCGATCCGACTCGACACCGAGAACGTCTCCGGGTACGCCATCTACACCGACGTGACGGAGCGGCGAGAGCGTGAGGCGGCGCTGGAACGCCAGAACGAGCGGCTCGACGAGTTCGCCTCGATCGTCTCGCACGACCTCCGGAACCCGCTTTCGGTCGCGGAGGGGTACGTCGATCTCGCGGCCGAAACCGGTGAGACGGGGTACCTCGGGAAAGCGAGTGAGGCGCTGGACCGCATGGACGAGCTCGTCGGCGACCTGCTCTCGCTGGCCCGACAGGGCGAATCGGTCGGCGAGACGAGCCCCGTCTCGATCGAGGCGCTCGCGAGGGACGCGTGGGAGAGCGTCGACACCAGCGACGCCGAACTCGTCGTCGACGGCGACGTGACGATCGACGCCAACGCGACCCGCACGCGGGAGCTGCTGGAGAACGTGTTCCGGAACAGCGTGGAACACGGTTCCACTGGCAGCCCGACGGAGTCCGGCGACAGCGTGGAACATGGTTCCACGAGCAGTCGGGCTCCGCCCGACGACAGCGTCAAGCACGGGCGTTCGAGAGACGGCGATGCCGACGGCGCCAACCACCTCACCGTTCGCGTCGGCGAGGCGTCGTTTCGCGGCGGCGACGGGGAGGCGGGAAGCGGCTTCTTTGTCGAGGACGACGGACGCGGGCTTCCCGAGGCCGAGCGCGACCGCGTGTTCGAGAGCGGGTTCACGACCGAGGAGAACGGGACCGGCCTCGGGCTCGCGATCACGAAGCGGATCGCCGACGCGCACGGCTGGGAGGTGCGCGCGCTCGCCGGCGAGTCAGGCGGCGCTCGGTTCGAGTTCAAGACCGCCTGAGCGCGTCGGGGTCCGAAACGACCTTACGCCGCGCGCTCGCCTCTCCGATATATGGTCGAGAACGTCGTCTATCCCGCGTACTTCGACGCCGATCGATCGCGGTCGGAGGGGCGCCGCGTCCCGATGGACCTCGCGATCGAGGAGCCCACCGTCGACGAGATCGCGAAGGCGGTCCAACAGGTCGGATACGACGCGGTGATCGAACGCGAGAAGACCTACTCCCGCGAGTTCGATCCGCGAGGCGCGGTGGTCGTCAGAGGCACCGAAGACACCGCGAAAAACGACCTCGTACAGGCGATCGCCGCCTACCTCGGGGTCATCCGGGAGTGACGATGCACCGCGTCGGCACCGTCGTCCGCACCGCCGGGGGGCTCGCCATCGCGCGCACAGAGGCGGGCGCGGAGCCGCCGCGGATCGGCTCGTCCGTGGTCGACGAGTCGCTCGCGACGGTCGGCCGCGTCGTCGACGTGTTCGGTCCCGTCGATCGCCCCTACGTGGCGGTGACGCCGAGCAACGACGACCTCGCGGCGCTCGTCGGCGGGAAGTTGTACGCGCGTTGACCGCTCACCTACTTGGGAGTCGGCGACTCGGCGATGTCGTCGGCGCTTTCGGCTTCGTCCCCCTCTCCGTCCTCGTCACCACTCACGACGGCGAAGTCTTCGATCGTCTTCGTCGAGCGAGCGATCCGCTCTGCGACCACGAGCTTCTCGGTTCGATCGAGCCGCTCCCAGTCGAGTTCCGGTGGCGGCGACTCCTCGAACGCCCGGAACTGCCGGTACACCGCCTCGTTGACGAACCGCTCGAACGCCTCGCAGTTCGGGCAGGTCACTGACAGGTGAGAGGTGTCGAACTCGCGGTCGATCGTGTGTTCGAGGCAGTTCAGACAGCGGTACGTTCGAGTTCTACTCATGACAGAACGTAGGGGACCGAACGCGCTAATACCTGCGGGTACCGGTTCGGAGAACGGAGATCCAAAGCGCCGCGAGGGCGCGTCGGACCGCTAGAACAGCGCCGACGCCGCGGCCTCGGCGGTCTCGATGACCGGCTCGAAGCCGGGCAGGAGCAGCACCGTCGCGACCGCCGCGAACACGACCGCGGCGTACAGTCCGGTCGGCCGCACGTCGATCGCGTCCAGCGCGCTCGACGACGCGGGGTCGTCGAGCCACAGCGCCTTCACGACCCGACTGTAGTAGTACAGCGAGACGACGCTGTTGACGGCACCGACCGCCGCGAGCCACAGGAACCCGTTGTCGATGGCGCCCATGAACAGGAAGTACTTCGAGAAGAACCCGGCGAACGGCGGGAGCCCGGCGAGCGAGAACATGAACACAGCCATCGCCGTCGAGGCGACGGGCGCGCGCCGCGCAAGCCCGGCGTAGTCCTCGAAGGTCCGGCCGACGCCCCACCGCTCCGCCATCGCGACGAAGAGGAACGCACCGGTGTTCATGAACCCGTAGACGAGCAGGTGCGCCATCGCCGCGCCCATCACCGCGCCGTTGGCCGATCCGCCGGCCGAGAGCGCGGCGACGCCGATGAGCACGTAGCCCGCGTGCCCGATGGAGGAGTACGCGAGCATCCGCTTGACCTCCTCCTGCACGGCCGCCGCGAAGTTACCGAGCGTCATCGTCACGGCCGCGAGGATACCGAACGCCAGCACCCAGTCGATGCCGGCGGCGAGCGACGCGCCCACCGGGAACGCCTCGGTGAACAGACGGAACGCGACCACGAAGCCGGCCGCCTTCGAGGCGGACGAGAGGAACGCGCTCACCGGCGCGGGCGCGCCCTCGTACGCCTCCGGCGCCCAGAAGTGGAACGGGACGGACGCGGTCTTGAACGCGACGCCGCCGACGATCATCACGATTCCGATGCCGGCGACGCCGGCGAGGCCGTCGAGCGAGCCGATCCCCTCGGCGACCCCGCTGAACAGCAGCGAGCCGGTCGACGCGTACACCAGCGAGATTCCGAACAGGAAGATCGCGGAGGAGAGCGCGCCGACGAGGAAGTACTTCAGCCCCGCCTCGACGCTCCCGCGGTCCCGCTTGAGGTACGCGACGAGCACGTACGACGGCAGCGACACCATTTCGAGGGCGACGAAGACGACCGCGAGCGAGTTCGCGGCCGCGAGCAGCGCCATCCCGGTCGCCGCGAACACGACGAGCGAGTAGAACGCCGCCGGGCTCTCGTGGTCGTGGAAGTAGTCGTGGGCCGCGACAACGACCAGCGCCGTCACGGACGCGAAGATGGCGGTGAAGAACAGCGCCATCGTATCCACCTTGATCGCCTCGGCGAACAGGGTGATCGCGCCGCCGGTGTCGCCGCTTCCAGTGCCAGAGACGACCAGCCAGACGCTCGCCGCGAGCGCGGCGAGCGAGCCGAGCGCGCCGCCGACGGCCATCGAGGTGTTCGAGCGCGCGTCGGGGCTGATCGTGTCGACTAAAAGCAGCGCGAGCCCGGTGAACGCGAGCAGGAAGACGGGCAGCAGCGCCGCCACGGGCGGAAGCGTGTTAACCATCGACGGTCACCCCCTCGACCACGGGAACGGCAGCATCACGGATCATCTCGAAGAAGATGTCGGGCGCCACGCCGAGCACGATGATCGCCACCAGCAGCACCGCGAGCGGGGCGACGTCGTGGAACGGTGCGGGACCGACCTCGTAGTCGGTTTCGAGCTCGAAGGGCCCGAACAGCGTGCTCTGCATCGCCGACAGCAGGTAGCCGGCGACGACCACGATACCGAACATCGCGAGCGCCGTGAACAGCGGCGCGTACGGCAGCGCCGGGGCGGCGAAGGAGCCCACGAAGATGAAGAACTCACCGGCGAAGCCGGCCATCAGCGGGAGCCCCATGTACCCGAACGCGCCGGCGACGAGGATGCCAACCGCGACGGGCATCCGGTCGGCCATGCCGGACATGTCGCCGACCATCCGCGTGTGCGTCGCGTTGTAGATGACCCCGACGGCCATGAACATCAGCCCCGAGATGAGGCCGTGCGCGACCATCTGGAACGTCGCGCCGCCGACCCCGTACTCGGTGAAGACGATGAGCCCGAGGATGACGTACCCCATCGACGAGACGGAGGAGTACGCGACGATCCGCTTGAGGTCCTTCTGTGCCAGCGCTAACATTGCGCCGTAGATGACGCTGATGACGGCGATGGCGGCGATCGGAATCGCGAGCGCGGACGCCTGCTCCGGGAGCATCGTGAAGTTGAACCGGAGCAGCGCGTACGTCCCCATCTTCAGGAGCACGCCGGCCAGCAGCACCGACACGGGCGTCGGCGCTTCCACGTGGGCGTCGGGGAGCCACGTGTGGAACGGAACGATCGGGACCTTCACCGCGAACCCGAGGAACATCGCGAGGAACGCGGCCGTGGCGAGCGTCTCCGGAGCGAGTCCGGCGAATGAACCGAGACCGCCGTCGGCGATCGCCCCCGTGATCTCCGGCAGCGCGAACGAGCTCACGGAGTCGCCGAGCGCGAACGTCAGCGACATGAAGCCGATGAACATCAGCAGCGACGCCGCGTTCGTGTAGACGAAGAACTTGATCGCGGCGTACTTCCGGCGGGGACCGCCCCAGATGCCGATGAGGAAGTACATCGGCACGAGGACGGCCTCCCAGAAGACGAACCAGAGGAAGAAGTCAAGCGCAGTGAACACGCCGAGCAGGTTCGCCTCCATGAACAGCATGAGCCCGTAGAACTGACTCTGACGGGCGTCGATCGGCGTCCACGCGCTCACGATCGCGAGCGGGACGAGGAACGTCGTGAGCACGACGAGCGGGAGGCTGATCCCGTCGACGCCGACGAACCACGACACGGTCCGGCCGCCGACCTCCAGCCACTCGATCTGGGTCGCGTACGCGATGTCACCGCCCGTGAGGGCGTTGCCGGCGCTCTCGAAGCCGGACCAGAGGTACAGCGAGCCGGCGAACGGGAGCAGGCTGAACGCGAACGCCAGCCGACCGGCCCACTCGTTCGGGGCGAGCAGCACGAGGATCGCGGCCGCGAACGTGAACCCGATGAGGGCTTCGATCATCACAGGAACCACCCCCCAGTCACGCCGAGCGCGAGAAGCAACGCGACGAGCCCCAGCGTGAGCAGCATGGCGTACTGCGAGACCACGCCGCTCTGGAGCCGACGGATCCGGCTCCCACCGAAGAGGCTCACCGACGAGACGCCGTTGACGACGCCGTCGATGATCCCCTGATCGAAGGTGTTAGCGCCGCCAGCGACGTCTTCGGTGCGATACGCGAGCCATACCTGCAGTTCGTCCAAGTAGTAGTTGTTGTACAGCACGTCTTTGATCCCGCCGAGCTTCGCCGTGTGCTCCGTCGGCGACGGAACGTTGTAGAGCCGCCAGGCAACGAGGAGCCCAGTCAGCGCCAGGCCGAGCGAGACGGCCGCGCCGACGAGGACGGTACCGACCTCGCCGCCGACGAGGGACCCGCTACTGTACGGCCCGATGTCGCCGTAGTGGTGCGAGGAGAGCCCCTCGATGCCGCCCCAATGGTTATCGAGCCAGAGGTGAAGTAGGTCGATGCCCTCCAGTCCGAGGACCTTCTGGACCGGCACCATGTTAATGAAGCCGGTGACGACCGCGAGCACGCCCAGCACCGTCAGCGGTCCCTTCACGTTCCAGCGAACGGGTTCGGGGTCGCGTGCGGTCTCGCTGCGCGGTTCGCCGTGGAACGTCAGGAACACCATCCGGAAGGTGTAGAAGGCGGTGACGGGCACCGCGAGCAGCCCCATCAGGTAGCCGCCGAGCAGCAGCGGGTCGTTGAGTCCGTGGACGAGCGCCTCGTAGAGGATCTCGTCTTTCGACCAGAAGCCGGCGAACGGGAAGATGCCCGCGAGCGCCAGCGACCCGGCGAGGAAGGTGTAGTACGTGACGGGCATCTTCGATTTCAGCCCGCCCATGTCCCACATGTCCTCGTTGTGGTGCATCGCGATGATCACCGCACCGGCGCCGAGGAACAGCAGGGCCTTGAAGAAGGCGTGGGTGGTCAGGTGGAAGACCGCGGCCACGTACCCGCCCGAGCCGAGCGCGAGCATCATGTAGCCGTACTGCGAGATGGTGGAGTACGCGAGCACCTGCTTCAGCTCGTCTTTCACGAGTCCCATCGTCGCCGCGAACAGCGCGGTGAAGCCGCCGATGAAGGCGATCACCGCGAGCGTCGTCGGCGTCAGGGCGTAGAACCCGTACATGCGCGCGACGAGGTAGACGCCGGCCGCCACCATCGTCGCGGCGTGAATGAGCGCGGAGACAGGCGTCGGGCCCTCCATCGCGTCGGGGAGCCACGTGTGCAGCGGGAACTGCGCGGACTTCCCGACGACGCCGCCCAGCACGAGCAGGCCGACGACCGTGAACCACGTGTCGAGCGCGAGCCCCCCGGGCGTCCACGCGACCTCACCGGCCTCCGCGAGCGCCGGGAACGACTCGGGTCCGGCGAACTGCGCGGTGCCGAACGTCGCGAGCACAGCGACGACGCCGATCAGGAAGAAGTAGTCCCCGAACCGCGTGACGAGGAACGCCTTCTTCGCCGCCGACGGCGGGCCGGGCTCCCGGAAGTGGAAGCCGATGAGCAGGTACGAGCAGAGCCCGACCAGCTCGAAGAACATGAACGCCATCAGCAGGTTGTCGGCGACGACGAAGCCGAGCATCGAGGCCGTGAACAGGCCGAGCCCGGCGTAGTACCGGGGGAGCCCCGTCTCGCCCTCGTCGTTCATGTAGCCGAGCGAGAACACGTGGACGAGCAGCGCCACGAGCGTCACGATGACGAGCATGAGCGCCGACAGCGGGTCGATCAGGATCCCGAACGAGAGTTCGACGTCCGTCGGGCCGATGCCGCCCGCGCTCGCCCACGTGTAGAGCGTGCGGTTCGCCGCCTCCCCGCCCGCGACCGTCGCGAGCACCCACAGCGAGAGCAGGAACGAGCCCGCCGTCGCCGCGATGCCGCCGAAGGCGCCGCCCTTCGGGAGGTACTTCCCGACGCCGAGGGCGATCAGGAACGAGAAGAACGGGAGGAGAACGATCGCCGGAACGTATGAGAACACGTCTATCATGTTACCACCTCATCTCCGTTGGAACGGTCACGTCGGTGACGCCGAAGTTGCGGTACAACACGAGGATGATGCCGATCCCGATCGCGACCTCCGCGGCCGCGAGCGCGATGACGAACAGCGCGAACACCTGTCCCGTGAGGTCGCCGTAGTACAGCGCGAACGCGACGAAGTTGATATTCGCGGCGTTCATCATGAGCTCGACGCTCATCAGGAAGTACAGCGCGTCGTTTCGGGTAAGCACGCCGAACAGGCCGATACAGAACACGGCGGCGGCGAGCAGCAGGTACCACTCGGGCGGGATGGAAGAGGCGACAGCGGTCATCGCCGCTCACCCCCCTCGCGCCCGCCGTCGGTGAGCGCCTCGCCCACCGCAGAGACGATGGAGCCGTCCTCCTCGCGCTTCGCCAGGTAGACTGCGCCGTCGACGGCCACGTCGAGCGCGACCGCCGCGATCAGGAATGCCGCGAGGAACCCCTCGGCCGGAACGGATCCGAGCTCGTACTCGCCGAGGTTGAAGAGGGCGTACCCGATGTTGTGGACGATCGACGCGTCGGCCGGGAACGCCGCGACCTCGCCGAAGTCGGCCGACAGCGCCGTCAGCGCCAGTACCGCGAACAGGAGTCCGACCGCGACTGCGGGCACGAGACGCCCGCGGCTCCGGGAGTCGTCGTTACTCACGCGCTATTCACCTCCGTTTCCGTGTCCGATCGCGTGAGCATCACGGCGAACGTGACGAGAATCAAGACCCCGCCCACGTAGACGAGGATCTGCATGGCGGCGATGAACTCCGCCTGCAGCATCACGTAGTGCACCGCAACGCTCGTCAGGGCACCGCCCAGAAGCAACGCGGCGTGGAACACGTCGCGCGCCAGGACGACCCCGAGGCCGAACGCCAGCGTGACCGCGGCGAACAGCCCGAACGCGATGGTAGCATAAACCATTGTGTGTGTCTCCTATGAGAGTCCCTTTGAAGATTTCGAGACGCGCCCGCTACTGGTAGTCGACCTCGCCGTCTCCCTCCCCGATCCACGCGCCGCGATCGGGGTTCCGGGACTCCAGCGGGTCGATTCCCTTGTACCACGGGACGTTCTTGAGCTGTTCTTTGTTGAACACGAAGTCGTCCTTCGTGTCCGCGGTGAACTCGAAGTTCTGCGTCAGCAGGATGGCGTCGACGGGGCAGACCTCCTCGCACAGTCGGCAGTAGATACACTGACCGATGTGAAGGTTGTACTGCTCGCCGTTGCGCTGGTCGTCCTGAACGATCTGGATCGTATCGTTCGGGCAGACGTTCTCGCACTGCCGACACCAGATACACCGCTCCTGACTGAACTTGTGAACGCCGCGGAAGCGCGGGCTCACCTCGGGCGCGTCCTCCGGGTATTCCACCGTGAACGTCGTCCCGTCGAGCGCGTGCTTCATCGTCGTCGCCATGGATTTCATGAGTCCGATCATATTACGCGATCACCCCCACGATTACGGCCGTGAGCACCAGGTTCGCGAACGACAGCACCAGCATTCCCTTCCAGCCGATCTCGATCAGCTGATCGATCCGAACACGGGGAATCGCCGCGCGGGCCCACTGTGTGAACAGGAAGAAGCCCCAGACCTTCACCACGAACCAGATGAAGCTGATGCTCTCCGGGCCCGGACCGGACGCCCCGCCGAGGAACACGACGGAGAGGATCGCGCCGCCCAGGAAGATGTGGACGAACTCGCCGAGGTAGAACAGGACGAAGTACGCCGAGGAGTACTCCGTCTGATACCCGCCGACAATCTCCGTCGGCGCCTCGGGGATGTCGAACGGGTTCCGGCCGATCTCCGCCATGTTCGCCGTGAGGAACAGCACGAACGCGAACGGGTTCACAAACGCGAACCACGCCGGGATCGATATCCCGGCGATCGTCACGAGCGTCTCGGTCTGCGCCCCGACGACGCCGCTGATCTGGAGCGTCCCGGCGAAGATCACGACCGACATCGCGGTGACGATGAGCGGGATCTCGTACGCGAGGTTCTGCGCGACCGCGCGGAGCCCGCCGAGCAGCGAGTACTTGTTGCTCGACGCGTAGCCGGCCATCACCAGCGACACCGAGGCGATAGAGGCGAACGCGAACACCAGCGCTAACCCGACTTCCGGGTCGGCGAGGTGGAGGTTCAGCGGCCCGATGTGTCCCATCGGGATCACGGAGAACCCGAGCATCGCCGACGCCGGCAGGAGGATCGGAGCGATGTCCCACGTCGGGCGGTCGACTCCCTCGGGGACGATGAGCTCCTTCGCGAGCAGTTGGACCGCCGCCGCCGGGATGATGAGCAGCCCGTAGGGCCCGATCCGATCGACCGCGATCCGGTCGGTGAACGCCGCCGTGATCTTCCGTTTCGCCCACGGTCCGGCGACGCCGGAGAACGCGAGGATGATGTTGGCGACGAGCGCCGCCCCGATCAGCGAGGCGACGACGTCACCGAGGACGCTGTCGATCCCGAACGTGTCGACGAGGTACTCGGGGAACAGCTGTGCGGGCGCCGTTCCCATCAGCGGTCCACCTCCCCGAGAACGATGTCCAGGCTACCGAGCGCGGCGACCACGTCGGGGATGTACTCCCCGTTCGCCATCTCCGGAAGCGTCTGGAGGTTCGAGAAGCAGGGAGACCGGATCTTGAACCGAGCCGGCTTGTCCGTGCCGTCCGCGCGGATGTAGATGCCGAGCTCGCCCTTCGCGGCCTCGACGGCCCGGTAGATCTCGGTGTCGTCGTCCGGGCGGAGCGTGCGCGGCACGTTCGCCTGGATGTTCCGCTCGTCTTCGGGCCAGTCCTCGAGCAGGTCGACGCACTGCTCGATGATCTTCGCGGACTCCTCGACCTCGCGCATCCGAACGAGCAGGCGGCTGAAGTTGTCGCAGCCGTCCTCGGTGATCACGTCCCAGTCGAGCTCGTCGTAGTACCCGTACGGGTCGTCGCGGCGCAGGTCGTAGTCGACGCCCGAACCGCGGGCGACGGGACCGGTCGCGCCGTAGTTCTTCGCGACCTCCGGCGGGAGGATGCCGGTGTCGATCGTCCGCATCTGGAAGATCTCGTTGGAGGTGATGAGGTTGTGGTACTCCTCGACGGACTCCGGGAGGTGGTCGAGGAAGTCCCGGGTCTTCGAGAAGAACTCGTCGCGCGGCTCCGGGAGGTCCCAGACGACCCCGCCGAGCCGGAAGTAGTTGAACATCAGCCGCTGACCCGTCAGGTCCTCCAAGAGGTTCTGAACGCGCTCGCGGTCGTTGATGGCGTACATGAACGTCGCCGTGAAGTCGCCGTTGATGTCGAGCGCGAACGTGGCGAGCGCGAGCATGTGCGCGGCGATCCGGCACATCTCCGCGCCCATCGTGCGGATGACTTGCGCGTACTCGGGCACCTCGATGTCGGCGAGGTCCTCCGCCGCGCGGGCGTACGCCCACTCGTTGAGCAGGCCCGCCGAGATGTAGTCCCAGCGGTCCGGGTACGGCATGATCTGGTGGCGGTACGTCCCGGACTGGGCCATCTGCTCCTCGCTGCGGTGGAGGTAGCCGATGTCGGGCTCGACGTCGACGACCTGCTCGCCGTCGAGGACCGTCTTCAGGTGTAAGACGCCGTGGGTCGCCGGGTGGTGCGGCCCGATGTTGAGGAACATCGTGTCGGACTCGGCGTCCTTGTGGTGTTCCTGCAGCGGGTTCGCGTGCTCCGGCAGGGTGGCGATCTGCGGGCGGTCCTTGTCGTAGTCCATCGACAGGGGATGGCCCTGCCACGTCTCGGGCAGCAGGATCCGGCGCAGGTCGGGGTGGTCGTCGTACTCGACGCCGATCAGGTCGTACGCCTCCCGCTCGTGCCAGTCGGCGGTCCGGAAGACGGGTTCGGCCGACTCAGAGACGGGATTGTCCTTATCGGCGGGAACGACGATGCTGACCTCCTGAGTGGGGTCGTCGAACTTCTTCAGGTGGTAGATCGACTCGTAGCGGTTCTCGTACTCCTGTGCAGACACGACCGAGAGGTGGTCGTACCCCGCCTGCTCTTTCAGGATCGAGAGCGTCTCCTGGACGGTGTCCGGGCGGATGACGAACCCGGGCGCGTTCAGGTGGTCGTCGCGGTCGACGACGAGGTCGCCGAGGAGCGCCTCCAGCTCGTCGGGAGTGCGCTCGACCGCCGCGTCGTCGACGGAGTCTGGTCGTTCGAGGCTCATGGCGAATCAGCGAAGTTGTACCGCATGACGAGCTCGTCCTCCTCGATCTCGTCGGCGAGCTTGTCGACGAGCTCGTCGCGTTCGAGGTCGGAGAACTCCTCTAGTTCGTACGGCTTGACGGTGACGGGCGAGGCCTCGCCGTTGGCGACGCGCTCCTGCAGCTTCACGACGCCGTAGACGAGCGCTTCGGGGCGAGGCGGGCAGCCGGGGACGTGGATGTCGATCGGGATGACCTCCTCGGCGCCCTTGATCACGTTGTACCCCTCCTGGAACGGACCGCCGGAGATGGTACACGAGCCCATGCCGACCACGAACTTCGGCTCCGGCATCTGGTCGTAGACGCGCTTCATCCGCGGCGCGAACTTCGAGACGATCGTCCCGGGGACGATCATCACGTCGGCCTGCCGCGGCGACGCGCGGGGGACGCCCGACCCGAAGCGGTCGAGGTCGTGTTTCACCGCGTAGGTGTGCATCATCTCGATGCTGCAGCAGGCGATGCCGAACTGCAGCATGAACATCGAGGAGCCGCGACACCAGTTCAGGAACTTGTCGAACTTGGTGAGGATGAACGGCGAGGAGCCGAACGCCTCTCGGAGGCGGGAGTTAAACCGGTCCCCCTGCCCGGTCATCCGGGCGTCGCGGGTCTCGGTTACGACTTGCGATTCGTCGGTGATGAATGGTTGATCGCTGCTCATTAGTTGAGGTCACGCTCCGTCTTTCGACTTGTCGCGCGGGGACTCCGGGCCCAGCTGATCGCGCCGGAGCGCCACGCCCAGACGAGCCCGATCGCGAGGACTCCGACGAACGCCAGCATCGGCCACAGCAGGGCGATCATCGGCACGCCAGCGCTGATCGCCGGACGGTAGATGACGGCCCACGGGAACAGCAACACGGTCTCGATGTCGAACACGACGAACAACAGCGCGACCATGTAGTACTGAATGTTGAACCGGATCCGCGTCCCGCCCGTCGGGGTCTCGCCGGACTCGTAGGTGGTACTTTTACCGGTCTCAGGCACGCTTGGACGGAGCAACGCCGACACGGACATCATCGCTAGCGGGATGACCAAGCCGACGACCGCCAAGGCGCCGATCGCTATCCAATCGCTCATATAGGTCTCCGTAACGTGCGAGGATTTGGACCGCCCCCTCATAAGCGTTGAGTCTTCATCGCAACGCCCCCACGTCGCCGAAAACGCCGGCGAGCGGTCCGGAGGAGCAATCCGGATCCGGAACCCGCTCGATCGCCCACCAGTGCTACGACTCGTCGCGTTCGCGGAACCCGTCGATACCGAGATCGTGCAAGTCGGCCGACACCGCTGCGACCCCGCCTTTCAGTCCCTCGTGGTATTCGATCAGCCGCTCTTTGATCGTGTCGTGCTCACGCGCGAGCACCTGCGCGGCCGACAGTCCCGCGTTGAACGACTTACCGGCGTCGACCGCGACGATCGGAGCACCCGTGGGCATCCCGATGACGGAGTCGACCGACTTCTCCTGAACCGGGACGCCGATCACCGGGATCGGGTACGCGAGCGACGCGGTCATGTTCGGGAGGTCGGCGGATTTCCCGCCCGCGCCCGCGATCACGATATCGAGTCCGCGAGCCGCGGCGGTCTCCCCGTACGCGTACATGAGTTCCGGGGTCCGGTGCGCGGAGACGACGTAGCTCTCGTAGGTGAACCGCGCGTCGGGCGCGTCGTCGAAGTCGGTCTGCTCCGCGAACCCGAGCTCGTCGAGCGCGTCGTAGGCGCCCTCCATGACGGGGAGGTCCGAGTCCGACCCCATGATGATACCCACGTCGGGCGTGGTCTCGGGGTCGGCGTCGGCCGCCGCCTCGGCTTCGAGCCGGTCGATCAGGTCTTGGACCGTGGTCATGGGTGTGAGTGACGCGAGGCGGGTTGTAAATCGTGCCGGTCCGGCGGTCGACCAGTACGCCGTCGATAGACAGCCCGGCGACCACAAGTTGGAAGGTCTCAGCCGCGGAACCGCCGGACGAATATGCCCTCCAGACGCGCGTTTCTCTCCGGGCTCGGAGCGGCCGGACTGACGGCTACCGCCGGCTGTCTCACCGGATTCGACGCTGATCCCGGCGCCGACGAGACGTACGACTGGCCGAGCGGCGGCGGCAACGACTGGAACTCGCGAGCGGTTCCGAACGGGGTCGCGCCGCGCGACGACCCGACTGCTGACCGTACACACGAGTTCGACGGGACCCCTGCCGGCGACCCGGTAGTGACCGCCGGAACGGTTCTCCTGAACACCGGCGTGGACGTGGTCGCGCTCGATCGCGGGGACCTGAGCCAGCGCTGGGCCGTCGCCCCCGACGACAACAGCGCGTTCCGCTACACGGGGGCGCCGGCCGTCGCGGACGGCGTGGCGTACGTCCTGGAGAGCGACACGCTGGTCGCGCGCGACCTCGACACCGGTGAGCGGCTGTGGGGTCGGGAGTTCGAGTACGTCTTCGGGGAGACGACGCCTCTCGTAGTCGACCGCGGGGACGACCACCGAGTGGTGATCGGCGCCGGCGAGTACCTCCGGGCGTTCGACGGCGCGACGGGCGAACTGCAGTGGGAGCGCCGGCTCGATGGGATCGTCCGGCGTGCCGCCGCCCACTCACTGGCGTCGGTGTACGGCGTCGTCTACGCCGCGACGGCCGGTGGGGAGCTGTACGCGGTCGACGACGACGGCCGGGTACACTGGAACCGGACCGTCGACGCCGGGATCCGTACCCCGCCGACCGTCGTCGGGTCACGCGGGCCGGACGGCGAGTCGATACGGGGGTCGGGGGACGTGGTAGTCGGCGCGGGAGACGGGTCGGTTCGCTGTTTCGACCCAACCGGGAAGCCGCAGTGGCGAGCCGACCTCCGCGGATTCGTCGAAGGGGGCATGGCGGTCGGTCGCGGCGGAGTGTTCGCGGTCTCGGCCGGGCGGCTATACGCGCTGAACGCCGAGAACGGGAATCACGCGTGGCGAACCGAAATCGGAAGCGCCGTTCGGCCGACGCCGCCGGCGCTCGTCGGCGACACGATATACGTCGGCGGAGAACGGCTCCGCGGGCTCGGCGTCGGTGGGGGCGTCGGCGTCCTGTCCGTCCGCGTCGGCGAGACCCAGTTCGAACACGAGGTCGACGGCGGCGCGAGCTACGTCACCGCCGCCGACGGGAGACTGTTCGCGACGGTGGCGATGGGGACAGGTAGCGGGCGGTTAGTGGTTCTTTCCTGAGAGAGACATGCGGAGAAGATCGCCGTCGTGCAGGTTCTCTGGAACCGCCTCGAACCACCACGGGGCGCGGATCTCGTTGGAAGCGATCCCGAGCTCGGCTGCGTCGGGAATGCGACCCGCGGCGCGCGCCGCGTAGACGACGTACTCGGCCTCGAACGCGACCGCCTCGCGCTCGGCGTCGACGTACGACTGCTCGAAGACGACGACCGGGTCGCCGATCGCCGCGTCGAGTCCCGTCTCCTCGCTGACCTCCTTCCTCGCTGCGACCGCGGGCGGCTCGCCGGGCCCGACCGCGCCGCCGGGGAGGACCCAGCCCCCCGACCACGCCGCCTTCACGAACGCGAGCCGGTCATCGGGGTCGCAGACGCAGGCCGCCGCAGTCAGAGCGGTTCCCTTTTCGGCCCACTCGCGGAGCGCCTCGATCCGGTCCGGCGGGAGCCGGATCGACTGGCGTTCGCGAGGGGCGTCAGGCACGGGGACGTCGGGCATCGATTCGAGCGTTGGTCGACGCATCCGTATCAGTCGTTCGTCTGCCTAACTCTTAACAACGAAATAGCACGAACTCTGCCGTAATGGCAAGCTCGACGGAAAACGGGCCGGATCACGAAGGTGAGATCCGGCTGTGGCGAGAGGACGACTGGTGGATCGCCCGAGACGTGGGGACGGGAGTCACGACACAGGGGGAGTCACGAGCCGACGCGTTGGAGAACCTCGACGAGGCCGTCGCGCTCCATCGCGGAGAGATCGGCCGCGAACCAACCGACGAAGAGCTTCAGGACCTCGGGATCGATCCTGAGGAGAACGCGACCGGAGACACGGAGCCGCCCGACGTTCTCGAATAGCGTGACGAGGCGCACGTTCTCCGGACGGGCAGTCGTGAAAGTTCTCGTCAACCGCGGCGGCTTCGAGTGGCGACGAACTACCGGCGACCACGCACAACTCTACTACCGGCATCCGACGAACGAGGAGGACGAGAGACACGTCACCGTCCCGTTGCACGACGAAGTTCGGAAAGGAACGCTCAGAGACATCGCCGAGAGCGCAGGGGCACAAGACTTCGACGCCTTCTGCGCGTGGATCGACCGGAACTCGTGAAGGGCGACCGGTTCGCGACTACGCGTCCCGGAACGTCAGCCCGTCGCGGAGGTCTCGCGCCCGCGAGAGCAGGGCGTCGCGGTCGGCGTTGCAGTCCGTCGCCGTCAGATGCCCCATCTTCCGGAGCGGGCGCACGTCGTCTTTCCCGTACCAGTGGAGGTCGGCGTCTGGGGCCGCGAACACTTCCTCGACGCCAGACAGCGTCGCGGGTTGGGTCTCATCGATATCGCCGAGCACGTTCCCCGTGACCGCGGGCGCGACGAGGTCGGTCGGGCCGAGCGGCCACCCGAGGACGGCCCGGACGTGGTTCTCGAACTGCGAGGTGCGCGCGCCCTCGATGGTCCAGTGGCCGGAGTTGTGCGGTCGCGGCGCGATCTCGTTGACGAGCACGTCGCCCTCCTTCGTCTCGAACAGCTCGATCCCGTAGACGCCTCGGCCGTCGAGCACGTCGAGCACGTCGCGCGCGACCGACTCGGCCTCGGCGACGACTACGTCGTCGGTCCGGGCCGGCGCGACGCTCTCGCGGAGGATCTCCTCGCGGTGGATCGTCTCCGTGACGGGATACGTCCGGGTCTCGCCGTCGGCGCCCTTCAGGCCCATCACGGCGATCTCGCGCTCGAAGTCGAGGAACTCCTCGGCCATCGCGTTCCCGCCGACCTCGTCGAGCGCGTCGGCCGCGTCCGCGGGGTCGTCGACGGGAACGTTCCCGCGGCCGTCGTACCCGCCCTCGCGGGCCTTCAGCATGATGCCGCCGAACTCCTCGACGACGCGTTCGAGCCCCTCTGCGGTGGCGACGGCGGCGAACTCGGGGACAGGGATCCCGGCGTCGACCAGCGCCTCCTTCTGCACGAGCTTGTCTTGGATGGTGCGGAGGGTGTCCGGGTCGGGGTGGACCGGCACGTCGTGTTCGGCGGCCGCCTCGGCCATCAGGTCCGGGTCGGCCAGTTCGATCTCGAAGGTCAAGGCGTCGACCCGGCTCGCCAGCTCGTGGATCGCGTCGGCGTCGTCGAACCCGCCGACGATCTGGTCGCTGACGACGGGGCTGGCCGGGCAGTCGGTTGTCGGGTCCAACACGACGACCTCGACGCCGAGCGGCGCGACCGCCTCCCCCATCATCCGACCCAGTTGACCGCCGCCGACGACGCCGAGCGTCGGTCCCGGTAGCGTGATCGTCATACGCGGCGGTACCGGACGTTACTGCATAAATATTCTCACATTGCACGGCGTAATACACATGTTTGTGTATAGACTACGCGACTTCGTTGAGATAGTTTTGTTTAGACATACCACACCGACACAGTCGGTTGCTGAAGACGAGCCCTTGATCGATAGCGGGAGTGAGTGTTGCAGATCGGTTGGTGGAAAGAGCCCATTTAAAAAGACACGAGCGATAGCGACGATCGTTTATAAAGAGATGTGCGGTGGCGCGCCCCGGTGAGCGCCGCAACGCGGCGCGAACCGCCGGTGCGAGGGAGTCGGGCGTCCGGAGCAACGCGGAGGACGCCCGACGAGGCTGGGGAGGTGTGAGGCTGTGCGGTCGGGTGGGACTCAAAGGGGCAGCCGGTGAGGCGGGCGCAGGCGACGCAAGGACCACAGGGAGTGAGCGAAGCGAACGACCGAGGACCGCAGCGAGCGTGCGCCCGCCTCACCGGCTGGGGCTTTGGAAGCTTTCACCGCAGTGTCACTACCCACTTATAAACAGCCGACAGCAACACCACTCGATCACGTATAAACAACCACTCCACCGTATCAATATACCCACTCCCGCTATCGCTCACACCCGTTTCCCAGCGCCTACAACTCAACTGCCTCAAGATCGCTCTCCAACTCCGCGACGAACTCGTTGTACGCCTCGACGAACCCCCGGAACGAGTCGGCGTACTCGCGTACGTCGGCCGCCGAGGGCGCCTCGTACTGCGAGAGGAGGTAGAGCCCGCCCGATCCCCCGACGCGGAGGTACGAGACCGCCCCCTCGTCCCACTTCAGCTCCCAGCGGTCGCCGTCGACGCGGGCGGTGAAGGTGCCGTAGTCGTCGCCCTCGTACCGGTGGATCTCGCCGGCCATGACCGAGCAGGTCTCGCGCACGCGGTCCAGCACGCGGTCGCGCTCGGCGACGATCCCGTCGGTCGAGGCCGGCTCCGGGAACTCGGCGCTCACGCCGTCGAGGACGCCCGACAGCGATTCGACCCACTCGTTCCACGCCGCGACGAAGTTCGCGTAGTCGTCGAGCGCGGTCGCGAGGTCGGCGGGCTCCGGCGGCTGTTTCGTCGAGATCACGTACACGTCCGAGCCCGACGTCGGCGAGAAAAGCAGGAACTCCAGCTCGCCGGCCTCGTGTTTGACGGTCCACTCGCCGCCCGGCGTCGACAGCTCCTGTCGGCCGTAGTCGCCGCCTTGGAGCTTGGCGAGCTGGTAGGCGATCGTTCCGGCGTGGTCCCGCACGGCGGCGACGAGCTCGTCGCGCCGGTCGGCGACCGCGTCCGTGTCGCGCACGTCGAGGTCGAGCCCGAGGTCGGCGTGGGTGGTCACGGGCGTACTGGGCGCCTCACCCGGTTAACGAGTTCGGGTTCCAGAGCGCAACGACGACCGACATGCGCGATGACGGTCGATCGCCAGCGATCACGCGATCGACTCCCGGATCTCCCGGACCCGCGCCGGTTCGTCGATCCCCGAGCGCACGACCAGCGCGAACACCTCGTCGCCGCCCGGGACCGGGGCGTCGCCGCTCAAGATTGCGCCGGAGCCGGTCTCGTCGGCGAGCCACCGCCGCCCGTCCGCGATCGCCTCGCGGTTGAGCCACGCCGGCGGCCCGCCGACGACGAGCAGGGTGCGGTCGGCACGCCCGTCGGGCACCTCGACGGTGTTCTTCCCGCGGGCTGCCTTCCGGATCGTCGTCTCGATCGCCGACACCGCCGCGCTCGTGTCGACCGCCGCCGGCTCCGAGGAACCGAACAGTCCGAGCCCGAACCGCGATCCCGACTCGGGCGGCTCGACCGCCTGCGTCGCGCGGCCGACGGCGGCAATCTCCCCGTCGTCACCGACGGCCCGAGCCACGTCGCTCGCGTCGAGGACCTGTTGGGGCGTCGACTCCGCGTCGTCGGCCTCCCCGGCGCCGAACAGCGCCGCCATCCGTTCCGCGACGACTCCGTTCAGCCGGTCGCGGGCGTCGACAAGCGTCTCCCCCGGACGAAGCCACTCGGTGTTGTCGAAGGGGAAGACCGCCGCACACCGGTCCGAGAGCGCGTTGAGAGTCCGCGCGGCGTTCTTCTCCGCGAGGGGGCGCTCCGGAGGTTGGTCCTCGGAGCCGTCCCCGGTCGCGCTCGCGTGGGCCGGGTCGGGCTCGCGGGGCGCTGACTCAGCGGGCGTCGGGAGCACCCCGACGGCGTAGACGGGAACGTCGTAGAGCCGTGTCAGCTCCTCGGCCAGCGCCGGCGCGACGCCCGCGCCCGCACCGCCCCCGATCCCGACGACGAGGACGAACGCCTCCGCGAGCGACGGCTGTTGGTCGTCCATCGCCCGGGTGAGTTCGCTGGCGTGAGCGTCGCCGAGCCGCCGAGCCGCGTGGAGGTCGCCGTCCAGCCCGCCCCCACCGGCCGCGTCACCGAAGCGGTACCGGCGGGACTCGCCGATCGACCGGAGGGCGTCGAGCGCGGCCGAGTCGGTGTCGAACGCGTTGACGCCCTGCAGGAACGGGTCTCCGTCGCTGTCGGCCGCGAGCCGGTCGGCGATCCGGCCGCCGCCGCCCCCGAGACCGATGACGTGTACTCGCATACGTCACTCCGGTCGTCGAGCGGGGTTTATCTTTTCGGCCCGAGCGCTGGACGCCGGACCCCGCTCAGAACTCGTCGAGTTGGCGCTGTCCGCGCGGGACCTCCGGACCCGTCTGCTCGGAGTCGCCACCGAGCAACCGGATGAGGGCGGTGTCGGCGAAGGTGAGCGCCAACACGAGCACGATCGGCGCGAGGAACAGCCCGTGGAACCCGAACACGACCGGACCGAAGATGTACGCGAGCATGAGCAGTCCGACGTGGGTGGTCTTCCCGCTGAAGTAGGGGCGGAGCACGATGTCGGGGATCGTGTCGACGACGATCGCGGCGACGACGAGGAACCCCGCGATGTACACGAGCGCGGCGACCTCGTCGCCGAGGATCGACGGGACCGCGGCCACCGCCGCGATCGGGATGTACACGATTTTCATCCCGATCACCGGGATCAGGCTTGCGATCCCTGTGAGCGCGCCTGCGAGCGCCGGGTACGGAACTTCAGCGATCTCGGGCGCGACCACGTTGTAGCCGGTGTACGTGACGACGGCGATGATCGAGATGGCGATGACGTTGAGCAGGTTCCCGTACAGCACCGACTCCAGCTCGGCGTCGGCCGCCTCCAAGTACTCGCGGACGATAGCGTCGTCGTCGAACGAGAGCAGCCACTCGTGGAACTTCGAGCCGTCGAGCAGCAGGTAGTAGGTGACGACGATCGTGATGAGGAGGTTCAACGCGAGCCCCGAGACCACGCCCGCTAGCAGCCCCGCCTCCTCGGAGATGAAGTCGATGAGCGGATCCAGTTGCCCGGACTGGTAGGCCTGCATGACCCCCTCAAACGTCGGGTCCGAGAGGGCGGCGAGATCGCCGACCCACGAGTTCTCGGCGCCGACCGTCTCGGCGACCGGATACTGCTCGATGAACCGTCGCGCCTCTATCAGCAGGAGGAGCACGGTGTAGCTCAGGAGTCCGATGAGCGGGATGCCGATCAGCGAGAGCGATGCCACCGCTCTGACTCGGGCAGGGAGCCGGAAGCGTTCGAGGCGGTGGTAGAGGCGACGGGTCGAGTAGTAGAGGAAGACGGCGACCGTGAGCGGAGCGACGAACCGGTAGGCGATGAACCCGACGAGCAGCGCGACGATGAGTCCGAAGAGGGCGATGACGAACCGCTTTTCGTCCATAGCCGTTCCTCTCGGTGGTCGGACATAAACCATGGGGCTCGGCCGGCTCAGAGCAGAGCGGACGACGCCTATCGGTCGGGATCGTCGTCGACCGCGCGCTCGTAGCGCGCCACCTGCTCGCGGTGGAGCGAGAGGATCATATCGGCGAGGAATCCGAAGATCAACAGCTGAATCCCTAAGATCGCGGCCCCGACGGCGCCGATCGAGATTATCTCGTGGGTGATCCCGTTGACGAACCAGTCGTAGAGCACGTAGCCGGTCATGAGCGCTCCGGCGCTCGTCGAGACCGCGCCGAGGCTGCCGAAGTAGAACAGGGGGTTGTTCGTCTTCGCCTTCCGGTACAGCTCGAGGAAGATCACGCCGCCGTCGCGGATGGGGTGGAGGTTGGTGGCGGAGCCGCCGGGTCGCTCGCGGTAGGTGATCGGGACGACCGCGACCGACTGCCGGTTCTTCACGCACTCGACCGCCATCTCGGTCTCGATCCCGAACCCGTCGGCGGCGAGGTGGAGCCGCCGGAACGACTCGCGGGTGAACGCGCGGTAGCCGGAGAGGATGTCCCCGTAGTTCTCGCCGTGGATGAGGCGGAACGCGAGGTTGATGATCCGGTTGCCGATCCGGTTCAGCCGCGTCATCGCGCCCGGACGCATGTCCGCGAACCGATTCCCGATGACGTGGTCTGCTTCGCCGGACAGCAGGGGGTCGAGCATCGCGTCGACGTCGCCCGCGTCGTACGTCGCGTCCGCGTCGGCCATCACGACGTAGGGGGCGTCGATGTGGTCGCGGACCGCCTCCCTGACGGCCTGCCCCTTCCCCCGCCCCGACTGCTCGACGACGCGCGCGCCCGCCTCTCGGGCTGTTTCCTGCGTCTCGTCCGTCGATCCGCCGTCGATGACGAGGACTTCGTCGAGCCCGGCGTCGCGGAACGCCTCGACGACGCGCGCGACTGTCTCGACCTCGTCCAACGTCGGCAACAGGACGCAGACGTCGTCGTACTCGCTCATTACGGGGTCGATATCGGGGGAGTCGCTAAACTCTGTCCTTCCGGGTCGGGATCGCGTCTGGCACCCATACGCTCATGTACCAGACGATCGATCGTGGTAGCATGGGACACCCACCCGACGACGGCGTCGAGGAGTTGCTCAGCGCGGCGCGGACCGCCACCGGAGACGAGCTGCGGAGCCTCACGTACTTCACCGAGGAGGACGTCGAGCAGCTCTACCTCCGCAGCGACCTGAGTCGGACGGCCGACCTCGTCGGCTTCGCAGAGAGCGAGCGACACGGGTTCCACGCGCAGTCGCTGTACGCCGACACCCAACTCGGCGACTACCGGTTCACGGTCCGCGTGTTCGAGAACGGCTACTCACGCGGGTTATCAACAACGGTCACGGCGTATGGGTGACGACCGACTCGATGGACATCGACCGCTTTGAGGAACTCGCGAGCGCGCTCGCGTCGATCCTTCGGTCGTTCGATCCGGGGTGAGGGAGGCGGCCCGCCTCCGCCACGACCGCATCCCGCTCACCCGAAGTGGCTCCGCATCTCGGGAACAAGCTCGTCGGCGTCGACCGGCTTCGTGATGTAGCCGTCAGCGCCGGCCTTCACCGCCTCCATCATCTTCTCCTGCTGGTCGACGCTCGTGCACATCACGATCACGGCGTCGGGCCAGCGGTCCTTGATCGCGGCGGTGGCCTCGATCCCGGTCATCTCGGGCATGACGACGTCCATCGACACCGCGTCCGGTTCGTACGCCTCGAACAGCTCCACCGCCTCCGCGCCGTTCTCCGCCTCGCCGACCACCTCGAAAGGCCCTTCCAGCGCGTCCCGAACGACCGTCCGCTGGAACGAGGAGTCGTCGACGACGAGTACCCGCTCGGTCATGCCTGCCCGTCGGCGGCAGAACGGCATAAGCGCGCGGATCGAACCGCAGCCGGTGGGGGGCAGGTACTCTCCCGCCTCCGTCGCCGCTCATCGCCTTCCTCTCGTCGACGACGCGAAGAACACCTTGTATATTCGACGGAGCGTATAATGAACATAGGAACAAGGTTAAGGTGTATCCGGCGGTATCGACCCCTATGGAAACGCGGAAAGTCCAGCGGTTGGGGCCGTCGACGCTGGCGATGACCCTCCCCGCTGAGTGGGCGAAGGAGCACGGCGTCAACAAGGGGGACGAGGTCTCGCTGCGGATGGGTGGCAAGGGAACGCTCACGGTGCTGCCGGAGTCGGTGAGCACCGAGGAGTCGGAAGCCGTGATCAACGCGGACGCGCTCGACGCGCGCTCGCTCGAACGCGCCATCGTCGCGCAGTACGTCCTCGGGCGACGCGTGATCCACGTCCGCAGCGAGGGGACGCTCGACAGCGAGCACATCAACGCCGTCTACAAGGCCGAGACGCAGCTGATGGGGCTCGGCGTCATCGAGGAGACGCCCTCGGACATCTCGATCCGGTGTTCCGTCGACCCCGAGGACTTCACCCTCGACAACCTGCTCGAACGGCTGGAGAACACGGGATCGACGATGCGCGGCGAGGCCGTGAAGGCGCTCGCGCACGGCAACCCCGATCTGGCCCAGCGGGCGCTCAACCGCGAGCGGCAGGCGAACAAGATCTTCGTGCTCCTGCTCCGGCTCATCTTCACGGCGTACCAGAACCCGAACCTCGCCCGGGCGGTCGGGTTAGAGGAGGGGTTCCCGCTGATCGGCTACCGGTCGGTCGCGAAGAACCTCGAGCTCACCGCCGACAACGCGGAGGACATCGCCGACATCGTGATGGAGGCGGACGGCCACACGCTCGACGTCGACAGCGCGACGATGCGACAGATCCGGGAGTTCACCGATCAGGTGGACGACCTGACCGCGCTCGCCGTGCGGGCGGTCGTCGAGCGCGACTACGACCTCACGGTCGAGTGCCGGGAGCTGTTCGCCCGGCTCGAGGACCGCGAACAGGAGATCCTCGGGGAGCTGCCGAGCGACCTCGACAACGACACGCTGTTGATGACCCGCGAAGTGCTCGTCAGCCTCCAGCACACCGCGGAGTACGCGATGCGGAACGCCGAGATCGCTGCGAACCTCGCGCTCAACGAGGAGTCGGAGCACGTCGAGATCATCTGATCCGGGCCGGCGCTCGGCCCGGCCTCGGATCCGAGTTCCGACGCCGAGTTCCGCGCGTTCGCATGAACTAAGTACCCGCCCGCAAAGCGACAGGTATGAGCGAGGCATCCATCGAGTCTGACAAGGAAGTCGGCGTGGCGCTCGCGCTGGGCGCGATCGCGCTCGTCGGCGCCGTCGTGATGTTCGGCCACCCGTCGCAGCTCGGGAAGGCCTGGGGGTTCGGAGCGGCGTTCGTCTTCGCCCTCTGTTCGGTCGTCGCCGTCCAGATCTTCGATTGATTGACGCCGAGCGCCGTCCGGACGAGAAACCGTTAAGGACGTTTGACGCCTACCTTCGGACATGAGCGAGTACACCGAGGAGGAGCAGCGCATCCTCGCGTACCTCACGGACAGCGTCACCCGTGGCGAGCGGTACGTCCGCTCGAAGACGATCGCCGACGCCATCGGCCTCACCGCCAAGCAGGTCGGCTCGCGGCTCCCCCGGCTCGCCGAGAAGTCCGACGACGTGGACATCGAGAAGTGGGGTCGCGCGCGGTCGACGACCTGGCGCGTCACTCCGCAAGGCTGAGACGATTTCCTTTCGCTTCTCTCGACTTCGATCCCCGCTCACTCGACTCACGTGTTTTTAACCCCCGTAGCCCCAAACCGAGACGTATGACCGTCCGAGTCTCCCGGACGTTCGAGTTCGACGCCCCGCCCGAGGACGTGTGGGCGTTCATCTCGGACGCCGAGCAGCGCGCAGGAGCGATAAGCGTCGTCGACACCTTCGAAGTACACGGCGACGGGCGGGCGACGTGGCACGTCGCGCTCCCGATCCCGATGATCCGGTCGACCATCTCCGTCGAGACGGAGGAGGTCGAGCGCGAGCCCCCGACCCGGGTGAAGTTCGTCGGCAAGTCGCGCGCCTTCCGCGTCACCGGCGAGCACACGATCACCGAGACCGACGGCGGCTGCCGGCTGGCAAACGAGTTCGTGGTCGACGGGCGGCTGCCGGGCGTCGAGTCCTTCTTCGAGCGCAACTTCGACGAGGAACTGGACAACCTAGAGAACGCCCTCCGGGCGTCGTTCGGAACGACGGCATGAGGCTCGCCTGCGTCCAGCTCGGCGTCGAGGGCGGGGCCGTCGAGCAGAACGTCACGAGCGCGATCGAGTCGGTCCGCGAGGCGGCGGCCGACGGCGCCGACCTCGTCGTCCTCCCGGAGCTGTTCGACGTGGGGTACTTCGCGTTCGACTCGTACGCCCGCGCGGCCGAGAGCCTGGACGGCGACCGACTGGGCCGGTTCGCTGCGGTCGCCGCCGAGGCCGACGTGAACGTGCTGGCGGGGACCGTCGTCGAGGACCTCGCCGCGTCCGCGGCCGACGGGATCGACGTGCCGGCCGACGACGGGCTCGCGAACACGGCGGTGCTGTTCGACCGGAGCGGCGAGCGCCGACTCGTCTACCGGAAGCGGCACCTCTTCGGCTACGGCTCCGAGGAGACGACCCAGATGGTCCCCGGCGAGCGGGAGCCGGTGACGGAGATCGAGGGCGTGCGCGTCGGCGTGACGACCTGCTACGACCTCCGGTTCCCCGAGCAGTTCCGGCGGATGGTCGAGTCGGGCGTCGAGTGCGTGCTGGTGCCGAGCGCGTGGCCGTACCCGCGCGTCGAGCACTGGCGGACGCTCGGCCGAGCGCGGGCGATCGAGAACCTGGCGTACGTCGCGGCGGTCAACGGGAGCGGATCGTTCGACCGCGACGCGCTCTGCGGCCGGACGACCGTCTACGACCCGTGGGGGACGACGCTGGCGTCGGCGGGCGAGGAGCCGGCGACCGTGACCGCCGAGGTCGACCCGGACCGCGTGGCCGCGGTTCGCGAGGAGTTCCCCGCGCTGCGCGACCGTCGGTAGTCGCGGACCGTCTCATTTATACGGGAGAAGCGACAACGATCTATTGCCGAAGTCCGACGCTTTTCTCGTTGGGGTTCGGCGACAAAACCACGCGCCCGTCCCGACCACTCGGGCGGCGTCGCCGAGGACAGCTCGGGGGTCCGCTGTTCGGCCGCCGCCCGCCCGCCTCCCGTCGTTCAACCTTCCGTTTCGCCTTTCGCCGCCTTGTCCTCTCCCTTTCCGAACGCTCGTAGCCGTGAGCTCGCGTTCTGTGGGTTCGTATTCGCGCTCCGACGCCGCCCGAGGAGGAGGGGCGTTCGGCCCCGCTCGGAATCAGTCGCGATAATTCAGACGATAGCTACTTACGCCGCTCGGGGGAGCACGTAAACGCCGCGGACGAAACCGGCCGGCCCAACCCCGTTTTCGGGCGGGCCGGTCGGAGACTCGCTTCCACCGTCCGTCGTCCGTTGGCTTTCGGGCTCGGGTCAACCGCTCCCACACCGTACCCGGTCCCGTTTCTCGGTACCGCATCGACCGCCGGCAGCGGCGGATCCGTTCCCCGACCGAGCCGAAGCGCAAGGACGAAACCCTCGGATCCCGAATCGACGGTCGAATGTTCCCCCGCGAGTACCGCGGCGTCGCCTTCGTCGTGGGCCTGTTCCTCGTCGTTCAACTGGGCGCGTTAGCGCTGGTACCGGAGTTCGCCGAGAGCGGCTATCAGGCGGTCGAAAACCCGGACGACCCGACGAACAGCCTCGTGTACATCGCCGCGATCATCGGCATGACGGGGCTGATGCTCGCGGCGTTCCGCTACGACCTCGATCAGGGGATCCGACTGCTGATCGTCGGCGTCTCCGCGTGGCTCTCGTGGTACGTCTTCTCCGCGCTGGTGTCGCCGCTTGCGGCCGCGGTGCCCGCGGTCGCGGTCGGAATCGCCCTCCTCGCGTACCCCGAGTGGTACGTGATCGACACCGCCGGGGTGTTGATGGGCGCGGGCGCGGCGGGGCTGTTTGGGATCTCGTTCGGACTGTTGCCCGCGTTGTTGCTGTTGGCGTTTCTGGCCGTGTACGACGCGATCTCGGTGTACGGAACCGAGCACATGCTGTCGCTCGCGGAGGGCGTGATGGACCTGAACATCCCCGTTGTGCTCGTGATCCCGCTGACGCTCTCGTACTCGCTTCTGGGGGAGGAAGCGGCGTCGGGGGGCGGCAATGCCGACGGCGACGACAGCGACAACCCCGATAGCGCTCTCGACGGGGACCCGAACGACTCCGACGACCCGGACGACTCCGACGACCCGGACGACCGGGGCTCAGACGTCTCGGAACCGACCGACATCGAGGACCGCGACGCCTTTTTCATCGGGCTCGGCGACGCCGTGATCCCGGCGGTGCTCGTGGCGAGCGCGGCGACGTTCTCGCCCGCCGCGACCCTCGACGTGCCGCTGATCGGGATCAACGTCCCCGCGCTGCTCGCGATGGTCGGCAGCCTCGCGGGGCTGCTGGTGCTGATGAGTTGGGTCATCAAGGGACGGCCGCACGCCGGGCTCCCCCTCTTAAATGGCGGCGCGATCGGCGGCTACCTGATCGGCTCCGTCGTCGCGGGCGTCCCGCTGATCGAGGCGGTCGGGCTCGCCGGGTTCGTATGAGCCGCTCCGACGGATCGACGGACCGAGACGTTCCCGCAGATCGAGGGTCTTCGTCCCCCGAAGTCGCGGTCGTCGGCGGCGGCGCCGTCGGCGTCACCGCGGCCGCCGACCTCGCGGCCCGCGGCGCCGACGTGACGCTGTACGACAGGGGAAATCTCGGCGCCGAGAGTTCCGGGCGCGCGGCGGGCGTGCTGTACGACGCGTACGCCGAGGATATCGACGCCGCGCTCGCCGCCCGCGCGATGGACCGGTTCCGGGCCTTCGACCGCTCGCTCCCCGGATTCTCGTTCACTCCGTGTCCCTACGTCATCGCCGTGCGCGAGGGCGACCCGGACGCGGAGGCCGTGCCGGCGATGGTCGACCGGATGCGCGCACACGACCGCGACGTCTCGCTCGTCGATCCCAAGACGCTCGGCGAGCGATTCCCGCTCCGCGTCGACGACCTCGCGGTCGCCGCGGTGGCCGAGGGCGCCGGCTGGTGTGACCCCGCGAGCTACGTCGCCGCGATGGGCGAGCGCGCGCGCCGCGAGGGAGTCGCCGTCGAAACCGACATCGCCGTCTCGCTCGCGGGCGACCGCCCCGAACTGCGTGTCGGCGGCGGGGGGCGATCCGGGAACCGCCGGGAGTTCGACGCGGTCGTCGTCGCCGTCGGCGCGCACACCGCCGACCTCCTCGGCGGCGCGGGTCGCGAGGTTCCCGTGGTCCCCTACCGCGTGCAGGCGCTGACGGCCGAAATCGGCGGCAGCGGGTCGGCGAGCTACGACGCCCCGATGGTGTACGACGCGACCGCGGGCGCGTACGTCCGACCGCACCCGACCGGGCTGCTTGCGGGCGACGGCACGGAGCCGGTCCCGGCCGATCCGGACGACTACGACCCGACTGGCGACGACTGGTTCGTCGAGTCCGTCTCGGCGACGCTCCGCGAGCGACTCGGAGCGGTGGGCGAGGGCGGGGTAAGCGGCGCGGACGGGACGGACGCCCTCGACGTGGAGCGCGCGTGGGCCGGGCTCTGCACGGCCACGCCCGACGGCGACCCGCTGGTCGGACCGATCGGCGACCCCGAAGACCGCCTGTTCGTCGCCGCCGGCTGGCAGGGACACGGGTTCATGCGCGCGCCGGCGATCGGCGAACTCGTCGCCGAAGGGGTGTTGGCGTCGCTCGACGGCACCGAAGCGAAAGCCCCGGAGTCGCCGTGGATCGACGCCTTCGATCCGGACCGATTCGACGGCGATGAGGAGTTCGAGATCGCGGAGGGGATGTCGGTGGAGAGCCGGTCGAGGGAGTGAGGGGGCGAAGGAGTGAGGGGGCGAAAAAGTGAGGGTGTGAGAGTGAGAGAAGACCGCGGTCAGGCGTCGTCGGCCGGCTCCGATTTCGCGTCGCGTCCCGAGTCGTCTTCGTCTCCCTCCTCAACCACGGCCACGTCGCGGCCGTCGTCCTTCTTCGGGATCTCGACCTGGAGAGTGCCGTTCCGCGCCAGCGTCGCGTTCGCGCCCTGCGGCGTCACGTTCGCGTCGGGAGGCAGCTCTGCGCTTCCGGACAGCGAGACGCCGCGGCCGGGGAACAGCATCTCGTAGCCGTCGTAGAAGTCGCGGAACCGGTCGAGCTCGACCTCGACGGTGTGATCGAGGAACGTCACGTTCAGGTCCTCGCCGCGGACGCCCGGGGCGTCGAAGACGACGAGGTAGGCGTCGTCGCTCTCCAGGAGGTCGTACGAGAGCGGGCGCCGCTCCTGCATCTTGCTCCACCCGCGGCCGAGGCGCTCGAGGGCGCGCCGGACGACAGACCGACCCGTCTCGACGAGTCCGCTCACGGGCTACACCTCGATCTCGACGAGGTCGCTCCCGCCGCAGTACGGGCACGACAGGTCCTCGACCGCGTGGTCGTCGGGCACGTCGTAGGTGTAGTGGTTCTCGAACATGTCGAGTTCGCAGTCGTCGCTCTCGCATTTGACCTCCATCGTCGATGGCATATATCGACGTGTTGTGTCGGCGAGGGCTTAAACGGCGTGGCGGCGGCGGTCGAGGCGCGCGGAGCGCGCGGTCGCCGTGGCGGTGTGACCGCCGTGACGATCAGATCTCGGCTCCGCGAAGCCGTTCGGGAACGACCGTGCGCTCGGCGAGCAACGCGACGAGGATCCCGATCGCGACCCCCACCCAGACGCCCGGACCGTACGGGAAAAGTGCCGGGGCGAACGCGAGCGCGACACCGAGCCAGACCGACGCGAGGAGGATCCCCGCACCGGCGGCGACGTACGTCAGCGTCTCGCGGCGCTCCTCCGAGACTCGATCGCGCGCCAGCCACGCGATCGGTCCGTAGACGAGGGCGGTCCCGGCCGCCCACGCGGCCGCGACTCCCCACGGGCGCGGCTCGGCGGCGTAGAACTGTCCCGCGGCGAAGAGGCAGACGCCGGCGAGCACGACGCGCAGTCGGGGCGAAACCGTCTCGGAGGGCATAGATTCCGCTACCGAGCGAACAACGATAAACGATCGGCTCGGCCCCCGCCGTTCCGCACGCTTTTCCCGTCTCGGCCGACTACGGTGGGGTAACATGACCGATTCGCCCGCGTCGGCCCGGGGCTCGCTCCCGGCCGACCCGAACGACCTCTCCGTCACCATCGTCGACGGCTACGTCGACGAGCCGGCGCACTTCGGCGTGCCGCCCTACGTCTCGACGTACCCGCGGTACACGGCCGGCGCGCTCGTCGACGCGGGCGTCCCCGAGTCGCAGATCACCTACCACACCATCGACGAACTACGCGACGACCGCGGTAAGCACGCCGACGTCGCGAACGCGGACCTCATGGTGTACGTCGGCGGGATGACGGTCCCCGGGAAGTACGTCGGCGGGACACCCGCGGAGCCGGACGAGGTCCGCGAACTGGGGTGGACCGCGGACGGCGTCACCCTGCTCGGCGGTCCCGTGCGGTTCGGGGTCGGCGAGGAGAACGCGGGCGCGCAGGAGACCGAGCGCGACGACCTGGACTACGACTTCGTCGCCATGGGCGACGTGGAAGCGGCCGCGTACGACCTCGTTCGCGAGGGGCTTGAGGGGTACGGCAACCGGATGCGGACGAACGAGGAGGTCGACCGCTGGGCGCGGAAGGGGGCGTTCGTCGTCGAGCAGCACCCCAACCACCCGGACTACCTCATCTGTGAGATGGAGACCTCTCGCGGCTGCGCCTACCGCTGTTCGTTCTGTACCGAACCGCTGTACGGCGACCCGGCGTTCCGCGCGCCCGCCTCCGTCGTCGACGAGGTCGACGCGCTCTCGGACCGCGGGGTCAGACACTTCCGGCTCGGCCGGCAGGCCGACATCCTCGCGTTCGGCGGCGACGGCGAAGCGCCGAACCCCGACGCCTTACGAGAGCTGTACGGCGGCATCCGCGAGGTCGCGCCCGACCTGCGGACGCTCCACCTCGACAACATGAACCCGGTGACGATCACCGACTACCCCGAGGCCTCCCGCGAGGCGATTCGCGTCATCGCCGCGCACAACACGCCCGGTGACACCGCGGCGTTCGGGCTCGAGTCCGCGGACCCGGTCGTCCAAGAGCAGAATAACCTGCTCGTCACCGCCGAGGAGTGTTTGGAAGCCGTCCGCGTCGTCAACGAGGAGGGGGGCTGGCGCCCGGGCGATACCCCGAAGTCGACCCCGGGCCCCGACGACCGGGTGACCGGCCCCTCGACCGGGCCGGACGCCTCGCCGCGGCTGCCGAAGCTCCTGCCCGGGATCAACCTCGTCCACGGGCTCGCGGGCGAGCGCCCGGAGACGTACGAGCACAACAAGGCGTTCCTGCAGACCGTCTACGACGAGGGGCTCATGCTCCGCCGGATCAACATCCGGCAGGTGATGGCGTTCGCTGGCACGGAGATGGCCGAGACGGGCGCGGACATCGCACAGGAGCACAAAGACCAGTTCCAGGCGTACAAGAAGGAGGTGCGCGAGACCGTCGACAACCCGATGCTCGACCGGGTCGTCCCGTCGGGGACGGTTCTACCCGACCTCCACTTAGAGTACCACCAAGACGGGAAGACGTTCGGCCGCCAGCTCGGGACCTACGCGCTCCTCGTCGCCGTGCCGGGCGAACGCGAGCTCGGCACCGCCATCGACGTGGCGATCACGGACCACGGCTACCGCTCCGTCACTGGCGTCCCGTACCCCCTCGACGTGAACGCGGCGTCGATGGACGAGCTGACCGCGATCCCCGGCATCAACCGGAGCAAGGCGGGCGACATCGTCGTCGGCCGCCCGTACGGCTCGATCGACGAGGTCGATTCCGGCGTCGCCGACCTCTCGCGGTTCGCCGTCGCCGGCGACACCGACGTGGCGATCCCCGGACGCGAGCGCGCCGGATCTGGCCCCGGTCCGGACGCGCGCTCCTTGCTCGACCGGCGCGAGGGCTCCTCGGTCGGCCGCGGAGACTGAGGCGATGGCGGCGCCGGACCCGAAGCCGTCGGTCACCCGAATCGAACTGCCGGTCGACACCCGGGCGCCTGTCGGGACGACGAACGCCTACCTCGCGGGCGGGCTCCTCGTCGACCCCGCGGCTCGGACGGACGCGCTCGACGCGGCTATCGGAGTCGCCGGCGCGGGCGGCGACGAAACCGGAAAGACCGCAGTCGAGGCGATCGCCGTCACTCACACGCACCCGGATCACGTCGGCGCGGTCGCGGAGTACGCCGACCTGACCGGCGCGCCCGTGATCGCGCACGCGGACCACGTCGACCGGTTCACGGCGGCCACCGGCGTCGACCCCGACGAGACGTTCCGCGACGGCGACCGCGTCGGCGACACCCCCGTCCGGGCGGTCGAGACGCCCGGACACGCGCCGGACCACGTCGCGTTCGCGGTCGGGTCGATCGGTGGAGACAGCGAGGACGCCGACGGCGGTGCCGTAGACGGTACGCCTCGCGAACTCTTCTGTGGCGACCTCGCGGTCGCCGAGGGGAGCGTCGTCGTCGGCGCCCCCGACGGCGACCTCCGAGACTACTTGGACAGTCTCGAACGGGTCCGCGAGACGGGGTATGACCGACTGTATCCGGGACACGGACCCGCGATCGACGACCCGAATGTCGTCTGTCAGCGCCTGATCGACCACCGGCTGGACCGCGAACGGGCCGTCCTCGACGCGGTTGAGACCGGCGCGAGCGACGTGGAGGGCGCAGTCGACGGAGCCTACGAGAAGGACCTGACCGGCGTCACGGACCTCGCGCGAGCGACGGTCGTTGCGCATCTGGAAAAGCTGCTCGCTGAGGGGCGAATCGGCCGGGAGTGGGCGGGTCGGATCGAGAGAGATCCACCCGTCAAATAGGCGTTTTCCGGCCTCAGAGTTCGGCTTCGAGGTGGGCCGCAAGCTCGTCGAGCGGCGTCTCCGTCACGTCGACGAACCGGCCGCCGACATCTTCGACGCCGCCGTCGGTCTGCGGGTCGTCGCCGACGTGGACCAGCGACGCGGGCGCGACGCCGAGGGCCTCGGCCGCCGCCTCGAACGCCTTCGGGTGGGGTTTCCGCCAGCCGCAGCCGATGCTCGTCGTGACCGCGTCGAACTCCCCGCGGAGGCCGGCGCGGATCAGCGTCTTGGGGACGAGCTCGGGCACCGCGCAGTTCGAGAGGAGGCCGACCGGCCCGCGGTCGCTCACGTCGCGGACGGCCTCCAGCGCGCCGTCGCGCCGGGTTACGTCCGGGTCGAAGGCCGCGACGACCGCGTGCCGGACGACGTTGTCCGAGGCTTCGACGCCGCGGGAGTCGAGCGCGTGCGCCGCGTGAGCGGGGAGGGGGACCTCGGCGCCCGCCGGGGCGTCCACGTGTCGCTCGCCGTACGCGACGTGCCAGTCGTCCGGTACCTCGACGCCGCGCGACTCCAGCTCGCGCGCGACGATCTCCGCGGGATCCGACGGGTACTCGACGTCGACGAGGGTCCCGAACAGGTCGAAGGTGACTGCCACAGTATCGGAACTACGGCGAAAACGGGATTGAACCTGTCGATCGGCGCGGTCGATGCGGGGTTCCGAGGTCCTCGAAGCACCTGTCAGAGCATCGGGGCGACGTGAATCGAGTAGAACCGATACAGGCCCGTCACCCACGCGCAGAGCCAGAGGAGCATGAATCCCGCCACGCCGACTCGGAGCCGCGCGCGCCAGTGTCCCATGTCCTCGTGGATCTCGTCGATGTCGACGTCGGGGTCCTCGTAGGCGTCGGCGTTGCGCTTCGCCTGTAAGATCCGGAAGATTCCGGTGAGCGCGAACGCCAACAGCGCGTACGCCTGCAGCCCGAGGAACGCGTGGATCACGGCGAGCCCGGACAGCCGCCGGAAGAGCCGCGGGACCATCCACACGACGATCGGAACGGTCGTGAGCAACAGCCCGGCACCGATGTATCGCAGGTGGTGCGTGAGGACGTTCCACGTCACGGTCTCGGCGTCGATCATGATCCACGCCCCGTACAGCAGGAACGGGAGGCTCGCCGTCACCGACAGCCCGGCCGCCGCCGCGATAACCGAGTCGTCGACCATTACCAGCGGTTGGGTCTCCGGCGCGTAAAGCCCCGCGATCCGCGGCTCCGTGGTCGCGGTCTCTCCACCGGATCGCCCCGGTTCGGATCGCCCCGTCCGTAGACGAAAACAGTTAGCGTCCGGAGCACGTATCCCCGGGCAATGGAGGACACCTCGACGGAACCGGATCCGGGGTCGCGGCCGGACCGGGCGCCGGACGAGTCCGACGGCGACGACGGGTCTCCCGGTGATGACGCGCCTCACAGGGGTGACGGCGACGCGTCCGATACTCCCGCCGACGCCCTCGACGACGCGGACGACCTCGCCGCGCTCCGCGAGCGGGTCGACGAGGAGTACGACTTCGACGACTTCGGGCCCTCGGACATGGCGCGGATGAGCGCCGAGGAGTGGGACGCCGCGTTCGATCCGGACTCGTGGATCACCGGCGACCGACTGCTCGCCCGCGCCGAGGCAGAGTTGAAGACCCGGATCGCGCGCCGGGACGTGTTCGGCGTGTTGGAACGCGTCCGCGAGGACGGCGAAGATCGGCTCCTCGTGTACTCGGACGAGGGGTACGCGATCGTCCGACCCACGGGCGAGGTGAGCGGTCAGGGAACCGTGCTCCGAGATATCGAGCCGATCGTCGCGCTGGCGGCGATGGAGTCGTACGACGTGCCCGAGCCGCCGGAGGACTGGTCGCTTCCGCACCCGGACACCGTTCCGGAGGGGTCGGGCGAGTTCGGCAACCTGATGATTCAGGTGATCGCGGTCGTACAGGTGCTCGCCGGGGCGGCGCTGCTCGTCGCCTCCTTCGTCGCCGACCTGAACACGATCGTCGCGCCGGCGATGGGGATCGTGTTCCTGCTCGTCGGGCTGCTGCTCTTCGTCATGGTCGCGAACGCGCGGCTCTCAGATCGGTTCCGTTCGGAGGAGTACCGCGAGCGGCTACGGGCCCTCCGACAGGCCAAGGAGCGACCCGACTTCGTCCCGGTCGAAGGCGGGGTCGTGAACGAGGACGAGCGAGACGAGTGAACCGCCGATATCGCGGGGCACAGGGCTTGTAAACCCCTCCGAGTCGACGGATTCAGTCGGTGGGTTTAAGCGCACGCCGTCCCGAGTGAACCTGTATGAAAAGGCGGGAATTTGTGCGGACGGCCGGCGGTGCCAGCGCCGCGGTTGCGGCCTCGGCCGGGGCGACCGGAACGGCCGCCGCACAGGAGGCGGAACCGGACTGGCCGAGCGGTGTCACCGGCGGGAACCTCGGGGAGTACCAGGACGCCCGCGGCGAGAGCGAGGTCACCGTCGAGGTCGGCGCCGGCAGCGACGGGCTCGCGTTCGCCCCGACCCAGCTGTGGGTCGACACCGGCACGACGATCACGTTCGAGTGGACCGGGAACGGCGGCGACCACAACGTCGTGACGGTCGAGGGCGAGGCGTCCCTTGACAGCGGTGACCCGGTCGGCGAGGAGGGTTACACCTACGAGTACGAGGTGACCGAGGAGGACGCGGGGA
Source organism: Halorubrum halophilum (assembly GCF_000739595.1). Taxonomy (GTDB): domain Archaea; phylum Halobacteriota; class Halobacteria; order Halobacteriales; family Haloferacaceae; genus Halorubrum; species Halorubrum halophilum. The sequence continues at coordinate 212,345 of NZ_BBJP01000023.1, read as the reverse complement.
TCACCCACTACCACTGCTCGCCCCACGACGCGGTCGGGATGCACGGCGGCATCGCCGTCGGTGAGGACGTTCCCACCGTCGAGACCGGCGGGAACACCGGGTGGCCGGAGAACATCGCCCACGTCGGCGTCCCGCTGCACGCCCACTGGGTCGGCATCGCAGCGATACTCGGGATCGCGCTGACCTTCGTGTTCACCTTCTACCTGCTGAAGTACGGCGAGTCGGCACACACCGGCCACGGGGGTGCCCAATGAGCTCCGGCGGCTCCTCGTACGGCGATATTCACCGGTACGAGCCTGCCCGCGAGAGCACCGCCGCCGCGATCGCGATCGTGCTCCTCACCGTCATCGAGGTCGTGTTCGTCTCCCTGTTCGTGTTCGGACTCATGTCCGCTTGGGCCTCGACGGAGTTTGGAAACATGTTCACCGGCGCCTTGCTGGCGATGATCTTCATCGACCTCGCCTTCATCCTCCTGTTGTACCGCAAGGAGTTCCTGCCTGACGTGATGATCGTGAAGAAGCGCCGCCGCAAGTGGGAGGACCTCTACGTCCGCGAGGAGGACAAAGACGGCGTCGGCGTCGACACCGGGAACCTGACCGAGACGCTCAAGCGGGCCGTCTACCCGTACTACAAGAAGTAACCTGACAATGAGCCTCAAAAAACAAGACGAAATGGACCACAACGCGTGGCTCAAAAAGCAGGATCTGACGGTTATCGAGACCGCGTTCCTCACCACGCTCATCTGGCTCGACAAGCGGCTCCGCATCGTCGATTACCTCGAGCTGCTGGAGACGATGTACTACCGCGCGAACCTCCAGATGCCGAAGAGCCACACCGAACAGTACGACCTCGACAACAAGTTCTGGTACTGGTACCCCCTGTACTCGCTCGGGTCCCTGTCGATCGTCGCGTACCTCGTCGCCGCGGTCTCCGGCGCGCTGCTGGGCTTCTACTACGCCCCGTCGACCGCCGGCGCCGCCGCGCAGGGCGACCCGACGGCCGCGTACGACTCGCTCGTGATGATCATGACGGACGTGCAGTTCGGGTACATGCTCCGCTCCATCCACCGCTGGGCCGCCCAGTTCATGGTGGCGGCGGTGTTCCTCCACATGCTTCGCGTGTACTTCACCGGGTCCTACAAGGAGCCCCGCGAGGTCAACTGGATCCTCGGTATCGTCCTCATCGGCCTTACCCTGCTGTTCGGCTTCTCCGGGTACGTGCTCCCGTGGAAGCAGCTCTCGTACTGGGCCGCACAGATCGGCGTCGAGATGGCGCTCGCGACGCCCATCGTGGGCGAGTGGGCGGCGCAGCTCCTGTTCGGCGGCTTCACCCTCGGACAGGCGACGCTCGTGAGAATGTACATCCTGCACGTGTTCGTGCTGCCGTTCGTGGTGACGGGGCTCATCGCCCTCCACGTCGGCATCGTCTGGGTGCAGGGCATCGCGGAGCCGCACTAATCCAATGACCGACGACACCACCCCCATGACGGACGGAGGCACCGACGAGGAAGCGCGCACGGACGGCGGTCCGCCGGCCACCGTACCGCCGGACGACGAGACGCCCACCTGGACCGAGCGCAAGGAGCGCAAGCAGGGCCTCGCACAGCTCACGTACCAGTACTTCGAGCGCTCGCGCCGCGAGGACGAGGACCTCCGCGCGGAGTCGACGTACGTCGAGCGCGACGTGCTCGGCTTCCCGACGTGGCCCCACGAGACGCTCCGGAACCTCGCGATCACGAGCTTCTTCGTCGGGATCATGATCCTCGTCGCGGCGCTGATGCCGGCGCACTTCGGCGAGCCAGCCAACCCCGGATCGACGCCGGCGATCATCCTCCCCGACTGGTACCTCTACTGGTCGTTCGGCCTGCTGAAGCTCAACCCCCTCAACCCGAGCCTGGCCGTGCTCGACGGCAACATCGTGATGGGGAACGAGCTGCTCGGTATCGTCGCCCACGGGATCATCTTCGGCGTTATCGGGCTCGTGCCGTTCCTCAACAAGGGGAGCGCGCGCCGTCCCGTCGAGCAGCCGTTCTGGGCCGCCGTCGGCGTGACGGGCGTCATCCTGGCGTTCACGCTCGCGGCGCTCGCGATCCAGAACTTCTTCCCGATCTCGCTCGACCTGCTGCTCACGCTCACGTTCATGCTGCCCGTGCTGGGCGGAATCATCACCTACGCGGTGTTGAAAACGATGCGTGAAGGGTACATGTACGACCTGAACCGTCGGTACTACATGCTGCGGCCCCCGAAGTAACGGGCCGAAACACCCCGATTTTGCGGTCTCCGTCACCGATGTCACCACCACCCGACCACGACGACACGCAGGCGTTCGACGAGACGGGCGATCCCGTCGCGAAGGACGCCGAGGACGCCGAGGACGCCGAGCGGGATCCACGAGACGAGCCGACCGGGCCGCGCGTCGGTCCCGACGGTCGGGAGATCGTCGTTCCGTTTCGGCTGTATAAGGCCGTCACCGTTTTCTCGACGCTCGCCGCCGTGGTCGCGTACCTGATCGGGTTCACGCTAATCGACGCGGCGACGCTGCAGATCAGCTTCGTCCGGACGACGATCGTCTACCTGCTCAACAGCGCGGGGCTCTACCCGTCCGACGACCTGCTCGTCGCGGTCCTCGCGATCACCGGCATCGGGTTCCTCGTCGCGGGAACGGCGGTGTACGTTCTCGGTACGCGGTTCCGCGGGCAAGGGATGGGAAAGCCTCAAGGCGATTCCAGCGAAACCTGATATAATGGCAGACGAGTTCATCAAGGGGTTCACCCTCTTCACGCTCGGCGGTCTCGGATGGCTCACCTTCGGCGGCTGGTACCGGACGCCCTCGTACTACGACATTGTCCAGCTCGTCAACCCGGCCGAAGGGGTCAGCACGGCCTACGGCGAGATCGGTCTGATCGCCGGCGACGCCTCCTTCTGGCTGATGATCCTCGGTGCGCTCACCTTCTGGGTATTCATCCCGATGAGTCGCCAGCTCCGGGACATACTCGGCGACGAAGCCGAGACCGCGAACTGACTCCGACCCTTCTGCCTCCGTTTTCACCCTCTGCCCCGTTTTTCGTCGTAGTGTCTGCTTCGCGTTTCGGTCGCGCCGGCTCGCCGTTGCTGTCGCCGTGTCTCCGGTTCTAACTCGAAGACGCTCGCCCCCCGATAGAGAGTGCGTCCGGAACGACGTAGTTAGCCCGTGTTGCTCCGTTGCACTCTATCGGACATCCTCTCGTCCGATACAGTGGGCCTTTGATTGATAACGGGAGTGGGTATAGCGAATTGGTGGAACGGTTATTTATAAGCGATCGTCGCTGTCGCTCAGGTCTTTTTAAATATGCTCCTGCCACCGACGATCTGCAACACCCACTCCCGCTATCGATCGTGGCGGTCAAAGACGAAATCTGGTTCGTCGGGACGCGCTCGGCTTACGCGACGACGAACTGGTTCCAGATCCCCGAGACGAGGAAGAACAGCGAGTAGTAGGCGACGAACACCATCAAGACCAACGAGGCGGCGATCGAACTCTTCGGGGCCTCGATCGGCATGTCGTTGCGCGCCTCGACGTTGCGGGCTTCCAGCTCGAACAGGTCGGCGATCAGCATCGTGATCACGATCACCGCGAGGATCGTCCCGCTAACGGGTGCGGCGAGGACGAACAGGAGCGTCAAGAGCAGCAGCCCGATGTTCGTGAACGCGTGGGGCGTGTACGGATCGACGCTGTCACCGTCGTCCCCCTGTTCGACGTGGTGCCGGTGCGCGATGTGTCGGGTCGCGAGGTTTGCGACCGCCATCACGAGTATCGCGTACGGCAGCATCGGTCCGACTTCGGACAACCAGCCGAGCGGAACGAGGAACTGCAGTGGGTCCATACCGATCATTCCGGTCACGAGTTATTAGAGTGTTTCCGATCGGCGCGCTCGCGACGGCCCCTCGGCACCGCGAACGCGACCCCATCGACCGTCTCGATCTCGATCGGCCGGTGCGGCTCGACGGCGCCGCGTCGCTCCCCGTCGACCACGAGCCCGATCGGCTCGCTCTCTCGTTCGACCGTGAGCCGCACCCGATCGCTCGCGATCCACGCGTCTGTCCGCGTACTGAACGGAGCGATCGGAGCGACCGCGAGCCCGCCGCCGGGCTCCACGAGCGGGGCGCCGATAGCGTTCGCGTACCCGTCGCTTCCCAAGGGGGTCGCGACGACGACGCCGTCGGCGCGGATCGACTCGTCCCGGCCGCGAGAGAACCCGACCGCGAACTCCGAGATCCGCGCCGGCTCGTCCGTGACGAGGGCCACGTCGAACGCGGCCCGCACGGGCGGCTCCGTTCCGTCGCCGACCGCGAGGACCGGACGTGTGACACGGGCGACGGAGTCGCCGGTCCCCGAGTCGTCGAGCAGCCGCCGGAGCGCCTCGACTGCGCCGTCGCGGTCAAACGCGAGCCGACGCTCCGCGACGGGGACCACGGTGCAGTCCGGCGCCGCGACGACCGCGTCGCGGATCGCCTCGTCGCCGACCGCCACGAGGAGGGTCGCATCGGGTGCGTCGGAGAGCCGGTCGGCGATCGCGCTCGCCTCGGCGCTCCCGTGTGCCTCGGCGCTCGCACTCGCGAGTTCCACGACACGACCGCCGGCGTCTCGGACCGCGTCTCGGAGTTCGGACGCTCGCCCGTCGTCGCCGGCGACGGCGACACGGCGTTCCGACGCTTCCATGTCCGGGGATGCGACCGGCGGGAGTGAAAACCTCCCGGTTCACGGCGGGCAGGGCTAGAAGGGCCAGTCCCCGGTTATCTTCATCCCCGTCGCCTTCCCCTCCCGTTCGAGCGCGTTCGCGATCTCGTCGGTGGGCCGCCGCGCGGTCGAGGCGTCGTCGCCGGCGAGGTCGACGACCAGTTCCGTCAGGAGGATCGCCTGCTCGCGGAGGTTCCGCGACTCCAATTTGTCGAGCGTGTCCGCGCCGGTGTGCCCCCAGCCGCGACCGCGCCCCGCCGTCTCCCCGGAGACCATGTACCCGGGGATCCCGCGCTCGACGAAGGGCCAGTGGTCGCTGTGGGGGACCAGCTCCCCGCCGAGCGAGATCGGGTGGTCGAACCGGTCGCTCACGCGCTCGCCGGCCGCCGCCAGCGCGTCGAAGCCGTGGTGATCGAGCCGCAGGGTGCGCCCGAACACGTTGCTGTCGACGTTGACCACGGCCTTGACGCGGTCGGGGTCGACGCTCGCGGCGAACTTCGAGGAGCCGACGAGCCCCACCTCCTCGGCGCCGAAGCCGACGAACCGAACCCGCGTGTCGAGCTCCGCCTCTCGGGCGGCGAGGGCGTTGGCGACCTCGACGAGCGACGCGGTGCCGGCGCCGTTGTCCATCGCGCCCTCGGCGAGGTCGTGGGCGTCGACGTGGCAGGAGACGACGAGGTACTCGTCGGTGTCGGGTCCGGTATCGGCGATCGCGTTCCCGCTCGTCGCGTCGGGCGTCTCGCAGTCGACGGCGACGGTGAGTTCCTCCCCCTCGCGGCGGCGCGCGAGCCGCGCGCCGGTCTCCTTCGAGACGCCGACCGCCGGGATCTCGCCGATGGGCGCGTCCGCGGTGCCGACGCTCCCGGTCGGGGGAAGTGTTCCCTCGGCGTGGTTCGCGAAGACGAAGGCGGCGGCGCCGGCCTCGACGGCGTGGTAGTACTTCTCGCGTCGGTGGACGAACCGGTCGACGGAGTCGGGGGTGTCAGAGGAGACCATCACGACTTTCCCCGTGAGGTCCTCCTCGAAGTCCTCGGGGACGCCGTACCCCAGATCGACGAACTCGCCGGTCGCCTCGCCGCTCGGGCTCCGCGGGAGCGCGATACAGGCGTTCATCCCGCTCGCGACGGCCTCGTCGCCGCGTCGGATCTCGCTGTCGCCGCGCTCCCAGCCCTGGATCTCGAACTCCTCGATCCGGGCGTCGCGCGCGCCGGCCTCGGCCAGCGCGTCGCGGGTCAGTTCGAGGCCGGCGCGCTCGCCGTCGGAGCCGGCCATGCGATCACCGATGTCGACGAGCGATTCGAGGTGGTCCCAGCCAACGTCGCTCGTGAAGACGTCGCCGATCCAGTCGGTCATGCCTGTGGGTGACCGGGGCGCGAGTCAAGCGTTTCGGTGGCGGTGGGCGGGGCCGGATCCGGGGGTCGCTGGGGCGAAGAGAAGCGTGGGGGTGAGGGGAGCGCGTTCTACGCTCCGGGAACCATCGGAACGAGCGCCGTCGCGGCCTCGGCGGCCGCGAACGTCGAGTCGTACGCGTGGTTCAACATGAGGTAGGTGACGACGCCGAGCACGAGCGAGAGGAGCCACGCGCTCGCGGCGATCCGGCCCACCCGGCGGTGCGGGGTCTCGTTCCGGAGCTCCGCCTCCGAGTGGGTGAGCCCGAGGACGACGGCGTAGAGGACGACGGGCACGGCGACGACGGAGAGAATAATGTGGATCGCGAGCATGATGAGGTACGCGGGGTAGATCCACTCCCACAGGGGGACCCACGCGTACGCCGACTCCAAGACGAACTCCCGCGTCCCGCCGCCGGCGACCTTCGGCAGGTACAGCCCGAGGAACACGAGGATGAGGGCGAAGGAGGTCGTCATCGCCGCCGCGTGCTTCTTCACCTCGCCGTTGCGGATCCAGTACCACCCGAGCGAGAGCGTGGCGATCGTGACGGTGTTGACGGCGGCGATGGCGTGCGCGAGGAGGTCGACGGTGCTCCGGGTCAGTTCGGGGAACAGCGCCTGAAACTCCGGGACGAGGAACACGCCCCCGACCGCGCCGTAGCCGACGACGGTGAGGAGCACGGTGACCGCGCCGGCCCGCTCTTTGACCCGGTCGCGAACGCTGGCGGTGGACATACGCGTCGTTGTCGCGGGACCGTTAATTCCCTTTCGAGCGCGGAACGGGTCGCCGGCTGTCGGCGGGTCGGATCGCAGATGGGTCGATCACTCGTGATGAGTCAATTCACCCGTCGATGACGCCCGTCGCGGTCGCGACCTCGATCGCGGCCGCCTCGTTGATCCCGCCCTGCAGGATCGTGTACCGGTCGCGGATCTCGTGGGCGCTCGTGAGCGCGGCGATCAGCTCCGCGTCGTCGATACCGAGTTCGGCGGCGGTTGTCGGGGCGTCCAGTTCGGCGAGCGCGTCGCGGATCGCGGCCCACTCCCCGTTCTCGCCGCTGTGGAGGTACTCGGTCATGATCGAGGCGACGCCGACCTGGTGGCCGTGGAGCGCCCGCCCCGGCGCGCTCCGGTCGAGCTGGTGGGAGATGAGGTGTTCCGCGCCGGAGGCGGGCCGCGAGGAGCCCGCGATCGACATCGCGACGCCGGAGGAGACGAGCGCCTTCACGACGACCCACGCCGACTCCTCTAACCCGGGCCGGATCATGTCGGCGTTCTCGACGAGCAGCTCCGCGGTCATCTCCGAGAGCGCGCCCGCGTACTCGCTGTACTCGACGTTGCGCAGCCGGCGCGCGAGCCGCCAGTCCTTCACCGCGGTGTAGTTCGAGATGATGTCGGCACAGCCCGCGGTGGTGAGCCGCCAGGGGGCCTCCGCGATCAGCGTCGTGTCCGCGACGACCGCGAGCGGCGGGTCGGCCGCGACCGAGTGGCGCGTGTCGCCCTCGGGGATCGACGAGCGCCCCGAGACGATCCCGTCGTGGGAGGCGACCGTGGGGACGGAGACGAAGCCGACGCCGAGGTGGTCGGCCGCCATCTTCGCGATGTCGATCGGCTTCCCGCCGCCGAGTGCGATCAGGTAGCCGGGGTCGACCGCCTCCGCGGTCTCGGTGAGCTCCTCGACGGCCTCGAAGGAGGCCTCCTTGACGACGGCAGTCGCGGGGTCGTCGAACTGCGCGCGCACCCGGTCGCCGGCGATGTCGTTCGGCGTCGGGCTCGTCACGATCAGCGGCCGCCCCGTGAGGTACAGCTCGCCGACCGCCTCCCCGAGGTCGTCGAGGACGCCGTGCCCCACGAGCACGTTCCGCGGGAGCTTGATCCACGTGGTCTTCTCGAACATACCGTGGCGGTCGCGCCCGCGGGTGAAAGCCGTTGTCCATGCGAATCGTCGCCGTCGCCCCGGCTCTCCGCGCGGCTCCGGCCGCCGGGGCTCAGACCCCGAGCGCCGCCAGCGTCGTCGCCGCGTCGTAGAGGAAGTAGACGCCGAACCCGGCGAGCACGACGGCGGAGCCGACCGCGACGAGCGGCGCGAACGTCTCGATCCGGCGCTCGGCGGCGACGAGCCCGGTCGGGAATCCCGTGACCCACGTCAACACGCCGAGGAAGAACCCGCCGATGAGCGCCGGCGAGCCGGTGGCGACCACGAGCGTCCCGGCGAGCTCCTCGCCGATGACGGGGAGCCGAGCGAGCACGTCGAGCTCGCCCGGGCGGAGGAGCCCGACGCCGATCGTCAGCCAGAACAGCACCTGGTACGGGTTCGTCAGGGCGAGCACCAGCGCCTTGCGGAACCCCTTCCCCTCCGCGACGACCGGCTCGTCGCCCGAGGTGGGTCTGAACGACGCGCGCGCGCCGCGGGCCGCGTCGACGGCGAAGTACAGCATCAGGACGCCGCCGACCGCGACCATGGCGCCCTGTAACAGCGGGAACGACTCCACGACCGCGACGACGCCGAGGTACGCGAGCACGAAGAAGACGGCGTCGGCGGTCGCGGCGCCGAGGCCGGCGCGGAAGCCGGCGAGGCGACCGCGCAGCACGGCCTCCTCGGCGATCACGGCGTTCATCGGTCCGGGCGGGGCCGCGAGCGCCAGCCCGAAGACGACGCCGGCGCCGAGCGTTACGAGGAGACTCACACCGTTCGAGAGGGTCGTTTTCGTGAAAAGCCTCGCGAACGAATGGTGGGCGCCACGGGCGAAGAATCGACATCGATGTACGGGTGTGGACGATGACGGTCGGACGTTGCGGTCGGCTGGGAACGGGGAGTCGGGATCAACCCGCGTCCTCGACCCGGATCGCGCGGGCGACCTCGGCGGGGAGGCTCTGCTCGCCAGTCGGGGTCGCCACGGTCACCATCCCGAACGGGGCGACGTCGATGACTTCGATCTCGGTGCCGGGCGTGATCCCGGCGTCGGCGAGGTACTCCAGCTCGTCCTCGTCGCGGTCGGAGACGCGGGCGACGACCACGCGGTCGCCCTCCTCGCGGTCCGCGAGCCGCGCGCCGCTTCCCTCGTCGACCGGTTCGAGGTCCGCGCTCGGGATCGGGTCGCCGTGGGGGTCGACGGCGGGGTCGCCGAGCGCCTCCGCCACGCGCCGCTCGAACGCCTCGGAGATGTGGTGTTCCAGGGCGTCGGCCTCCTCGTGGACCTCGCTCCAGTCGTAGTCGAGCCGCTCCGCGAGGAACGCCTCCAGCAGCCGGTGGTGGCGGACGATCTCCAGCGCGACCGCCTCGCCCTCCGCCGTCAGCTCCGCGCCGCGGTACGGCTCGCGCTCGACGAGTCCGCGGTCCTCCAGCTTGCCGAGCATGTCGGTAACCGACGGCGAGGTCTTATCGAGGTACTCCGCGATCGCCGACGTCGAGACGGGGGGCTCCTGCTCGGACTGGAGGACGTAGATAGCCTTCAAGTAGTCCTCCATCACGTCGCTCAGCATTTATAAGCGATCGCGCGCGACGGCGGAAATACCTACCGGGAGGCGGTCCGGTCGGTCGCGGGAACCACCCCGCGCTCCCGGCCCGTCAGTCCTGTAGCTCCGCGTCCCGCAGCGCCTCGTTGAGGTCCTCGCGGACGCGCTCGCCGGTCTCGCGGTCCATCGCGGTGGTGACGATCCGGTTCTCCTGCACGCTGGAGCCGTCGCGGAGGAGGAGCCGGACGTTCCCGTTCGTCCCGGCGCGCGTCGCCTTCGCGCGCAGGCCCGTCCGAGAGCCGGTACCCCCGGCGTCAATCGGGCCCGGGACGATCTTCTTGACGTGCGGGTGTTGCGCGACCGTGCTCACCGCCTTCCGCCCCTTGCGGTCGCCGATGAGCGTCGAGTGCGACCCGCCGATCTTCTCGCGCGGCGGCGTCTCGACCACTTTTAAGGCGCGGTCGCCGCGGCGGTCGAGCACCCACGAGACGACGGGGGTCGTCTCGCTATCGCCGTCGGACTCCCCGCTCTCTCCCTCGCCTGCTCCCGCCTTCGCGTCAGGAACGCGGTAGAACTCGTGGTGGACCTGCGCGCGCGTCTCGCGGAGCGGTTCTCGAGTGCCGGCGGCGTAGACGGTGTCGGGTCGTTTCCGGCGGATCTCGTCGGCGACGCGCCCGGCGAAGTTGCGGAGCTGGATCTCGGTCAGCTGCTCGTCGCTCTCGGGCCGGGTGGTCACGGTCGTCTCGCCGACGACCTCGTCCTCGTCGAGCATCGTGAGCCGGGCCCGGTCTTCCTCGAACTCGACGACGACCGCGTCGGCGTTGGCGGTGTTGCAGGTGAGACAGTAGTCCCCGGGCTTGCGGAGCGGGGTTCCACACCGCCGGCAGTTCATAGCGAACGGAGGGACGTGAGGGGTAAAAGGGCGTTCGTTCGCCGTGTCGCAAGGCAACCCATATAGTGGGGCCGGTCTGAAGGGAAGGCATGACTACCGACCGATCCGGGGTGGACGCCCCGGACGGGGATTCCGAGGCCGAGGTCGACGGGGGCGATCCGGCCGACTCCGACCTGGCCGACTCCGACCTGGACGACCTCGATCCGTCCAGTCCCGATCCGGCCGCCCCCGAGCCGGATATCCCGGAGGGGAACGCCATCGAGGACCGGCTGGCGCGACTGTTCCGTAGCGGGCGGACGAACGCGCTGATCGCGTGGGCGATGGTGGCGGTGCTCGTCGCCGTCTTCGTCGAGAGCCTGCTCGACTTCGACCTCCTGCCGATGGCCCTCGTCGCCGCGATGGCCGCCGTCGTGGTGGCGCCGGCGGTCGCGGCGCGGGACCCGCGGGTGATGCTCCCGTGGGAGGTGCTCGGGCTGGCGCTGTTGCCGGTGCTGGTGCGTGCGCTCCTCGGTGGCGAACTCGGGACGTTCGCGACGTACCTCGCGATCGCCGCGTTCGCGCTGATCATCACCGTGGAACTCCAGATGTTCACCACGCTACGCGTGACACACTGGTTCGCCGTGGTCTTCGTCGTGATGGCCACGATGGCGACGGCGGCCGCGTGGACGATCCTGCGGTGGAACGCAGATCGGCTGCTCGGCACCGAGTTCCTGACGACCAACGAGGCGCTGATGATCGAGTGGATCTACGTGACGCTGGCCGGACTCGTCGCCGGTGTCCTCTTCGACTCCTACTTCCGGCGGCGCACGGCGCGGCTCCGCCGCGCGATAGGGTGGGTGGTGCGCCGATGAGCGTCCGCGGCGCCCTCCGCGCCCGCCCGTCGCTGCGGACCCAGCGGCGGCTCACCAGGGCGATGCAGATCCTGCTCGTCGCCATCGTCGGGTACGGCGTGGCCTACGGCCAGCCGAAGGCGATCACTAACGGCGGGCTCGGCCTGTTCGTCACGTTCATCCCGGCCCTGCTCGAACGGAACTACGACATCCCGCTCGACCCGTGGCTCGGCGTGTGGATCACGACGGCAGTGCTGTTACACACCGTCGGATCCGCCGGGTTCTACGCCCGCGTCCCGTGGTGGGACCACCTCACGCACGCGCTGTCGGCGTCGCTGGTCGCCGGCGCGGGGTACACGACGCTACGCGCGGTGGACCTCCACAGCGACGAGATATACATCCCGTCGCGGTTCGCGTTCGTGTTCATCCTCGTGGTGGTGCTCGCGTTCGGCGTCGTCTGGGAGCTGTTCGAGTTCGGGCTCGACATCCTCGCCGACGAGACGGGCATCGAGATGCCGCTCGCCCAGTTCGGGCTCGACGACACCGTGGCGGACCTGACGTACAACTCCGTGGGCGCGCTCCTCGTGGCGCTCTTCGGTCAGGCACATCTCACCGGCGTCGCGGAGCGGGTCCGGGAGGGGCTGTACGGGGCGTTAGACGAACGGTCCTAGCGCAGACACGCGGCCACGACCCGCAGCGCGGCCTCCCCGCGGACCTCCTTCGCGAGCAGGGGCACGCGCTTCACGTCGCGCCCGCGGAACAGGTCCGTCGCCCGGCGCAGCGCCGCCTGCTGGACCTCCCACCGGCGCGCGCAGAACTCGCAGGTGTCCGGGTTCGGCTCGACGATCCAGTCGGGGTCGATCGTCGGCGCGCTCCCGTCGTCCGCGTCTGTCCCGGTCACGTCGCCGATACCCTCCATCACGCGATTCACGACGAGCGTGTTCACCGGAATCCCGAACTCGTCGAGCCGCGCGACGAGCCGCTCGGACTCCGCGACGCTCATCTCCTCGGGGATCGTCACCACGCGGAAGTCGGTCTTCGCGGGGTCCCGCAGCACGCTCCGGAGGCGCTCGATCCGCTCGCGGAGCTCGTCGAGGTCGGCGGAGGGGTCGGCGTCGTCGTCCCCGCCGCCGAACATCCCCTTGATCCCGTCCATCATCCCGGAGAAGCGGTTGCGGAGCTTCATCACCCGGCCGATCATCGAGTCCATGATCTCGGGCAGTTGGAGGAGCCGGAGGGTGTGCCCCGTCGGCGCGGTGTCGACGACGACCCGGTCGAACCGCGGGTCGTCGAGGTACTCCAGCAGCTGGCGCATCGCGGCCGCCTCGTCGGCGCCGGGCATCGTGCCGCCGAGGAGGGAGCCGAGGCCGGCCTCCCCGTCTTCCGCGTCGCCGGCGGGGCCGTCCGCGCCGCCCATCATCCCGCCCATCGCGTCCCCCATCTCGCCCATCCCGCCGAGGGGGTCGCCGTCCGCGCCGAACATCCCCTCATCCATCGCGTCGTCGGGGTCGATCTCGGCGGCGTACAGCGGGATGTCCTCGCGGATGCGCGACGGTTCCGCCGGGATCTCCGTCTCGTAGGTGTCGGACAGCGAGTGGGCCGGGTCGGTGGAGACCACCAAGGTGTTCACCCCGCCGGCCGCCGAGGCGAGCCCGGTCGCGGCCGCCATCGTCGTCTTCCCGACCCCGCCCTTCCCGCCGTAGAGGACGTAGTCCGGGGCGTCGACGCCCACCGGGAGGTCCGTGGCGGCGTCGGTTTCGGTCGGGAGGTCGGTCTCGTCGCTCGCGGGGTCGACGCTCTCGTCTCCCTCGGTCTCCGACTCCTCGACGCGATCCACCGGCTCGACGTCGATATCGTCCATACCGAGTCGTGGGTCCGGCCCGCTTGTGTACCCGTCGGTCCCGATACGGAGGCGTGTAGTGGGTGATTGGGAGATTCGGTGATTCGAGAGCGCGAGTGAACGGAGTGGCTATCGTCGATCGATTATATATGGCTGTTGACGGATCGACAAAGATCACCTCCAAAGCCCCAGCCGTGAGGCGGGCGCACGCTCGCTGCGCTCCTCAGTCGCTCGTTTCACTCGCTCCTTGCGGTGCTTGCGTCGCCTGCGCCCGCCTCACGGCTGCCCCTTTGAGTCCCACCCGACCGCAACCGCAGCCTCACACCTCCCCAGCCTCGTCGGTCGCCCTCCGCGTTGCTCCGGGCGCCCGACTCCCTCGCGCGTGCGACTCGCAGCCTGACGGCTGCTCGTCGGCACGCGCCACCGTACATGCATGAGTCTGAAAGCCGCCTCAAAAGCGCTGAGAGCGCACTACTCGTCGATATCGTTTCCGTCGCTCCCGGCCCCGTTCCGCACCTTCACCGCGACCCCGCTCGCGAAGGCCTCGGCCTCGGCGCCGGAGAGTTCGGCCCGCCCGACCGCGAACAGCGCGTCGTCCTCGTCGACGACGAGCACCTCGTCGCCGGGGCGGATCCCGTCGTCGGCCGCGGTCACGAACTTCGCGAAGGTGTTGCGCCCCTCGCGGACGAACGGCTCGCTCTCCTCGCCCACGACCATCCGGTGCCGCGGGGCCGCGAACGCCTCGCGGAGCCGGTCCCCGCCGGCGACGCCGAGGGTGAACCGCCCGTCCGTCCCGTACGAGACGAGCCGGTCGCCCTCCGAGCTGCCGGGGTCCCCGTCCACGTCGCCGACGATCACCTGTCGGGGGCGGCCGCCGCTCGACCGCCGGAGAGTCAGCGTCTCATCCGGGGGGAACAGCGCGTCGCCCGCGCCGGCGCCGAACTGGTAGTCGGCGCCGGTCCGCAGGTCCGCGAGGGCCGCTGCGTCGCTCATACCTCGGCTATCGCGGCCACCCGCAAAGCCGTTGCGACACGAGACGCGGACGGAGTGGCAGAGGCGGACTACAGCTCGATCCGATCGACGATCGATCCGTTGCCGTCGTCGTCCCGGTGGGTGTTGATCGCGATCGTCCGGATCTGGTCTTCGAGCAGCGACCCCTCGATCTTCGCTTTGAGCAGCGAGTCGACCTGGTAGACGCCGGCCGCGTTGTTCATCCGGATCACGACCTGCGCCGGAGTCTCGTCCCCCTCTCGGAGGGAAACGCGCTCGATCGCCTGCGAGGAGACGGTGTTGATGCCGCGGCCGCCCTCCTCGTAGGGGACCCGCGAGCGCCCGCGCTCCATGTCGAGGCCGTCGGCGATGCGGACGATGCCGGCCTCGCGGGTCAGCGGCTGCTCTTCGGTGTGGTGACAGAGGATGGCGTGGAGCACCTCGGCTTTGATCCGCACCTGGTCCGGAACGTCGTAGAAGGAGGGGAGGAAGTCGTCGAGGAAGTCGGCCGCGAGCGGGATCGAGTAGTACGGGTGGTCGTGGCGGTGGACGACGTGGCCGATGTCGTGGAGCGTCGCCGCGAGGGCGATGATCACCGGCTCGTCGGCCTCGTCGAGCCCCTGCTGACGGGCGCCGTTGAACTCGACGCCGCCGGCCTTCAGCAGGTCGTACAGCCGGAGCGCGCGGTCCCGGACGATCTCGACGTGTTTCGTCCCGTGGTCGTTGTACCCCTTCCGGTCGACCGGGTTGACGTTCTGCGCCTCCAGGTACGCCGTGATCTCCGGGTTCGAGTCGATCCGGCCGAGCATCTCGTTGAGCCGGTCGTCGGGGAAGGCGTGCTCCCGGTCGGGGTGGTACTCGTGGCGGTCCGCGTCGCGGTCCGCGTCGCGATCGATGTCGCGGTCCGCGTCGTCGAGGGCGTCGACCGGGTCGGATCCGGCGGGGTCGGACTCGGCGTCTGAGGAGTCGGTCATGAGATCGATGAGGACGCGGCGAGTTATTAAAAGGATGTACGTGGGCGACCGGACGCGATCGACGAGGGGCGCGACGGGCCGGAGCGGCAGTTTCGACCCGAGGCGCAATCTATAAGCGAGCCAAAGACGCATACCGAGGTGTGATTCGACCCGCGTCCGAACGCGGCTCGCCGACGCCGACAGCGACGCGGCTCTTCTCGAAAAAACGCGCGTGAACCGTCCACCGGCGGGAGTGGCGACCCCGTCCCGGACGACCCCCGACCCGCGCGCACCGTCCCCTGACCGACCGCAGACACCGACCAGACACTGACCGCCCACCCATGACGGACACCACGACCACGACACCCTACGGCGCACAGAGCGCGAGCGAGCGAGACCGAACCGACGAACCCTTTGAGGGCGTCTACCCGGCAATGACGACCCCGTTCACGGACGACGACGAGGTCGACCACGAACAGCTCGCTGACAACGCCCGCACCCTCGAACGCGCCGGCGTCGACGGGGTCGTCCCCGTCGGATCCACCGGCGAGTCGGCGACGATGACCCACGACGAGCACGTCGACGTGATCGAGACGGTCCGCGACGCCGTCGACGATATTCCCGTCATCGCCGGCACTGGCTCCAACAACACCGCCGAGGCGCTGTCGCTCTCTCGACGCGCCGCCGACGCGGGCGCGGACGGGCTCCTCCTCATCTCCCCGTACTACAACAAGCCCGAGCCCGCCGGCTTCCTCGAACACTACCGCACTATCGCCGACGAGGTCGACCTCCCGCAGATCGTCTACAACGTCCCGAGCCGAACGGGTCAGTCGATCCCGGTCGACGTGACCGTCGAGCTCGCCGAACACCCGAACATCCAGGGGTACAAGGCCGCCTCCGGGGACCTGAACCTCGTCAGCGAGGTGATCGAGCGCACCCGCGACGAGGCGTTCTCGGTGCTCTCCGGCGACGACGGGCTCACGCTGCCCGTGCTCTCGATCGGCGGCACCGGCACGATCAGTGTCGTCGCCAACGTCGAGCCGGAGCGGTCCTGCGCGATGGTCGGCGCCGCGCTCTCGGGCGACTACGACCGGGCACGGGCGCTCCACCACGAGCTGGCGCCGCTCGTTCGCGAGCTGTTCGCCGAGACGAATCCGATCCCGGTGAAGGAGGCGATGCACATCCGCGGCCGGGGCGGTCCCCGCGTCCGCTCACCGCTCTCGCGGCTCTCCGAGGACCGACGCGAGATTCTGCGCGAGCTGCTGGCCGAGTACGACGAGCGCGCGCCCGGCGCCGTCGATCCCGAGGCCGTCGAGCCCGCGACGGGAGGCAGCGAATGAGCGGCGAGCCGTTGTCCATCGCCGTTACCGGCGCCGGCGGCCGAATGGGCCGCGAAGTCATCTCGGCCGCCGCCGACCGCGAGCGCGTCGCCGTCGCGGTCGCGGTCAACCGCACCCCGACCGACCCCGTGGCGGGAGTCGCGGTCGAGGACGCCAACCGGCTCGACGAGCTGCTCGCGGCCGCGGAGCCCGACGCGCTCGTCGACTTCACTGGGCCCGACTCGGCGGTCACGTACGCCGAGACCTGCGCCGACGCGGGCGTGCCGGTAGTCACGGGGACGACCGGATTCGCGGACGCACAGCTCGGCGATCTCCGGGCTGCGAGCGAGTCGATCCCGGTGCTCAAGGCGTCGAACTTCGCGCGGGGCGTCGCCGCGCTCCGTCGCGCGGTCCGCGAGGCCGCGGCCGCGCTCCCCGGCTACGACGTGGAGCTGACGGAGACGCACCACAACGCCAAGCGCGACGCCCCCTCGGGCACCGCAAAGTCGATCCTCGATGACGTGGAATCTGTTCGTGACGACCTCGACCGGCGCGTCCACGGGCGCGAGGGCGACGCGCCCCGCGAGGAGACCGAGATCGGCGTCCACGCCCGGCGTGCGGGCGACGTGACCGGCGAGCACGAGGTGCTGTTCGCGGGGAACCGGGAATCGATCGAACTCACGCACCGCGCCGGCGACCGCGGGGTGTTCGCCGAGGGCGCGCTCGACGCCGCCGACTGGCTCGCCGACCGCGAGCCCGGCTGGTACGGGTTCGGCGACGTGCTGGACGCTGGAGACGCTCCGGAATAACTACAGAGCATACACACATCGACGAATAAATACCGATACTCATCTATACACCACTCAATGACGCTCGAAGCCGACGTATCCGATCTGTGGGACCGCTATCAGGACGGGCTGACCGCCGCCGACGCGACCGACGAGGACGCCGCCGTCGTCGACGAGTTCCTCGCCGCGCTGGAGGCCGGCGAGGTCCGCGCCGCCGAGAAGACCGGCGACGACGTGACCTCGTGGGAGGCCAACGAGTGGGTCAAGCGGGGCATCCTGCTCAACTTCGGCCTGCGCGAGACCGAGGCGCGCGAGTACGGCGGCGTCACCTACCACGACGTGCTCCCGCTGCGCGACACCGACGACCTCGGCGAGCGCGGCACCCGCAACACGCCGGACGGGACCGCGATCCGCCGCGGCGCGTACCTCGGCAGCGACTGCATCATGATGAGCCCCTCGTTCGTCAACATGGGGGCGTACGTCGGCGACGGCACCCTCGTCGACTCGTGTGACACGGTCGGCTCCTGTGCCCAGCTCGGCGAAAACGTCAAGCTCGGCGCCAACACGCTGATCGGCGGCGTCCTCGAACCGGTGGAGGACGCGCCGGTGATAATCGAGGACGGCGTCTCGCTCGGCGCCGGCTGCCGCGTCACCTCGGGCTTCCGCGTCGGGGAGAACTCTATCGTCGGCGAGAACACCCTGCTCACGCCCCGGATCCCCGTCTACGACCTCGTCGAGGAGGAGGTCATCTACGGCCACCTCCCGGCCGAGCGCCGGGCGTTCACTCGGATGGTGGAGTCGTCCGTCGGCGACCACGATCTCTTCGAGGGCGGCGCGTACAAGCCCGCGGTCGTCGCGACCCACGTCGAGGAGGACACCCTCGAAGCGACGCAGCGGGAGGACGCGCTCCGCGAATGAGCGACCGCGACGCGGGCGGATCGGCCGACGAACCCGCCGACCGCGACGCCGCCGACAACCTTCCGGTCCGACGCGTGAGCGACTGGGACGCCGACCGGCTCGCCGAACTCGCGGCCGAGCACGACACCCCTCTCTACGTGCAGGACCTCGACCGCGTCCGCGAGAACTGCGAGCGCCTGCGCGACGCCTTCCCGGACGCCGACGTGCGGTACGCGGTGAAGGCCCACACCGGTCGGGCCGTGCTGGAGGCGGTCCGCGAGGCGGGTCTCGACGCCGAGTGCGCGTCGGCTGGAGAGGTCGACCGCGCACTCGCCGCCGGCTTCGACGGCTCGCGGCTCCACTACACCGCGGTCAACCCGCCCGCCCGCGACCTCGACTACGTGGTCGGCGTCGCCGAGGCGGAGCCCGATCTCACCATTACCGTCGGCGCCGTCGACACCCTCGACCGGCTGGCCGAGCGCGGCTACGACGGACGGGTCTGCGTCCGGGTGAATCCCGGCGTCGGCGCGGGCCACCACGAGAAGGTCCGGACCGGCGGCGCGGCGAAGTTCGGGATCCCCTACGACCGCGCCGCGCGGGCGGCCCAAGAGGCCGCCGAGCGCTTCGACGTGGTCGGGATCCACGCGCACGCGGGATCCGGGATCGACTCGGACCAGCTCGACAGCCACCGCGAGCTCGTGGCGCGGATAGGCGAGCTGGCGCGGGAGCTTGCGGAGCCGAGCAATAACGGGATGTCCCCCGTCGACCTCGAATACGTCGACGTCGGCGGCGGCTTCGGCGTCCCCTACGAGGAGGACGCGCCGGCGCTCGACCTGCCCGCGGTCGCCGAGGCGACGCGGGAAGCGATCTCGCCGCTCCCCGCGGGCGTCGACCTCGCGATCGAGCCCGGCCGGTACGTCGTCGCCGACGCCGGCGTCCTCCTGACGCGGGTGAACACCGTGAAGCCGACGCCGGACGAGACGGTCGTCGGCGTCGACGCCGGGATGACGGACCTGCTGCGTCCGGCGATGTACGACGCCTACCACCCGATCCGGAACCTCGGGGGCGGGCAAGCGCGCGATGGGAGCGACGCTCCCGCCCCCGACGACCGGTCGGCAACCCCTGTCACGGTCGCCGGACCTATCTGTGAGACCGGCGATACCCTCTGTAGGGACCGAGCGCTCGCCGACCCGGCACGCGGGGACCTCCTCGCGGTCGGGATCGCGGGCGCGTACGGATACGAGATGGCGAACCAATACAACTCACGACCGCGGCCGGCGGAGGTCGCGCTCGACGACAGGACCGCGGCGGTCGTCCGACGCCGGGAGACGCTCGGCGATCTGACGACGGTCGAGCGGGAGGCGAACCCGGATCGAACCGGTCGAACCGACCGAACGGAGGCGGGTCGATGAGCACCCACGCCATCCCGTTCGAGAAGTACCACGGCACGGGGAACGACTTCCTCGTCGTCGACGCCGACTCCGAGGCGGTCGGCGACCGCGCGGCCTTCGCACGCGCCCACTGCGACCGCGAGACGGGCGTCGACGGGGCGGACTTCGACGCCGAACGAAACGGAGGGTCCACCGGTCGACGCGGCGCCGACGGCGTCCTCTTTTTAAGTATCGAGGAGCGCTTCGACCCCACCCGCGTTGTGATGACGCTGGTCCAGCCCGACGGCTCCACGGCGACGATGTGCGGCAACGGCGCCCGCGTCGTCGCGCTGTGGGCCCACGATCAGACGGGCGACCGCGAGTTCATGATCGACACGCAGGCCGGCACTCGGCGCGCCTCCGTGAACGCGGACGCGACCGCGGCCACCATCGAAATGGGCGAGCCGACGTTCGACCCCGTGTGGGTCCCCCTCGCCCGCGACGCGCCCCTGATCGACGAGCCGGTCGAGGGGCTGACGGTCACCGCCGTCAACACCGGCGTCCCGCACGCGGTGGCGTTCGTCGACGGCGGCCGCGACGACCCCGACGGGATCGACGCGGTCGACCTCGACGGGGTGGCCCCGCCGGTCCGTCACGCCGAGGTCTTCCCCGAGGGAGCGAACGTGAACCTCGCGAGCGTCGTCGACGACGGGTCCGGAGACGGCCCCGCCGTCATCGACCAGCGCACCTTCGAGCGCGGCGTCGAGGGCGAGACCCGCTCCTGCGGGACCGGCGCCGTCGCGGTCGTCGCGGCCGCGCGACGGCTCGACCTGATCGAGGGCGGGTCGGCGCTCACCCGTCCCCCGGGCGGCGACCTCGAGATCACGGTGCCGGACCGCGGCCACGCGACCCTGACCGGCCCCGTCGCACGCGAGTACGAGGGAACGCTCCCCGCCGACCCGCGATGAACCAAGCGGCGTTCGATCCGGTCTCGTTCCTCGAGGCGGCTGTCCAAACGTCCTCCCACGAGTCGGTCGACGAGATGCGCGAGTTCGTCGTCGAGACGCTCGACCGGTTCGGGGTCGAGTGCGAGGTCGCCGCCGGCGGCTGCGTGCTCGCGGAGAAGCGCTCGGACGCGCCCGACGACGGGCCGCACCTCGTGTTGAACACGCACCTCGACACGGTGACGCCGCACGTCCCGTTCGAGCGGGGCGAGGCGCGTGAGGACGAGCGGGGCGGCTCCGCCTCCACGGACCCAACCTCCGACGACGGTTCCGAAGACGTGATCCGCGGCCGCGGCGCCTGCGACGCGAAGGGGCCGCTCGCCGCGCTGCTCGCGGGGTTCCTCGCCGCGCAACCGGAGCGCGGCCGGCTCACGCTGGCTCTCACGCCGGACGAGGAGTCGCTGTCGCTCGGCGCGGCGGCGCTGACCGGCCAGTCGCCCGGCACCGAAGACCGGCTCGACGGCGACCTGTTCCTCGTCGGCGAGCCGACCGGCCTCGACGCCTGCACCGCCGCGAAGGGGCGGTTTCAGGGAACCGTCGAGCTGTCGGGGACCGCCGCCCACGCCGCGGAGTTCGCGGGGGCGAACGCGGTCGCGGCCGCCGAGGGCGCGCTCGCGGCGATCCGGACCTTCGACGACGACGCCGACGAACACCCCCAGCTCGGCCCACCGAAGCTCACGCCGACGGTCATCGAGGGCGGCGGCGCGACGAATCAGGTGCCCGCGGACTGCGAGATCACCGTCGACCGGCGGAGCGTCCCGCCGGAGACGGCCGAGGGGTTCCGGTCGTCGCTCACGGACGCGGTCCGGGAGTCGACGCCGGGCGACGTCGGCATCGAGGTCGCGCTGACGGACCGAGAGTCGCCGTTCTTCGAGGCATTCTCGACGGATCCAGACCACGGGCTGGTGGAGGCGGTCACGAGCGCGGCCCGGAGCGCCGGCGAGTCGGTCGGCCTTCGGGCGGACCGCGGCGGCGCTGTCCGCCCCTTCGGCGCGGCGACCGAGGCGTCGTACTTCGCGCCGGCGCCGACGGTCGTGTTCGGCCCCGGCGACCTCGCGGACGACGCCGGGGCGGTGGCTCACGCCGAGCGGGAGTACGTCCGGGTTCGAGAGGTAGAGGCGGCGGCTGAGACGGTCGAGCGCGCTGTGTCGGGACTGCTCGGGGACGCGTAGCGGCGGCGGGAGACGCCGGCGAGGCTCGTCGACGGTCGACCCGCTACAGCAGGAACGTCTCCTCCTCTTCGGCGAGATCGATGAAGTCGTCGGCGGCCTCGATCAGCTCGTCGGCGGCCGAGTTCCCGAAGCCCATGGCCTCGACGCGGACGCCCTCGTGGCGAAGGTGCGAGCAGAGCCGGGCGAAGTCGCCGTCGCCGGTGCAGATCACGACCGTATCGACGTGGCTCGCGAGCGAGACGGCGTCGAGGCTCATCCCGAGGTCCCAGTCAGCCTTCTTCGACCCGTCGGCGAACGTCTTGATGTCCTTGATCTTCGTCTCGAAGCCGATGTCCCGTAGCGCCTCGAAGAAGCTCTCTTCCTCCGGGGAGTCGGCGCGGATCACGTACGCGATGGCCCGCACGAGCGATCGGTCGTTCACCGCCTCCTCGAGCAGTCGCGAGTAATCGATGTTCTGGGAGTACACGCTCTGGGCGGAGTGATACAGGTTCTGCGAGTCGGCGAGCACCGCGACGCGCTGATCGGGATGGATTTCGGTCATACGCCCCGTTCGGCCCGGTGGGTTAGGGGTTTTGGGATTCGGTTACTTCGTCGTGTGAACCGATATCGATCTAGGTGCTTTTGTATTTCTTCTTATTGGATCAGAACGTGAGACAGCAGCATTGTCGCAGTGGAAGTGACAAAGAAACGTACATCGGCCGGCGGCGATGGCTCTCCGCGCTCGGCGTCGCTGGTGCCGCGACGCTCGCCGGCTGTTCCGACCGGGGCGGTGACGGCGGCGACGGAAGCGACGGCGGGGACGGAAGAGGCGGCGGCGCCGGCAACGGGAGAAGCGACGGTACCGACACCCCGGAGGTCGGCGACTTTCCGCAGTTCGGCGTCGACGACCTGTACGGAGCGGAGACCGCCCGCGACCTCGCGCGGCAGGCGTTCGAGCGCTCCGAGTACGACTACGCCTTCGACGGCGGGGAACTCGTCACTCCGGAGGGCGAACAGGTCACGCTCGACATCTACTATCGCGCGGAACGGGAGCTCTCACGGCTTACCGCCGAGTTCATCGCTCGGGAACTCGGCAGTAACCTCGGTATCGACGTCGTCGTCGAGGCCATCGACGGCGCGCGGTTCAACAACGAGTACTGGACCGGCGATCCCGAAGGCGGGGCCGACACCGTGAACGGCGAGGAGATCGAGTGGACAAACCCGACGCCGCAGAACCCGGGCCCCCGATCGGTCACGGGCGACGAGCCGTGGGACATGTCGATCGTGTTCGGACTGAACACGCATCCTCTCAACCCCCTGATGAACGAGCTGTTCTTCGACGGGGCCAACCCGTTTTACAACCCGGTCGGCTACTACCCGCAGTTCGACGCGCAGGGGCTGTTCCAAGAGGCACGGCAGGCGACGAGCCGCGACGATCTCCGAGAGTCGTTCGCCGAGATCTTCGGGAACCTCGCTCGCGAGCAGCCGTACATCACCCTCCTGTTCAGCGACGACCTCGTCGGCTACAACCCCGATCTCGAAGGACCGATCGAGAACTTCTCGAACGGCTGGGACCTGCCGGCGTGGTACGAGGGTGAGCCGACCGTCAGCGGTTCGTACGACACCGTCACCTCGGCCGGCTTCAGGACCCTGAACCCCCTGTATAACACCGAAAGCCACGCCGGAGTCGCGATCGGCCGCGCCCTCGATCGGGGATACACGTTCGACGAGAGTCAGGAGTACTTCCCGCTGCTGTACGACATGTCCACCGAGGACGGCGAAGTGTGGACGTTCGACGTGCGGGAGAACCTCCGGTTCAGCGAGCCGTACGGCCAGGTCACCGCCGAGGACTTCGTCTACCTCGTCGAAGAGCTTCATCAGTCCGACTGGGCGAACACCGCGTCGTCGAGCGACTGGGACGGCGTCGAAGTCGAACAGACGGGCGAGTTCGAGTTCCAAGCGACGCTGGAGTCCCCGAACCCGCTGTGGCCCCGAACGTACGACCCGCTCTTGTACCCGATCCCGCGCGACCTCGTCGAGCCGTACGTCGAGGAGGAGGACGCGAGCGGGCTCGAACAGGACGAGGGGCTGCTCGAACTCGGGTTCACCGGCAACCTCGGCGCGTTCGAGCTCGAAGCGTGGAACCGGGGCTCGGGCACCGAGTACGTTCGCAACGACGAGTACTACCTCCGCGATATCGACGAGGGTCCGGACCTGTTCTCGGAGGGGCCGCTCTTCGAAGCGGCCTCGATCAGCGTCGTCGAGGAACGAGAATCTCGGCTCCGGGCCTTAGAGACCGGAGAGACCGACTCGGCGGCGATCCCGCCGGAGCGGTACGAGTCGTACAGCGACAGCGATAACGTCACGGTGCGACGGGTTCCCACGCCGTACAACACGATTCTCTCCGTGAACCAGCGCTCGAACGGGTGGAACGCCGGTCCGGGGAACCTCTTCCGGTTGGTCCCGTTCCGCCAAGCGCTGGCGGCGGCGATCGGCAAGCGAGAGCTCATCGACGGCGTCTATCACGGGCTCGCCGAGCCGCAGTTCACTTGGCAGCCCCGTTGGTCCGAGTTCTCTCCGGCCGACAACTAATCGCCTCGGCATCGACCGACGACTGACCGCTTCGGCGTCGGCCGACCACTGGCCGCTTCGGCGCCAGCGACCTCCGATCGGGCCCCAACCTCAACAGCTCTCGAGTGTCGGGAGCGTCGCCCGATCCGCCTCGGGTGCCTCGACCTCGTCATCGACGACCACCGCCAGATCGCCGCGGGACTCGCCGCTCTCGCGGTCGGATTCCCCGTGAGTGAGCACGACCGTTCCCCCGACCGAGAGCGGCGCGATCACGCCGGCGGCAAGCGCCCGCGGGTCCGCAAGATCGCTCCGGAGGACGACCCGAGTCTCGGCGTCGATACCGTGCCGGTCGACGACCGAGGCGGCCGCCGCGAGGAGGTCTCTGTGGGGTATTTCGCCGTCGGCGGCGCGGACGACCGGATCGTCGGGACCGACCGCGCTCGGCGGCATTCCCGGATTCTCGCTCCAGAGTTCCTGCTCCCAGTGGGTCGTCTCGGGTCGGTCCGGCGGCCCGCCGAAGACGGCGAGGTTGGTCCCGGGCGCCGGCTCCGTCTCGGCCTCGTCCGCCACGCTGACGAGCACCACGCGGTCGCCCCGTTCGATCCCCGCCGCGGGGTCGAACCGGACCGGAGCGCCCAGTCCCGCGGCACCTAAAAAGGCGAGCGTCGTGTGAACTCCCGGCGCCGGCTCGACGGCGACGGTCGACCCCTCGCGGGCGCCGAGGTAGCGCAACACGTTGGCGGCCTTGTACGCGTTGGTGATCAGGTCCCGATACGTGCGCTCGCGTCCGTCGGCCGTGACGAGCGCGGTCTCCCGGCTCCGTCGGTCGCGATCGAGCAAGTCGCCGACGACATCCATACGCGGGGCTCGGGGCGGACGAGACTTAAAAACGCGGAGGCGTTTCCGGAGCCGCGAGACGGTGGTCAGGAACCGGGGAGCGAGAGTCGACGGGGATGTTCAGGGCGCGCCGGCGATGACCATCTTGGAGCCGTCCGCAGAGAAGGCCAGATCGCGGGCCGAGTCGGCGTCGACCCGGACCGCGTCGCCGGGGCCGAGCTCGACGGGGTCGCCGTCGACGGTGAGCGTCGCCTCCCCGTGGAGCAGCACGTACACTTCCTCTTGGCCGTCCTCGGCGTGGTCGTGTTCCATCCCCTCCCAGCCCTCGTCGGCCTCGACGACCGTGACTCCGAGTTCTTCGCAGTCGAGCGCGTCGCGGAGGAAGTACATTCCGGGGGCGCGCGGTTCGACATCGTCGTAGGCGGTCGTGTCGTAGCCCATACCGGACAAACGGACCGAACCGCGGAAAAGGTACGGGTCGGCGAAGGGGAGCCGCAACGGACCGCCGGAGGCGGTTATTTAAAACGAGCTCTTCAGCTTCTCGAAGAAGCCGCCGCCGACGTCGATGTCCTCACCGCCGGCCTCGGCGAACGCCTCCAGCGCCTCGCGCTGCTCCTCGTTGAGCGAGTCGGGGACCACGACGGCGACCTGCACGTAGAGGTCGCCGCGCCCGCGCCGACGGAGCCGGGGCATTCCCTTCCCCTTGAGACGGAACGTCTCGCCGCTCTGGGTGCCGGCCGGCACGTCCATCTCGACGCTGCCGTCGACCGTCTCGACCTCGATCGTGTCGCCGAAGACGGCCTGCGGGAATGAGACCGCTTCGTTCACCCGGAGGTCGTCGCCGTCGCGTTTAAACCGGTCGCCGACATCGACGTCGACCTCGATCAGGAGGTCGCCGTTCGGGCCGCCGTTCTCGCCGGGCGCGCCCTCTCGCTCCATCCGGAGGCTCTGTCCCGAGCGGATCCCGGCCGGGATCTCGACCGAGAGCGTCGCCTCCTCGCGGACGACGCCGTCGCCGCCGCAGTCGGCGCAGTCCTCGCTGTACAGCTCGCCCTCGCCCTCACACCGTGGGCACGTCGAGGTCTGCTGGACGCGGCCGAGCGGCGTCTGCTGGACCTGCTGGACCTGTCCGCGACCGTTACACTGCGGACAGGTCTCCACGTCGGCGTCGGGCGGGTGGCCCGCGCCGTCACAGGTGTCGCACTCGGTCGGTCGCCTGAGCGTGACCTCCTTGGTCGCGCCCTCGAACGCCTCCTCCAAGTCGATCGTGAGCCCGGTCCGGAGGTCCTGTCCCTGACGCGGTCGGTTGCCGCCGCCACCGCCGCGGCCGCCGCCACCGCCGAAGAACTGGTTGAAGATGTCCTCGAAGCCGCCGGCGCCGGCGCCGCCGGCACCCCCCGCGCCACCGAAGGGGCCGCCCGCGCCGCCGGGACCGCCCCCGCCGGTCGCGCCGCGCTTGTCGGCCTCGGTGAAGCGGTCGTGGCCCAGCTGATCGTACTGCTGGCGCTTCTGCTCGTCGGTGAGCACCTCCTTGGCCTTCTGGATCTTCTTGAACCGCTCCTCGGCGTCGTCGTCGTCGCTGACGTCCGGGTGGTGTTCAGCGGCCTGCTTGCGGTACGCCTTCTTGATCTCTTCCTCGCTGGCGTCCCGCGATACCCCGAGGACGTCGTAGAAGTTCTCGCTCATGCGTTACGTTCGGTGAATTGGTTGTGAATGGTGATCCGAGGCCCGATGAACCGGCGCTACTCCTCGTCGTCTACGTCTTCGAAGTCGGCGTCGACGTACTCCTCGTCGTCGCCGTCGGGGTCGGCACCGCCCGCACCGCCGGGGCCTGCGCCGCCCGGACCGGCTGCGCCGCCCATCCCGCCCATGCCGCCGGGACCGGCGCCCGCGGCACCGCCGGCGCCGCCCGGACCGGCCTGCGCGGCCTGTCCCTCGTACATCTGCTTGCCGATCTCCTGCAGCTCCTCGGTGAGTTCCTCGGTGGCGGACTCGATCTCTTCGGTGTCGGCGTCCTCGTCTTCGAGGACTTCCTCCACGTCCTCGATGGCCGCCTCGATGTCGGCGACGAGCTCGTCGTCGTCGAGCTCCTCCTCGTTCTCCTCTAAGAGGGTCTCGGCGCGCTGGATCGACGTCTCGGCCTCGTTGCGGGCCTCGATCCGCTCGCGGCGGGCCTCGTCCTCCTCCTTGTGCTTCTCGGCTTCCTCCTGCATCTGATCGATCTCCTCGTCGGAGAGGCCGACGCCGCCCTCGATGGTGATCGACTCGGCGTTGCCCGAGCCCTGGTCCTCGGCCTCGACGTTGACGATGCCGTTCTCGTCGATGTTGAAGGAGACCTCGATCTGCGGGGTTCCGGCGGGCGCCGGCGGAATGCCGGAGAGCTGGAACGCGCCGAGCAGCTCGTTCTCCTCGGCGATCTCGCGCTCGCCCTGGAAGACGCGGACGTTGACGGAGGTCTGGTTGTCCGCGGCCGTGGTGAACACCTTCGACTCCTCGGTCGGGATCGTGGTGTTCTTCTCGATGAGCCGCTCGAAGAGGCCGCCCTTCACTTCGATACCGAGCGAGAGCGGGGTCACGTCGAGCAGGACGATGTCGTCGACGTCTCCGGAGAGCACGCCGCCCTGGACCGCCGCGCCGAGCGCGACCGCCTCGTCGGGGTTGACGTTCTTCTTCGGCTCCTGCCCGACGAGCTCCTCGACCTGCTCTTGGACCTGCGGCATCCGGGTGGAGCCGCCGACGAGGATGACCTCGTCGATGTCCGACTTCGAGTAGTCGGCGTCGGCGAGCGCCTGCTCGGTCGGGTTGACGGTGCGCTCGATGAGGTCAGAGGTGAGGTTCTCGAACGTCGCACGGGTGACCGACTGTTCGAGGTGGACCGGACCGCTATCGGTCGCGGTGATGAAGGGGAGGTTGACGGTCGTCTCCTTCTTGTTCGACAGCTCGATCTTCGCCTCCTCGGCGGCGTCCTTGAGGCGCTGGAGCGCCTGCCGGTCGTCGCGGAGGTCGATCCCGTGGTTGTTCTTGAACTCCTTCGCGAGGTGGTCGATGAGCGCCTCGTCCCAGTCGTCGCCGCCGAGGTCGTTGTCACCGTTCGTGGCGACGACCTCGTAGACGCCGCCGCCCAGATCGAGGACCGACACGTCGAACGTGCCGCCCCCGAGGTCGTACACGAGGACGGTCTGGTCGGACTCGTCGTCGAGGCCGTACGCCATGGAGGCCGCGGTCGGCTCGTTGACGATGCGCTCGACCTCGAAGCCGGCGATCTCGCCGGCGTCTTTGGTCGCCTGCCGCTGCTTGTCGTTGAAGTAGGCGGGGACCGTGATGACCGCCTTCTCGACGTCGTCGCCGAGGTACTCCTCGGCGTCGCGCTTGATCTTCTGGAGGATCATCGCCGAGACCTGCTCGGGCGTGTACTCCTCGTCGCCGATCTCGACGGTGTAGTCGTCCTCGCCCATGTGCCGCTTGATCGACTGGATCGTGCGATCGGGGTTCTGGACGGCCTGGTTCTTCGCCGGCTTGCCGACGAGTCGCTCGCCGTCGTCGGCGAAGGCGACGACCGACGGAGTGGTTCGGTCGCCTTCCGCGTTGGCGATGATCTCGGGCTCGTCGCCTTCCATCACCGCGAACGCGGAGTTGGTGGTACCGAGGTCGATACCGAGGATTTTGTTGCTCGCCATCTTACCCAAATGTACCGGCTTGTGTCGGTTAAAGGTTACTAGACGGTGCGATCTTGCCGAACAGCCGATCCCGCCGCAGTCGTGCGGTTTCCGCGATCGTGTGAACGCATCTCACCGATGTCTTTATACCGATCCGCAAGCGCAGCATCCCGCGTCCCGTCGCGGGGGCCCACGAGACCGTATCTGAGGGCGGTGGCGAGCCCCTCAGATCCCGCTGACGAGGTCTTCCAGCACGGCCTCCGGATCGTCGGCCTTCGCGACACCGGAGGCCAGCAGGACGCCGGCGGCACCGAGGTCGCCGGCAGCGGTCACGTCCTCGCCGGTCGAGACGCCGGCGCCGCAGAACACGTCGACGGTCGGGTCAACGGCCTCGGCGGCCGCGACCGCGTCCTCGACGATCCCGGGGTCGGCCGTCGAGACGGAGACGTCGCCGCCGATGAGTTCCGGGGGCTCGACGGCGACCGCGTCGGGACCGAGCGCGGCGGCGGCGCCGACCTGCGCCGGGTTGTTCGCGCAGACGATCGTCTCCAGGTCGGCGCGCTCGGCCGCGCGGACGGAGCCGTCGATATCGGCGAGTTTCAGGCGGTTCTCGGAGTGGTTGACGAGCGTTCCCTCGGCGCCGTTGTCGGCGACGGCCTCGGCGAGCGTCGAGCCGGTGTGGGAGCCGTGCGCGTTCGGCGAGACGTGCTGCGCCCACGTCTCGACGCCGGTGTCTGCGACGCGGGCGACGTCGGCGGCCTGCGGCGAGACCGCGATCCGCGCGCCGGACGCCTCGGCCACGTCGCGGGCGGCGGTCGCGACGTCGATCGGGTCACACGGGTACGCCTTGAGGTTCACCAAGATGAACATACTCGTACTCGGGGAGCGCGGCGCAAATAGCTTCATACTCCGGCGACGCTCCCCCGGCCCGTTCCCCGGCACACCGCCGGCACGACCTCACGGGCTCCGAGACTGTCCCCGTTTGCGACTCCGAGAGCAGAAACGACCTTATACCCCGCTACTGTGGGTCCGACAAGAGATGTCCCTCATCGAGCTCATCGCCGGCGTGGAAGCTCACGAGGCCACGCTGACCGTCTTCAACGCCGACCCGGAGGTCGCGGAGGAGCTCCGGAAGCACTTCGCCGACCGCAACATCCGGGTCGTCGAGGAACAGACCGCCGCAGGCCCGGAGGCGTTCGCCGTGCTCGCGCGCGACGGCGAGTTCGTCACGGCCGTGACCGTCGGCGAGCTGTTGCCGCGGCTCGGCGGCGAAAGCAAGCCGGGAGACGGCGAGTCGGGTGCCGGTGCCTCGGCAGACGAAGCGTCGACCGGCGGCCGCGTCGGGGGACCGGTGTTGGACCACCTCGACGAGACGATGTTCACCTCCTACTCGCGCGCGGACATGGTCGCCGCGTCCCGCGAGATCGAGGACCGCGCGTGGCGGGTCGGCGACGGCGAACTCCACGCCGGCTTCCAGACGCTCGACGTGCTCACCGGCGAGACGGACACCTACGACCTGCTCGGCGAGAAGGAGCGGCTCGCCGTGCACGCGTACGCCGCCGACGAGGGCGACGCGCCCGACGTGGAGCACTACACCGTCCACGTCGGCGAGACCGCCGAGATCCGCGAGACGTGGTTCGTCGCGTACGACGGCGGCGGGTACGACGACGCGAAGTGCGCGCTGCTCGCCGAGGAGCGCGCTCCGGGCGAGTTCTACGGGTTCTGGAGCTACGACCCCGAGACGGTCGACTACATCATCGAGTACCTAGGGGAGCGATACGGCGGGTCGGAAGGGACGGACGACGACGGAGAGGCAGTGTGACGGGGAGGCCCTCGGAGACGACCCGCTGGCTGTCGGCCGCGGCGCTCGTCGCGACCGTCGCGACCGCGGGGAGCCTCTGGTTCAGCCTCGGGCTCGGGCTCACGCCCTGCGACCTGTGTTGGTACCAGCGCATCCTGATGTACCCGCTCGTCGTGGTGCTCGGCGTCGCCGCTGTCGAGAAGCGAGCAGCGGTCGTTCGGACCGCGCTGCCGCTCGCGGGGATCGGCGGAAGCCTCGCCGCCTACCACTCCTTCCTCCAAGCGACGATGACGGAATGTACGATCGGGGGTCCGTGCGCGACCGTTCAGTGGCAGAGCCCGGCTCTCGGGCTCTCGATCCCGAACCTCTCGCTCGTCGCGTTCGGGCTGATCGCGGTCCTGCTCGTCGGAATGTGGCTCCGGGTCGAACGGCGGTGACCGGCGGGAAAACGGAACTCTCGGAGCGCGTCTGACCGCTAGTCCTTCCGCTTGACGACGTCGCCGAGCGTCATCGTCCCGGCGTCGCCGCTGTCCCAGTCGGCGTCCTCGACGGACTCGCCCTCGACCAGCGAGATGTCGAGCGCGCCCTCCAGCTTCCGCTGGACCTCGTCCGTGGGGAGCGTGTCGCCGCGCTCAAGCTTGCGAATGAGGCTCGCCTTCTCGTTGAGCTGGTTCGCCAGCTCCTCCTGGCTCAGCTCGCGGGACTCGCGGGCGTTCCGGATCTGGTCGTCGTAGTCGGTGGCGATCTCGTCCATGTCGTCGAACATGTCGCGTGGACGCGTCGACCCGCCCGACGAACCGGACGAGCCGGACGACCCGCCGGAAGAGCCGGAGGAGGACCCGGACGACTTCCCGGTGCTCGAACTCGTGGAGTACTTGCTGCCGCCGGAGCCGGTCGACTCGTCGCGGACCTCGGTGCCGAAGTCCGTACACGAGCTGCACAGCTCCAGCTCTGCGCCTTCGACCTTCGTCGTCGTCAGCGAGGCCTCGTCGGCGCCACACATCTCACACTGGGGCATACGCGACGGTAACGCTCCCGCTGGTATAAAGGGTGCGCCGGCGGGCGCCGGCGAGCGTCCGGGGGCAGAATCGTGCCGCGGCCGGTACCCACTTGTCGCCGCGGGCGGCAGGGGAGGTATGGACGTTCACGTCACCACCTCGACCGTGCGGGGGACCGCCCGCGCGCCGCCCTCGAAGAGCTACACCCACCGCGCGCTGCTGGCCGCGGGGTACAGCGACGGCGCGACCGTGCGCTCCCCGCTCGTCTCGGCCGACACGAAGGCGACCGCCCGGGCCGTGACCGCCTTCGGCGGCGCGGTCGAGCCGGAGGCCGGAACCGAGACCGCCGTCGACGACACCGAGGCGCTCATCCCCGACGACGCCGGCGCGCTCGCCGTCGACGGCTTCGGGGGCCGACCCGCCGTTCCCGAGGACGTGATCGACTGCGCGAACTCGGGGACGACGATGCGACTCGTCACGGCCGCGGCCGCGCTCGCGGACGGGACCACCGTACTGACGGGCGACGGCTCCCTCCGCTCGCGCCCACAGGGACCCCTCCTAGAGGCCCTCGGCGACCTCGGCGTGCGCGCGGAGTCGACCCGCGGGAACGGGCAGGCGCCGCTCGTCGTGAGCGGGCCGCTCGCGGGCGGCGAGGTCGCGATCCCCGGCGACGTCTCCTCGCAGTACGT
The DNA here is from genome assembly GCF_000739595.1 of Halorubrum halophilum. Lineage (GTDB taxonomy): Archaea > Halobacteriota > Halobacteria > Halobacteriales > Haloferacaceae > Halorubrum > Halorubrum halophilum. Next base: position 180,202 of record NZ_BBJP01000023.1, on the reverse strand, counting down.
CACCGCCCTGCTGATGGCCGGCGCGGTCACCGACGAGGGCGTCGAGATTGACCTGACGACGCCGCTCAAGTCGGCCCCGTACGTCGACATCACGCTCGAACTGCTCGCCGACTTCGGGATCGAGGCTACCCCCGTCGACGACGGCGGCGACGCGCTCGACGGCGCGGCCGGCGCGGCCGGCTTCGTCGTCGAGGGCGGCCAGTCGTACGCGCCGGAAGGCGGGAGCTACACCGTCCCCGGCGACTTCTCTTCCATCTCCTACTTGGTCGCCGCGGGCGCGGTCGCCGCCGAGCCGGGCGAGCCGGTCCGGATCGAAGGCGCCGTGCCGAGCGCGCAGGGCGACTCCGCGATCGTCGAGATCGCCGAGCGCATGGGGGCCGATATCGAGTGGGACCGCGAAGCGGGGGTCATCACCGTCCGGCGCTCGGAGCTGTCGGGCGTCGAGGTCGACGTGGGAGACACGCCGGATCTCCTCCCCACGATCGCCGCGCTCGGCGCGGTCGCCGACGGCGACACCCGGATCACGAACTGCGAGCACGTCCGGTACAAGGAGACCGACCGCGTCGCCGCGATGGCCGAGGAATTGGAGAAGATGGGCGCCGAGACGACCGAAGAGCGGGACGCCCTGACGATCCACGGCTCCGAGAGCGACCTCCGAGGCGCGAGCGTCGACGGGCGCGCGGACCACCGGATCGTGATGTCGCTCGCGGTGGCCGCCTTGGTCGCCGACGGCACCACGACGATCCGGGGCGGCGAACACGTCGACGTCTCCTTCCCGAACTTCTTCGACGCGATGGCCGACCTCGGGATGGCGATCGAGCGCGACGGCGCGAGCGAGTAGTGCGAGTCCTCGCGGCGGGGCGAGAGCGAAGCTCTCCTTGAATCCGGCGCTACACGCTGGTGACAGCGAGGCGCGAAGCGCCGGTGAGTGGGGCTTAGCGCCTCAATTCAGCTAACCGACGACGGGGCGGCTACGACAGGAACTCGTCGATCCCGCGTGCGGGGTAGCCGACCACGTGGTCGACGCCGGCCTCGCAGAGGTCGTCGACGCGCTCTCGGACCGTCTCGGGCGACCCGACGAGCGCGAAGTCCCGCGCGGCCGCCGAGAGCACCTCGCGGGCGCGTCCCGTCGCTTCCGAATCGGTCGACGGCGCGGTACCGGAATCGCCGTCAGATCCGTCTCCGTCCGGGAGCGCGCGGGCGACGGGGCGGCGCCGAGAGACGTACGCGCCAACGGCGTCGAGGACGGCGTCCTCGTCGTCGGTCAGGACGGCCGGCGCGTAGACGGCGACCTCGCCGTCGAACCCGGCGGCGCGGAGCGCGCGCACGTCGCGGTCGGTCGACCGAGAGAGCAGTTCGAACTGGGTCCCGCCGGCGGCCAGCGCGACGCGCTCGACGCCCTCCGTGCCGACCCACGCGTCGGGAGCGTCGCGCCGGGCGGCCCCGAGCCGCGGGGCGACCGCGCGCGACGACTCATCGTCGGTGAGGTAGGCGCCGTGACCGGCGACGAGGACTCGGCGGGCCGCGTCCGGGATCCGGTCGACCAGCGAGTCGTCGCCGAGCGGGTCGAACCCGTCCGCCCGGACCGGGGTGGTGACGTACAGTTCCGTCTCGGCGGCTAGCCGGTCGAGCGTCTCCGCGTCCGGGAGGTGCTCGCGGCCCTCGTAGTCGATCGTCACCCGATCGACCGGGAGTTCGGTCGCACGCGACACGTCGCACTCGGCGGGCTTCAGCGCCGCAGCGTCGATGCCGGTCCGGGCGACCGCCTCGCGTCCGGTCAGCATCGGGCGGTCACCTCGGAGGACGGTGACTCTCGAAGAGCGGCCGCTCTCGGGTGCGTCACGTTAGCTCGGCGCGTAGTGTCGATACTCACGGAGAAGACCTCATCACGATCGCGGAACGCGATCCATCGCCTGTGCGGCCATGACTGGATACCGGTAGTCGCGTGGGTTTCTTAAACCCGTCGCGGCGCGGCAATACTGCCGCCAGGCGTGCGGGTTCGTCCGACGGGATCGGAAACGGCCGGCTCTCCCGGTGACACGCGCGTCCCCGCCCACGTTATGGGGCTCGCGCCAGTACGATCGGGTATGAATCAGCTCGTCGACGGCGAGTGGCGGACCGACGCGTACGAGGCGACCGACGAGGACGGCTCGTTCCAGCGCGGTGAGACGACCTTCCGGAACTGGATCGCCGGCAGCGACGTGCCCGATCACGTCGACGCCGAGCCGGACGAGCGGTTCCAGCCCGAGGCGGGGCGGTACCACCTGTACGTCTCGTACGCGTGCCCGTGGGCGCACCGGACGCTGCTCGCGCGGTCGCTGCTCGGGCTGGAGGACGCGATCGACGTCTCGGTCGTTGACCCGTACCGCGGCGAGGGCGGCTGGCAGTTCACCCCCGAGAAGGAGGGGTGTACCCCCGACAAGCTCCACGGGAGCGACTACCTCCGCGAGCTCTACGTCGAGGCCGACCCGGACGCCACCTGTCGGGTGACCGTCCCCGTGCTGTGGGACACCGAGGAGGAGACGATCGTCAACAACGAGTCGCGCGAGGTCCTCCGGATGCTCTCGACCGCGTTCGACGACCTCGGTAACGACGCGTCGCTGCTGCCCGGTCCCGACGACGAGGCGACCGTCGCGGCGGTCGATCGGGTGATCACCGACATCTACGAACCCGTCAACAACGGCGTCTACCGCGCCGGGTTCGCGAAGTCGCAGGGGGCCTACGACGAGGCGGTCGACGAGCTGTTCGACGCCCTCGACCACTGGAACGACCGCCTCGCCGATCAGCGCTTCCTCGTCGGTGACTCGCTCACTGAGGCGGATATCTGCATGTTCACGACGCTGGTCCGGTTCGACCAGGTGTACCACACGCACTTCATGTGTAACAAGAAGTTCATTCACCAGTACGAGCACCTCTGGCCGTACCTCCGCGACCTCTACCAGACCGAGGGCGTCGCCGAGACGGTGAACATGAGCCACATCAAGGAGCACTACTACACGACGCACCCGGACGTGACTCCCTCCGGGATCATCGCGCGCGGCCCGGACCTCGACTGGGAGGCGTCCCACGACCGCGACCGGCTCGGCGGCGAGGCGCCGACGCCGGACGCGGCGGACTGAGGGTCGCACCGCCCGCGCGACAGCGACTATTTATAAACGAACTGCGGTGGCGCGTGCCCGTGAGCGGCCCGAAGGGCCGCGAACGGCACCGCGCGAGGGAGTCGGTGGTCCGGAGCAACGCGGAGGACCACCGACGAGGCTGGGGAGGCGTGAGGCTGCGGTCCCGTGAGCGACCGAAGGGAGCGAGCGGGAGCACGGAAGTCGCAGCGCCGAGCGCAGCGAGGCGACCGTCTTCCGGCGGTGCTGTGCGGTCGGGTGGGACTCAAAGGGGCAGTCGCCGGCGGCTTCGCCGCCGGCTGCCAGAGGCGCGAAGCGCCTCGCTGCCGCGAGGACGAAGCACGCTGCAGCAAGCACCGCAACGAGGGAGCGCTAGCGACCGAGTGAGGAGCGCAGCAAAGCGCGCGAGTCGTCGCGGCTGGGGCTTTGGAGGATCTGACCGCCGATTCGCGGGTGGATATTTATAAGCGATCGGCCGGGACTTCGGCGGCGCTCACCAAAATCATCTATCCCCCATGCCGTCGGCGACAACGGCTTCAAGTGCGCGCTCGACGGACCGGAGGGTAAGCAATGGAGCCGCCGAACATCGAGCGGTTGGACGAGCAGACCGTCCAGCGCATCGCGGCCGGCGAGGTCGTCGAGCGCCCGGCCAGCGTCGTCAAGGAGCTGATCGAGAACAGCCTCGACGCGGGCGCGACGCGCGTGGCCGTGTCGGTCGAGGCCGGCGGCACCGAGGGGATCCGCGTCCGCGACGACGGCGTGGGCATCCCCGAGGACCAACTGGAGGCCGCAGTCGCCGAACACGCCACCTCGAAGATCGGCGACATCGAGGACCTCGATCACGGCGTCGGCACCCTCGGCTTCCGCGGCGAGGCCCTGTACACCGTCGGCGCGGTCTCGCGGCTCACCGTCCGGTCGCGCCCGCCCGGCGCCGACCCGGGCGCGGAGATCACCGTCGAGGGCGGCGACGTCGGCGACGTCCGGCCCGCCGGCTGTCCCGAGGGGACGACCGTGGAGGTCGACGACCTCTTCTACAACACCCCCGCTCGCAAGAAGTTCCTCAAGCGGACCGCGACCGAGTTCGACCGGATCAACACGGTCGTCACCGGCTACGCGCTCGCGAACCCGGGCGTCGCCGTCTCGCTGGAACACGACGGGCGGGAGACGTTCGCGACCGAGGGGAACGGCGATCTCCGGTCGGCCGTCTTGGCCGTCTACGGCCGCGAGGTCGCGGAGGCGATGGTGGACGTGGGGTGGGCACCCGAGACGGACGGCGGCCCGGCCGGATCGGACGCCGCCAAATCCGCCGATCCCCCCGTCCGCGGCGTCACCGGGCTCGTCTCCCACCCGGAGACGACCCGGTCGACCCGCGAGTACCTCGCGACCTACGTCAACGGTCGGTACGTCACCGCGAGCGCTCTCCGCGAGGCCGTCCTCGACGCCTACGGCGGCCAACTCGCGCCCGACCGGTATCCCTTCGCGGTGCTGTTCGTCGAGGTCCCGCCCGGCGACGTCGACGTGAACGTCCACCCGCGCAAGCTGGAGGTCCGGTTCGACGAGGAGCCGGCCGTGCGCGAGGCCGTGGAGGACGCCGTCGAGGAGGCGCTGCTGGACCACGGGCTGATCCGCTCGACGGCGCCGCGAGGGGAGTCGGCCCCCGATCAGACCGAGATCAGCCCCGAAGGGCCCAAGACGGAGGCCGTCGGCGGCGCCGGAACCGATCACGAGCGTGCCGCGATCGGCAACCGAGAGGGCGGCGACAGCCGGAACGACGACGACCCGGATATCGGAGCCGCCGCCGGTTCCGCATCAGAACTGGACCCCACGGACGAAGAGGCGTGGGCGGTCGGCGACGTGGGCTCGGACGACACCGCCGATCCCGCCGACGCCGCGTCCGACCGCCCCTCGCCGCGGAGTTGGCAGTCGGACCCGGACGAGACCGAAGGAGACGCGGGGGACGGCGACGCCGGCGCCGAGGCCGACACCGAGAGCGAGAGCGACCCCGGGGCGGCCGACGGACTCGACCGGTTCGGTGGCTCCGAGAGCGACGATCGGGGTCGGACCTCTACCGACCCCGCGCCGTCCTCCGCGGACAGTACGGCGGACGGACAGGGGAAGTCGGAGGACCGACCTCGCTCGGGCACAACCGCCCAGCGGACGCTCGACGGCGAGTCGACGAGCGCGGAGCGCACCTACGACTCGCTCCCGCCGCTGCGGGTGCTCGGTCAGCTCCACGAGACGTACGTCGTCGCGGAGGCGCCCGACGGGCTCGTGTTGATCGACCAGCACGCCGCCGACGAGCGGGTGAACTACGAGCGCCTGCAGGACGTCTTCGCCGACGGCGCGGCCGCGCAGGCGCTCGCCGAGCCCGTCCGGATCGAGCTCACCGCGCGGGAGGCGGCGCTGTTCGAGGAGTTCGTCGAGGACCTCGCGGGAGTCGGGTTCCGCGCCGAACGCGCGGACGAGCGCGAGGTGATCGTCGAGTCGGTCCCGGCGGTGTTCGACGCCGCGCTCGATCCCGAACTCCTCCGGGACGTGCTCTCCGCGCTCGTCGGCGACGCGACCGCGGGCGACGAGCCGGTGACGGACGTGGTCGACGAGCTGCTCGCGGATCTCGCGTGTTACCCCTCTGTGACCGGGAACACCTCGCTGACCGAGGGGTCGGTCGTCGACCTGCTCGATCGGCTCGACACCTGCGAGAACCCGTACGCCTGTCCGCACGGGCGTCCGGTCGTGATCCGACTCGACCGCGACGAGATCGGGTCGCGGTTCGAGCGCGACTACCCGGGCCACGCCGGACGCCGAGCGGAGTGAGTCGGGAGGGAGGAAGTCGATCGCCCGGTCGGCGACCGCAGAGAGGTACCCTTTAGGCGAGCGCCGTGGACCCACGCGTATGGAACGCGTAGCGATCATCGGCGCGTCGATGACCCCGTTCGGGCAACGCGACGCGTGGGTGCGAGAGCTGCTGGCGGAGGCGGGCGCGGCCGCGCTCGACGACGCCGGGATCGACGGCGACGACCTCGATCACCTGTACGTCTCGAACATGGCCAGCGGCGAGTTCGAGGGACAGACCGGCGTCCCGAACGCGCTCGCCCACGATCTGGCGGCACAGCCCGTCTACACCGCCCGGATCGACCAGACCTCCTCCTCTGGGGGCGCGGGCGTGTACGCCGCGTGGCAGTCGATCGCCTCCGGCGCGAGCGATCTGACGATGCTCGTCGGCGGCGAGAAGATGACCCACCGGACGACGTCGGAGGCGACCGACGTGATCGCGTCGCTCACGCACCCGGTCGAGTACAAACAGGGCGTCACGCTCCCCTCCTTCGCGGGGCTCACGGCGCGGCTCTACCTCGACGAGTACGACGCCCCCCGCGAGAGCCTCGGGAAGGTCGCGGTGAAGAACCACAAGAACGGCGTGGACAACCCCCACGCGCAGTTCCGGAAGGAGGTCGACCTCGACACCGTCCTCGAATCGCCGATCGTCGCCGACCCGCTCCGGCTGTACGACTTCTGTCCGATCACGGACGGCTCCGCCGCCCTCGTGTTCTGTCCGGAGTCGGTCGCCGCTGAGTACGTCCCGGAAGACGAGTACGCGGTCATTTCGGGAATCGGCGGCGCGACCGACACCCACGTCGTCCACGAGCGCGCGGACCCGACGACGATGGGGGGAGTCGCCGACTCCTCCGACATCGCCTACGAGATGGCCGGAATCGGGCCGGACGACGTCGACGTGGCCGAATTACACGACATGTTCACGATCCTCGAGTTCCTCCAGAGCGAGGACCTCGGCTTCTTCGAGAAGGGCGAGGGGTGGAAGGCAGTCGAGGAGGGCGTCACCGACCGCGACGGCGAGCTCCCGATCAACACCTCCGGCGGGCTCAAGTCGAAGGGACACCCCCTCGGCGCCAGCGGCGTCGCACAGGTGTACGAGATATTCGAACAGGTCACGGGTAACGCCGGCCCGCGGCAGGTCGAGGCCGACACGGGGCTCGCCTGCAACGTCGGCGGGTTCGGGAACTGCGTGACCACGACGATTCTGGAGGGCAACCAATGAGCGACAACGAAGCGGCCGACAGCGAAGTTGACGACCAAACTGACAGCGCCGAACCGACCTTCGAAGCGGCAGAGTACGCGGACGGGGCCGTCACGTACCCGCCCCACACCGTGGGCCCGAACGGCGCCGAGCGCGTCGGGACGGTCGACCTCCGCGAGTACGAGGGCCGGGTCCTCACGTGGACGACGTCGACGGCGACGCCGCCGGGCGTCCGCGAGCCGAACACTCTCGCCATCGTCGAGTTCGACATGGGCGACGAGTACGACGGGCCGGCGGTCCGCGCGCTCGGGCAGATCGCCGAGCGCGAGGACGGCACCGGGGAGACGTTCGACGTCGACATCGGCGACCGCGTCGAGCCCGTCTACGCCGACGAACTGCGCGAGCCTGGCGCCGGGATCCGCGAGCCCGAGAGCCAGGACTGGGACGGGTTCCGGTTCCGGCCGCTCTGAGAGGCCGGCGAGGCCGAGCGCTCAGGCTGTCGCGGGCTGCTCTTCCAGCGGGACCTCGGCGCACTCGATCTCGAACCTCGCGCCGCCCTCGTCGCTTTCCGAGACCGTGATCTGCCACCCGTGCGCCCTGACGATGTCCCTGACGATCGCGAGCCCGAACCCGGTCCCCTCGCGGTTGGTCGTGTACCCCTGTTCGAGCACTTGGCCGCGCTTGTCCTCGGGGATCCCCGTGCCGGTGTCCTCGACGTAGAACCCGAACGTCTCGGACAGCGACCCGACCCGAACGATCAGACCCGTCGTCTCGTTGTGTTCGGCGCTGTTTCGATACAGGTTCTCGAAGACGTTGAGCAGCCGGTCTTTGTCCGCGTCGAGGGTGAGCGACGTGTCGACGACGAGGTCGGCCTCGGCGGTGTCGACGTTCTGCCACGCCGTGCGAGAGATGTCCTCGAGCCGCACCTCGGTTGTCTCGGTGATCACCTCGCCCGACCGAGCCAGCGTGAGGGCGTCGCTGATGATCGCATCCATCCGTTCGAGCTGCCGCTGAACCGTCTCGATGGAGTCTTCCTGCTCGCTTCCGGCGTCCGATGCGAGCATGTCGACGTGCCCGGTCGCGACGTTCAGCGGGTTTCGGAGGTCGTGCGAGACGATGCTGGCGAACTGGTCGAGCCGCTCGTTCTGCCGCTCCAGCTTTCGCTTCTGCCGCTCTTTTCCCGTGACGTCGCGGGAGTTCAGCACGATGCCCTCCACGAATTGGTCTTTGAGCAGGTTCCGCGCCCGTACTTCGAGGACCCGCCACTCTCCGTCGGCGTGCCGGAACCGAACCCTGTAGGAGCTGGTGTAGCCGTACTCGGTGCCGTGGGCGGAGAGTTCGGCGCGGAGCTCGTCTCGGTCGTTGGGATGGACGTTCTCGATGACGTTCGCACCGATCAACGCCGTCGGGCCGTAACCGAGAATCTCTTCAACCGACTGGCTGACGTGCGTGATGTCTCCGCTCTCGTCGATCACCGCGATGATGTCCGAAGACTGTTCGATGAGCCGTTTGAACCGCTCTTCGGCGATGTGTCGCTCGGTGACGTCGCGATAGATCAACAGCAACCCGATCGTCGCTCCGCTCCGGTCGGTCAGCGTCGTTCGGTTGATGTCGAAGAATCGAAGCGACCCGTCGCGCTCGATGGTCACGTCCGAGTCGGCGTCGTCGGTGCTCCCGTGGAACGAGTCGTACAGCGGAACCACCTCGGCCGCCGGTCGTCCGACTGGTTCACCCACTCCCTCGTCGAGAAGTTCCATCCCGGCCACGTTCACGTCGACGACGCGATCGTCGACGTCGACGACGTACACCGGGTCGACCATCTCGTCGACGAGGGTATGCCTCGCGATGGGAGCCAGATCGAGAAAGCCGAACCGAAAAAGCGCAATAGCGAACACGATGCCGGTGATCGTGTTGGCGAACGCGGTCGGGTCCAAAGCCGTCGATAGGTTACCGTTGTACAAGAGTAGGAAACTACCGACAACCGGAATTATTCCGCCGGAAAGCATCAGTAGGACCTGAATGCGGTATCGGCCCCCGCGCCTGAGTCCGAATATGAATATTAACACGTACGTGATAAATATCAGCGTGTAGATATACGCGAGCGTCAGCCAGAAGATCAGCCCGTTCACACGGTCGACCGCTGCCAGAGGGGCGCTCCTGCTGAACCCCTGCACGCTCCACAACAGGTCGTGCGCCGGTGCGGTCACAACGAGCACAAAGACGGCGACTGGCCACGCGAGCAGAAGCGCCCAGTGACGGCGAGTGAGAAGTGACTCCCGACCGGTGTACACCAATCCGAACCAGAACTGCGTTGGCCCGAGTCCGAGGATCCCCATGTATTTGATGCTCGTGCCGACCTGATACAGGGAGAGCGTCGTACTCCCCGCCCGGATACCGGTCCCTAACGAATAGAGCGAGACGGAGACCATTACGAGCGCGAACGGTACTGCGCCGCGCACCTCCCTGCGCCGAACCGCGACAGCCGCGATGCCGAGGTTTAACCCGGAGATAACGAGCAAGATCCAGGTGGCTATGCCGGGGGAAAGCCCCATATCGGAACGATACTATACGCTGCTAATAAATCTATGGACATATTCTCACCCGTGGTAATAAGACGCGATCTGTTCGCCTGTGGACTCCGCGCTAAGTCGCAGGAAATACCGTATTCACTGGTATAAGCGACTATAAACGCTATCTGTCGGTCCCCAACGTCTGCGGCGGTGAGAATCTCTGATAGTGAGAATCGACTGCGCCTCACAATCGCCGGTACTCCCCGAGTCGCGTCCCGTCCAGCAGGTACGCGTCGCCGGCCGGGAGCGCGTCGGGGAGGAACGGCGCGAGGAAGGACTGGCCGTCGACGTTGACCCACGTGCCCCCGGAACGCTCGTTGAACCCCGGGAAGACGACGAGTTCGGGCAGATCTCCGTCGGGGGTCCCATCTGGACTCCCGTCCTCGACGAACGCCCCCGGTTCGATCCGGCCGCGGAGCCACGCGCGCTCGACGCGCGAGCCGCCGACCGAATCCTCCAGTCGCACCTGCGGGTGCTCGTGGCCCATACACACCACGTCGGCGTCGAGGAGTGCGGGATCCGGCCACGTGTGGCCGTGGCAGACGGCGACGGAATCCCCGAGCACGCCGCCGCCCGCTCCGATCACGTCGAGGTCGTCGGCGAACGCCGCCGCGACGCCCGCGTCGTGGTTCCCCTCGACGAGCGCCATCGGGACGCGGTCCGTGACGGCGGAGATTAGGGTTTCCAGCTCGGCGCACTCGTCGCCGTCGGGCGCGCCGATCCGGTGCGCGAGGTCGCCGAGGACGACGAGCCGGTCGGCGTCCGTCTCGGCGACGAGGTCGCAGAGCCGCTCGCGGCGCGCGTCGGCCCGGGAGTCCAGTTCGACGCCGCGCTCGTAGCGCAGGCCGACCTCGATGCCCGCGTGGACGTCCGCGACGAGCAGCACCCGCTCGCCGCCGAGGTCGGCCACGGCCGCCGGCTCGCCGACGACCGGCTCGACCCGCGCCATCAGATCGGCTTGAGCAGCCCGTCGCCGGGCTCGTAGCACTTCCCGCTCATCAGCGCGTCCTGGATCGCGTCCTCGACCGTGTCGGCGGCGACGCCGTGGTCGTCGACGACGGCCTCGACGACCGCCTCGCGGCCGGCGCCGTCGCCGTCGTCGAGCGCGCTCATCGCGTCGATGACTGCGGCTTCGAGGTCGATATCGTCGGCCGCCTCGCTCGCCTCGTCGCCCGCCGATTCACCGCTCTCCGGTTTCGCGTCGGCGGCGTCCCGATTCCCGGCGTCCGGTTCCGCCGCGGCGGTGCCGGCGCTCTCGTCTGCAGGCGCGTCGACCGCGGACTCCGCGGCGCCCTCCTCGGCCGGGGGCTCGTCGATCTCTTCGGGCTCCGGCACGTCGATGTCGGCCTCGCCGGGCTCGTCGACTTCGGTCCCGGTCGAGAAGTCGGTGCCGAACTCCGACTCGATCTCCTCGCGCTCCTCCTCGTCGAGCTCGTACATCTCGTCGGACGCAGGCTCGGTCGGCGGCTCGTCGCGGTCGGTCTCGGCTCCTCCGGAGTCGTCGGTTTCGGCGTCGTCCGTCCCGACGTCGAAGTCGTCGAGCCCGTCGCTGTCGTCGTCGGGTTCGGCTCCGAGATCGGGTTCCGACTCGGAGCCGGCGGATTCGGGCTCGGTCTCGGTCCCGGAAGGATCGGTGTCGGCGGCGTCGGCAGACACGGAACCGATCGAGTCGGTATCGGTCGAGTCGGCGTCGGCCGATCCAGAATCGGCCGTCTCGGTGGTCTCGGCCGTCTCGGTCGTTTCGTTACCAGTCACCGCCGGCTCCGGCTCGGATTCGGAAGCAGCCTCGTCCGGTTCGGAGGCGACTTCGTCCGGTTCGGAGGCGACCGACTCGGATTCCGGTTCTCCCGGTGCCTCGTCGCCGACCGGCTCCGCCGGCGCCTCGATCGTCACGTCCGTCTCCGGGAGCGCGCCGATCGCGGTCTCGTCGCCCCCATCAGGCGCGATTTCGAGCGAGCGAACCTCGTCGCGGTCGCCGGCGATCAGCTCTAAGGCGTCGATCGCGAGCCGACGGAGCGACTCGACGTAGGCCGTTGAGGTGTCGTAGTGGGCGATCGCCTTCGGGATCCCGGCCGCCAGCGACGCGGGCGCGCCGCCCGATTCGAGAGCCGCGCGGAGCTCCTCGCCGCGGAGGTCGGCGTCGAGGGCCTTTTCGAAGACGGCGAGACGGTCGAGCGTGGCCTCCGCGGCGGAGACGACCCACCGGTCGCGGGTATCGGCGTCGACCGCGTTGAGGCTCTCGGGGCGGACCGAGGTGAACACCCGGTCGGAGTCCTCCGGCTCGAAGGTGCGCGCCTTGCCCGTGAGCGCGACGAACGCCGGCGGCTCGGCGCGTTCCAAGAAGGTCTGCGCCTCCGGCTGGTACTGTCCGGCGTAGGTGACGAACGCGTCCGAGGGATCGACAACTCGCCCGCGGCGCGTCTCGTCGTTCACGCGCTCGACCTCGGTGAGCACGCCGGCGACGAACAGCCGGTTCACGCGCGCACCGGTCGGCGTGACCACGTAGTTCGGGGCGCGCTCCTCGTCGCTCTCGGAGTACGAGAGGGAGGCGTCGTCGAACTCGGCGGCGAACACGCGGTGAGCGACCTCGCGGGCGCCCGGCCCGTCGTCGCTCATTCGCCCACCTCCGCGAGCGCGGCGCGGGCGTGCTCGGCCGGGTCGTCGTCGGCGAGCTCGAACTCGGCCGCGTCGAGATTGGCGCCGTAGTCGTCGACCGAGAGGTTCCCGCGGACGCGGTAGGCGCGTCCGACCAGCGAGTCGGCTATCTCCTCGGCAACGACCTCCTTGTCCATTGCGTCCTTCGCGGCGTCGAGGGCGTCCTCGAGCCCGCCGCCGTACACCTCGGCGGTGAGTTCGTCGTCCAAGACGACGGTGACGGTGTCGGTGCCGTCGTCGACGATCGCCTTCACGCGCAGGTCGTCTTCGCCGTCCACGTCGCCGTGGCTCCGGCACTGACCGTTTTGGACCACGCGGCCGCACTCCGGACAGCGCTCGATGAGCCCGGAGCCGTCCCGGATCTCTAAGACGTTGCCGACGACCTCCACGTCGAAGATCCCGCCGGAGCCGACCGCCTCGGCGATCGACAGGCGTGGCGCGTCCTCGGCGACCTCGACGGGGTCCGGGAGCGGCGTGACCGTCGAGAACTCGGTGAGGTTGATCGACGGAACCCCGCGGAATTCGCGGACGTACACGTCCTCGATCCGGAGGTCGGCGCCCGGCGTCAGTTCCGAGCGGGGCTGCCAGTCGGTGAAGGGGAGCTTCGCGGTGGCGTCGCCGACGACGCCCTCTAAGATCTCGGTCTCGCCGTCCCGGCCGGAGATCGTCTTCTCGTCGACCTCCAGCACGCGGACCTCGACGTTTCGCCCGCGGTCGCCGGCGTCGATGTCGACGAGGCTCCGGTCGCCGCCGACCTCGCGGTCGACCTCGACCTCCTCGTCGGCGATGGCGACGGTGGTGGAGTCGTTGAGGTTGAGCTCCGGCGCGCCCTCCCACTCGCGGACGCCGGCGTTGCCGATCGTCAGCGAGTCGCCGGGTTCGAACCCGAAGTCCTGCCACGCGGTGTAGGAGATGACGCCGGTCTCGTCGGCGACCTCGCCCTCGCGGATCGTGAGGTCGTCGCCCTGGTACCGGATCGTCCGCGTCCCTTGCGTGAGCACGCGGACGGTGACCGTCACCCCGTCGTGATCGGTCGTGATCTCGCCCACGTCGACGGCGTCGGGGGTGGGAGTGGAGCCGCCGCCTCCGCCGCCGTGCTTCCGGCGGACGCTCTGTTTGGCCTCGTCGATCGGGACGCTGTACTCCAGCAGGTTCTGCAGGTCGGCTTTGACCTCCTCTTTGTCGACGCCGAGGTCGGAGGCGAGCTCCTCGGCATGGCTGTTGACGTCCATCGGGTCGAGGTTCGACGCGACCGCACAAAAGGGTTCACCACCCCGACCAGCGGGCCGACGCACCGATCGCGATAGAACTCGTCTCGACGGCCGGTAGCGATAAACCGCCCCCGTCCGCAACATGGGGTATGGACGAGGTCAAAGATGAGATCAACATCGACACGCGCGTCACGGGGGAGCGGACCGTCATCGACGTGACCGGGACTCGCGACGTCGCGGTCGTCGTTCGCTCCGCGAGCGGCGAGCGGATCTACCTCCCGCCGGAGAGCTTCGACGAGCCCGTGTCGGATTCGCCGTACTCCTCGCCGTATCAGGGCGGGAGCGGGATCGACGGCGAGGAGAGCCCGTACGGCGGCGGGTCCGGGAGCACTCGCGGCGTGACCGAGACCGCAGACGGGTTCCGGATCACGCACCCGGAGACGGCCACCGAGTTCGACGTGTATCGCGGCGACGAGTAGCCGCCGCGTGCGCGGGCGAGAGAATGTGCGAACTGGAGCCCTACGCCACGTCTTCGTACACGGCTAGCGTGTCCTCAGTGACGTCCGACCACTCCCGGCGCTCGTACTCCGGTGGCTCCTCCCGGTCGAGCGCGGTCGTGATCCCGTCGACGATCGACTCCGAATCGACCTCGACCTCGACGAGGCAGTCGTCGGGAAGCACCTCCGCGACGCCCGATCGGGTGGCGACGACCTGCGTCCCGGACTCCAGCGCCTCGGTGATCGTGATGCCGAACGGCTCCGCGTACGAGGGCGAGACGAACGCGTCGGCGGCGGCGTAGTAGTCGCCGAGCTCCGCTTCCGGAACGTAGCCGACGAACTCGACGCGGTCCTCGATCCCGAGCAGCTCGGCGAACCGCTTCAGCTGGTCGGTCTGGTGGCCCGACCCGCCGACGACGAGGGTCACGCCGGGGCGGTGGAGCTTCCGCATCGCGTACAGCAGGTGCGAGATCCCCTTCTGGTCGGTGTGGCGGCCGACGAAGAACAGCATCTCGCCGTCGATGCCGAGGTCCTCGCGGACGTCCTTCCCGGAGAACGTCGGCGTCGAGAAACCGTTGTACACGACGCGGGAGTCGGCGTCGTACAGCTCGCGGATATCCTCGCGGACGAGCTCGCTGACCGCGATGTTGGTGTCCGCGGCGTTCGCGAGGCGGCGCTCGGTCTCGACCTCGCGGGTCGGCGGGTCGATGTTGCGGTCACTCGCGAGCGAGTGGAACGACGACACCCACGTCGCGTCCGACGCGCGAGCGGCCTTCCGGCCGGGACCGTAGCCGAACCAGTCGTGCGTGTGAATAATGTCGTGGTCGGGGGCGAGTTCGGCGAATCGATCGCTGAGCCGGTCGACCCGAGCGGCGACGTCACCCGCTCCAGTCTCGACCGGCTCGATCCCGGGCTCGTCGTCCGGCGCGAACTCCGCGGGCAACACGAGTGTGGCGTCCACCCCGAAGTCGTCGCGGAGCCCCGAGAACAGTTCACCGACGTGGACGTCGAGCCCGCCGGTGATGTTCGGCGGATACCCCCATCCCAGCATGAGTACGCTCGGCGGCATACCCTCACGTTTCGGGAGTCGACACTTAGGTATGCCCCTACTTCGCGCGGTCGAGACGGGCGTTCGCGAAGTGCGGAAACAGCCAGAGAAGATTCGCGGCCGGTCAGGCCGCCTTCACGGCGTCGCGCAGCGCGCTCGTTCGGTCGGTGATCGACGCCGCGCCGTCGGCGAGGACGTCGAGCGGGTCGCCGGATTCGGCTTTCACCGTCAACACCGGCTCCGTCTGGCCGCCGGACTGCTCGGGGTTCATGTCGTAGGTCGCGGCCGCGACGTCGTCGGTCTCCAGCAGGACGCCCTTCAGCACGTTCATGAACGTGTGGTCCTCGCCGGCGATCTCGATACGGAGTTCCGTGTCGGTTTTTTCGATGACCCGCAGTTCCATGTGTATCAGGTCGAGCGAGCGGCGTTTCAAGCTTTCGTCTCCCGGGGATCGGTGGATGCGACTGGCCCGCACGCGACCCGAAAGCGTATGCCGCCGGCTCCGGTGCCCGCCGTATGGAGATCCGACGCCTGCCGGCCACCGAGGCCGCCGCCGAGCGCTACGCGGCGGACCTGTGGCTGCCGTACCACCGCGACCTCGCGGCGAGCGCGGCGGCGCACGCGCTCGCGGACCAACCCGACGAGGAGCTGATCGCCGCGGAGGCCGAGTTCCGGCTCGACTTACTCCGGGAGAACGACGACTACCGGACGTGGGTCGTCGCGGTCGACGCTGGGGTTGGCGCCGGCGAGGGCGACCCCGCGAGCCTCGACCCCGAGGACCCCGTGCCCGTCGGCGTCCCGGACCCGGACCGCGATCTCGTCGCGTTCCTCTCGACGAGCGTTGACGAGTGTCCCGCGGTGTTCGACCGGCCCGACCGGCTCGTAGTCGGCGACATCTACGTAGCGGAGCCGTACCGCGGGACCGGGATCGGAGGTCGGCTCATGGAGCGCGCCGCGGTCGACGCGCGTGAGCAGGACTGCGGCGCGCTCCGGCTCGACGTCGACGTCGATAACGACCGAGCGATGGCGTTCTACGAGAAACAGGGGTTCGAGCCGTATCGTAAGCAGATGACGCGAGAGGTGAGATAAGTGGACGGGTTATGAGTGGTTGACGGTGGATCGACGGTGAACGCCTCCAAAGCCACAGCCGCTTGCTTATAAGCCGTCGCTGATGACGCTGTGGCGAACACCTCCAAAGCCACAGCCGCGACGACTCGCGTGGCTCGCTGTGCTCCTCAGTCGCTCACTCCGTTCGCTTCTTGCGGTGCTTACGTCGCCAAGCGTCGTCCTTCCGGGAGACTCCGTCTCCCGTCTTTCCGCTCGCTTCGCTCGCGGAAATCGCGGCTGCCCCTTTGAGTCCCACCCCGCACCGCACAGCACCATCGGAAGACGGTCCTGCTCGCTCACTCCGTTCGCTGCGCGGGCTGCGACTTCCGTGCTCCCGCTCGCTCCCTGCGGTCGCTCTCGGGACCGCAGCCTCACACCTCCCCAGCCTCGTCACCGGACTACGTCCGGTTGCAAGCGAGAGCTCCGCTCTCGCCCTGTCGCTGGCGGCGGCTGCCGCCAGCGACTCCCTCGCACCGGCGTCGCCGGCGGCTGCGCCGCCGGCTGCCAGAGGGACCTTCGGTCCCTCGCGGCTCGCGGCCCTCCGGGCCGCTCACCGGGGCGCGCCACCGCATCCGATCTTACTCTCATCCTCCTACGCCAGCGTCGCCGCTACGCGACTGATAAACGGGAAAACTGCGGGTCTGCTCGGAGCGGCGTTACTCGTCGGCGTCGACCGCGACTTCGTCGGCGTCGACGTCGACGGCGGTCTCCTCCTCGGCGGCGACCTCGGACGGGCGCGCTTCGAGGGTGAGCTTCTGGACCTCGACGCGGCGAAGCGGGTAGATGAGCTTCGCCTCGCCGTAGATCGCCGACGAGAGGTTCCCATCGACGATGGCGTCGACGAACGACTCGAAGGTGCGGTCCTCGGCGGCCGCGTGGACCTTGTCGATCATGACGCGGCGGATCGCCTTCTCCTGCGATCGGTCGGCCTTCTTCGTCGTCAGCGCGACGGGCTGGACGCGGATGCGGTAATCGTCCGTCGTCAGCACCGTGATCGACGCCTCGACCTTCGAGGCGCCGCGGCGGACGAGCGAGCGCAGGTAGTCCCGCGTGAGCTCGTACTTGATAAACTCGGTGTAGGCCGTGTCGCTGCCCACGTCGGTGATCTTGAACGTGAGCTTCGTGTTGTTCGCCCCGGAGTCGCCGGTCAGTTCGCCCAGCGTCGTCGTGATCGTGCGGCCGACGACCTGGTCGGGCTCCTCGGCGAGCGTCTCGCCGAGTTCCTGCCGGTCGAACTGTTCGGGCGCCAGCACGGAGTACCAGCGCTTCTGTTCTCTGCTCTTGGATACGGATCGTTCGCTCATGTGTTGGTGTCAGTGTCGCCGTTGGTGTCGGAGCGGCGCACTCCGTCGTCGGCCGCGAGGTGGCTCCTCGCGCGCTCGACGAGTCGGTCCGCGACGCGTAGGTTCACGACGTGATCGTCCACGGTCGACCGCAGTCCGCCGGTGGTGGGCCGCTCGACGACGCACTCGATCGCGTCGCCGTCGACGCGGGTGGTCATCGAGTCGGTCTCGTCGGGGGCGAGCGCGGCGGCGACGAGGGGGGCGTCGGCGTGGGTCGTCCGGACGGTCGCCGTCCGGCTCGACGCCTCGCTCCGAGCGGATTCTCCGCTCATAGCGCCTCCCTGAGCGCGGCGAGCGCGCTCGTGATGTCGCCGTCTTCGCTCTCGTCGACCGCGATCCCGCCGCGGTCGGCGGTCCCCCAGCCGTCGCCACCGGCCTCGCCCGCCGCCGACCGGCAGGCGTCGCCGATCTCGGCGAGCTCGATCGAAGCGGCAGCCAGCCGACCTGCGGTCTCGTCGACCGCGATCGCGACCGGCTCCGGCGACCGGAAATCCCGGGCGAGCCGGGCGATCGTCGGGAGGACGGCGGTCGCTTCTTCTGCGAGGTCGACGCGCGCGACGAGACAGCCGTCGTACCGGCCGGTCGTCGCGGTATCGAGCGCGCGGTGTGCCGCGATCCCGTGGGTCCGCCACGCGTCGAGCGCGGCGGTCCGAAGCCCGTCGCTCGGGTCGGCGGCGAGCGCCAGCGCAACCCCCGTGCCGGGGGCCTCGCGGGCGAGCGCGTCGAGTACGTCGGCGTAGCCGCCGACCGTCTCGAACGGCGCCGCGTCTCCGACCGTCTCGTAGGGGCGGAGCGCGCGCTCGACCGCCGAGGCGGCCCGCGCGCTCGCGCCCTCCGCGTCCGCGACGTCGACGGCGACCAGCGACGCGAGTCGCCGATGCGCGTCGTCGTCGAGGTCGGCCGGAAGTCCGAGATCCGCGAGCGTGGCGCGCGCGGCCTCGGCGTCGCCGGAGTACGGCGTCCGGACGAGCGTTGAGGCCGCGAGCCCGTCCGCCACGTCGGCGGTCGGGAGCGCGACGCCCGGGCGTCGGCGGACGAGCTCCGCGCGCTCGGCCGCTTCCAGCGCGTCGCCGGAGCCGTCCGTGCCGGGCACGGAGCCGGCCGCGACGACGCCCGTGAGGGCGACGACCGGATCGGGGTCGTCGCAGAGCGCGCGCGCTATCGCGAACGCGTCCGTGCTCGCCGGACGCCCCGTACCGGGAATCGCGTGCGGGCCGCGGTCCGCGCCGACGGTCACCGCGACGGCGTCGTCGCCGGCGTCGGGGACCGGATCGCGGGACACGCGGACCTGAAACGGCGTGCCGACGGCTCGCAGCGCTCGCGCGAGCAGCCCCGCGGCTGCGACCGCGTCGCCGTCGTCGGTCGCGACGAGCCGAACGAACGGCGCGTCCGCGAGGACGCCGGCGAGGGCGTCGGGGGCGGGCGTGGCGGATGTGGCTTCGGTCATCGTGGGGTCGTGTGGTGCGGTCGTGGATCGGTGCGTTCTGCGTCGATGCGTCGTGAGTCGACGCGTCGCGTCGGTTCGCCGCGACCTGTTGTCGCGTCGGGTCAGTTACTCGTCGGAGTCGCTACCCGTCGGAGCCGTTCTCGGCGTCGTTACTCGTCGTCGAGGAGTTCGGCGGCGTACTCGTGGGTGTACGTGAACTCCTCGTCGATCTCGTCGCCGCGGTAGTAGTCCGCGAGGCGGCGGATCTTCGACTCCGTGTTCTGGAGCGCGCGCTTGTTCTGGTGGTCCTGTCCGTTCTCCCCCATGTGCTCGCGCAGGCGGACGGCCTGAGCCATCAGGTTGTAGAGGTCCTCGGGGAACTCCGGCTCCGCGTCGTTCTCCTCGAGGATCTCGGTGACCTTCTTGCCGGTGGCCAGCTTCACGTCGGGCACCGGAACGCCCTTGACGCCCTCGTCACGGAGCTTGAGTCCGATGACGCTGGGGTCGTGGCCCTGCTCCGCCAGTTCGACGACGCGGGACTCGATGTCCTCGGCGTCGACGTCGCTCCACTCCGGGTTCTCGTCCGTCGCCGGCTTGTCCGAACCGGACGAACCGCGACGGCGCGTGTGCATTCGTGCCATTGTGTATCTGGTTGGAACGGCACAACCGCAACGTGACCGCGACTCCGCGCGACGCGGCTGACGGACGGCTCGCGGGTCGAGCTGTCCGACCGGACGGCCCGCGCAAGCGGACGGTCCGACCGCGACGCCGGAGGCGTCGGCGCACTGCTACATTCCCAAGCCGTGGGCGAAAAGACCCCGGCGCGTCGGATCTGCAGCTGTGCTGTTCCCGTATGAGGCGTCGTCGTCCGGGTTGTTAAGCGTGTTCTTGTCGTCCGCTCGGGCGAGTGCGGGACATCTAGAGGGGGAACGCGGGCGGAGCCGGAGCACGGACCGAGACGGAGCGCGGCCCGAGACAGGACACGAGGGTTTACGTGGGTCGTGGATCACCGAGCGCGTGGGAAAGACACATGAACGACCCATCCGACGACGACCCGATCGATCTGACCGGAGACGAACCACCCGACGGCGCTCCACCCGGCGGCGGCCAGCGCGACCGGGGAGACCCCGGGGCGTCCGACGGCGAACTCGCGACCGACGGGGGGCTCAGCGCCGGGACGGGATCGGAGACCGACTCCGAGCCCCGGATCACTTTTTACGGCGGGAAGTGGGCGAGCACGGTCCCGCTCGCCTTCTTCATCGTCTGGGCTATCTTCCAGAGCGGCGTCCTCGGCATCGGCGACACGAACGGGCTGGTGATCGGGGCGCTGCTCGGGACGATCCTCGGGATGTTCTTTGTGCGCGGCGACTGGAAGGCGTACGCCGACACCATCTTCGAGGGGATGACCCAACGCGTCGCCGCGACCGCGATCGTCGCGTGGCTGTGGGCCGGGATGTTCGCCGAGACGCTGCAGGTCGGCGGGTTCGTCGAGGGGCTCATCTTCGCCGCCGACGCCCTGAACGTCGGCGCGGCCACCTTCCCCGCGGCCGCGTTCGTCCTCTGCGGCCTGCTCGCGACCGGGATCGGGACGGGATACGGCGCCACCGTCGCGTTCGTGACCCTCTTTTTCCCGGCCGGCGTGTTGATCGGCGCGAACCCCGTGCTGCTGTTCGCCGCGATCCTGTCGGGCGCGGTGTTCGGCGACAACCTCGCGCCCGTCAGCGACACGACGATCGTGAGCGCGGTGACGCAAGACGCCGACATCGGTGGCGTCGTCGCCTCGCGGTTCAAGTACGCGATCCTCGCCGCGGTACCCGCATTCATCGCCTACCTGATCATGGGGTCGGTGCTGTCGGGCGCGAGCCTCGAAGGGTCGGCCGCGCTCCGGGAGACGGCGACCGCGCTCGGTCTGGTCCACCTGCTCTCGATGGGCGTCGTGATCGCGACGGCGGTCGCGGGCCGCCACATCGTCGAGGCGATCTCGTGGGGTATCCTCGTCGCCGTCGCGTTCAACCTCCTGTTCGGGCTCTCGTCCGTGAGCGACATCCTCGCGTTCACCGTGACCGAGGCCGGGACGTTCACGGCGCTCCCGTTCGTCGTGGTCGGTGAGACCGCGGGCGTGGGCGGGAGCCTCTACTCGGGCGCGATCGGCTTCTTCCCGCTCATCGTGTTGACCCTGCTGATCGTGTCGATGGCGCAGATCATGATCCGCGGCGGCGGCTTCGCGGCGATCCAGGACTTCCTGTTGAACTCGGTCGCGACAAACGTCCGGCGGGCCGAGCTGACGATGGTGCTCGGCACGGCGACCATCAACGGGATGATCACGATCAACACCGCCGCGGAGATCGCGATCGCCCCGTATATCGCGCGGATCGGCGAGAAGTTCAATATCAACGGCTACCGGCGCGCGAACATCTTGGACGCCAACACCTCCGCGCTCGGGTACATCTTCCCCTGGGCCGGCGGCGTCCTCGTCGGGTATCAGGTGATGGTCGGTCCCGAGGGGCTCGGCGCCGAGTACGGCCCCGAGATGGTGGTCAATCCCATCGAGGTCGTGCCGTACGTGTTCCACGGCTGGTTCCTCGTGATCGTCTTCCTACTGGCCGCGATCACCGGGTTCGGGCGTGAGTACATTCCCGACCGCACCTCCGAGGAGGTGTCGCGCGCATGAGCCGCTTCGACAAGTTCTTCGCCGGGTTCTCGTTCCGGGACTCGACGCCCGACTACGCGCCCGGCGACGTGATCGAGGTGATGGTCACCGGCGAGGATAGCGGTACGGCAGTCGCCCGCATCGGCGACTCGACGCTCCGGATCGAGGACGCACCTGCCGACGCCGTGAACACCCGCGTGCTGGTCGCGGTCGACACGTGGGACGAAGCGGACCACCGCGGGACCGGAACGTACCGGGAGACGGTCGGCGAAAGCGCGTTCTGATCGGTTCGCTCACTACTTTTTAGATATCGTTGGCGTCGACGGCGCGGGGAAGACTTCCAAGGTCTCAGCCGCTCGCTTATAAGTGCCTGATAGCGATCCAACGGAGAACACCTCCAAAGCCCCAGCCGCGACGACTCGCGTGGCTCGCTGTCGTTCGAAAGGCGCGAAGCGCCTTTCGTGATGTCGTCAGAATCCGACGGATTCTGACTGCTAGCCGGAAATCTCCGATTTCCGGCGATGACGAGAGAGCTTTGCTCTCTCGAACCACGCTCCTCGGTCGCTCGTTCCACTCGCTCCCTGCGGTGTCGCCGGCGGCGAAGCCGCCGGCTGCCCGTGGCGCGTAGCGCCACGCTGCTTGCGTCGCCAAGTATCGTCCCTCCGGGAGACTCCGTCTCCCGTGCCCCCGCTCGCGTTGCTCGCGGGGATCACGGCCGCCCCTTTGAGTCCCACCCCGACCGCAACCGCACCATCGGAAGACGGTCCTGCTCGCTCACTCCGTTCGCTGCGCGGGCTGCGACTTCCGTGCTCCCGCTCGCTCCCTGCGGTCGCTCTCGGGACCGCAGCCTCACACCTCCCCAGCCTCGCGCGTGCTCCTCGCGCCCTGACGGGCGCTCGGAGGCGCGCGCCACCGCAACTTACTTTTAAACACTGCGTCGCTAGCAGGGATCCGTCCGTCGCGAGCGACGCGAACCGCCTGCGGACCGGGGCGCTTTTTAAGACGACGCTCGAACCTGAGCGCGTGCTATCGGTCGAGCTCCACACGCACTCCGCGCTGTCTTACGACGGGCGCGACCCGGTCGACCTGCTCTTGGAGCAGGCGGCCGCGGTCGGGCTCGACGCGCTCGCCGTCACCGACCACGACGAGATCGACGCCAGCATCGAGGCGGCCGAGAAGGCCCCCGACTACGGGCTCGTCGGCATCGTCGGCATGGAGGTGACGAGCGCCGCCGGTCACGTCCTCGCGTTCGGCATCACCGAACGCGTCGAGAGCGGCCTCCCCTTCGACGAGACGCTCGATCGGATCCGCGATCAGGGCGGAATCGCGGTCATCCCCCATCCCTTCCAGAAGTCCCGCCACGGCGTCGCCGCCCACATCAGCGACGAGCAGCTGGCGAGCGCCGACGCCCTCGAAGTGTACAACTCTCGGCTGTTCACCGGGCGCTCGAACCGACAGGCCGAGAAGTTCGCGATCCGGAACCGGCTGCCGATGACCGCCGGCAGCGACGCCCACATCTCCGAGATGGTCGGACAGGCCGTGACCGAGGTCGGCGCCGACGAGCGCTCGGCCGAGGCGATCCTCGACGGCATCGCCGACGGCCACACCAGCGTCGTCGGGAAACGGACCCCGTGGCGCGTCTCGCTCCGCCAGTTCGGCGGCGGCGCCAAGCGACGCGCGCTCCGGGCGCTGAACGAACTTCGCTGACCGCGATGACGACTCCCTCCACCGCCGATCTGCGCGGTGTCCCGCCCGAGCGCGTGCGCGACGCCCTCCGCGACGGCGATCCACTCCCCGGCGGGCGCGGGTTCGCCGGCCTCCTCCGTGACCCGCCGAACCGCGAGGGGCCCGTCCTCGTCCGAGACGTGCTCGGCCGCCAGCCGCTGTTCGTCGAGCGCGGCGTCGCGGATCCGATGACCGAAGACGGCCCCACAACCCCCGGCGCGTGGAGTTTCGACCGAACCGACCTCGACGACCCGGAACCCCTTCGGGCCGGAGCTCTCCTGTCGAGCGCGGGGACCGATCGCGTCTGGTCGCTTCCGGACGGCGAGGCCGTCGATCCGGAACCCGGACAGGCCGGGGTCGACGAGGCGCTCGACGCCGCGCTCGGCGATCTCGACGTCGGCGATCTCGAAGCGGAACGCGACGGGAACGACCTCGCGGTCGCCTTCTCCGGCGGCATCGACTCCGGAGTCGTCGCCGCCGCGGTCCCGGACGCGCCCTGTTACGTCGCCGGCTTCGAGGGGTGTCACGACGTCGCGGCCGCCCGCGAGGCCGCCGCGGCGATGGACCTGGACCTCCGTGTGGTCGAGATCACCCACGACGACCTCGTGCGCGCGGTCCGCGACGTCGCCGCGGCGACCGGCCGGCAGAACCCGATGGATGTCGCGATCGCGGTGCCGCTGTACCTCGCGGCGGAGGCCGCCGCGGCCGACGGCGTCCGCCGGCTCGCGGTGGGGCAGGGCGCCGACGAGCTGTTCGGCGGCTACAGCAAGGTCGCCGACCCCGTCGGCGACGACCGCGTCGCGGCGGAGACGGTGCGGGGCGCGCGGGCCGAGACGGTCCGTTCGCTCCCGGACCAGCTCGAACGCGACGTGCTCGCGCTCCGCGCCGCCGGGGTCGAGCCGGTCGCGCCGCTGCTCGACGACCGGATCGTCGCGGCCGCGCTCGCGCTGCCGGGCGAACTGCTCGCGAGCGACGGCGAGCGCAAGATCGCGCTCCGACGGGCGGCGACCGGGCACGTGCCCGAGTCCGTCCGGACGGCCGACAAGAAGGCGGTCCAGTACGGGACGTACGTCTCTCGGGAACTCGACCGGCTCGCGCGGCGGGCGGGGTTCAAACGGCGCATGGACGACCACGTCGGACAGTACCTCGACGCGCTGCTGTCGGAATCGTAGCGGGGCCGCGCGGCGCGAAAAACGGCCCGTGGGGGCCGGTGCTGACCAAGCCGCCGTATGGAGTACCAGTCCTACGGCCGACGCCCGATCGGTCGGGCGCCTACTGACGAATAACGGGGACCAGTATAAAATTCAGGTAGTAGTGACAAATATGACACCGTCATCCCGCGAATGAATGACGTTCGAACACTAATCGCGGGGATTCGGCCCGAAGGATCCGATCGGAACCGTACAGAGCCGCCGGAACCGCACATGCATCCGGCCGAGGGAGCGAGACGGAAAGGCGAGCGGCACGGACCGCTGCGGCGAGCGACGGAGCCCGCGCTCAGCGGTTCGTCACCTGACGAGATACGGGTCGCTGCCGGCGATGAAGCGCCCGAGGTCGCTCTCGCGGCGGAAGTCCGTCGATTGAAGTTCGCGGAGCGCCGCGACGAGCCGGTCGCCGTCGCCGTCGGTCCACTCGGCGGGGTCCTTGATCGGGAGGACGAGCCAGCCGGAACCGAGCAGCTCCTCGGCGTGGAGCGCGTCCATGTCGATCTCCGTCTTGTGCGCCCGCGAGGTGTACTGCCGGAGGACGTGGTCGGTCGCGCGGGCGCCGACCGGGAGGAGGACGTGGGCGGCGATCGCTCGGAGCTCCGCGTCGAAGAACCGCTCCATATCGTCGTACGACGCTTCGTCCGGGACGCCGTCGGCGACGCACATGTGGAGGTACGAGAAGAACGTCCGGTCGGCTTGGATCGGATCGGAGAGTTCGGCGTCGTCCACCGAGTCGTCGTCGAACCTCGCGATCAGGCCCCCGTCGACCAGCGCGGAGAGGAACGCGGTCGACCATGGCTCGCCGGTAAACGGGACGCCGGCGTCGGCGCCGCCGTGGACCCCGGGGTGGTCGCCGATCACGTGGAAGTCGGCGTTGGCGTCGCCGTAGCCGGGGACGAACGACTCGCAGTCCGGGCGCATCCCGAACGGGTTCCGCGTTCTGTCCGTGACGTTCTGCACGCCGCGTGATAGGCGACGGACCGGTTAAATCGCGTTCGGTCCGTGGCCGGAGTCGGTCAGGGGCCGATCTGACCCTGTCGCGCTCCCACCGATGCGAGGCGCACGAGGCGCAGAAGATACGCATAACTTATGGAAACGAGCGAGGTTCGCACCGCCGTGGCTATCCCGATCGTGACAGCCTTCCGATTATATTTCATAATCGTTAATTTATGATCCGAAACCGCATGACTGCGACGAGGCCTTCGAACTTCGCACCCCGGAAAGTATTTATATACGTCTCCGTTCGGGTAGCTCGAAGACCCATGTTCGACCGCATCCGTACGGCGGCCCTCTTCGGGCTGCACCAGGCGACCGTCGCTGTCGGGATCTCGCTGTTCCCGATGGCCGTCTTCGCCCGTAAGCAACTCGGTATCAACGTCCCCATCGGCCGGCTCGTCGAGACCACCGGCGAGGTGTACGAGGCCACCGAGGAGTGAACGCGTCGGTACCGTCGTGGCTGTCCCGTTTTCGAGAATGTCCGTTTCGAGTGCGTTCCCGTTTCTGAGCGGTTAGCACCGGAACCGTCGCCCGGGCGTAGTCGCCGACGAATAGACCCGTCGGAACCGGCGGTCGGTCCCCGAAGGGTTGCCTTTATCAGCGCGCCGAGCCAACGGAGTCGTAATGCGAACACCGACTGGCGACCTCTCCGACGGACCGGCCGAGGAGCTAGGCCGCGACCAGCCCGTCTTCGGACCGGAGATCGGCGAGTTCGAACACAGTGAACGCCGCGCGGCGCAGGCCGACGGCGAGGGCGAGATGAAGACCGGGACCACGACGGTCGGCATCAAGACCGCCGACGGCGTCGTGATGGCGACCGACATGCGCGCCTCCCTCGGCGGCATGGTCTCCTCGAAGGACGTGCAGAAGGTCGAGGAGGTCCACCCCCGCGGCGCACTGACCATCGCCGGCTCCGTCTCCGCCGCCCAGAACCTCATCTCGACGCTGAAGGCGGAGACGAGCCTCTACGAGACCCGCCGCGGCAAGGACATGTCCATGGAGGCGCTGTCGACGCTCACCGGGAACCTCCTCCGCTCCGGCGCGTTCTACATCGTCCAGCCGATCCTCGGCGGCGTCGACGACGAGGGCGCCCACATCTACTCCATCGACGCCCTCGGCGGCACGACCGAGGAGGAGTACACCGTCACGGGCTCCGGCTCCCAGTACGCCCTCGGTGTCCTCGAACAGGAGTACCACGACGACGTGACCGTCGACGAGGCAACCGAGATCGCCGCGAAGGCGATCCAGTCCGCGGTCGAGCGCGACCTCGCGTCCGGCAACGGGATCAACGTCGCCGTCGTCACCGACGATGGCGTCGACATCACCCGCTACAAGGACTTCGACGACCTGCTGTAGCGGTCGCGGTCGACGCAGATTCCGTTTCTGTCGGCACTTTCCGTTGTTTCGCTTCTCTCGCCGAGGCGGACGAACCGGAGTTCGGGCCTGACGACTCAGGCGCCGCGATCTTCGACGGCGTCGGCGTCGTTCGTCTCGTTTGCGTCCCCCACGTCCCTCGGCGACCGGATCCCGTCTCCCCAGTAGAACCGCGGGCCGAGGACGAGGTAGCCCACGGAGAGGAACAGCAGCGCGAACGCGAACCCCTCGCCGATCCACGCCGGGAGGAGGGACGTGGCCATGTGGCCGATCGGGGTGAGGATTACGGCCGCCTGCACGACACCCATCACGAGCGCGTCCTGCGCGTGGAGGTCGGGGTACGTAACGGTCGATCCCATCAGCAGGGCGAACGCGGCGGTCGCCCCGACGAGCAGCGCGGGAGCGGTGTAGCCGGCGATGACGGCCGCGGCGAGCACCGTGGCCGCCAGCGTCGTCGGCACGCCCACCGTCTCGCGCTCGTCGGCGTCGTAGGCCGTGTACATTCCGAGGCGGGCGACCGCCAGCGAGACGAACAGGGCCGCGGCGCCGAGGCCGGCGGCGACGAAGATCGGGTCGATCGCGAACGAGCGCGCGTCGAGGACGACGAACGCCACGAGCGCGGCGGGCGCGACCCCGAACGAGGCCACGTCGGCCAGCGAGTCGAGATACGGACCGGCGTCGGTCGACCCGCGATGCCGAGCGACAACGCCGTCGAGCCCGTCCGCGACCGCGGCGAGCAGGATGAGGCGAGCCGCGAGCCGGGGATCGACGGCAGCGGCGACGACCGCGAGGAAGCCGACCGCCGCGTTCGCCACCGTCACCGCGTCAGCGAGCCCGAGCCGCCCGATGAACCGCAAATGCATACGGGATCGGTCGCCAAGGCGGGTTTTAGGGTTTGTTATCTGTGGAGGGGACAGGTCGGATCGCAGAGCCATGATTATAATGAGGCACGGGAATTGGGGTGATATGGAGCCACTTTCGGTCGGCGTCCTCGGCTGTGGGACGATCAGTGACGCGTACTTCTCTTCGGACGACCAGTTCGACTGCTTCGAGATTACCGCTTGTGCGGACCTTGACTCGGAGCGCTCGGCAGCGAAAGCCGACGAGTACCGGATCACGTCCTACGATACAGAATCATTGCTCGAGTCTGACGTCGAAGCTGTCGTCAATCTCACACCACCTTCGGTCCACGCCCAAACCTGCGAACAACTTCTCGACGCTGGGAAACACGTCTACGTCGAAAAACCTCTCGCTGCGACGGTCAAAGACGCCAAAGAAATAGTCTCAATGGCCGATGAGTCCGACCTGCTGGTTGGTTCCGCACCGGACACGTTTCTCGGTGCAGGTCTCCAGACCTGTCGGTCGATCATCGATTCGGGGCGTATTGGTGAACCAATCGGCGCGACAGCCATCTGGACCTCGAGCGGTCACGAGAGTTGGCACCCGAATCCAGACTTTTACTATGCCGAGGGCGGTGGACCACTGTTCGACATGGGACCGTACTACGTGACTGCGCTCGTCTCGTTGCTCGGTTCGGCATCACGCGTAACCGGGTCGGTTAAACAGACGTTCTCGAAACGGACAATCACGAGTGAACCCCGCAATGGAGAGGAATTCGACGTCGAAGTGCCGACGCACGAAACGGGGATCATCGAGTTCGAGAACGGAACCATCGCGAACCTCCTGATGAGTTTCGACGTAAACGGCGGATCGTCTCTACCCGAGCCTACATTCGAGATCTACGGCACCGAAGGGACGCTCCAATTACCTGATCCGAACCATTTCGAGGGCCCTGTCCGTGTTCGAGACAGTAATAGCGACGACTTCGAAGCAGTCGAACTCACTCACGAGTATACCGCGGGTCGTGGCGCAGGTGTCGCAGACCTCGCGTACGCGATCAACGGTGACTGGGAGCAGCGAACGAGCGCTAACCTCGCATACCACGTCTTGACTGTGCTCTCGGGGATTCGTGCTGCATCTGACGAGGGTAAACACGTACAGATCGAGAACGACTGCGAGCGACCAGAGCCGCTTCCTCCGGCGTTTCCGGGTCGATAAGCACCGAGATGGCTAGCTAACGAGCCGAAGGCATCGAGAATTCCCATAACGTGCAGTAATTCTCCGCCCCCCCCCCCCATAAATAGGTGGCCGTATCCGGCCGCTCCGGTCGGGAAGCCGGCGCGAATCCCTCGGCGAACGCCCGTTCGGTGTCAGACGTGCGCCGCGAGGAAGTCGACGACCTCGCGGTACGCCTCGATGCGGTTCTCCAGTTTCGCGAAGCCGTGCCCCTCGTCGTCGAAGATCAGCTTTCGAACGGGGACGCCCTGCTCGCGCGCCTGTTCGACGATCTGTTCGGCCTCGCCGACGGGCACCCGCGGGTCGTTCGCGCCGTGGAGGACGAACAGCGGCGACTCGATCGCCTCGATGTTGTTGATCGGCGAGATCGACTCCAGGAACTCCCGGTTCTCTTCGAGAGACCCGTACTCGGCCTCTCGGAGCTCGCGGCGCCAGTCGCCGGTGTTCTCGAGGAACGTCACGAAGTTCGCGATGCCGACGATGTCGACGCCGGCGGCCCACAGATCGGGGTACTCGGTGAGCGCAGCGAGCACCATGAAGCCGCCGTAGGAGCCGCCCATGGCGACGACGCGGTCGGGGTTGACTTCGGGGTGGTCGTGGAGCCACTCCACGCCGGCCCGAACGTCCGCGACCGAGTCCATCCGGTTTTCCACGTCGTCGAGGGCGGAGTACGCCTTGCCGTATCCCGACGAGCCGCGGACGTTCGGCTCGAACACGGCGTACCCGTTGTTCAGCAGGTACTGCTTGACCGAGGCGAAGGAGGGCCGGCGCTGCGACTCGGGGCCGCCGTGGATGTCGACGACGACGGGGTAGCCGTCCTCGGGCGATTCTGCCGCCGGGACCGAGAAGAACGCGGGGATCTCCCGGCCGTCGAAGGTGGGGTAGTGGACCAGTTCGGGCTCGACGAACGTGTCCGGCGGGATGCCGGCGGTCGACGCCGCGGTCCAGCGCTCCGTCTCGCCGGTCGTCGCCTCGACGACGTAGGCGTTCGCGTTGTGGGTGCTGCCGGTCGCGGTGATCGCGAAGCGGTTCCCGTCCGGGCCGAAGCTCACGCCGCCGGCGACGCCCTCGGGGAGGTCGGGGGCCGGGAAGGGGTCGATCCGGTCGGGCTCGACCAGCTCGCCGACCGTGATCTCGGTGTAGCCGTCGACGTTGCGCGAGTAGACGACGCGCCGGGACTCCTCGTGGACCGCAACGCCGTCGACGTTCCAGCCGTCGTCGCCGCCGGGCTTCGCGGGGGGAGCGCTCTCGTCGCCGTCCTCGTCCGCGCCGCCCTCGCGCGCCGAGCCCGCTCCGGACGCGACCACGGAGAACTCGCGGGTCGCGAGGTCCAGCCGCTCCAGACGGAGCGTGTCGCTGTCGCGGTCGGTGACGAGGTAGAGCCCCTCGCCCTCCGGCCCCCACTCCGGGCTGCCGTATCGCACGTCGCCCTCGTGGGGCGTGTGGTGGGTCAGGTCGCCGCTCGCGACGTCGAGCGTGTACACGTCGTGGTCGAACGAGGAGTGCGCCTCGTGGACGATCAGGCGGTCGTCGCTCGGCGACCAGCCGGCCACGGAGAGCCAGCCGTCGCCCTCGTAGACGAGTTCGGCGTCGTCGCCGGTCGCGTCCCGGTCCTGCACGTACACGTCGAAGACGGCCTCGTCGCGGCGGTTCGAGGCGAACGCGAAGCGATCGCCCTCGCCGTCCCAGCCGCCCCAGCGGTGTTTCGCCTCCGGGCGGTCGGTGAGGTTGCTGATCTCGCCCGACTCGTAGTTGAGCAGGTACAGCTGGGCGCGCTCGTTGCCGCCCTCGTCCATGCCGAAGACGGCCTCCGCGCGTTGCGGGGAGGAGTCGACGAAGGAGACCGACTCCTCGAAGAACGTGTGCTGTTCGGGCCACCCCAGCGGCTCCTCCAGCGACCACACCTGTCCGGTGCCGGTCGTGTTCAACAGGAAGGAGAGCCGCCCGTTGGGGCCCAAGTCCGCCCCGCCAGCGTTCCGTACGTTGAGGTATCGCTCGATGTCGTACCGGTGCATAGGGTCCGGTTCTCCGCGTGGTGTGAAACCGTTTCGGGTGCGAGAACCGGTCGCACGACCGCGATCCGGTGGCTCGATCGCGTCGGCTTCCCGTCGGTCCGCCGCCGGCCCGTCGTCGAACTGCTGCCGACCCGTCGTCGGACCGCCGCCGGCCCGCCGGATGCCGTGTCTTTTTATCCGCCCCAGCCGTCCGGTCGGCGTATGCGCGTCGCGTTCGTCTCGCTTTTCGCACCCGGCCACGGCGACACGCCGGCGCGGTCGCGGACGCGACGGATCGCCCGCGGGCTCGCCGAGCGCGGCCACGACGTGGTCTGGCTCTGCGCCCGCTGGTGGGGCGGCGACCACGACGCCTTCGAGGACGACGGGATCGCCTACCGGTCGGTGACCGCCGAGCCGTCGCCGTCGGCGTTCGCGGCCCGGCTCCCGCTCGCGCTCCGACGAGTCGCTCCGGACGTCGTCCACGCGGTCAACACCCCGCCGACGCCCGGGATCGCCGCGACGATCGCGGGTACCCTGTCGCGGACCCCCGTAATCGTCGACTGGTGGCGCGACCACCCCGCCGACTCCCGTCGGCGATACCGACTGCTCGCCCGGCGGGCCGACGCCGTCGCGACTCCCTCGCGGACGACCAAGACGCGGGTCCGCGAGCACGGCGCCGCCGGCGAGGACGTGCGAGTGATCCCCGAGAGCATCGACTTCGACCTCGTCGAGTCGGCGGGCGTCGACGACCGGTTCGACGCGGTGTACGCGCGCCGGCTGGACCGCCACGCCAACGTCGAGACGTTCCTGCTCGGGCTCGCGGAGCTCCGCGACCGCGACTGGACCGCCGCGATCGTCGGCGACGGCCCCGAGCGCGCTCGGATCGAGTCGATGGCGAGCGATCTCCGGATCGACGACCGGGTGTCGTTCCTCGGCGACCTCCCGCTCCGCGAGCGAGTGTCGCTGTTCAAGGGGACCCACGTCGCGGTGGCGACGGCGACGTGGGAGACGTTCGCGACCGATCTGCTGTGGGCGCTGGCGTGCGGCTGCGTCGCCCTCGTCGAGTACCAGGCGGATTCGAGCGCCCACGAGCTCGTGGAGGGGCGCCAGCGCGGGCGGCTCGTCACGAGCCCGGCCGAGCTCGCCGACGAGTTCGTCGCCGTCGGCGACCTCGACAGGAAGTCCGTCGAGCGCGACTTCGCGTCCTACGACCACGACGCGGTGCTCGACCGGGTCGTCGACGCGTACCGAGGGCTCCTGGACGGGGAGTGAACGCGAACCAACTACCGAAGGCGAACTACAGACGAAGGCGAACTACTGACGAAAACGAACTACAGACGAAAAGAAATTCCCGCGGACCGCGCCGACCGACTACTCCTCGTCTTGCGTGATCGTGCCGCCGTACTTCATGAAGAGGAACGCGAGCCCGAGCGTGCTCACCATCGCGACGAACGTCGCGACGCTGAGCGCGCGGGCGCCCTGCGGAACGAACACGGCGTCGGACCCACCCCCTCCGCCGGTGGACTCCGTCTCGATGTCCTCGCCGACGGCGAGGCCGGCGTGCATGCCGACGTCGGTGTGGGGCACGCAGTGGTAGTGCGTGATCCCGACGTCCTCCTCGCTCGTCTCGTACTCGTAGGTCGCTCCCTCCTCGCCGACCGGGTCGCCGCTGTCGAGGCTGGCCGGTCCCTCGACGTTCTGGACGTTGTGTGCGCCGCCGTTCCCGGTCCATTCGAACGTGATCGTCGTGCCGGTGTCGACCCACAGCAGGGTCGGATCGAACGCGAGCCCTTGGTCACCGGCGCCGACCATCACGGTGACCTCGCTCTCGCCGCGGGCGTCCTGGTACGATCCGACGTTCCCCTCGGCCCCGCTCGGCCAGACCGGCTGTTCCTCCTGTGCCGCCGCGGTTCCCGTCGTCGCCGCCGTCGCTCCCGCGACGCCGGCCGCGCCGCCGGCGGTCCGGATGAACCTGCGCCGCGAGACGTCGTCCGTGCTCATACACCCCGGTTTGTGACGGTCTGTAGTGAATATGTTGATCCGAGCGTGGGCTACGGTTCCGATCAGCGCCCTGATCGACTGCGGGAGTGGGTATAGTACGTCGCGAGTGAGATCGTTTATAAGTGATCGAGTGGTGGTGCTGTCGGCTGTTTATACGTGATCGATGGTGCTGCGTTGAAGACCTCCAAAGCCCCAGCCGGCGAGGCGGGCGCACGCTCGCTGCGCTTCTCGCTCAGTCGCTCCCGCTCCTTCGCTGCGGTGCTTACGTCGCCTGCGCCCGCCTCGCCGACTGCCCCTTTGAGTCCCACCCGCCCGCAACCGCACCTCACGCCTCCCCAGCCTCGTCGCTCGCTTCGTCGCCGGCGCTGCGCGCCGGCTGCATGAGGGACCTTCGGTCCCTCTTTGCTCGCGACTCCCTCGCGCGGCGCTCCTCGCGCCCGATGGGCGCTCGGAGGCGCGCGCCACCGCACATCTCTTTATAAGTGACCGGCGTCATCGCTCAGTGTTATTTAAATACTGCATCGCCACCACCGATCTGCAATACCTACTCTCCGTATCGCCCGCGTTCCGACCCGTTTATGGTCGCCGCCGCGCGCTGTCTCGGTATGACCGACGACGAGCGACGGAGCGACCTGATCGCCGCGCTGCGGGCGGCCGACGCCGTCCGGTTCGGCGAGTTCGAGCTCTCGCACGGCGGAACGAGCGATTACTACGTCGACAAGTACCTCTTCGAGACCGACCCCGACGCGCTCCGGCTCGTGAGCGAGGCGTTCGCCGACCGGCTCGCCGACACGGACGCGAAGCTCGCGGGCGTCGCGCTCGGCGCGGTCCCGCTCGTGGCCGTCACCGCCGCCGAGATGGGCCGTCCCTACGTCATCGCGCGCAAGCAGACGAAGGAGTACGGCACGGGTAACCGCATCGAGGGGCGGCTCGACGAGGGCGAGGAGGTCGTCGTGTTGGAGGACATCGCCACGACCGGGCAGTCCGCGGTCGACGCCGTCGAGGCGCTCCGCGAGGCGGGCGCGACGGTGAACCGCGTGCTCGTCGTCGTTGACCGCGAGGAGGGCGCCGAGGAGCTGCTGGCAGACCACGACATCGAGCTGGAGTCGCTGCTCACGGCGACGGAGCTGTTGGCGGAGCGGGACGCGGAGTAGAAGACAGCCGGAGTTAGCCGCTTTTCGCACCCGGAATTACGCCTCGGCTGCGTCCACCGTCGGCACCGTGACCCGATCGAGCACGTCGGCGATCACGCCGCGCTTGTCGGCATCGTTGACGGCGGCGTCCGGGGTCAACACGAGTCGGTGAGCCAGCGCCGGCTCCGCGACGCGTTTCACGTCGTCGGGCGTGACGAACTCGCGGCCGGCGACGACCGCGGCGGCCCGTGCCGTCTCGAAGAGCCGCTGTGTCCCTCGCGGGGAGACGCCCACGTCGACGCGGCGGTCCGTCCGGGTCGCGCGGGCGATCGACGCCATGTACTCCAGCAGGTCGTCGTCGACGCGGACGGTCTCCGGCACCTCGCGGAGGTCGGCGACGGCGTCCGGATCGAGCACGCGCTCGACGGTCGGCGCCTGCGCGACGCGCCCCGCACGCCGACGGAGCAGTTCGATCTCCCCCTCGTCGTCGGGGTAGCCGATGGCGGTCTTGATCGCGAAGCGGTCGAGCTGGGCCTCGGGGAGCGGGAACGCGCCCTCGCTCTCGACCGGGTTCTGCGTCGCGATGACGTAGAAGGGGTCCGGGAGGTCGTGGGTCTCTCCGTCGACGGTCACCTGTCCCTCCTCCATCGCCTCCAGCAGGGCGGCCTGCGTCTTCGGCGGCGCGCGGTTGATCTCGTCGGCGAGCACGACGTTCGCGAAGATCGGTCCGGGGGAAAAGGAGAAGGAGCCGTCGCGCTCGTCGAACACGTTGGTCCCCGTCACGTCGCTGGGGAGGAGGTCGGGGGTGAACTGGATCCGCGAGAACTCCAGGCCGAGCGCGGCCGCGAACGAGCGCGCCGAGAGGGTCTTTCCGGTGCCGGGCACGTCCTCCAGGAGGACGTGACCGCGGGCGAGGATGCCGAGCGTGACGCGGTCGAGGAACTCGCGGTCGGCCACGACCGCGCCGCCGACCTCGTCGACGACGCGGGAGCAGGCCGCCGCGGCTTTGGGGACGTCCATACCGCCACCACGCGATCCGCGCCGAAAAGCGTTGTCGGGGTCCCCGCCGATCGGTCGTTGCGATCGCAAAGCGCCGTCGGCGATCGAAACGCATAACAGCGGAACCGGCCAACCGACGAGTGAGCCGAGGTAGCCTAGCCTGGCCAAGGCGGTAGATTCGAAATCTACTGTCCATTCGGACACCGGAGTTCAAATCTCCGCCTCGGCGCTTCTCTCGAATGCCCGACTCGGTAGCGACCGAAATCGGATCGCCCGGATCGCCCGGCAAAAAATCCATACGTCGTGGTCGTGACCGGATCGTATGTCCGATGCGACGCTGTACGCCCGCCTCGACGGCGAGCAGGCGATCGGTGCGGTCGTCGACGAGTTCTACGATCGCGTCCTTGACGACGAGCAGGTGGCCCACCACTTCGACGACGTCGACATGGCGGCGCAGCGCACCCACCAGACGGCGTTCCTGAGCGCGGTCGCCGGCGGGCCGAGAGCGTACGAGGGCGACGGCATGGAGACGGCCCACGAGGGGCTGGGGATCACGGACGCGGAGTTCGACGCGATCGCAACCCACCTCGACAACGCCCTTCGGGAGTTCGATGTGGACGACACGGACCGAGAGGCGGTGCTGGAGGCCGTGGAGGCGTTCCGCGACGACATCGTCGAAGAGGGATAGCCGGCCGGCCGCCGCGAGTCCTACGGCTCCCCGCCCAGCGACTCCTGTTCGGGTGCGGTGTCGCCGCGGAGCCGCCGCCGGCGCTTGTCGTAGGCGGCCTCGAGCTTCGCGTTCGTCGCCCGCGAAACGAGGTAGAGGTCGGCGTCGTCGCCGTCGCGGGGGTGCGCGCTCGCGACCCAGACGTGGCCGTCTCCCGTCGAGAGGTCATCGGCCCAGCGCTCGGCGGCCGCGCGGCTCTCGAAGGCGTGGCGGGAGCCGTCCTCGAAGACGAGCCGGCCCACCTTCGCGTTGCGCTTGCGGGCGGAGGGTTTCACCGCGACGACGACGCTCACGGACGCCGTTCGGGCGGCATCGCTTAAAAACCCCGTCAGACGACGGCGGCCTGTCCGCTTTGTCAGCCCTGTCGCCCCGCTCTCAGTCGTCAGCGAGCGAGGCCGCGTCCGGCGCCGATCCGTCCTTGGCGGCAGCGGAGAGGAGCCGGTCGAGCCCGTCGACCATCGCGACGACGCTGGCACGGGTGATGTCCGCGTCCGTCGAGGAGACGCTCACGGACCGGTCGCCGCGCGAGAGGTCGACCTCGACGGTGACGACGGCGTCGGTCCCGCCCGTGATCGCGTCGACGTGGTAGGAGTCGAGCTCGAAGTCGACCCCGCTTCCGGCGCCCTGTTCGCTTCCGTCTCCCGCCAACGCGGCCCGCACCGCCTCCAGCCCGGCGTCGACCGGACCGTCTCCGGTCCCGGAGGCGACGCGCTCGTCGTCGCCGACGCGGAGCCGGACCGAGGCCGTCGGGAGGTTCCCGCCGGAGGTGGCCGAGAGGTCGACGAGCTCGACGTGTCGGTCGCGCTCGCGGCCCTGCACGTCTTCGGTGATCGCGAGGAGGTCGGCGTCGGTGACGCGCTTCCCGCGGTCGCCGAGCTCCTTCACGCGGCTCACGACCTCGCTCAGCTCGTCGTCGTCGACTGCCACGTCGTGCTCGGCGAGGGCCGCTTTGACCCCGGCGCGCCCGGCGTGTTTGCCGAGGACGAGCCGCCGCTCTCGCCCCACCGTCTCGGGCGGATACGGCTCGTACATCGTCCCGTCCTTCAGCGTCCCGTCGGTGTGGATCCCCGACTCGTGGGCGAAGGCGTTGGCGCCGCAGACCGCCTTGTTCGGCGGGAGCGCGACACCCGTCGCCTCCGAGACGGTCCGGCAGAGGCGGTAGAGTCGCTCCAGCTCGACGGTGTCGATATCGTACGACCGGTCGAGCGCGATGGCGACCTCTTCTAGGGCGACGTTGCCGGCGCGCTCGCCGACGCCCATCACGGTCCCGTGGACGGTGTCGGCGCCCGCCTTCAGCCCGGCGTGGACGTTCGCCACGCCGAAGCCGAGGTCGTCGTGGGTGTGGAGGCTCGTCGGGCCGCGGTCGGCGAGGCGGGAGACGACCTCGGCGGTGCGCTCCGGGTCGGCCGCGCCGACGGTGTCGCAGTAGCAGATCCGGTCTGCGCCGGCGTCGAGGCCGGCGCCGAGCAGGCGCTCGAGGTAGTCGAGGTCGGCGCGCGAGCCGTCCTCGCCGAGCACCTCGACCCAGAGGTCGTGGTCTTTCGCGTACTCGACGAGTTCGACCGTCCGATCGACCACGTCGTCGCGGGTCGAGCCGACCTTCGTCTCGACGTGCTTGTCCGAGGCAGGGACGACGAGGTTGATCCCGTCGACGCCGCAGTCGAGCGCGTGGTCGACGTCCCGCTTCACGCCGCGGGCGAAGCTCGTCACGGTCGCGTCGAGCCCCTCGTCGGCCACCCGGCGGATCGCCTCGCGCTCGCCCTCGGAGGTGCACGCCGAGCCGGCCTCGATCAGGTGCATCCCGGCGGCATCGAGCTCGCGAGCGATGTCGACCTTCTCGGTCGGCGTCAGCGAGACGCCGGGCATCTGCTCGCCGTCGCGCAGGGTGGTGTCTAACAGCTGTACCTCATCGAGCGTGGTGAGTTGTGTTCGGGTCAAAAGGTAGTCCGTCGGCTCGTCGGTGGGTTCGGGGCCGGTACCGCCGCGGGGCGGTCGCGCCCCGGAGTCGTTATCGTCGGAGAATTTCGCGGCCAGCCGCCGTGAGGCGACTTCCTCTATCCTCCGAACGATCACGATCGTCTCGTGTCATTCGTGTCCGTGTTGATGGGTCACACACTGATAAGTCGTCGGGTTCCGACAGCTTTGGCCGGACCGACAACGCGCGGGCGCTCGCCGGCGCTCTTCCGAGCGGAGCCGTCTCACCCCAACAGCGACCGGAACGACCGCCGCCCGGTGCCGCACCGGTCCCGGTAGTCGCAGGCGGAACACCGGTCGTCGTCGACGCGCGACGGTGGGCCGTCGATCGCGCGGGCGGCCCGCAGCGCTCGCCGATAGGCGGCCTTCTTCCGCGTCGTGAGTCGGACCTCGCGGACGGTCCCGACGCTCGGGTACTCCACCAGCGCGCGCGGCACCTCGCGCTCGCGCTCCCACGCGACCGCCTTGGCGACAGCGACGGCTCTGACCGCCTGCGGCTCCCAGACGCCATTTTCCGGCGGCTCTCCCGACGAGACGACCGTGGGAATAGGCGGGTCGGCGTCCGATTCGCCCGCGAGCACCTTGTGAACCGTCCCGTGACAGTCTTTTCCGGACCGGAAAGCACGCTCGTGTTCGGGATCGGCGAGCCGATCGTAGTCGTCGCGCTCTCGGAGTCGGGAGAGGTTCCGGCGATACGCCGCTGGCGACCGACGGATCGGCAGTCGCCGGAGGATCGCGTCCGGCGCGTCGACGAGCGTCGGGTACCGGAAGGCGAGGTCGATCCGGGTGCGCGCCTCGCCGGGAACGTCTCGGTCGTCGTCACGGCGCGCGTAGTAGAGCTGTCGCGGGCAGTAGGCGGCGCGCGCGAGGTCGCTGAAGGGAGTCACAGAGAGGGTGGCCGCGGTTCGGGTGAAAAGGGCCGGGGCGCTGCGGATATTGCTGTCGCCGCAGCAACCTCACGACGCTCGCCACCGGCGATCCCGATCCCTTATCCCGGATCCCGGAACCACCCCGTTCCGTGACCTGACGCCCGTCCCGGCGCGGTCGAGGTGGTCGCGCGGCGAGCCGCTCGGGAGCGACGAGCGCCGCCCGTTCGCCATTCCGATCGGTTCGCTATGCAGGTTCCCCGTCAACCACCGCAACGCCCTCGCCGATCACTTTCGAATCCGGTCGAGGTCCCCCACGAACGCCCGGAGCGCCTCCCGAGTCACGTGCGGCATGCAGACGACGCGCAGCTCGCCGCGGCTCGTCCGCGAGACCTTCCAGCCCGCCTCCCGCAGCGCGTCGAACTCGGACTCGGGGAGCACCGCGGCGACGAGCGGGAGATCCGGATCGACCACGTCGTACCCGCGTTCCCCGAGCGCCCCCGCGAGCCACTCGGCGTTGCCGGTCGCGCGCTCGACCGCGTCGCGGTAGCCGTCCGGCCACAGCGCCTCCATCGCGGCCACCGCCCCGGCGACGCCCGCGCCGCTCCGCGTGCCCGTCAGCGTGGCCTGCGACCGCGTCTCTAGGTACGGCGTGTCGACCGCGAGCGCGTCCAGCGCCGCGTCGTCACGGGCGAGGAGCCCGCCGGCCGGCACCGCCGCCTGCCCGAACTTGTGCGGGTCGATCGTCAACGTGTCGACGGCGGCGTCGCCGAACGACCACTCGGCGTCGGTGAAGGGGAGCACGAACCCGCCCCACGCCGCGTCGACGTGCATCAGGGCGCCCGCCTCGCGCGCGATTCGAGCGAGCTCCGGGATCGGATCGACCCGACCGTACTCCGTGCTCCCGGCGACGCCCACGACCAGCGCGGTCGACTCGTCGACGGCGGCCGCGACGGCGTCGGTTCGGGCCCGAAAGTCGTCGTCGACCGGCACCGTCCGGAGTTCCACGTCGAGCAGCTCCGCCGCCTTGTGAAACGAGAAGTGACCGCTCTCGGGGACGACGACGTTCACGTCGGCCGCGTCGTGGCGGTTCCGCGCGGACCGGACTGCCTGCACGTTCGCCTCCGTGCCGCCGGAGGTGACGTACCCCGCGGCGTCGGTCGGCGTCGGGTGGTCCGCGAGCGTCGCGAGCAGTTCGACCGCGCGCTCCTCCAGCGACGCGACCGCCTCGTACGTGGCGGGATCGCCCGGGTTCGTCGCGAGGAACCGCTCGGCCGCCTCCCGAGCCGCGGGATGCGGCTCGGTGCACATCGAGGAGAGCACCCGGTCGAACGACTGCGGCTCGGGCTGCTGCATTCGACACAACGTTGCCGCGGAGGGTCTTACCCGTTCCGTTCCGGGCGCTCTCGCTCGTGTGGCTCGTCCGCTGCGACCGCGTCAGCGGACCGAGTCGAGGAGGAGCCGCTGTTCGGTCCGCTTCACCTCGTGTTGCACGTCCCGTACCGCGTCGATGTTCGCCGAGATGGAGGAGACGCCCGCCTCGACGAGGAACTCGACCATCTCGGGCTTCGATCCCGCCTGCCCGCAGATGCTCGTGTCCACGCCCAGCTCTCGGCACGTCTCGATGGTGTCACCGATGAGCTGTAACACCGCCGGGTGGAGCTCGTCGAACCGGTCCGCGACGTGCTCGTTGTTGCGGTCGACCGCCAGCGTGTACTGCGTGAGGTCGTTCGTCCCGAAGGAGGCGAAGTCGATTCCGGCCTCCGCGAGCTCCTCGATCTGCAGCGCGCTCGCGGGCGTCTCGATCATCACGCCCCACCGGTTCGTCTCGGGGTCGATCCCGGTCTCACGCATGTGCCGTTTGATCCCCTCGATGTCGCTCGCGTCGTTGACCAGGGGAAACATCACCTCTAGGTTGTCGTACCCCATCTCGTGGAGGCGCGCGAACGCGGCCAGCTCCTGTCGGAACGGCTCGGGCTTGTCGAGGCTCCGGCGGATCCCGCGCCAGCCGAGCATCGGGTTGTGTTCCGCCGGCTCTCCCTCTCCGCCCTCCAGTTCCCGGAACTCGTCGGTCGGGGCGTCGATGGTCCGGACTCTGACCGGTCGAGGATAGAACTCGTCGGCGACCCGTCGAACGCCCTCGATGAGTTCG
This sequence comes from Halorubrum halophilum, assembly GCF_000739595.1. Classification (GTDB taxonomy): domain Archaea; phylum Halobacteriota; class Halobacteria; order Halobacteriales; family Haloferacaceae; genus Halorubrum; species Halorubrum halophilum. The sequence continues at coordinate 139,321 of NZ_BBJP01000023.1, read as the reverse complement.
TCCTGATACGCGCGGGCGCCGTGGTCGGCGATGTACTTCTCGGGGGTCTTCCCGAGCGACAGCACCATGTGCTCGATCCGGAGCAGCCCGACGCCGTCAGCGCCGGTCGCCGCGGCGCGCTCGGCCGCCTCCGGGATCGAGACGTTCACCTTCACCTCCGTCGCCGTCATCGGCTTGACGGGGGTCTCCGGCCGCGCGGCCTCGACCGGCTCGAACTCCTCGCCGGACTCGGCCTCCTCGTCGGCGCCCGCGCGGACGGTCCCCTTGTCGCCGTCGAGCGTGACGTTCTGCCCGTCGTCTAGGAGTCGCGTCCCGTTTCCGGTACCGACGACGGCCGGAACGCCGAGCTCCCGCGAGATGATCGCGGCGTGGCTCGTCATGCCACCCTCATCCGTAACGATCCCGGCGGCCCGCTTCATCGCGGGGACCATGTCCGGCATCGTCATCTCGGTCACCATCACGTCGCCCTCCTGCACCTGGTCGAGATGGTCGAGCTTGTGAACGATCCGGACCGTTCCGGAGACGACGCCCGGACTGGCCCCGAGCCCGTCGACGAGCACGTCGGCGTCAACCTCGTCGTTGCCGGCGGTGTCGTCACCCGTACCGCCGTCGCCGCTAGCGCTCCCTGAGGGTTCGCGCCCATCGGTCTCTCCCTCGCTGTCGCCGTCCTCTTGGATCGTCGTGATCGGACGGGACTGCAGCATGTAGATCTCGTCGTCGTAGATCGCCCACTCCACGTCCTGTGGCGTCCCGTAATGGTCCTCGACGCGCTCGCCGAGCGCGACGAGCTTCTCGATCTCCGCGTCCGAGAGCACCCGGCTGTTCCGCCGGTCGTCGTCGACGTCCAGCGTGACGGTCTCGCCCGTCTCCGCGTCCTTGACCATCTCCACCTTCTTGTCCGCGACGGTCACCTCGTCGACGGTGTCGCGCTCGCGGTCGTACACGTAGTTATCCGGCGAGACCGTGCCGGACACGACCGCCTCGCCGAGTCCCCACGCGGCCTCGATCGTGATCTGCGGGTCGCCGGTCGAGGGGTGGCTGGTAAACATCACGCCGGACTTCTCGGCGTCGACCATCCGCTGGACGACGACCGCGATGTCGACCTCGGCGTGCGGGAACCCCCGCTGCTGCCGGTAGTAGATCGCGCGCTGAGTGAAAAGCGACGCCCAGCACTCTTTCACCCGCCGGATCAGGTCCTCCTCGCGGACGTTGAGGAAGGTCTCCTGTTGGCCGGCGAACGAGGAGTCCGGGAGGTCCTCGGCGGTCGCCGAGGAGCGCACCGCGACGAACGCCTCGTCGCCGTCGTCGCCCATCGTCCGGTACCTCTCGACGATCTCCTCGCGGACGTCGTCGGGGAGCGGCGTCTCTAAGATTAGCTCCGCCGCGGTCTCCTCGGCCTTCCGGAGCGCGGCGGAGTCCTCTGGATCGACGTCGACCGCGGTGAACAGCTCCTCGTCGATTCCTGCCTCCTCGATGAAGGTGCGGTACGTGCCCGCCGTGACGGTGAACCCCGGTGGAACCGGGAGTCCCGCGCCGATGAGTTCACCGAGCGAAGCCGCCTTCCCGCCGACGGTCCCGACGTCGTCGGCGTCGACGTCCTCGAGCCAGAGTACTGCCATTCGTGTGATCGGAGGATCCGGGAGCCAACCTATGAAGCTTCCGGACAGAGCAACCGTGAATAAAAGATTACTCGCGGGCGAGTGATCGAAGTGGCGCAGTCGGTGTCCGACAGAAGCGTCTCCGATAGATCTGATACGAACGCGAGGGCGAAAACGTGATAGAGGGCCGAAATGCCTCGGGGAACGACGAACCGGTCGACGGCTCGTACATCTCCGTATGCTCTATCTACTGGAATACTTACCTCTCGATCGAACAACAAGACCGATCACGTGTTACAGGAGCTGTAACATCACCGTCGCGACCGATCGTCCGAGCGGTCAGTCACGCCGACGCGAGCCGCTCCCGCTCCGCGCGCAGGAGGCCCTCCCAGAGGCTGAACAGGCCGCTTTCGAGCCCGTAGCTCTCGTCGACCCGTCGGACCCACGCGTCGTCGGCGAACAGCAGCCGCTGGAACCGCCGCACCGGTTCGGAGAGGCGCTCGCGGTCGCCGCCGTAGTACGACAGCGACTCCTCGCGGGTCCGCTCGGCGAGCGCCGTCGGGACCTCGATGCCGTCGGCGGCCGCGGCGTGTTCGAACCACTCTAAGTGCAACAGCGCGTCGGCGAGCAGGAACCGCTCGCGGAAGCCGGAGACACGGGCGAGGGCCGGCCCGCCGTCCACGGTCACGTCTTGCGGTCGAGAGAACCGCGGTGCCGTTACCGTCACGTTCGCGGCGTCGGCGATCGCGTCGGCGACCCGCCGCAGCCGCCACTCGCCGTACCGAACCGGCGCGATCAGGGCGAGCTCGTACCACGTCGGAAGCCACTCGCAGTACGGCTCTGAGAAGCGACCGTCGGCGAGCAGCGTCGCCGCGACGGAGCGGGCCGCCGCGGGCGACAGTCCCGACGGATCCTCGCGGAGGGTGGCCGCGATCCGCGCCCCGTCGAGCGCGTCGGCTCCCTCGAACCCCATCCCCTCGGCGACGTGGCGGGTGTACGCGCGGCTCGCGGCGTACCAGTCGGCGAAGTCGGTCGGCGCAGTCAGGCGGAGGAGACGGAGGACGGTGATGTCTGACCTACGGGGCGGACCGACCTAACTGCTGTGGCGGTTCACCCGGTAGTGTTCAGATAAGCTGATTCCATGCGAAGGCGAACGAGCTCAACCACTCGTTAGCGGTTTCTGCTTCGGCGTTGCTAAAACAGTTTGAGAAACTGTCAGTTCTGCGTTTTACCTCACGAAAGACACGTTCGACGCTGTTCCGATCTCCATGTCGTTCATATCTGAACTTAAGGTCATGTTTGTCACAAGCTCGATGAAGTGGAACCGCGCCATCAACGAGAAAGATCGCGTCATCTACATCGTGTTTTTCGCGGAGCTCTGCGAAAAACTGATCTGCGATCACGTTTGTTCTTGTCGGCTCAAGCTTTGTATGGAGTAAATCGTTTGAGTCGGGATCGACGGCAGCGTACAGCCAATATTGTTCACCGTCAAGCTGAATCACCGTTTCATCGACCGCAACGTGATTCGGACTCCGACCAGATTCCGGCTGTAGATCAGGCTTGTGAACCCAGTTATGTACAGTGGATCGAACCCGATCAACACCGAATACCTCAAGAAACGAAACAGTATTCGAAAGCGATAGTCCAGACAAATGTAGCTGAATACTGAGCTTCATCAACAGCTTCGGTGTTGCTTCTCGCTCCACAAACTCTAAGTTTATCTCGTCTAAACAGCCGCTGAGGCGGTCGTTTTCGGGCATGAATCACTTTGAAAACGTACCGCCTCACCTTTCAATCCTTATCTGAACACCGCCGTTCACCCATCGAACTCGCCCTCGTCCCCCTCCACGAGCGCGTCGTCGAGCCCCCACTCGGAGGCACGCTCCGCCGCCTCCGAGCGCGCCTGTTCTCGGATCGCCTCGATCCGCTCGTCGTCTTCGAGGAAGGCGGCGATCGCGTCGCTGTCGTCGTCGCCGCCGGCGTCTAACCGTTCCTCGGGGGCCGCCTCACGGATGCGGTCGGCGAGCGCCTGGTCGTCCGCGAGCTCGGTCGCCGCGGCGCCCGGCGCGACGCGGAGCGCGTCCTCCTCGTGGGCGGTTTCGAGCGCATCGGCGCCGACCGCGTACAGCTCGACGCGGTACGGGCCGGGGACCGCGAGCTCGGCGAGCGCGTCCGGGCCGCCGCTGTCGCTCACCGTGTTGTACGCGAGCACGGGGACGCCGTCTGCGAAGGTGACGACGCCGCGGGCGTCACCCTCCAACAGGAGCGTTTCCTGTGGTACGAGGGTCGCGTACCCGGTCAGTTCGCGGTCGAGTGCCCGGGAAAGCGTCGTGCCCACGTCGGAGACGACGCGAGACCGCAGTAGGTCTCCGCGGGGGATCCGCAGCTCCGGGGACTCCGCGGTTCCCGTCATGGCGTGTCGGGCACGACCGCGCTCCGAAAGCGGTCGGCGACGGCCCCCTCGTCGCCGTCGCGCACGTCGAGCCGGGCCGCGGCACGCCGGTAGCGGGCGGCCGGCTCGCTCTCGGGGGCGTGCGCGAGCAGCGGCTCTCCGGCGCGTCGCGCCGCCCTGACCGCGTCGCTGTCGGGGACGCTAGCGAGGACGGGGCCGCCGAAGCGGCGCTCGGCCTGCTCGGCCACGTCGACGGCGTCGTTGCGGACCTTGTTGAACAGCACGCCCGCCGTCTCCGTCCCGTACGAGCGCGCGTACTCCTGGACTTTCAACCCGTCGGAGAGCGCGGGGATCGTCGGCTCGACGACGACCACGACGCGGTCGGCGAGGACGACCGGCAGCACCGCCGACTTCGAGCCGAGCGCGGCCGGCGAGTCGAGCAGCAGCACGTCGGTGTCGCTCGCGAGTTCGGCGACCACCTCGCGGAGGCGCCCCGGTTCGGCCGCCTCGAAGCCCGCGAGCGACGTGCCGCAGGGGACGACGGAGAGCCCGAATCGGTCGTACGTCGCCTCCGAGACCGCCGTCGCCGTCCCCTCGACCAAGAGGTCGTGGAGGGTGACCGCCGCGTCGTCGAGCCCGGCGTGAAAGAGGAGATTCGCCATCCCCGTGTCGGCGTCGACGACGGTGACGTCGTGCTCCTCGGCGAGCGCCATCCCCAGCGCGAGCGTGCTCGTCGTCTTCCCCGTGCCGCCCTTCCCGCTGGCGACCGCGAACGCCTCGACCATGCGCCGATCTGTCAGGTCGCCGGGCTAAAACTTGTCTATCGTCGGCGGGCCGGGAGCCGCCACCGCGCAACGGGTCCCGCGATCCGGCCCCTACCGATCCCACCGGACAGGGTTTTGCCGACCGGCACCAACGGTTGACCATGCCTACCGTCATCGACGCAGACGCGTTCCGCGACAGGATCGACGAGCGGCGGCGCGGCGAGCGGTCCTTCGCCGTCGTCGACACGCGTCCCCGCGAGAGCTACGAGGGCTGGCGGATCGCCGACTCGGTCCACTACTTCTACAAGCCGTCTCACGAGTTCGACGCCGGCGACTTCGAGGCCGAGACCGGGCTCGGTCCCGTCGACGCGGTCGTCACGACCTGCGCGAAGGGGAAGGCCTCGCTCGACTTCGCCGAAGAGCTGGAGGCCGCGGGGTACGACGACGTCGCCGTCGTCGCGGACGGGATGCGCGGCTGGTCTGGCGTGTACGACCGAACCCCGGTTTCGCTCCCCGACGCGGGCGACGAGCCGCTCGACGTCGTCCAGATTCAGCGGCGCGCGAAGGGGTGTCTCGGGTACCTCGTGATCGGGGGACCGCCGTCTGAGTGCGACGCCACTGAGGGAGAGTCCGACCGCGTCGCCATCGCCGATTCCGATGGCTCCAACCGCGTCGCCATCGCCGTCGACGTCTCCCGTCACGGCGACGAGTGGCGGGAGGCGGCCGCCGAACGCGGCGCGTCAATCGCCGCGGTCCTCGACACCCACGTCCACGCCGATCACCTCTCGGGCGGGCGGGCGCTCGCCGACGAGCTCGGCGTGTCCTACTACCTGCCGGCGGCGGCCGCCGAGCGCGACGTCGCCTACTCGTTCGAGCCGCTCGCGCGCAACGAGACGCTCGACGTGGGCGGGGTCGGCGTGAAGGCGCTCGCGACCCCCGGCCACACCGACGACGCAGCGAGCTACCTCGTCGGGCGGTCGGCGGTGCTCACGGGGGACACGCTCTTCACCGACAGCGTCGGCCGGACGGAACTGCAGTTCGCGACGGGCGGTGACGCGGCGGACGACGGAGGAGCCGAGACCGCCGGCGCGGCGACCGGCGCCGAGCGCCTCTACGACTCGCTCCACGGAACGCTGCTCGCGGAGCCCGACGACCTCGTCGTCTGTCCCGGCCACTTTGCGGTCGCGAACGACGGGACCACGGGCGATGTCGTGCCCGGCGAACCGGTGACGACGACGGTGGGCGCGGCGCGCCGGGGGCTCGGTGTGCTCGGGCTCGACCGCGAGGCGTTCGTGGAGAAGATCACGGCGACGCTCCCGGAGAAACCGCCGAACTACGAGTCGGTCATCGCCGCCAATCGCGGTGTCGAGTCGCTGCCCGACGAGGCCGCGGCGATCGAGTTGGAGCTCGGTCCGAACCGGTGCGCCGCCGACCCCGAGGCGGAACCGACGGCGGACGACTGAAGCCGATCCCCACGACCGATTTCGGTCCGCCACCGGCAGTCGGTCGGCGATCGGTTCTCACGGAAAAATACGCGTGCCCGACTCACCTGCGCCGATCAGGCGAACGGGAACACCGACGAGAAGACGAGCGTCGTCACCAGCCCCGACACCGCGATGAGGGTGGTCAGGACGGTCCAGGTTTTCAGCGTCTCCTCCTGCGTGAGCCCGCCGATCTCCTTGACGAGCCAGAAGCCGGAGTCGTTGTACCACGAGAAGATGTTCCCGCCCGCCCCAATGACCATGACGAGGTACGCGGGGTGGACGGAGAGTTGGCCGACGAGGGGGGCCATGATCCCCGCCGCGGTCAACATCGCAGCGGTCGCGGACCCCTGCGCGATGCGGACGACCGCCGCGATGAGCCACGCCGTCACCAGCAGCGGGATCCCGACCTCTTGGAGCGAGCCGGCGATGTAATCGCCGATCCCGGAGGCCGCGAGCAGCGCGCCGAACGCGCCACCGGCGGCGGTGATCGCGGCGATGTTCCCACCGCTTTTCAGCGCCTCGGTGAGCTCGTCGCTCCACTCGCTTTGCATCAGATCGTCGTGGCGGTAGAAAGAGACTGACGCGACGACGGCGGCGAACATCAGCGCGACGTTCTTGTCGCCGAGGAAGCCCACGATCGGCTCCAGCGCCGCGATCGAGGGGTACCACTGCTGGAACGTGTCGACCGCGGTGGCCGACGCGATGAGCGCGACCGCGACGATGATCGGCGCGAGCGATTCGAGGATGCCGGGAAGCTCGCTCGTCGGCCGTTCGGCGACCGCTTCGAGCTCTTCCGTCGTCGTCGACATGGTGTCCCGCAGCGGGATGTCGAGGCGCGCGTTGATCCAGCGACCGTAACCGAGGCCGGCAATGAGCACCGCCGGGATGGCGGTGATGATTCCGATGAGGATGGTCATTCCGAGGTCGCTGCCGACCTCCGCGGCGACGGCGAGCGGCCCAGGCGTCGGCGGAACGAACACGTGCGCGGCGGCCGCGCCCGTGCCGACCGTGACGATGAACAGGGTGTAATCGCGACCGACGCGGGCGCGCATCGACCGGGCGAGCGGCGCCATCAGGTAGAACACGCTGTCGAAGAAGACCGGGATCGCCAGCACGGAACTGCTCCCGAGCAGCGCGATGTCGGAGTTCGACTCGCCGAGCACGTTCTGGAAGCCGCGGACGACGCGCTGTGCGGCCCCGCTTTCGAGCATCGCCTTCCCGATGACCGCCGCCATCAGGATCGGGATGCCGATCCCGGTCATGTTGTCACCGAACGCGCCGGCGACTTCGGTGGCGGCCATCGTCGACGTGAAGTCGGGGACGAACACGGCGTTGACGAGCCCGACGGTGAACCCCGCGATGACGAGGCCGATGAACGCCGGGAAGTCGAGCCACACGAGCAGCGCGATCACCGTGATCAACCCAATGACGAACGTCAGCAGCGGGCTATGCGAGAATTCGACAGCCTGCAACGGTATCGGTCCCATACGAGTCAGGACTTGCTAACTCCGGGGTTAAAAAGTTATATATGATAGTTGATTAAAATCAACAATATTCATGACAGATTAATTCTGATCGATCGGGCATCGGATCACCGCCACCCGGTGGCACTAAACCGACGGAACGGCTCCCGGCGCTCATGGAGCGTGCACTCGTTGCGATCGAACCGACAGACGGAACGAAAGAGCTGGCCCGCGAGGCCGGAACCCTCGCCGCGGGCGTCGACGCGGAGGTGATCGTCGTCCACGTCACGACCGAAGACGAGTACACCGCACGCCGACAGGCGATGTCGTCGATGTCGAGCGGGAGTGAGACGTACACCACGGACGACGCCAGCGAGGGGGCGGCCAAGTTCGCCCACGACTTCGCCGAGGACGCCCTCGCCGACATCGACGTGGCGTACGAGACGGCGGGCTACGTCGGCGAGAAGGGCGCGGTGTTGCTGGACGCGGCCGAGGAACACGACTGCGATCACGTGTTTCTCGCGGGCCGCGACCGGTCTCCCACGGGCAAGGCGCTGTTCGGGGATCCCACACAGCGCGTACTCCTCGAGTTCGACGGCCCGGTCACCGTCGTGACCGCCTGACCGGAGCCGGAGCGATCACGGGTGACCGCCGGCCGATCGGTCGTCTTCTAGCTCCGCCACGCGCTCGCGGAGCTCGTCTCGCTCTCGGGCGAGCCCGTTGACGGCCGCTTCCAGATCGGCGATGCGACTCGTGAGATCGAGGTACGCGTAGCCGGCGAACAGGCCGACGGCGAGGCCGACGACCCCGCCGACGAGGAAGCCGACGAGGGTCGTGACTGCCATGAAGAGCGCATCGATGATGTCCTCGGCGCTGACTGGGAGGGCGAGCGACATACGCCCGCTGGTGTGCGGTTCCGGAAAAGGGTTCTCACCGTCTCGTGTGACTCGCCGTCGCGCGGCCCACGACCCCGTGTACGACTCGGCCCGCCGCCGCCGACTCACTCGTCGTGGATGAAGACGAGCCGCTTCGACTCGGTGTTACAGAGGCACAGGTCGATCCCGTCGCGGGTCGCGCCGATCTGCTGCCAGCCGTGGTCACTGACGAACAGCGTCTGAAAGACGCCGCGGTCGCAGTCCGGGTTCGGGCAACCGACCCCCGCGGCGTTCTTGTACACGGTGGTCCCGCCGCCGGAGCTCTGACGCACCAGTCCGTCCGTCAGTGAGCGGAACTCCTCTGCAGACATCGGACCCTCGGTCTCCTCGTCTCCCATGCATTCGCGTTCGCGGCCCACAGTATATAAACCGCCTGACTGTGGCAGCCGATGGCATGACTCGCCGCGGTCTCAGGCGGCGTCTCGCTTCGCGGCGTCGGCGTACGCGTCCGCGATCCGGGTCGGCTCCGGGAGCTTGTAGCCCGCACACAGCGCATCGACGAACTCGACGGTCGTCGCCGGCGACACGCGGTGGCCGGGGCTCACGTACAGGGGGTTCACGCGTCGGCTGTTCGGATACTGCCGAGACTGGTAGGCGTGGCCGATGACGGGTGCGGCGGTGTCGCCGTCGGCGGCGCAGCCGCCCACACCCGCCGTCTCCACCGACTCGTCCGCGCGGATCGGCGTCCGCCAGCCTTCCGGCCGCTCGTCGGTGGAGTCGTCGGGCGTGCCACACAGCAGGCTCTTCGCGACGCCGACGCTCGGCACGTCCAGCAGCACGCCGACGTGAGTCGCGACGCCGGCCTCTCGGAAGTGGATCCGGCCGGAGCCGTCACAGACCAGCAGGTCCGGCTCGACCGAAAGCGCGTCGAGCGCGGCCAGCATCGGCTCCCCCTCGCGAAACGCGAGCAGGCCCGGGACGTAGGGGATCGAGAGCGGCGTGGTCGCGCTCGCGTACTCGATCACGTCGCCGTCGCGGATCGCGACCGCGGCGGAGACCGCCCGGTCCTCGCCGTCTTCGGGCGTCAGAAACGCCTGATCGATCCCCACGACCACCGGGGCGTCGGAGTCGCCCGCGTCGTCCCCCTCCGCGTGGGTCCCCGGAAGCGTCTCTTGGCGCGCGCCGGGTAGCCCGTCGGTCAGGTCCGCGGGCTCGTCGATCGCGACCGCGGCCGGGTCGACCCCGTGATCGTCCGCGAACGTCGCCGTCGTCGCCAGCTTGCGCTGAAGCGACTCCATCTCCGCGCGCGAGAGCTCGGGGTCGGGGAGGAACTCGGAACACGCCACGCCGCTCGGATCGATCGGCGTCGGAGCCATTCAGAACCGCCCGCCGGGACCTCCCGGCCCGCCTGGTCCTCTGGGTCCGCCCGGACCGCCAGCGCCGCCCATCCGCATCCCGCCGGGACCGCCCGCGGACCGGGCGAGGTTCTCGTTGCGCTTGCCGAACGCGAGCCCGATCGCGAAGCCGATCAGGTGCGCGAGGTGCGCGATGTTGCCGGCGCTGCCGGCCCCGCCGGCCTGAACGCTCTGGATCACGAGGATCGCGGAGATGAGCGCGATCCCCCAGGTGAGGTACTTGATCTTCATCGGGATGACGAAGAAGAGGAGCACCTGCATGTTCGGCCGCCAGACGGTGAGGACGCCGAGGATCGCGAACCCGGCGCCGCTGGCGCCCAGCACGCCGGTCGGCGGCGCGCCGGTCGCGATCGCGAACAGGATGTGGCCGAGGCCGGCGAGGATCCCCGAGAGGAGGAAGAACCCGACGAACCGCTTCGACCCTACCGCGCGCTCGACGAGGGGGCCGAAGAACAGGATGACGATGCTGTTGCCGATGATGTGGTACAGCAGTCTCGGAGAGTGCGAGAACACCGATGTCACCCACGTCCAGACGTTTCCGATCGCGTCAGACTGGAGCACGAACAGGGTGTTGTGCAGGGACTGGCCGCCGACGAACAGCGCGACCCACTGCGCGAGGAACGTGACCCATATCGCCAACAGGATCGTGTACGTCGCGTTCCCGCGGAAGTAGCTCACGAGCCCGCCGGTGCTCGTCTCGCGGTCGATCCGTCGCTTGATCCGGCCCGTGACGCCGGCCGATGCGCCGGAGCCCGAACCGCCCGAGCCTCCGGCCCCGCCGCTCTCGACGCTCTCGTCGAACCCGCTGTCGAAGACGCCGCCGGGGTCGTCCCACTCGGCGAGCCCCGGGCAGTCGTGGTTCTCGGGTAGTCGGTGTTCGGCGCAGAACGTCTTGCCGCACCGTTTACACTGGTACGGGAGGTTCTCGTACTCCCCACACACGTCGCACGTCGCCATTGGCGTCACTTACGGGGGCGGTCGTAAAGCGGTTTGGCTCTCAGATCGCACTCAGACGGTCAGGAGTTCACCGCCAAAGTCTGGTTTGTCTCTGGTAATTCCACCTTCAAATTCATTTCAGAAATATGCTTATTATATAGATATATCAAAATATGTATATTATATTGCGGATCTCATTGGACTATCTTCTGTAATCAGGATACATAAATTCACATAATCTAATCCTATTCTTTTATTTCAATATTAAATTTAAAAATTTTTAAGAATTATACAGTATTATGTGTGTAGAGACTTCACCGCACTCACGATTGTATTTAAACCTCAAGATAAATATATATATATGTTCTTCTGAGGTATCTGTTGCTATTCGATCGTGGAGACCACCGGAGTAGTCGCGTTGAGCAGGATCGACTGCGCAACGCTACCGAACAACACTTTTCCGGTTTTCGACCGGCGTCTCGGACTCACAACGATGTACCTCGCGTCCCTCTCGTCGGCGTACCGCACGACTTCTTCGACGGGCCCACCGACGAGGCCGACCGTTTCGTACGGAACATCGATATCTGAGACCGCCTCAGCCGCCATTTCGCTGGCCGCCTCGCGAATCTCGTTCATGTCTTTCGGCTCCTCGGCCTGCGCGCTGGTGATCCCCAGATCGAGGAACTCCGATCGCGTGAGGGCGTGGACGACGTGGACCGGCTCATCGAACGCCCGTGCTAAGGCGGCCGCCTCGTCGACGACGTTCGACGCTCGCTCGGATCGATCAACGGCTGCAACAATCGTCATGTTTGTCCTTTCCTTGCCGGTATCATATATCTTTGCCGACCGGTACCGGAACGACACTATTTGACGGTAACAGTCGACAGTGACACTCGATTCCAGTCATGTTGAACTTAGTGGCGGATCAGAGTCTTGTACATACAATCGTACGCTTGTAATACTCACAGTATTCTAACGCGTATCAGGCCTCATTTTCAACAATAGCGAAAAACGGGGTCTGAAACTCCCGGCGACGATTGAAACGACGAGTCTCGAAGGTCGCTTCTGAGAAATTGCTCCACAATGCGCTCTGAGTCGTCAGATCGATCGCTGAGACATCGACCGCTACCGGGTCACGTCACGAGACGGAGTACGGGCCCCGGGCATGCGACGAATGGACAGCGGTCGTCGACTGAGTGACAGACAACGAACTGGCGGCAACGGTCTGCCATAATTGGGACGAGAAAGGAGCTGGCAACTCGGTTTTCGGGCGTTACTCGCGAAGCGCTCGCACCGCAGGGAGGAGTATCGTTCCCACGCTCAACAGGAGGATCACGAGTGCGATGGGACTCGTGAGGAAGATCTCGGGTGATCCGTTCGACAGCTGCAGCGACCGGCGTAGGTTCTCCTCGGCGATCGGAGCGAGAATCAGGCCGAGGACCATCGGCGCGAGGGGATATCCGCGGAGGCGCATCGCGTAGCCGAGCACGCCAGACCCGAGCATGATCCACGCGTCGAAGAGGTTCCCACGGAGCGCGATCGCGCCGATCACGCAGAGCAGCAGGATGATCGGCCAGAGGAACTGCTTGGGGATGTTGATGAGCTGCGCCCAGTAGTTAGCACCGAGCAGCCCAAAGATGAGGATAAACACGTAGATGAGCAGGAATCCGACGAATATGGTGTACAACAGCTCCGGTTCGTCCTGATACAGACCCGGGCCGGGGTTGACGTCGTGAACCAGCAGCGCGCCGATGAGGATCGCGGAGACGGAGTCTCCGGGGATACCGAGCGTCAACGTGGGGATTAGGGCACCGCCAGTACTCGCGTTGTTCCCCGACTCCGCCGCAGCGACACCCCGGATATTTCCGTCGCCGAAGGACGGCACCGCGTCTTTGATCCACCGAGTGGCCTCGTTGTACGTGATGAACGCGGCAATGTCTCCGCCGGCACCGGGAATCGATCCGATCAGCGAGCCGAGCACGCCACCGCCGGCGCTCACGGGGAGTATCGCCCGCAAGTCCGACAGTGACGGGAGCGTGCCCGAGATGTCTTGATCGACTCGCTCTCTGTCTGTTTCGATTCCCTGACCGTACTTCCGGAGCCCCTCTGCGATCCCGAACAGTCCGATCATCACCGCGATGAACTCAACGCCGGTGAGCAAGGCGGGTATGTCGAATGAGAACCGATGGTATCCCGTAATCGGGTCGATCCCGACTGTCGCGACCAACATACCGAGGAGTCCGGAGACCATTCCCTTCGTGACTGAGTCACCGCTCACGCTGGCGATGATCGTCAACCCGAACACGGCGAGCGCGAAGAACTCCGGCGACCGGAAATTGAGCGCGGCGTTGGCAATCACGGGCGAAAAGAACATCAGCGCGAGGACGCTGATAAAACCGCCAATGAAGGAGGCGATCGTAGCGACACGGATCGCCCGACCGGCCTCCCCTTGCTGTGACAGTGGGTATCCGTCGAAGATGGTCGCCGCCGCCGATGGCGTTCCCGGCGTTCGAATGAGGATCGCTGGGATCGACCCTGCGTACACCGCCCCGCCGTAAATTCCGAGGAGCAGCATCATCCCGTTGGCCGGGTCCATCGTGAAGGTGAACGACAGCAGCACAGCGATGGTCATCGTCGCCGTCATCCCCGGAATAGACCCCATCAGGATACCAAGTAGGATACCGAGGACCATCAGCCCGATAGCGATCGGATCCGTCGCGTTGAGAGCTCCTTGGACGATGTAGTCGACGGTCATTAGAGTCCCACCACTAGCGGAAGTTGCGGCAGCAATCGAGAGACTGGGACAATCGCCTCAGGGAGCCGGACGAGGAATATCCGCCCGAAAACGTAAAACAGCAGCGTCGGCACGCCAAGCGAAAGACCGACGAGGAGTAGCAGAGACCGAATGCCGGAGTAGTACAGTAGGACGCCGAGGAACAGCATCGATCCGACCCAAAACCCTAGAATCGGCATCACGAGAACGTACGCTACCAGGAGTCCCAACACGACGGCTGGCGGTCGAACGTCGATGTCGCCCATTTCGAGTTCGGTTTCGGCTCCGTTCAGCATGTCGGCGACAGCGAAGACGATTATTCCGACCGAAGTGAGGATCGGGAAGAAACTCGGTCCGAATAGACTATCGTTGGGGAAGTTGCTCGCAGCGTAGATGACTACGAGCGAGACGAGGATGAACCCGACTGACAACGGGTGCGACAAGAGTGTCCCCACGGAAACCCGGTCGGCCGCGTCTGCGATACGTTGTTTTACCATGTGTACTTCTCACTCGGCACACAAGAGATATGCTTGTATAAAGCTACTGGAACCCCTCTACACGGTCAAAAAGAACTGGTTGGGAGAGCGCCACGCCGAAAGGCGGCGGGGGTCCCGGTCGCACTCGCGACGTCAACCAGGCGAGACTGCTCGGACCTGAGAAAATCCGGCAGATTTAATTCATAAACAACTAGATGTTGAGACGACTATGAGCGTAAGTAACGTGGTCGACGGTATCGACCAGATACAGTTTGAACACGTCCGCGTGTTCGTGCTTGAAGACACTCCGGAACCGGGATCTATCACGCTCGTTGACACTGCATTCGACGAGAACGGCGCGGAACTCGTCGAAACGCTAGAGTCACAGTACGGGGGCGTCGATCGCGTGATCCTCACGCATGGCGACCACGGTCACCACGGCGGGCTCAGCCACGTCGTGGAGGCGTTCGACCCAGAGATCGCGATGCCGGCCGACGAGACGAAGCTCTACGATCACCTCGAGGAAGCGGGCCTCGACATCGAGCCGGATGTCGCCTACGAGGACGGCGATGTCCTCGCCGGCAATATTCGGGTCATCCAGGTGCCCGGCCATACGGAGGCAACGTCGGCGCTGCTTCTCGAGGATCGGGATATCCTCATCTCTGGTGACGTTCTTGACGGCGCCGACCGGGGTGGACTCCCGGCCGGCTACCTCCTCCCGCCGCCGGCGCTTTTCAACGACAATCACAGAGACGCGGAGCTGAATCTCTACGCGTTGCTCGAACACGAGTTTGACACGCTCCTCGTCTTCCACGGGTCACACGTCTTCGAGAATCCGAAGCGGAAGCTCGACGACTATCTCGTCGAGCGCGAGTGGAACGACTGGGACCCTCGAACGGACTGACGGACTCGGAGCCAGCGCCGTTTTTGACAGAGAATCGTCCGCAGTGAGGCCGGCGCTCGCAACACCGATACTTACTCTCGCAGCACCGACACGTCGAAGACCGGCTTGCACGTCTCACCGGACAGAAATGCCTCGAACGCCGTCTCCGCGTCGGTGAGGCTGAACCGATCGTCGAGGAATGTCTCGTGGTCGACGTCACCGGTGGCGATCAGTCGGAAGGCACGGTCGAAGTCGCGGTACAGCGCGCTGTAGGAACACTGCAGATCGACCTCCGCGCGGACCAGTGACGTGGTCGAAATCGAAGTCTCACCGGCCTGACCGATCAGGACGATCTGGCCACCTTTCCGGACCGCGTCGGCCACCATCGGTAGTCCGGAGGGGTGACCGGTCGTATCGAAGACGACATCGTACCCCAATCCGTCCGTATCTTCCGTCCAACACGTCTCCAGGTCTTCCTCCTCGATGTTGACCGTCGCGAATCCGAGTTCCTCTGCAAGCGGGAGGCGGTAGTTTGTATCTCGACCCACACCGGCGACCGTGACCGTCGCGCCCTGTGCCTCCGCAACCTGTGCGGTGAGGAGGCCGATCGGTCCCGGACCCGCGACGAGGACCCGATCGCCGGCACCGACACGGGAGTTCTCGATGACTGCGCGCGTACAGACCGCGGTCGGCTCCGCGAGTGCTGCGTGTCGCGGATCGACCCCTTGGGGTACGATCTGTAACGAGTCGGCGGGGGCCGTGATGTAGCCGGCGTACGCACCGTCACGATCGATACCGGTCAATTCGATGTTCTGGCAGATGTTTTCCCTTCCGATCTGGCACTGAAAGCACTCACCACATCCGCGAATCGGTCGTTCCACGACGCGCTGGCCGGGATCGATTCGCGTGACCCCGTTGCCGACCTCGACGACCGTCCCCGCGTATTCGTGGCCGATTATCGTCGGGAGCGACATCCGCTCGAAGGCAGACTTGAACTGGTAGATGCCGGCGTCGCTTCCACAGAGTCCCGCATACTCGACTTCGATGAGTACCTCGTCTTCGGTTGGTTCGGGCTGTTCGACGTCGACGAGTTTCATGCTCCCGGAATCGCGGCGGGTTTTTGCAAGCCCTCGCATACTGTTTTCTGAACGGGTGTATCGTATAAGGTTTCGGTATCGGACACTCCGTTGCTCGCTCGATCCAAACGCTTATTATACATAGTCGAATATGCAGGAATGGTATGGCAAGAGATACCAGTGGCCGAACTGCATCGAACAGGCGCACATTTTTGAAGAGTGCCGGCGTCACCGGACTCGCGGCAACCGCAGGCTGTCTTGATCAACTCAGCGGTGGTCAGTCGTGGCCGTCTCGACCCGTGGAGATCGTTTCACCCTGGGCGGCCGGTGGCGGGGCCGACCGGACGAGCCGCGCGGTCGCCGATGCAGCGGAGAACTACACGGACGTCTCCTGGAACGTCAGCAACCAGACGGGCGGTTCCGGATCGGTCGGGATGAACGCGGCCGCCAACGCTGACCCCGACGGCCACACAATCGGCTGTACGGCGCCTGAGATCGCGCTGTTCGAGCACCTCGGTATCGCCGATCTCAGTCCCGACGACATCACACCGATCATGCAGTACACGGAGTTCCCGGCGACGCTGCTCGTCAACGAGAACGCCGAGTTCAGCTCCGTCGACGACTGGATCAGCTACGGTCAGGACAACACGATCCAGATGGCGAACTCCGGGTTCGGCTCCTCCTGGCATATGGCCGCAGCCGGGATCGCCAGCGAGGCCGGCGTGCAGGTCGAGCACATCTCCTACGACGGCGCCGCACCGGCGATGACTGCTGTCGCGAACGGGGAGGTCGACGCCACTGCCGTGGGAGCCGCGGAGGCCGCACCGCAGGTCCAGGACGGTCAACTCGAAGCGCTCGGGGTCGCCTTCAGCGAGCCGGTCGACGCGCTTCCCGACGTGCCGACGCTGGCAGACGAAGGGCTCGACATCGAGATTGGATCTTGGCTGGCACATTTCGCCCCTGCAGACGTCTCCGACGAGGTCCAGCAGAGCCTCCTTGAGACGTATCAGTCGGTGTACGAGGACGAAGGCTTCGGCGATTTCATGGACAATAACGGCTTCATCCAAACCCGCCGGACCGGCGATGAGCTACGCACCTTCCTTGACGACCAGTACGACTTCTACGGGAACCTCGTCGACGAACTCGGTATTGAGGAGCAGTAACGGCCGTCGGCCCACGAACCGGAACGGTCTCCGTTTTTTGCCTAAATAGACAACAGACAGTCCCGGCTATCGCCGTTCCGATATCGGGAGAGATTGGATCACCGATGAATTTATCAGTCGGGTAACCCTCGCCGAGAATGTGCACACGATCGAACACGATATCGAACGACCAGATCGGAGTATCGTCGAGGAGTTCGAGGAGGTTCCGAGTACGATCGTTTCCGACGTGACGGGGAACATCGGGCTCACCATGGACGCCGGCATGCGGCCGGTCGGTGACGGCGTTGAGATGGCTGGGACGGCGGTCACAGTTAACGCATCACCGGGAGACAACCTCATCATCCACAAGGCGATCACGATGGCCGAACCGGGCGACGTGCTCGTCATCGACTGTGACGGGTACACCGATGTCGGCCACGTGGGTGAGTTGATGTGCGGGTCCTGTAAGGCGAATGGGCTCGCGGGGCTCGTCATCGACGGCGGCTACCGAGACAGCCGCGAACTCGCCGAGATGGACTTCCCGGTCTACGGCCGCGGCGTAAACCCACAGGGGCCACTCAAGCAGGATCCGGGGTCGGTCAACGTCACGATCTCGGTTGGGGGCGTGAGCATCGATCCCGGCGACATCCTCGTTGGCGACGACGACGGGATCGCAGTCATCCCCGGCGACGGCGCCGAGCGGGTGCTCGAACTCGCTCACGAGAAGATGGACGCCGAAGACGCCACGCGCGAAGAGGTGCAGTCCGGTAAGTACCTACTCGAGATCAACGGCTACGACGAACTGCTCGACGATCTGACGGTCGTCGGTCCCGAGGACTCGATCCAGTAGCGACGCTATCGGCTCGTGCGGGTCACGTCGTCGTGGACCCATCTGGGACGTGACGGAGGTTGTACCGGTGACCGAGATTCGATGCGGCGATCGGAGGCAACGCGTTCACACCGCCTGATCCGGTGACCGGCATCCCTGTCTTTACTCCGGCGGCCCGTCCCACTCTCCGGCGTCGTCGTGCGGTTCGTAGCCGAGCACGGCCTGTGCGTGCTCGATGTCGAACCAGCGAGCGGCGTTCCCGCTCACGGCGTAGAACGCGTCGTAGGTGACGTCCTCGTCTTCGAGGCAACACTCCAGCATGTGTGCGAAATCGCGCTGGGAGGTCCAAGACGCTTTCAGTCGTTTCACCATCTCCTCGTACTCTTTGCTCCCGCGCTCCCAGGAGCCGGTCTGTGACTGGTCCCACACTTCGTCCTCGTCCACGCGGTGCTCGTCTCCGCGGTCCACTCCACGCTCCGCGTCGCCGTACGGATGGTCGTACTCGGCAGTCCGGACACTAGAAATGCGCAGTGAGTATACCTGCTCCGGTGCACCCTCGCGTCGCGCGTGGACCCGACAGATCTGCTCGCCGAACATCTTCGAGGCACCGTAGTACCCGTCCGGCTTTGGGAGCGTCTCGTGAGTGAGCCGGAGCGGGTCGTGTTCACTCGGGTAGTCCTCCTCGTAGAGTTCCGGAGCGTGGTCCTCTTCGTAGAGTCCCATCACGCGCTGTGAAGACGCGTAGATGAGTTTCTCGACGCCTGCATCCTCCATCGCCTTGAGCACGTTGTAGGTCCCGAGGATGTTCGGATCGATTATCTCCTCAAAGTCAGCACCGGCGTCAGACTGCGCGGCGAGATGGATAACGGCGTCCTGCCCGTCGAACGCCGGTCGAATCGCCTCGTAGTCGGCGATATCCGCGACATGCGTCTCGTAGTCTGGATGATCGCTCCGGTTGAGGTACGTGAACTCGTATTGATCGTCGTCCGCAAGGTGGTTGAGAATTGCCTCCCCAGCCTCGCCGAACGGACCAGTCACAAGGACATTTTGAGCTGCCATCGCTAAACGCCGGTCGTTCATTGTTCTATTTAATACTTTGCATCCGACCGGTTCTCACTGGCCTTCGAGCGATTTCGCGGGTCTGTCGCGAGATCTGAGTCAGTTCTGTACTGTATTTCACTATCGCTGGAATTATTTTGTCAAAAGACCATTATAATTACAGTAGTATGTTTGTAATTCGACGCGGCTTTGAGACGACCGAGACGTTGTTTATGGGAGCACACGGCAGTCAAAATGGGCCGTATCCAACATTGTGAAAACTGTGGGTTGCTCGCGTGGGGACAACTTGTCTTCCTGTCGCCGCTAGCGGAGTCGAAGTAGGACCGGAATCGGTGACCTTTTTTGACAGCTTGTGAAGGCTTCGGAATATGGACCAAAAACGTGCGTGGACAGTAGCGGTGTTCTCGTTTATCTTTGCCGACGCCGTCGCAGTGCAGGCACGCGGGCCGATTCTCGCAACCCTCGGAGAGGAGTTTAGCGTTTCGGCGGCCACGCTCGGACTCGTCGCACCGGCGGGAACCGCCGGGTTTCTCGTGGCAGTCGTCGTCACCGGGACACTCGCGGGTCGGCTCTCGATGCGATCGGTGCTTCTCGTCGGTGCAGCGTGTACCGCCGGGTCGCTGATCGCGATGAGCGCCGCTCCCACCTACGCGGTCTTTCTGGTCGCGCTGGTTGGACAGGGAACGGCCGCCGGCGCGTTTCGCGGTCTTGACCGTGTCGTGTTGAGTCACCTCTACGCCGAGCACCGCGCACGGATGTACACGGTTTACACGCTTGTATGGGCTGTCGGCGCCGTGCTCACGCCCCAGCTCGTCAGTATCGTCCTCGCGGTTGCGGAGTGGCGGACACTGTTCCTCGTCGTCGCCTGCGCGTTCCTCCCCGCAACGCTACTCGCCGCGCGGTACGACCTCCCCTCGATAGACACGGAGCGCTCGGTGTCGCGAGCCGAGCTCGCGGCACTGCTTCGACGACCAGCGGTTCTCGGGAGCTGTCTCGGGATGATTCTCACCGGAGCGCTCGAAGGTATCCTGTTCACTTGGATCGTCTACTACGCCGAGACGTTCTACCCGACGACGACGGCGAACGCGCTATTGTCGGTCTATCTCCTTGCGTACATCCCGGCACGGCTCAGCTGTGCGACGGCGATCGAACGAGTCCCGCACTTGCTGCTTCTGTTAGTCGCGCTCACTCCCGCGATACCGGCGCTCGCGGTCGCCTTCTCGGGCGTAACCGGTCCCGCTCTTTTTGCGACGATCTTTGTCGCCGGCGCGGCGATCTCGACCGGATTTCCGGTCCTCTCCGCGTATGCCGTCGAGTCGGCGCCCGGGTACAGTGGCCCGCTCAACGCGGTGACGAACGGATCGACGTACGTCGGGCTCGCGACGGCACCCGCGATCGTTGGCGTGCTCGCGGGTCGATACGGGATTCGGACTGCGATTCAGTGGACAGTGGTCGCTATCGCTGTCGCGTTCGTTCTCGCCGTTGGAGCACTGTGGCGGTGGACGAACACGCCCGGTGTCCCTCGCCACACATAACATATATCTTAATATTATCTAAAAAATATGTTTTTTTTTAATATTGGCCAACTAAGGCATAGATATATCTCCGCTTCGAACATTCGGAGATAGTTACTCATTCACCTAAAAGCCGAATGTATGTTTTGTTATTCAAAATAGTCCCCGCCTTATGTATAATAAATAAGAAAATATTTAGATCTGCGATCGGGAACAGTATTACTGTACCGTTCAACCTATTTTGAATAATGAGCTAAAAAACTACACTCGTTATTAATAGCCAGTATATTCTTATAAAACAAATTTGAGAGGGACCGAGCAAATACAGCTAGATCGTGAACGGCTAGATCGTGATCTCTCCGGTGAGGTTCCGAACCGCAAACGCTAATTACAGATCAAATATGAATACCATAAATAGACATATTTCTTATGTTTAAACCAGCGTTCGAACTTTTATTGTCGGCGTCTGAGCTTGAGCTCGATGATATTCTTTTTATTTAGTAGTTCGGGAGCAATCTCGGCCTCGATCCGGTGGTCGTCCATGCGGCTGAGGGGTCCGCTCACGCTTATCGCACCGACGGCGTCGTCGGGCTCGGAGACGATCGCCGTCCCGACGGCACAGACGCCCTTGAAATGCTCTTCGCGGTTGATCGAGTAGCCGCGTTCACGGATCTCGTCGAGTTCGTCGCGGAGGCGCGTCTCGTCGGTGATGGTGGAGTCGGTCACGGATATGAGCTCCCGTTCGCCCAGAATTCGGTCGACTTCGTCGGCGGACAGTTCCGCGAGAATGGCCTTGCCAGTCGCCGTCGAATGGGCGTGGAAGTGATCACCGAGTGGCGCTTGATCGTCGACGGAGTTCGGACTCTGTGATTTGTACAGCTGGACCGAATGTCCGTTCTCTTCGACGACGACGTTCGCGTGCTCGTCCGTCTTCTCACGGAGATCGTCGAGCTCCGGTTTCGCCGCCTGGTACAGTGCCATTTCGTCGCGGAGACGGCCGCCGACCTGAAGGAACTCGAGGCCGCAACGGTACTCCCCGGACTTCTTGACGACGAATCCCGTCTCGACGAGCGTCGTGAGGTGGACGTGAGCCGTGCTCACCGGCATGTCGAGGTGTTCTGCCGTCTCCGAGAGCGTCGCCCCGCCGACTTCGTCGAGGTACCTGATGATATCGAACGCGTGGCGTACGCTCTTGATCTGACGCGGCTCCGAGCTCTCCGGTTCCGACTCGTTCGGCTTCGTCATGAGTCGATCTGTGCGAGCGACCGTACTAATACCTGCGCGTCAGTTTCAACAAAGATGAAAAATCTGGATACACCGTCGTGCTCTCGACGCGTAAACGGGCTGCGTCGACAGTGAACGTTTTTACCCGTCGGATGCTAGAATGTCGCATGAACTTCGAGGCGTTCGTACTCGCGGCCACAACAAACGACCTGACGCGGGAGCCGGCGGCGCGCGGGCTGGCCGATATTATCGAATTTCGGATGGATAAAGCGGACGATCCGCTAGCACAGCTCGACGACTACGACGGGGAGCTGCCGCTCATTGCGACGAACCGCACCCGCTGGTTCGGCGGACAGGCGGCCGACACTGGCCGGCTCGACCGACTCTCGGCGGCGTCGCGTTCGGACCACGTCGAGGTCGTCGACGTCGAACTGGAGACGGCCCGCGGGATGGAATGGATCCTCGATGAACTCCGCGACAACGCCGTCGACTGTATCGTCTCCCACCACACGTTCGAGGACACTCCGGAACGCGAGGTGCTTGACGCGATCTTCCGTCAGTGCGGAGAGTACGGAGACATCGCCAAGGTGGCCACGTTCCCGCGGAAGCACACCGATGTGCTCCGCCTGCTTCGCTCGATCAACGTCGCAACGAAGAAGGGTATTGACGTGGCCGGAATCTCGATGGGGCGGATCGGGAGTCACTCTCGAGCGGTCGCTCCGATATACGGCTCCAGACTCGGATACGCGCCGCTCGCGGACGATGAGAGCGAGTACGCACCGGGACAGATCCCCCTGGAACGCCTCCGAACGCTGATCGACGATCTCACCGCGGAAAGCGAGATCCAGAGCGCCGCCGCGGCCGCCGAGGACCACCCAGAGAACCGACAGCCGGCGAAACACTGATCTTACCGGCCGGAGCGGCTCGGCGGAGAAGCTCGGCGATCCGAGCGTCTACAGACGAGCACAGAGACGGGGCGAGCCGTTTCGGGATCCTTATTATCGTACCGCGCCACTCGCCACCAATGTGTATGCCCAGTAGCCAGAGCGGGGGCGATCGCCGATGAAAGACGACGAGAACGCGGTCAACGCCTACATGATCCGGCTCGAACTCATCGACGAACCGGGTGAACTGCTCCGGTCGCTGCGTCCGATAAGCGAGAACGGCGCGAACCTGCTGTCTATCTTCCACGAGCGAGGAAGCGTGACTCCGCGCGGTCACATCCCGGTGGAGGTCGATCTCGAGGCGACCGAGTCGCAGTACGAGGCGATCGTCGCGGATCTTCAGAACGGTGGGATCAACGTGATCCAGGCCGGCGAGGAGCGTTACAGCGAGTCGCTCGTCTGTGTCCTCTCGGGACATATCGTCGACACGGACCTGTCGGACACGCTCTCGCAGATTCAGGACGGGTCGAACGCGACGGTCACGGACCTCTCGCTGTCGGCGCCACAGGGAACCCGAAACACGTCGAGCGCTCGACTACGGCTCGCCGTCGAGGAGGGCGGGGTAAGCGAGACGCTCGAGACCATCCGGGGAATCGCCGACGCGAAGGATCTCCATCTCATCGAGCCGCTGACGCGGGGTGAACTGTGAGACTCGCGATCGTCGGCGCCGGCGTCGTCGGTCGTGCGGTCGCAGAGCTCGCGGTCGACCGCGGCCACGAGGTCGTCGCGGTCGCGGACTCGTCGAGCGCGGTCGTCGCGGACGGGACGGACGGCCGGGACGCCGGCGTTGACCCTGATGCGGTCGTCGCCCGCAAGGCCAAACGAGGGATCGTCGGGAACGACGAGCCCGCGGACGCGCTCGCGGCCGACTACGACGCGCTGGTGGAGGCGACGCCGACGACGCTGGGCGACGCCGAGCCCGGCTTCTCGCACGTCCGGACCGCGCTGGAGCGCGACCGGCACGCCGTCCTCGCGAACAAGGGACCGGTCGCGGAGCGGTTCGGCGACCTGCGGTCGCTCGTCGACGACAGCGACGGCGAGATCCGGTTCGAGGCGACCGTCGGCGGCGCGATGCCGGTCCTCTCGACCATCGCAGACCACGGCCCCGCACACGTCACGGCAGTCCGGGGCGTGCTGAACGGGACGGCGAACTTCATCCTCTCACGGATGGCCGCCGAGGGACTCGACTACGAACACGTGCTCGCAGAGGCGCAGGACCTCGGCGTCGCCGAGGCCGATCCCTCCTTCGACGTGGACGGCACTGACGCGGCGCTCAAGTGCGTCATCCTCGCGAACGTGCTATCCTTCGGCGCCGCCGACGACCCCGCCGACGCCCGAGAATTCACGCTTGACGACGCCGATATCGAAGGGATCCGAAACGTCGCCGGAAGCGCACTCGACCTCGCGAGCGAAGACGGATTGACGGTCAGACTCATCGGCGAAGTCGGAGACGACTCGGCCCGGGTCGCCCCGCGGCTGGTAAAGCGGGACTCACCGCTCTCCGTGTCGGGAACGACGAACGCCGTCCGGATCGAGACCGCCTCGGCCGGAACTCTCACGGTCTCCGGCCGCGGCGCGGGCGGTCCCGAAACTGCGAGCGCGGTGCTGATGGACCTCAATCGGCTTCCGTAGCGTTCCGGACGTTTTCCGTTTCGGCGAGAAGAAGACCGATCGCTTGAGTACGGAGTGACTACGCGACGAGACCGTCTTCGGCTTCGAGAAGCTCGTGGTACCGGTTCCGGATGGTGACCTCGCTGATGTCGGCGACCTCGCTTACGGCGGCCTGCGTCGTCTTCTCGTTGGTGAGCAGGGCGGCGGCGTAAACGGCGGCGGCCGCGAGGCCGACCGGCGACTTGCCCGAGTGGACGCCCTTCTCCTTGGCGTTGCGCAGGAGGCTCTTCGCGCGCATCTCGGACTCCTCGCTGAGTTCGAGGTCGGAGGCGAACCGGGGGACGTACTGCTCGGGGTCCGCCGGCTTCACTTCGAGCTTCAGCTCGCGGACGACGTAGCGGTACGTCCGGGCGATCTCGGCCTTCTCGACGCGGGAGACGTCGGCGATCTCGTCGAGGCTGCGCGGGACGCCGGCCATCCGAGCGGCGGCGTACACGCAGGAGGTGGAGACGCCCTCGATCGAGCGCCCGGGCAGGAGGTCCTCGTCGAGCGCGCGGCGGTAGATGACCGAGGCGGTCTCGCGGACGTTGTCCGGGAGGCCCTGTGCCGAGGCCATCCGGTCGATCTCGCCGAGCGCCTGCTTGAGGTTGCGCTCCTTGGAGTCGCGGGTGCGGAACCGCTCGTTCCACTTGCGGAGCCGCTGCATCTTCTGGCGCTGGCGCGCGCCGAGCGATCGACCGTACGCGTCCTTGTCGCGCCAGTCGATGTTCGTCGAGAGCCCCTTGTCGTGCATCGTGTTGGTCGTCGGGGCGCCGACGCGGCTCTTCTCGTCCTTCTCGCGGGAGTCGAACGCGCGCCACTCCGGCCCGCGGTCGACCGAGTCCGCCTCGACGACGAGCCCGCAGTCCGCACAGACACTCTCGCCGTGTTCCTCGTCGTTGATGACGTTACCGCCGCACTCCGGGCAGTTCAGCGTCTCGTCGGTCTGTTCCGATTCCTCCTCGTCCGTCTCCGTTCGGGAGCGACTCCCCCGCGTGTGTAATCGTTCACTCATGGCTAAACCCCCTCTCGGTAACTGAACACGGCCCGAGAGCGATCTTACCCGATAGACGGCGGAACCGAACTTAAAACGACCGGAACACGTCTCCAGAAACCCGGAGAAAGGACACGATCTATCACGCGTTTTCGGCGATCGGCCCGATCACCGAACCGCACCGACCGAAACGCTTGGGCGGGTGGCGCGCGGACCCATACCCGATGAGTTCCCCTCGCATCGTCTCGCTGGCGCCGAGCGCGACCGCGACCGTGGCCGCCCTCGATGCGGCCGAGACACTGGTCGGCGTCACGCTTCACTGCGATCCCCCTGAAGGCGCGGGCAGCGCCCACGGAACGGACGCTCCCGCCGCCGTCGGCGGCTGGCTGAACCCCGACCTCGACCGCGTCGCCGACCTCGATCCCGACGTCGTCCTCACCAGCGACGGGCTCCAAAGCGACCTCGCAGCCGACTGCCGCGAGCGCGGGTTCGACGTTCGGCACCGAGAGCCCGCGACGCTCGACGAGGCGCTCGCGACCTTCGCCGCCCGCGGCGCGGACGTGGGGCGGCCCGAGGCCGGCGAGCGTCTCGCCGCCGCCGCCCGAGAGCGCCTCGACCGAGTCGCCGACGCGGTCGCAGACCGACCGCGCCCGACCATCTACTGCGAGGAGTGGTCGGACCCGCCGATGGCCGCCGGCAACTGGGTCCCCGACGCCGTGCGCGCCGCCGGCGGTCGGTACCCCTTCGTCGACCCGGGCGAGCGCTCCCGCGAGGTCGATCTCGCGACGGTCGAGCGGGCCGATCCCGACCACGTCGTCGTCCACGTCTGCGGCCACGGGGACCGGATCGACCCCGCGACCGTCGAGGGGCGCGACTGGGCCGTGGACGCCCCCGTTCACGTGATCGACGACTCTCTCCTGAACCAGCCGAGTCCCGCCCTGATCGACGGCGTCGAGCGGCTGACGGGGCTGCTCCATCCCGGGATCGGGAGCTATTCTTGACATCCTCCCACGGCTGAACAGTAGGTGCCGAAGTAGCTGAGTCGTTGTTTTCGTTGTTGGTGACCAATCTGCGGTATGATCCACGCAACTGAGGCGAAGCAGCTATCTCGTGCTGCTTCTACGCTGTTATTCACGCATCTTGATTTTGCGACGAAACCGAACGGACAGTATCCGAGCGAGGACTTCCAGAGAGTCCTCGCTCGGAGTTCCTTCGACGGCGAATTCGTCCATACAACCGCGAAGGAGCTTCAGCTTGCTCGAAATGAAGACATCGATCTCCAGCAACGGAGTCCGCTTGCCAAATCACTGCTCTACCACCTTCGTGGACTGAGCCCGGACGCCATCGACGCTCAGTTCGATGGCGTCCGGACAGCCACGTTCGCTCACGCCCACCGTCGGCGGGCGTTCACTCGTCCTGTCGATGTTGCCCTAGACATTCACGAATGGCTCTACTACGGATCTGACGACACACCGCACGTCTGTGCGGTCAATCCAGACCGCGGAACAAACCTCGCGTACGCATTTGTGACACTCTGTATTGTCGATCCCGCCGTTCGATTTACACTCGCAGCAGAATCTGTTGAGGCGAATGACTCCCGCACGCTGCGGGAGTCAATTCGCCGGCTCGTCACCACTGCTCGGCAATTCGTCGAGATCAACCGCGTCTACTGTGATCGCGGCTTCTACCGCGTACCACTCGTTGAGACGTTCGTCGAGCTTGATTTCGAGTTTGTTGTGCGTGCGCCACAGACTGTGGGCGTCAAGCGCGCGCTTGACGCCCACGACGCTTCTCCATTCGTCACAGATTACGAGATGGTGCGAAAGAATCCACCGACCGGCCGGGTTCCAGTAACACTTGTCGTCGTTCCGCACCGCACACGGGACGACGACTCGTTTTGTCTTGTGACGAACTGTGCGGTGTCGGAAGATGCCGCTGAACCGCTTGCAGAAGCA
Source organism: Halorubrum halophilum (assembly GCF_000739595.1). Classification (GTDB taxonomy): domain Archaea; phylum Halobacteriota; class Halobacteria; order Halobacteriales; family Haloferacaceae; genus Halorubrum; species Halorubrum halophilum. The sequence continues at coordinate 111,875 of NZ_BBJP01000023.1, read as the reverse complement.
TACCGCCGTCGGTGGGGAATAGAAACCTCCTACCGGAAGATCGGTGAGTTTCTGCCGCGAACGTCGTCACCGACATTTCCGGTGCGGCTGTTCGAGTTTCTGTTCGCAGTGGCGATGTACAACCTGTGGATTCTGGTGTGTCTGTTCCTTGCTGATCAGCGAGAATTCACTGATCGACCAGCCGTCTCGACAGCACTGTTTCGGCTGTTCGTGCTGTCAGTTCCGGACGGATAGCGACAGATGCGGTGGCTGACCCGGATTCCTCCGGGTCAGCACGCCGCTGACTACTGACAAGACCGTCAAACCACTCGCTGATGCCATTTTCTTCGCTCTCGGACAGTGGTTCGCTGAGGAAAAACATCGACTTGATCGGTCTTTCTCGACCACGAGGAACGGAAATCAATTGAATCTCTCCAGTACTTCGGCACCTACTGTAAAGCCGTGGGCTCTCTCCTTGTTTATTTGTAGCCCGCCGACGAACCGCGGCCATGCGAGTCGGCGTCGGCAGCGGCAATCCGGTGAAGCGGCGCGCGGTCGAACAGGTGCTCGAGTCGTCGCGGGGGACGGACCTCGTCGACGAGCTCGGCGGGGACCCGAGGACCGTCGCGGTCGAGTCGGTCCCCGTCTCTTCCGGCGTCAGCGAGCAGCCGACCGGCCACGCCGAGACGATCGCCGGCGCCGAGAACCGGGCTGAGGGTGTCCTCGACGCGGATCAGGGACCGTACGACCTCGGTGTCGGCATCGAGGGCGGCGTCGCGGGATTCGACGGCGCCGACGGGCTTTTCCTCGTCATGTGGGCGGCGGTCTCGGACGGATCCCGAGTCGGACGCGGCGCGGGTCCGAGCCTCGAACTCCCGACCGACATCGCCACGCGGATCGACGAGGGGGAGGAGCTCGGCCCCGTGATGGACGACGTCCTCGACACGAACGGGGTCGCGAGGCGCGGCGGCGCCGCGGGCGCGCTCACGAACGGCCGCGTCGACCGCGCCGACGCGCTGGCGACGGCGGTGGCGGGAGCGCTCGGGCCGTTCGTCTCCGGCCTGTACTGAGTCCGACCGACCGCGTTCGCGGTTCGAGGATCGTACCTGAACAGGGCACTCGTCCCCCCGCCGCGACCCCACTCACCGAGAGAAACCGCACGACTGCGGCGTGTTAATCCGGTCTACCAACCGCCTTATGGGGTGAGACGACCTGTATCGGGTATGAGCACGGTCCAACCCGACGCGGCCGCCGTCGAATCAGTCGGTCTCTCCGCGAAACAGGCGCGCATCCTGCGGTACCTCCGCGAGAACGCGGCCGAGAAGACGTACTTCAAGTCGCGACTGATCGCCGACGAACTCGATCTCTCGGCAAAGGAGGTCGGCGCGAACATGAGCGCGGTCGTCGACGCGGCGACCGAAATCGACGTCGAAAAGTGGGGCTACTCGTCGGGGACGACGTGGATGGTCACGCTCTGACCGGACTCGTCTCTATCTGCAGTGAACCGTCCGGTTAAGGGTCGTACGCGACCAGCGACGCCGCGTCGTCCGCGAAGGCGACGGCGTCGGCGTCGAAGGAGTCGGCGTACCGGACCACGAGCGTGAGCAATCGCTCCGGTTCCGTCAGCGCGTAGCCGTCGGTCCGATCGAGGAGCCCGGCCGCCTCGAGGTCGGCTGCGGCAGTGCTCACGGTCGGCCGGGAGACACCGAGTTCGGCGGCCAGCTCCGCGCCGGTCGTCTCCGGATCGCGCAACAGCGTGAGGACCATCCCGCGGGGCGTGTCGCGCCGGAGGTACCCGAGCGCACGCTTGTCGAGGTCGTCGAACCTGCCGGCCGGGAAGTACCGGCGGTAGTCGGCGTCCTTCGCCGACTCGATCTCGCTGGCCTCCTCCAACTTCCGGAGGTGATACTGCGCCTCGCCGGTGCCGAGGCGGAGGTCGTCGCGGAGCTTGGAGAAGTGCGCGCCGGGCGTCGTCGGCACGTATCCCCGGATCGCCTCGCGGGTCTCGTTCGTGTCGGCCGCTTCGTCGTCTCCGGAGTCGGCGCTCGCGGTCCCGACGAACGGTGCGGCGGCTCCGATAGCGGCGAACCGCCGGAGCGTCTCGCGCTTCCGTCCGTCGATACCGTCGGTCACGACCCTGAATAGTCGTCGCCCCGACAAAAACACTTCGTTCGGGGCGGTATCGGACCGTTTCGTGTCGCGGGTGCCGCCAGTGAGATCGCGGTCGCCGACCGCGGTATCGGCGTCGATTACGAGGTTCTCGCTGCCGACGACGGCGATCCCGGGCCTGCCGGTCAGCTCTCGCGTTCGGTCTCCACGTCGCCCTCGACGGGCTCCTCGTCCATCTCTTGGATGACCTCGTCGGCCGACTTGATGTCCGCGCCGGCGTCGCCGGCCTTGACCGCCTCTGCCTCCTTCTCTAGCTCCTCGACGTCCATCTCCGCGGACTCCTCGATCTGGCCGAGGATCTCGTCGATGTCGTCGAGCCCGAGCATCTTCCGGGTGTCGTCGTCGAACTCTTTCCCGTCGAGCCCTTCCATATCCTGCACGTCGGAGCCGGAGAGGGCCTTGCCGTAGCGGCCGACGAGGCTGGTGAGCTCCTGCGGGAGGACGAACGTCGTCGACTCGCCCTTGCCGATCTCCTCTAAGGTCTCCATGCCGCGCTCGATGATGGCGCGTTCGCCCATCGACTCGGCGGAGCGCGCGCGGAGAACGGTCGAAATCGCGTCCCCCTGCGCTTCGAGGATCTGGCTCTGCTTCTCACCCTGCGCGCGGATGATGTTCGACTGCTTGTCACCCTCGGCCTGCTCGACCGCGGAGCGGCGTTCCCCCTGCGCTTCGAGGATCATCGCGCGCCGGCGACGCTCGGCGGAGGTCTGCTGCTCCATCGCCTGCTGAACGTCCTTCGAGGGGTTGACCTCGCGGACTTCGACGCTCTCGACGCGGATCCCCCACTCGTCGGTCGGCTCGTCTAACTCCTTGCGGATCTTCGCGTTGATCTCCTGCCGTTTGTTCAGCGTGTCGTCGAGTTCCATGTCGCCGAGGACGGCGCGGAGGGTGGTCTGCGCGAGGTTCGAGACGGCCTTCTTGTAGTCGTCCACTTCGAGAAAGGCCTTCTTGGCGTCCATCACCTTGATGTAGACGACCGCGTCTGCGGTCACCGGCGAGTTGTCCCGCGTGATCGCCTCTTGGCGGGGAACGTCCAACGTCTGGGTCCGCATGTCGAACGCGTACGTGCGGGAGACGAACGGCGGGATGAGGTTGATTCCGGGCTCGAGCAGCTTCCGGTATTCGCCGAACACCGTGAGGGCCTTCTTCTCGTAGGCGTCGACGATCTCGAACGACTGCCAGAGGGTGACGACCACGAGCAGCAGGAAGAGCAGCCCGACGCTCACGAGGCCGAACCCGAGGCCGGCTTGGAGGGTAATCGGATCCATGCCCCAATTTTGGGCTATCCCGTTGTTAATACTTCGCCCGCCGCGGGACTATCGTTGGCGTGGAGAGCTACGGCAACTCGGTGACAATTGTAGACGCTTTCGGTTCATCGAAAATCTTCGCTCGAGCCGCTTTTCGCTCAGTCATCGCCAGCGGCCCATCGGGTCCCTTCTCTAATGAGCCGTTGAACACCCTCATGGGTCAGAGACGGCGTGCTATGGCCGAGCGAGCTATAGAACACTCGACCGTCACCATAGGACTTGGTCCACACCACTGGCGTATCGGCGTGTTCGGGATGATCCATCCGCGCCAGTACTCGCACGGTGTCGTCGACGTCGACCACGTACGGTTCATCCCACACCGTGAGATGATCCATCGCAGCAGTGACGGGGTGGTGGTGGTCGACGATATGGATGTCTAGGGCAGCTTGTTCCGGGTGCGTGATGAAGTGGCCACCAATTAGCTCTCGCAGTTCCGGGAAGGGATTGTCGTGAGAATCGATAACGTCATCCGGATCGTCAGGTTCCGTGCTGGTCAGATCGGAAGCGCAATGGATGCCCACGTAGCCCCCTCCGTCCTCGACGAACGAGAGGAGTCCTTGGAGTTGCTCGTCGGTCAGGGAACTGTCCGTGAGGTAATCGACGATGACGTCGTATCCCGACAGGTCGACGAGATCATCCTTGTCGGTCGTGAGCTTCAAGGTGATCTGATCGTCGAATACGGCGGAAATCTCTGGGCCACGTGCCTCAAAGCGATGGAACGGAAAGCGGTTGCCACCAATTGCGAGTACTGATCGTGGTGCCATAGACTGAGATACGTTAGAAATGATAAATAATCTTGGATGTCCAAACTCGACTGATTTAGCTGTATATAGGCGCTAAGCCCCCACCCTCAACGGAGCGACCGAAGGGAGCGAAGTAGGGTGGGGATACAGCGTCCCCAGAAATCAAAGGTTTCTGGTGTGCGAACGAGACGCGGAGCGTCTCGTCAACGCCGCCATCATCTGTTCGCACATTGGTCTGTTGCAGCCCCACAGGCCCACGTTTACCGAAGCCGTTATACGTGTGACGTGCATGATGTGCATTACGGTGAAACGGAAGACAATCACCATTCGGGAGGACCAAGACGAGTGGATTGAGGATCAACACCTCAACCTCTCGTCGTTCGTCCGTGAGCAGTTGGACGAACTCATTGAGGAACGCGAGTAACAGATGTACTACGCCTACAAATACCGTCTCAAGCCGTCCGACACCCACCGCGAGGAGTTGGACCGCCACCGAGACATCTGTAGGCAACTGTACAACCACACGCTCTATCGCCTCAACGAGTACCAAGACGATCACGGCGAACTGCCGTCCATGACTACGCTTCGGTCGGAGCTCCCCGAGCTCAAGAAATGGTGGGACGGCCTCTCGGACTGTACTCGAAGGTTCTCCAAACCGTCGTAGAGCGTCTGTTCGACAACCTCAAAGCACTCTCCAAACTCAAAGAGAACGGATACGGCGTCGGTCAACTCAAATGGAAGCCGCCACGGGAGTTCCGCAGTTTCACGTACAGTCAGTCTGGCTTCAAGCTCGACAAGAAGGGCGGTCAGACTGTCCTATCGCTCTCGAAACTCGCGGACATACCAATTCGGCTTCACCGCGCCATCCCCGATGACGCCGAACTCAAGCAGGTCACGGTCAAGAAGGAACCGACGGGCGAGTGGTTCGCCACGTTTGGCGTCCAAATGGACCGTGAAATCTTAGAACCTCCCGAGAATCCCGAGAAGTGCGTCGGAATCGACGTGGGAATTCTCAAGTATGCCCACGACACGGATGGAACCGCCGTGGGGTCGCTCGATCTCTCCGACGAACGTGACCGCTTGGAGCGCGAGCAGCGGACGCTCTCACGCAAGCAACACGGGTCGAACAATTACGAAAAGCAACGACGGCGCGTCGCGGAGTATCACGCTGACCTGCGACGGAAACGCCGCGACTTCTTGCACAAACTCTCGGCGTACTACGCACAGGAGTACGATCTCGTGGCGGTCGAAGACCTGAACGTGAAGGGAATGATGGAATCGCCGTCGAACAGCCGTAACACGGCGTCTGCCGCGTGGCGAACGTTCCTCTCGTTGCTCGAATACAAGTGCAAGCGAGAGGGAACACACTTCGTGGCGGTCAACCCGAGAGGGACGACCAAGGAGTGCGCGTCGTGCGGCGTTTCGACCGACAAGCCGTTGTGGGTCCGTGAACACTCCTGTCCCGCCTGTGGTTTCGAGGCGGACAGAGATGCCAACGCGGCGTGGAACATCCTTTCTCGCGGCCTCGACAAAGTAGGAGTGGGACACTCCGAATCACCGCCTGTGGAGACTGCGCTCCCTGTGGATACGCCTGTATCTGCAAAGCGCGTCGTGGAAGCAGGAAGCCCTACCCTCAAGGAGCGAACGGCGTCAGCCGTGAGCGAGTAGGGTAGGGTAGTTCACCCAGTGCACTGCTCGCCGGGTTCGTCATGCTCGCGTTCGCCGTCCTGAGCCTGTTCGTCACGGTGTTCGTCGTGCTCGGCGCGACCGTCCTCGCCGGAACCGCGATCCTCGCCGGCGGCGTCGGGTTCGCGACGCCCGAAAACGACGCGTAACGTTCGCTAAACCGCATATTCTTCGGAGCAGTTGGGTATCGTTCGTCGACGGCGATCGTCGGCGATACCGCAGCGAAAGCGTGGCGCGTCTCGTCAGTCGTCCGCGATGGCGCGGTCGGCGAACTGCGGGAGCTCGTCGTCGAGCAGCGCCACGGTCGCCAGCCGGATCGCGTGGGGCCACCCGAGCGGCGTCGCGCTGTCGGGCGTCCCGTCGTCGAAGAACTGTTCGGGGAGGTAGCTCGTCGGCTCGCAGAGCGTCCCGCCGGGCGAGACGTGAGCGAGCAGCTCTCTGGCGCGCTCGGTCATCTCGGCCGCGCGCGGGTCGTCGCGGTCGGCGAGCAGGACGGCGAGCTCGGCGCAGGCGTTCGCACCCCACGCGGTCGAGACGGTCCACACCTTCTCCGAAAGCTGGCCGGCTCGCCGCCAGCCGTCGCCCTCGTACCGGACCAGTCCGGAAATCTCGTCGCTCTCGCGGGCGAGCCCGTCGACGACCGTCTCGACGTGCGAGACGAGTCGGTCGAGGCGCTCGGCGTCGACGGCGCCGGTCTCTTCCCCTCCATCGCCGGCACCGTCGCCGGCCACCTCGTCCCCTCCGAGCGCGTCGAACGAGCGGTGCGCGCTCGCCAGCGCCAGCGTCGAGGAGTCGAGCCGGTCGTCGATCGCGCCCTCGGGCGTCTCGCGGAGCGCGTAGCAGCCGCGTTCGGGGACCCACAGGTCGTCGAGCGCGTCGTACACCCGCGCCGCCTGATTCCGAGCGTGGCCGGCGAGGTCCTCGGGGAGCGCGGCGGGGTCGAGGTCTCCCTCCGCGTCGAGCGCGTCCGGGTCCAGACCGTCGCCGTGAAGCGCGAGCTCGCTGTACGCCTCCAGGAACGTCGCGGCCGTGTGCGCGAACCGGCCGACGCTGTCCTCCCACGCGTTCTGACAGACGACCGGGCGCCCGTCTTCTTCGAGCGTCTCGTCGAGCCCGGCGAGCGCGGCGACGAGGCTCTCGTCGATCCCCTCGGCGTCGACGCCCGCGGCGCGCGCCTGCGCGAGGTAGGCGATGACGCTGCCGGTCTGGTCGGCCTGGTAGTCCACGTCGGGACCGTCCTCGATGCGCGCGTTCGCCCAGCCCGGCGCGAGCGAGCCGTTTCGGGGCCACACCCGATGAGGCCACGATCCGTCGGGGCGCTGCGTGGCGACGTACATCTCGGCCGAGCGCGCGTGCCAGTCGCCGAGCCCGAGTCCAAGCCGGGCGTCAGCGCCGAGGAGGAACGTCGAGATCTCTGCGTCGTCGCGGAACCACGTGTAGCCGTAGCCGCCAGAGGTCGCGTAGAAGGGATCGAAGTCGGGACCGGCGATCCGGAGCCCGGACTCCGCGGAGAGCAGCGAGAGCACACGGAGGTCGGCGACGACCGACTCGCGGGACGGAACCGACTCGGGGACCGAGGGGATCGTCTCGCCCGCGGCCGCGGCGAGCGCGTCGGGAGAGTCGAGGTCCGCGAAGAGTTCGTCGAGCCGGACGCGGGCCGCCTCGCGCGTCGTCTCCTCGCGGTCTGTCAGCAGGGTACCGACCGTGGCCACGCCCTCCTCGAAGGGGGCGTCGACGACGACCTCGCCGGAGAGCCGCTCCTCCTCGTAGCGGTCGCCGCCGCGGTCGCGGGGGAGGTCGGTTGGCGTGTCGTCGAGCAGTTCGGGGAACGTCGCCGGGAGCTGGCCCCGCAGGTCGGTGAAGCCGGTGTCGCTCGCGAGGAAGTCGTGCTCGTCGTCGTGATACACTTCGACCGCGTCGTCGTACCGGAGCTGACCCACCCGGTCGTCGCGCCCGTCGGGCGCGAACCGGGCGTAGACGACGAGCGAGAGGTCGGCGGGGTCGACGTTCGCGTGCCCGTCGTCGCCCACGTCGATCGTCGCGCGCGTGAGGTGAGCGTCGCCGATCGTCGCGTCGTGACGGGTCACCGTTCCGTGATCCGTCTCGTGGACGGTCTCGATCAGGGTCGTGTCGCCGACGTAGCGCTGCTCGGTCGCGACCTCGTCGAGCCACGTGACGTCGCGGCCGACCGCGAGGCCGACGCGCGATCTGACGAGCCCCGTCAGCCCGGTCAGCGGGTAGCCGAAGTCGCGGATCTCGCCGCCGGCGTCGACGTGGACGAGCCGCCCGTCGCCCCCGGAAAACCGCCCGGTGACGGTCCGGCGTTCGCCGGGGAACCGGGTGGCGTGCCCGGTGTGCCGCTTGTAGTCGTCGAGCGCGTCGCGGAGTTGCATTACGCGGGTGAACGACCCCTCCGCGTATGAAGTTTGAGTGTAAGAGTTGTTCATGCGTTCGGAGAACGGAAACGCTCAAGCCGGGGCGCAATCGGGACCCCGTATGCACGAACCCGGGCCGCCGCGCGCGACGAGCGTCGGCGAATCCGTCGAGCTGGCTCCGCGGAGTCCCGACCCCGACGGCACCTACGAGTGGACGCTCCGCGACGCGCCGGCCGAGAGCGGTGGGGAGGGAGAAACGCTCGATTCCGGCCAGACGAGTCGCCCGGACGCGCCGGTCGTTCACCTCCGTCCCGACGCCCCCGGTACCTACGTCCTAACGCTCGACGCCCCGGACGGGACGCACCGCCAGCGCGTGCGCGCCTACCCCGACGAGCGGCGGTCGGTGGAACTCCGCGTCCCCGCCGCGGACCTCCCGGTCGACGACGGCGACGTGGACCGCGTCTCGCTGATGTGGCCCCACAACGACCGCCTGCTCGCCCGCGACCGCCCCGAGCGCGACGGCGGCGACTGGGTCTGTGAGGTCCGCGTCCCGCCCGGCCGCCACGGGTTCAGCTTCGTCGCCAACGACGACCCGGGAAACGGGCACCGCGACGAGGTGACCGTTTCGGGCCCGGGTCGACCGCGCGTCTCGATGTCGGCGGCGGTGGTCGAGGGGGAGGCGAGAGAGGGTGACGGGAGCGGCGACGCCGACGACCCGTCCGTCCGAATCACCGCCGACGCCGCGGCGCCGCCCGACCTCGACGACAGCGGTGATACCGGGCGGAACGGCGGCGAGTCGCCCGTCACCGTCGACTTCCTGGTCGACGACCGCGACGCGTCCCCCGAGACGGTCGCGCGGATCGAGTCGCTGGCGGCGGGCGACACACTCTCGGTCCCGGTCTCGGAGCTTCCCGCCGACCTCTCGGACGGGGTTCGGATCCACGCCGTCCCGCACGCGGACCGGTACGGCGCGGCTGAGACGGTGCGGATCGAGCGAGACGGGAGCGGGACCGCAGGGTCGGACGAGAGGGGATCAGTGACGATCGCTGACCCCCACGCGCCCCCCGAGTGGGCCGACTCGCCGGCGATCTACGAGGTCTTCGTCCGGTCGTTCGCGGGGGACACGCTCCCGACGACGTTCCGCGAGATCGAGCGCCGGGTCCCTTACGTCGAGAGTCTCGGCGTCGACGCGCTCTGGCTCACGCCCGTGCTCGCGTCGCCGACGGACCACGGCTACCACGTCACCGACTACCACGACACCGCCGCCGACCTCGGCTCGCGCGAGGCGTTCGAATCCTTGGTCGCGGCCTGCCACGAGGCGGGGATCCGGGTGATCTTCGATCTGGTGATCAACCACACCTCCCGCGATCACCCCGCCTTCCAGATGCACGCCGCAGGGGTCGACGAGTACGCCGACCACTACCGCCGGACCGACGGCGCCTTCGACGTGACCGACACGGACTGGGCGGAGCTCGCCGACGGTGACATGCCGGAGTACTACTTCAACTGGCGGCGGATCCCGAACCTCAACTTCGACAGCCCGGCGGTGCGCGCGTGGCTGCTAGACGTGGTCGACGAGTGGAGCGCGGTCGTCGACGGCTTCCGCGCCGACGTGGCGTGGGGCGTCCCGCACGGCTTCTGGAAGGAGGTCGCCGACCGCGTGCCCGACGATTTCCTCCTCCTCGACGAGACGCTCCCGCACGACCCCTTCTACGGCGAGGGGGAGTTCGACGTCCACTACGACACTTCGCTGTACCGCGCCCTCCGGAAGATCGGGGCGGGCGATGCGCCCGCGGACGCGATCGCGGACGCGTTCGCCCGCGCCGAGTGGCTCGGGTTCGACGACCCGAGCCGCCAGATGCGCTACGTCGAGAACCACGACGAGGAGCGCTACCTCGCGGAGTACGGCCGAGAGGCGCTGCAGGCGGCCGCCGCGACCGTCTTCACCCTTCCCGGCGCGCCGATGATCTACGCCGGACAGGAGCGCGGCAACGAGACGTATCGCGGACCGATACGCTGGCACGACGGCGACAACGCCCTCACCGACTTCCACCGCGACCTCGCCGCGCTCCGGAAGCGCGAACCGCTCCTCCGGGACGGCGCCGTCGACTTCGCGGGCCGCGCCGCCGACGTGTCGGTCGTCGACGGCGACCCCGAGCGCGTGACGGCGTACGAGCGGACGCCCGCGACTGACGGTTCGGAGGGCGATGGAGCGGTGGCCGATCCACTCCTCGTCGTCGTTAACTTCGCCGACACACCGGCAATCGTGACGGTTCCGCCGGAGTTCGAGACAGACCTGTTCGCGGGCGAGGCCGGGAGATCCGTCGATGAGAGAGTTGCGGTCGAAAGCGTCGTAGTCCTCCGGTAGCGCCGGCACGGGGCGATCCCACTGCCAGTTACGACCGGATCGCCGCGCTGGCGAGTCCGACCGGCCCGTCGCTGGAGCCGGTGGAGAGGCTGACCCGCCACCCCTCGTCGACGGAGTCGATCCGGACCGCCTCGTGGCGGCGGCCGGGTTCCGTCCGGCGGTACAGTTCGAGGACCAGCGGCAGCGTCGGGAACCGACCGTCGCGAGCCGTGAGCGCGTACTCTGACACCAGAACGGTCGCGCTCCCGGCCGCCGAGTCGGGATCGCAGGAGTACCCGTCGACGACGCCGGCCCCGGCGAGGCGGTCGAACGCGCCTGAAACGGGGTCGTCCGTAGGGACAGGCGTATCCGGTGAAACGGGCGAAACCCCCGCCGCCGCGGCCGAGAGCACCGAGGCCTGTTCGTCCGGTGTGAGCCGCCGATGGAGGGCCTCGGCCATCGCTTCGAGGAGGCACAGACAGAGGTCATCCGGATCGCCCACGCGCTCTGCGAGGTCGAAGTAGGCGTCCATCACCGCCGACTCGGCGTCGTCGTGACCGCCCGCGGACAACGCCTCGAACACCGCGGCCGCCGCCTCGTGGCAGAACTCGACGCGATCGCGCCCGCGGTCGTCGTCCCCGTCGCTCGGGGCTTCCGACCCGTCTCGGCCGTCCCGACCGCCGGCTTCCTCCACTGCCGCTACGGCCGGGTCGGAAAGGGTCCAATCGGTCGCCTCCGCGGCCGAGAACCGCCGCACGTCGTGTGCTTTGTCCCGATCTCCGGCGTCAGCCTCGGGTTCGGTCGCCGAATGGTCGTCCAAGAACTCCTGTCGAACGATCACGTCGTAGTACGGCAGCCGCGGGTCGTACCGGCGGAGCGCGTCGCGGTACTGCTCGGTGGCGCGCGCCGCGGCACGCGCGACGGCGCGGCTCTCGAACCGGAGCCCGGCCGCCGGGACCGGTCGGTCGCCGTACCGCGCGCAGACGAGTGAGTACTCGCCCGTGTCGCTCGCGAGCGATTCGATGTGGTCGCTGATCTCGAGTAGCGTCGTTCCGATCACGTGATGTCACCTCCGCGTGCGGCTCACTCCTCCAAGCTCGGATGCGTCTCCTGCGGGTCCGGGTGCAGCGCCGCGAACCGCTCCCGGATCGCCTCGCGCGATGCCTCCTCGCGCTCGCGTCGCTCGTCGTCGTCGATCTCTTCGCAGCCCGGCGGCACCTGCCGACCCCGGTCGGTGAAGTACCCGTCGGGCGCGACCCAGTCGTGGTAAAACCCGCGGTCGTCCTCCTCCAAGAGCGTCACGCCGACCTCCGCGCCGTGACCCGCGCACACCGCCGCTTGGTGCGGCTTCTCCGCGAGCCGCCCGGCCGCGTACAACCCGTCGACGCCGGTCCGCCCGCGCTCGTCGGTGTCGACGTACGACTTCCCGCGGTCGAGGATCCCGACTCCCTCGACGCCGTCGAGGTAGCCCACCTCGTTTTTCGTCGCCGCGACGACGTACCGGGTCCGGATCGGGTCACCGAGGTCGCCGGGGTCGTTGCGGTCGTTGCGGTCGTCTGCGTCGACCTCGACGACGAATCGGGCGTCGTCGCGCGCTTCGTCGCCCCCGGCCTGAGCGCCCTCGCCCTCATCGACCGCCGCGACGCGCGTCGCCCGGCCGTCGAGCCGGTCGGCACCCGCGGTCGCGGCCTGCTCTGCGAGGAGGTCGAGCAGGCGCCGGGCGTCCACGCCGAGCGGGAACCCGGGGAAGTTCTCCAAGTGCGCGTTCCGTCGGAGGAGCGACCCGCCGTCATCAATCACGAGCGTGTCGAGCCCCTGCCGGGCCGTGAACACGGCCGCCGAGAGGCCCGCGACGCCCCCGCCGACGACGACCACGTCGCGGGAGCGGCGCGAGTCGGCCTCGTCGTCCCCGGGCGTCTCGTCACCGCTCATCGGTCGATCCTCCGTTCGAGTCGCGAGTCGTCGTTTCCGTTCGCCATACCCGTCGGCGCGCGCGAGCCGTCGTAGTCGCTTCGGTCCCGAGCCGGGTCGGCTCCGGCCGGATCCGCGGCCTCGTCGGGGCGGGGGCGCCCGGCGCTCATCGCCGCACCCGAACCGGTCGCTCCGCCGCGATGAACGGCTCGTCGCGATCGGCCGCCGCGAACGCGAGGTGGCCGTCGGCGCCGCGCTCGACCCGCCACGTCGGGAGGGCCGGCACGTCGTACTCCGTCGGGTCGCCGAAGGCGGCCGCGACCGCCCACTCGCGGGCGCGCATCTACAGGTCCCCGTTGATGGCGTCCGCGACGCGCTGGCGGTCGAACAGCCGTTCGCCCTCGGGAATCTCCGGGTACGGTCCCGACTCGTACCGCGGCCACGCGCCGAACTCGTCGGGGTAGAGCTGTTTCGCCGTCATCTCGATCTGGAAGAGATTCAGGATCGGTCCCTGATACCGGGCGCCCTGCGGGTGGATGCGGTCGTTCCGAACCGCCGTGACCTCCGAGCCGACGGGGTCCTCCTCGAAGGCGGTCCGGCGCCCGGCCATGTCCGTTCCCGGCTCCATGCCGCCGAGGTAGAGGATGACGTCGGGGTCCGCCTCGAGGATCGTCTCGAAGTCGACGACGGTCCCGGACTCGACGCTCCCCTCGAACGCGTCGCGCGGCCCGAGCGGGCGCGTGTGCGACGTGAGGAAGCCGGGGTTGCTCAGGGTGTACGCGTAGATCTGTTCGATGTCGGCGGCGGCGATCATGACCGCGGTCGGACGCTCCTCCTCCGGCGGGAGCCGCTCGTCGATCGTCGACAGGAGGCCCTCGCGGACCTCCGCGAGCGCCTCGTAGCGCTCGTTCTCGTCGAACGCCCGGGCGACGATCTCGAACTGCTCCCAGAGCCCGTAGTACTCGTAGCCGTCGGCCCACTCGGGTGTCGGCTCCTGGTGGCGGTCGCTGAGGGAGTTGCCGAACCACGGCGAGACGTTCTCGGCGATCTCGTCGATATCCTCGCGCCCCCACCCCTCCAGTTGCGTCACCCACGCGGGGTCCGCGAGGTGAATGTCGCTGTCGAGGTCGTACAGCTTCTCCTTGTCCGGCTCCCACGAGGAGTAGAGTCCGGACCAGTCGAGCGAGACGCCCGGCAGGCGCTCGACGTACTGGTTCCAGAGCCCGTCGTAGTAGTCGGGCGCATGCAGCGCGGTGACATCGTCTCCCCGACCGAGCGCGAACGCCATGTCCGCGTGGTGGGTGAGCCGCGTGAACACCGTCTCCGGCGGCGACTCGAAGGTGACCGCTCCCGTCGGCGAGATCGACGCCGTGTAGCTCTCCTCGGCGTCGTCCTCGGTCTGTGACTCCTCCGAGTCGTCGTCGGTCGAGCTGTCGTCGGTCGAGCCGTTCTCGGTCGCGCCGTCGGCGGACGAATCGCCCTCGTCGCCGTCGCCGCCGCCGATGCAACCGGCGAGGAGGCCGCCGAGGGCGACGGCGCCGCCGTACGTGATCGTCTCCCTCCGCGTCGGCGTCTCGCGTTCGATCGTCCCGGTAGTATCGGTTGTCTCGTTTGAATCCATCGTCAGAACGCTCCGTTGATGATGTCCGCAACGCGCTGGCGGTCAAACAGCTCCGCGTCGCCGGTGACAGGACCGAACTCTTCCGGGTAGAGCTGCTTCGCGGCTCGTTCGGTCAAGAACAGGTTGTGAATCGGCCCCTGATTGAGGTAGCCACCGCGGTACACGCGGCCGTTCTGGACCGCCGTGAGTTCGCTCCCGACGGGGTGATCCTCCATGTACGCGAGGACGGTGTCACGGAACTCCGTCGGCGATTTGCGCTCGTGTCCGCGGACGAGAATCACGTCCGGGTCCAGTTCAAGCAGGTTCTCGTAGTCGAGTTCGCCGCGGTTAGTGGTGCTGAGGTTTTCGACGTCCGTTCCCGCGAGCGCGTCGGTCACGCCCAGATCGAGCCACTGCTTCTTGCTCGTCCCCTTGTCGACCAGTCGGTACGGCGAGAAGGTCTCGGGCTCGTCGGTTCCCTCGAACGTCAGGAACACGCTCGGTCGGTCGTCTGTCGGCGGAAGACGCGCTTGTGCGTCCGCGATGAACGACTCGTGGAACTCGGCGAACGCCTCGTAGCGCTCGCGCTCGTCGAACGCCGTCGCCACCCGCTCGAACGCCTCGTACAGCGTGTAGTACCGGTAGTCGTGCCAGCCGTCGGATCGCCGGAAGATCAGATTTCCGAAGAACGGGGCGACGTTGTCGCGGATCTCCGCGACATCGTCTTCCCCCCAGTCGAACCAGTTGACGAGCATCTGGGGGTCGTACAGGTGGATGTCGGCGTCGAGCTCGTAGAACTCCTCTTTCGTCCTGACCTGCGGGTGCGCCTCGATCGGGCTCCGATCGACGTCGACTCCGGGGAGCTCGTCGTAGACGTACGTGTAGTACCGGTCGGCGTTGCCGACGCCGGCCAGCCCGTCGCCTCTCCCCAGTGCGACGGCCATGTCCGCGAAGCCGCCGTCGTACGCGACCCACCGCTCCGGGACCGCTTCGAAAGTCACCTCGCCAACCGGCTCCATGGCGGCGGTGTACGAGACCCCGCCCGACTCTTCGCCCTCGGTGTCCGGTTCAGTTGAGGTCGTCGAGGCGGTGTCCGTGTCGTTGCCGCTCTCACCGATCTCGGTACCGTCACCGCTGTTACCGTCGGCGCTTCCCTCGGTGCAGCCGGCGAGGAGACCGCCGAGGGCGACGGCGCCGCCGTACTTTGCGAAGGCTCTGCGGGTCGGGTCGCCGCGTGTCGCGTCATCTCCACGCATATTTTTAGGCTAGCCTAAAACAATATAGTCGTTCCGGTTTTTAGGCATGCCTAAAATGTTCCACACAGATCGTCTACTAGCCGGAGCACGGTCAGCGGCGGTGATCTCCGAGCCCTCGACGCGCAGGCCGCGTGTCGGGCTACTCTGTGTCTTCGTGTCGCGCGCGGATCGGGGTCACCTGCGGCCCGCGCTCGGTGTCGACGACCTCGGCGTCGATCCGGAACACGTCCGCGAGCAGCTCCTCGGTGACGATCGCTTCGGGCGCCCCGCACGCTCGGATCTCGCCGTCCTTGAGCGCGACCATCCGGTCGGCGAGCCGGGCGGCCTGCTCGATATCGTGGAGCACGACGACGACGGTCACGTCGCTCTCGTCGCGTAGCGTCTCGATGATCTCCATCACTTCCATCTGGTGGTGGAGATCGAGGAACGTCGTCGGCTCGTCCAGCAGGAGCACGTCCGTGTCCTGCGCGAGCACCATCGCGATCCACGCCAGCTGCTTCTGCCCGCCGCTGAGGCTCCCGACCTCGCGGTCGCGCAGGTGGCCGCAGCCGGCCAGCTCGATCGCTTGCTCAACGGCGCGGGCGTCCTCCTCAGTGGTCTGCTCGAAGAACCCGCGGTGTGGATACCGACCGTGGTACACCAGCTCGTCGACGGAGATGCTGCTCGGCGACGTGCTCTCCTGCGAGAGCAGCCCGAGCTTCCGCGCGAGCGCCTTCGTGTCCATCGAGTGGACGTCCTGGCCGTCGACCAGCACGGAGCCGCCGTCCGGCGAGATCTGGTTCGCCAACCCCTTCAGCAGGGTGCTCTTCCCCGAGCCGTTCGGGCCGACGAGGGCAGTGACCGCGCCGGGCTCGGCCGCGAGCGACTCGCCGTCGATGACGGGCTCCGGGGCGTTCGGATACCCCAGCACGAGGTCCTCGCCGTCGAGGTCGCTCGCGTCTCCCCCGTCGTCCGCGCCGCCAGCCCCGATCGCTTCGTTCGTTCCGCCCGGTTCGTCCGTCTCCGTCGCGTTCGCGCGTTCCGTTGACATTTAGAGATCACCCATGCTCTGCTGTTTCCGCATCAGGTACAGGAAGTACGGGCCGCCGATCAGCCCGGTGACGATACCGACCGGGATCTGCGAGTCCGCGCCCGTGAGGACGCCCATCCCGAGCCGCGCGCCCACGTCGGCCGCGACCATCAGCGCCGGGCCGACGAACAGGCAGCCGACGATCACCCGCTTGTAGTCGCTGCCGACGAGGTTTCGAACCATGTGGGGGACGATCAGCCCCACGAAGCTGACGATGCCCGCTACCGCGATGCTGGCGGCCGCCGCCAACACGGCGACGCCGGAGAGCGCGAACCGCACCTTCTCGATCGACATCCCCAGCGACTTCGCCGTCTGCTCGCCGAGGAGGAGGAGGTTCAGCTGGCGCGAGCCCGCGAGCGACAACACCATTGCCACGATCGTCCACGGCAGCGCCATCCGGACCTGCTCCCAGTCGGTCCCCGTCAGCGACCCCGTCGTCCACTGGATCGCCGACTGGACGACGCCGATGTCGTCCGCGAAGAAGAACAGCCCCGTCTGGAGGCTGTTGAAGATGGTCCCGACGATCACGCCCGCGAGCACGAGTCGAACCGGGCTCGTCCCGTTCTTCCACGCGATCACGTAGACGATCAGGAACGCGACCGCGCCGCCGAGCGCCGCGATCAGCGGGAGGAACGCCGAGAGTCCCCCGAACACCACGAGCGTCAGCAGGATCATCAGCCCCGCGCCCGAGGAGACGCCGAGGATGAACGGGCTCGCTAACTCGTTTCGAGTGACTGCCTGGAAGATCGCCCCCGAGACGCCGAGGTTCATCCCGACGACGGCGGCGACCAACACCCGCGGGAGCCGGATGTTCCAGACGATGAGCGTCCCGTGTGCCAGCTCGGGCAGCTCTCCCTGAAAGCCCGTGATCGACCGCATCAACCCCTCGCCGACGAGGAAGTTCAGCAGCCAGCGGGGGTCAAGGAGGACCGCAGGGTCGAGGACGGCGCGCCACGCCTCCCCGACCGTCATCGAGTACGCGCCGAAACTCACCTGCACGAGCCCGCCGGCGACGACGACCGCGACGCTGGCGAGCGCGACCGTGACCAGCTTGGAGTCGAACAGCCATCCGAGCCGCCCCTCCGACGCCCGTCGCGCCGCGCTCTCGCCGGCGACCGACCGCCCGCCGCTCATCGCGCCCCCTCGGCGTACGCGGCGATCGCCTCGTCGTCCATCGCGTCGAGCAACGCCTCGGCGCCGTGAGCGTCGACGACGGCGTCAGGGTCGAGGTGGCCGGCGAGCGCGCGCCGGCCCTCAGTCGCCCGCGCCTCGGCCTCGTCGGCGTCGACGTACGCGGACAGCGCCTCGTCGATCGCCGCCTCGCGGACGCGGGCAAACCGCTCCGAGTCCGGGTCGACGCGGGCGTCGGCGTGGCGCTCGTCGAACCGCTCGATCCACCGCTCGCGGTCTCCCCACTCGTCCTCGCGCTCGGCCTCGCGGCGCACCCAGTCGACGCCCTCGGCCGCCGCGGGCCACCAGCCGTCCGCGATCCGCGCGTCCGTGATAAGCTGCCGAGCGACGCGGGCGCCGCGCCCGGCCGCCGTGATCGCCTGCTGGCTGGCCTCGGAGGGGGAGACGACGTAGAGCCCGTCGACCGGCGTCGTCCCGTCGGGGTCGGCGTACTCCCGGTCGAAGTGCTCGCGGACCTCGCCGCCGTGCTCGTGCGTCTCGAACATCGCCGCGTCGTCGTCGAGCCCCCGGAGGTACTCGCCGTCGTACCGGGTCGCCGCGATCACGCGGCGGGCGGTGACCGGCTCGCCCTCCTGCGGGGTGACGCGGAAGCGCGGCTCCGCCGCGTCGCCGTCCCGTCCTCCGACCGATTCGACCGATTCGACCAGATCGTCGACGAGTTCGGCGCCCGCCCGCTCGACGTGGTCGTGCAGGAGGTCGTAGAACGTCTCGACGTCGATCCCGGCCGGGAAGCCGAGGTAGTTGCCGAGGTGGGCGCATCGCGCGATCGACGACCGGCCGCGGTCGAAGACGGCGACGTCAACCCCCTCGCGGGCGAGGAAGACGGCGGCCGAGCAGCCGGCGGGGCCGCCGCCGACCACGACCGCGTCGTAGTCGACCGCCTTGGCGGTCCCCTCGCGGTCGGTTTCGTCGGTCTCCGCGCGGACTCTCTCGCCGGTCATTCTGCATCACCCGCGACGATCGCCGCGACCCGGTCGCGATCGAAGAGCCGCTCGGACTCGGGAATCTCCGGGTAGCCGTCGCCGAGCTCGTAGGCCGGCCACTCGCCGAACCGCTCGGGGAATAGCTGTTTTGCGGTCATCTCGATCTGGAAGAGGTTCATGATCGGCCCCTGAACCGGGTCGCCCGAGGGGTAGAACCGGTCGTTCTCGATCGCGGAGAGCTCGCCAGCGACGGGGTGGTCGGCGAGCTCCTCGCGGGTTCCCGCCACGTCGTAGTAGGACTCCATCCCGTACTGGTGGAGGATGACGTCGGGGTCGACCTCCAACAGCTGCTCATGGTCGTAGGCGGTCTCGTAGGTCACGTCGTCGGCGCCGAACGCGTCGGGCACGCCGAAGGGGCGCACGTGGGCGTTGGCGAATCCGGGCTCGTCGAGCCGCGAGGGGTAGTAGGTTCCGTCCATGTAGAGGAGGGTCCCGACCGTCGGGCGCTCCTCCTCCGGCGGGAGGTCCGCCTGCACCGTCTCGATCAGGTCGTCGCGGACCGCCGAGAGCGCCTCGTAGCGCTCCGGCTCCCGAAACGCGCCGGCGACGCGCTCGGCGATCTCCCAGAGTCCGTAGTACTCGTAGTCGTCGCGGCACGACTCCGGCGGCTCGGAGTTCCGGCGGCTGTACACGTTGCCGAACCACGGTCCGACGTTGTCGCGGATCTCCGCCACGTCGTCCTCGTCCCATCCCTCGAAAGAGGCGAACAGGCAGGGGTCCGCCAGGTGGAGGTCGGCGTCAAGCTCGTAGAGCAGCTCCCGGTCGACAGTGATCCCGTCGCCGGAGCCCGAGTTGAGCTGGCGGATCCCCTCCCGATCGAACTCGACGCCGTCGAGCTCGGCGTAGTAGGCGTCGAGCGTGTTCCCGCCGGCGTCCGCGTCGAAGCCGAGCGAGTTTACCGCGTCGCCGTGGCCGAACGCGACCGCCATGTCCGCGTACAGGAGGCTGTAGACCATGACGCTCTCGGGAACCGAATCGAGCGTCAGTTCGCCGACCGGCGCCATCTCGACGGAGTACGAGCCCGCAGGTCCGTCGTCGCCACCCGACTCTTCGTCGTCGGAGCCGCCGTCCGAGCCGGGATCGCCCGATCCGGCTCCGAGACATCCCGCGAGCAGTCCCGCCCCCGCAACCGCGCCGCCGTACCTGATTAGATCACGGCGCGTCGACGCATTTCGGTTCGCGTGCGTTCCCATACGGTTTAGGCCACCCTAAAGCATTAAATTGCTTTCGAATCTTAGGCAGACCTAAATCGGCGGATCGGAAAGTGGTATGCCTTCTGTGTGGCGAATTATCAAGCAGTCGATTAAATTCAATATATTAGATATAAACTCCGAATATCGCCCTTATAAGGCATTAAACACCGGTTTAGTGGAGTTTTAGGCCATACGAAAAAGTGTTTTCGTATTGATGGGTTATAAGTGGGTAGGGAGCGTACGAAGTAGTGTTATGAGCACGCAGAAGGAGACCCGACAGCGCGCCGGCACCGTCGAAGAGAACGCACTCAGGCTCGAACCGGAGAAGGCGGAGCAGATCATCGAGGCGCTGAACGTCGACCTCGCGGACGCGTACGTCCTCTACCACCAGCTTCACAAACACCACTGGAACGTCGAGGGCGCGGAGTTCCGCGACGTGCACGTGTTCCTCCAGGAGGTGTACGAGGACGTCGAGGCGGCCGCCGACGAACTCGCCGAACGACTGCAGGCGCTCGGCGGCGTCCCGCACGCCAGCATGACGACGCTCGCGGAGAACGCCACCGTCGAGTCGGAAGACGAGGACGTGTACGACATCCGCACGTCGCTGGAGAACGACCTAGAGATGATGGGCGACATCATCGAGAGCTACCGGCAGCACATCGAACTCGCGGAGGGGCTCGGCGACTACGCGACCGCGGAGATGCTCCGCGAGCAGTTGGAGGGCATCGAAGAGCACACGCACCACATCGAGCACTACCTCGAAGACGACACGCTCGTCGTCGAGTCCGCGACGAACTGAAGCAGAAACGGCGGACAGCTCAGCGAACGTCCGGCGCCGTCTGGTCGGTCCGACCCGGCAGCGCCACTTCGATCTCTAACTCCGGTTCGCCGACGCCCTCGTAGTCGACTTCGAGTTCCACCGGCTCGCCGAACGCGAAGGGAAGCTCCCACTCGTCCGTCTCGATCCGAAGGTCGTCGCCGTCGCGGAGTTGCTTCCCGAGCGCGATCAGGAACTCGCCGGCCTCGCTCGCGTCGACGCGGTACTCCCGTTCGAAGTTCCGACCGGCGATCACCGTCCGGTCGTCGCCGGTCGACGACGCCGACTCGCCCGGAGCGGATCCGTCCGTCATCTCACCGAGTCACGTCGACGACGTGGTCGCTCGCGATCCACCCGTCCGTGTTCTCGGACTCCATGAACACGGATCGTCCGGGACATCCCTCACAGACGGTGACAGACGGGGTCTGTTCGGATTCCGATTCGCGACGGGAGTCGGTGCGGGACCGGGCGCCTGCTGACATTGAGAGCCTTTAGGCAAACCTAAAGTAAAAAGGATGCGGTCGGCGCCGCGAGTCACTCCGCGCGCGTCGGTGAGGCGCCGAGGTCGTCGAGGTGCGCCTCGGTATCTATCTCAGCGTCTTCGAACAACAGGTGAGTAAGCCGCTCAGCGACCGCGGGGCTGACCAGTCCGGCCATCTCCATCGCCTCGCACTCGTACGCGTCGAGGTCGAGCACGTCGCGGAAGAACCACGAGAGCGCGACGTACGTCTCGTGGAGATCGGCCGCACGCTCCCGGCCGGCGTCGGTGAGCGTCGCCCCCTCGTACGGCTCGCGAGCCACGAGTCCGTCGGTCGCGAGGCGCTTGAGCATCTCCGTCGTCGCCGCCGGGGAGCGGTCGAGCATCTCGGCGATCCGGCCGGGCGAGACCGGCGGCGACGCTCGGTGTTCCGCGATGTACAGCGCGAGGAGGTACCGGGCCGTCCGCGTGGGCCCCGGTTCGCCGACGTGCGCCATATTTTTAGGCTGCCCTAAAAATATAAAATGGTTACGAATCCGGAGCAGCGCTGCCGCGACAGGTCGCAGAACGGGCGGGAGCACACCCGGTGTCGATGATTCTGTGCGATTCGATATAGCCGAGTGTGGTTTATTCTACTCCGAACGCCCGGATCGTGGTAAACGAGTCGTCGACGATCGCGGCGGCAATTCCCTCGATATCGGCGTCGCGCGGCACCTCGTGGGGGTACTTCCGCCCGAAGTACCGCAGGAGATTCTCCACGTCGCGTTCGAGGAATTCCCGGGCGTTCTCGTGGTCGACGGGGACTGCCTGCGGCCAGTCGAAGATCGTGATCCCGCTTTCCGCGACCGCGACGTTGTGCTCGGACATGTCCGCGTGGATCCACCCGAGATCGTAGGCGGTCACCAGCTCACGGAGGACCAGGTCGAGGACGCCGATCGCCTGCTCGGGCTCGAGTTTCGCGCGCGCGAGTTCGACGCCCTCGAACTTGTCCATCACGATGGCGTGGCGGTTGTGATCGACCGGGCGCGGCACCGACACGTCGGGGTACAGCGCCTCCATCGCCTCGAACTCCCGTTCGGCCGCCTTGCGCGCGGTGTACAGCCACGAGACGTGGTCCCGATCGGCGGTGTACTCGCGCTCGCGGTTCACCTCGCGGAAATTGGTGTACCCCTCGCGGTGGTACTTCAAGGCGAGCGGCTTGAACGACTGCGCCTCATAAACGTCTCCCTCCTTGCCGAACCCCAGGGGTGAGCCCACGCCGTCGATGGTCTCGCGCTCGGAGAAGGTACGGAGCGCCAGGGCGTCGTACCCCTCGAAGGTGAGCTGGTACCCCTCGTACTGGATCGTCTTCCGTTCGATCAGCTCGCGGTCGAGACACCGGTCGATCCGGTAGTCGACTTCCTCGCGCGTCAGGTCGGCGTAGTCGGGGATCTTGTCCCGGCGGACCCACTCGGAGAAGCGCATCCCCTGCTCGACGCCCGAGAGGAGATAGAAGTCCTCGGGATCGAGCTCGGCCATGTCGCCGGCGACGTTTCGAACCATGCGTGCCCCTACTCCGGGGATTCGTAAAAGGGACGCGCGTTCGACGAACGGAGGTATAAATCGGATAACGCGATAGGAAATTGATCGGTTGGCGTCCACGTCAGTCTTCTCGTAGTGCTTGTCGCCGCGAACACGTACGACGGCATCCGCGCACACCGCCGCGAACACAGCGGCGAGACCGTCGACGTGAAACCAAGACGAGTCGGTCTCGACGCGAGCGTCCGCCGAGAGGGGATCCATCGCCGCCACCCACCGGATCGCGGGCGCGAACCGCAGTCGATCGGCTCGCTCCGTCAATGTGTTTCAAACCGGCGCGGTACGACGATTCCCAGATCGTGAACACGGAACAGACTCGTTTCACGGCCGTCAAACGACGGTTGGCGGGGACGAAATTCGCACCTCGTTTTAATCACCCCCGTCGACTATGGAGCGATACCGTGTCCCCGATTCCGCCTTGGATCGACGAACGGATCGATCGGAACCTCGACAACACGCTCACGCAGGAGCACGTCGTCGAGACGATGGTCGACTCCGATCGGCCGTTCTTCTCGATCCGCCAGCTCCACGCGCGCATCAAGCCCGACGTCAGTCGGGCCACGGTTCGGAACCGGCTCCGGGAGCTACAGGAGATCGACGTCGTCGCGACGGAGACGTATCCCGACTCGATCACCCTGTACTACCTCAACCACCCGGAGTCGGACTGGCCGCTGTCGCCCGAAGGCAAACGCGCGCTCAATGCGGATACCCCGCTGGATCGGCTCTCCACCCGCGGATTCCTCACGCTCTCGGACACGGCAGGAATCCGCACCCTCGTACTCGCTGGCTTCCAGTTGAGCCTCGTGCTGCTCGCGCTCGGCGGCGTCCTCACGGTAGTCGGTGCCGACGTAAGCGGCACCCAGAGCGACATCGTGCTCTGGGACACCGCGTTCGACCTGCTGTTCGTGAGCGTACTGCTGCTCGCCGCCGAACGAACGGTTCGCTGGGCTCGCGACAGATACGGCCCGCTGAACCTCCTGCCGTCGGCGTGACCGAAACTGCGGACCATATCCCCACCCATTCATGACCTCCACACCCGCTGCATCCGGACCCGAACTGCTCGACGAACGCTCGCTCGGCGGAATCCTCGTCCACTTCCTCGCGATTCCGACCGGCGTCGCCGGAGCGGGGATCGTGTACCTCCTCGCCACGAACGAGTTCACGAAGCGAAACGCTCGCAACGCCCTCGACTGGCATCTCACCGTGCTGGCACTGACGGTCGTCACCTTCGGCTCGCTGTTCACCTACGCGGAGCTCACCGGACAGGGCGCCACCGACGTCGCCGCCCTCTCGTCTCTCGTCTCGCTTCCCTCGTCTGTCTCGTCGGGCGTTTCGGCGGTCGCCGGCCTCGCGATTCCCGCGCTGCTCTCGCTCTGGTTCGCCGTCGGGTTGTGGACGTTCGTCGTCGGGTTCGTCGCGATGGGGAAAGCGATCTTCGGTACGGCGTGGCGCTATCCGTTGACCCCGGCGCTCGTCAACCGGTACGGGCCCCGGGTCGACTTCCGCGATCGGTGCCCCCTCGTCGTCCTCGCGTACGTCGTTCTGCTGCCGTTCGTCCTCTGGGGCGTGTTCGTCGGCCCGACAGACGGTGCCGCGTTCTTCCTGTTCGCATTCGGACTGCTCGGTCTGGTCATGTTCCTGACCCCGTTGACGGCGGTCGCGATGTATATTCACGGCGAGCGAGATCGATCGCCGGACGCCGACTGGCGGCCGCACGTGATCGCGTACGTCGGCGTCCCGGTCCTCGTCGCTACTGTCGGGTACGCGATCTCGCGGGTCTTTACCGAGTCGGTGTATCCCCCGGGTGACGCGATGTACGCGTTTCTCGCCGCGTTCTGGGTGTCGTCCGTCGTGTACGTGATCCGGTGGCAGACGACGGCGTCGAATTGACTTCCCTCACGCTCGGAGACGGAGGCCCCAACGGATTTGTGCGTTCTTTGAAAGGAATTAAACCCGTACCGAACTCACGGCAGGCGTATGCCCTCCATGAGCGCTTCGGTAGACCGGCTGGATCCGCCGTGGGCCGTCCGTCCGATCGTTCGCCGGTATCATCGCGTCGAACGCACGGTCAGTTGGGTGCTCGCGCTGTCGGTCGTCGCCGTCGCCCTGATCGCGATCCGCTCGTTACCGTTCTACGTCGGCGTCATCGCTGCACTCGGCGTCCTCGCGCTCGTCCGAGTGCCGCTCGTTCGCCGACGGGGGGACGCGAGGCTCGAAACCGACGCCGACCCCGACACGGTTCGCGCCGAGTTCGGGAGCAAACGGCCGCCGGTGCTCATCTTCCAGTGGGGGCTCGTCGAGACCGACGACGTGACCGTCGACGACGAGGCCGTGGAGTACGATATCTCGTACCTGTTCGGGCTTCGATCGGTGACGATGCGGGTGGAACCTACCGACCGCTTGCCGGACGAATCGGGCTCCGACAGATCGAGTGCTGTCGACGAACTGGAACTCGTCGTCACGGTCGATGGGAACCGCTGGGCGGCCTACACGGTCCGGATTCGGGAACGTGAAGAACGAACAGTCGTCGACGTGGCGTGGACGACCGACCATCGAGTCGACGTGCGCCAACTCGTTCAGGGACTCGTCGCCCGCCGGTACTACCCGGAGGCGCTCGCCGCGCTCGGGTACGAGACGGTGATGCGGGACGTGTCGTGGTCGCTGTGACGCCGAGTCATCCGAGGCGGTAGCCGCGAACGCGGTTCCGTGCGACGTACATCGAACCGACACCGACGAGACACGCGAGGACGGTCGAAACGACCGTCCCGCCGAGACCGACCGCGAGACGGTCGATGCCGACGAACGAGGCGAGCGCGTGGCCGGCGATGCCGGAGTGAGCGATGGCGGTCGGGAGCGCCACGACGAGCACCGCGACCGAGTAGACGGCGAACGCGAAGACGCTCGGAACGATCGCTTTCGTGCTTCGAGAGACGTTGACCGCCTCGAAGCGCGGGAACCCGACGCCGATCCCGGTCGCGATCGCACCCGACGCGATCGACAGGACGAGCGCCGACACGCAGAGGCTCGCGACAAGCGGCACCGAATGCGGGCTCAGGATCCCCGCGATAGCGGTCGCCGCGACGGTCACCGGCGCTATCAGGAGGGCACCGCTAACGACGTGTCCGACGACCAACGAGCGCTCGGGCGCCTCCGAGAGCAACGTGACGGGGAGCGCCGCGCCCTCCTGTCCCACCACGTTGAGCGCGAACAGCGACCCGGCGACCCACGTGCCGCTTATCACGATCCACAGCGGAAGACTCGTTCCGATCTCGCCCGTCTGGACAGCGGTGACGACCGGACTGGCGAGGACGATCAGCGGGTACAACGCGAACGAGAGGGACACCGGGGACCGGCGAGCGCGCTTCCAGTCGACCGCGACGACGCCGAAGACCGGCTGAGGGAGGACCCGTGAGAGCCCGCCGAACCACGGAGATCCGTCGTCCGACCGCTCGATCTCATGGGTGACGTGAACGCCGTCGGCGTACCAGAGCCACTCCGCGAGTCGGGACAGGGACACGATCGCTGCGACGACGAAGGCGCCCGCGAACCCCACCGCACCGATCGCTCTGAGCGGCGACGCCCCGATGCCGAGCCCCATCGCGGCGAGATCGCCGAACCAGTCGATCGGCGTCGGCGCGAGGGCTCGATAGAGCGGCTCTAAGACCGACGCGAACGCGTTCGTGAAGATCAGCGCGACGTATCCGATCCCGAGCAGCGCGAGAAACAGCGTTCGGAGGCGACTGAGGAGCCGCGATCGAACGCCGGCGTTCCGCACGCCCAGCGCGATGATGAAGCCGGCCGGGATCCCGGTCGCGAGGAGGAGACACAACGTGAGCAACAGGGCGGGGATCGTGAGCGGCGAGCCGGCGCCGACGGCGAACGCGACCGCGGCGGCGCTTCCGACCGTGACGAAGAACGCGGACCAGAGCGCGAGTTCGGTGAGAAGGAGGCCGCCGATCACGTCCCGGTGTGAGACCGTCGTCAGCAAGCCGTCGAGGTTGTCGGGGCGGAGCGCGACGGCGTACGCGCGATATCCGCCGAACCCGACCACGAATATCCACCCGTAGACGAACGCCATCCGCGCCCATTCGATGAGCGGTTCGGTCTCGCTTCCGGCGACGAACCCCCCGGCGAGGTACGCCCCGAACACGCCGCCGAGCGAGAACGGAAGCAGCATGAGGGACGCGAACCCCAGCGCCAACAGCTGCGTCGTGTTCCCCTTCATCGTCCGCCAGCGACGCCGGAGTTCGGTCCGGGCGACGAGCCGCGGACGTTTCGCCCGCGTCATCGGTCCTCGGCCCGCGTACTGTCCTCGGCCCGTGTGTTCGAGGTCGTCGAATCGGCACCGCCGGCGTTCCCGGAAGCCGATTCGGGAGCGGCCGGTCCGCGTTCGGCGGTGACCGAGAGGAACACGTCCTCCAGCGTCGTCCCCTCCTCGGCCTCCATCCGCGCGGTCAGCTCCGCGGGCGAGCCCTCGGCGACGAGGTCGCCCTCGTAGAGGACGCCGACGGCGTCCGCGAGCTCCTCGACGACCGAGAGGATGTGCGTCGAGAGGAACACCGTGTGGCCGTCGTCGGTCAGTTCGGCGATGACGTCGAGGACGGTCCGAGCCGCCCGGGGGTCCAGCCCGCTCGTCGGCTCGTCGAGGAACACCACGTCGGGCTCGTGTAATAAGGCTTGAATCAGCCCGACCTTCTGGCGCATCCCCTTGGAGTAATCGTCGATCCGCTTGTCGGCGTCGTCGGTGAGATCGAATCGATCCAACCAGTCCGCGATCCGAGACTCGGTCTCGGCGGCGGGAAGGTCGCGAAGCCGACCGAAGTACTCGAGCTGTTCGCGTCCCGTGAGCTCGTCGAAGACCGGCGGTTCCTCGGGGAGGTAACCGATCGACGCCCTGATCGCGTCGCGGTCCGAGACGGGGTTCCCGTCGATCCACGCCGCGCCGTCCGTCGGCCGCGTCAGCGACGTCAGCATCCGCATCGTCGTCGTCTTTCCGGCGCCGTTCGGTCCGAGAAAGCCGTACACCGTGCCGCGGTCGACGGTGAGGTCGAGCCCGTCGACGGCGGTCTCGGTTCCGAATCGTTTCGTCAGCTCTCGCGTCTCGATGGCGTGCGTGTCTCGTGTCATCGGAAGGGGTGAACGGAGTGAATGGCCGGTCTCGTACTGCGGTCGGTCATAGGACGATACCTCCGACGCCGACTCCGACGAAAACCAACGCGATCACCGTCGGAAACAGCGCCTTCCGGAAACGCGCGATCGCGAACCCCCTCGGCGAGCGATCGGTGACGACGAGATCGCCCGCGAGGACGACCTCGTTCTGCCGCCGTTCCGTGGCTCCCGCGACGAGGTACTCCTCGCCGGGATCGATCCGGCGTTCGACGTAGCGCCGCGTGCCGAGCCCCGGAATCATCCGTACCCATCTCGCGACCGGTTCGAGTTCGTCTCGCACGTCGACGAATCGTTGAATACGCTCTGGCGGCGTTTCACCGGCACCGACCGTGATGGTCGTCGATTCCGTGTCGAGCGCGAATCGTTTGGCGGACGGGACGGCGGTGAGGGTGCCATCCGGACTGTCGAGAGTGAACGGGCGCGTCGCCACGCCGTCGTCGAGATGAGCCTGAAACCACGGAATCCCGACCCCGAACGGTTGTCGTTCGGTAACTTCGAACTCGAAACCGAGGCACCGCGATCCCGTGAACGGAGCCGAAAGGGTCTCACTCGATTCGTTTGCAACGCCGCGGCAGGCGACGAAGGACCCAGCCTCCGTCACCTCGCTCGGGTCCCGTACGGTGGCACGGAGGAGGCTGGGAACGACCGCGAGCGGGCGGAGCCCGTACCAGCCGATCGCGAGACCGAGAGCGACGAAACCAGTTCCGGCGACGGTGTACAGCATCAGTCGGAGAGGGACGGACCGTCGAGCTCATCGGCGCCGACGCCGACCGCGAGCACCGCGCTTGCTGCCGCAGAGCCGGCGCCGACATCTGACCGATCCGTGCCGGGCAGTCGTCCGGGCCGTAGCGTACACGTACGATGGAAGGACTCTGTGAGGGGGGACCTCATACGTGGCCGTTCCACGGGCGAGTGCAAAGAATTTGCGCCGACCGCGGTTCGTGTGGGATCGTCGAACGCAACCGCTTTCGGACGGGACGCCGACGTGAGACGTATGCACGCGGACGGGAACCGATCGCGAAGCGGAGGTGGCAGACGGTGACCGCGCCGGCGGGCGACTGGCGGCTGATCCGAGAGGAGTCGCGGCCGGGACCGATGCAGATGGCGCTCGACGAGGTCGCGGCCGAGACGGCGGCCGCCGGCGGGCCGGCCACCGTGCGGACGTACCGGTGGGACCCGAGCTGTCTCACGCTCGGCTACCGGCAGGCCCCAGAAACCGTCGACTGGGCGTTCTGCGAACGCGAGGGGATCGACGTGACTCGGCGGCAGACCGGCGGCGGCGGGATCTACCACGACGCGCGCGGCGACGTGGCCTACTCGATCGCCGTCCCCGCCGCCGACGTGCCCGGCGAACTGCTCGACTGCTACCACCTGCTGTGTGAGCCCGTCCTCGACGCGTTCGACCGGCTCGGGATCGACGCGGACTACGTCGAGGAGTCGATGCCGGAGATCTACCACCCGGCCTGCTACCTGCGAGAACTGCACCCGGCGCACGACGTGGTGGCGGGCGACGCCGGCAACGAGGACTCCGGCGGCGACGATCGCCGGCGGAAGATCGCCGGAAACGCTCAGTATCGGAAGCGAGAGGCCGTGATCCAGCACGGTTCGCTGACGTTCTCGGTCGAGGCGGAGCGCCACTTGGGGACGTTCGCGGATCCGCCCGTGACACCGGCCGAGTTCGGCGACCGGGTCGTCGGGATGGACGAGCTGGCCGACATCGATCGGGAGGACGCAGTCGCGGCGGTTGAAGGAGCGCTCGTCGCGTGGGTGGCGGGGGAGGGCGGCGACCGTGCCGGTGTCGCCCTCGACCGCGAGGGCGTCGACCTCGATCGCGACGGCTCGTGGACCGACGCGGAGCT
This sequence comes from Halorubrum halophilum, assembly GCF_000739595.1. Taxonomy (GTDB): domain Archaea; phylum Halobacteriota; class Halobacteria; order Halobacteriales; family Haloferacaceae; genus Halorubrum; species Halorubrum halophilum. The sequence continues at coordinate 82,165 of NZ_BBJP01000023.1, read as the reverse complement.
CCGGCGCGCGGAGGAACTCGTCGAGACGAAGTACCGCGACGAGGAGTGGGTCCGGACGCGGCCCGGGCGCGACTCGTCGTAGTCGCTCGGGGTCCGATCTTCAGAACCCGAACGTGTCTGGGTCCTCGATGTCGAGGCGCTCCCGGACCGCTTCGTAGATCTCGCTAACGGGAGGCACGTCGCGCGTCGGATCGAGCCAGTGGTGGCTGAGCCATCGGTACCGGACGACCCGATCCCGATCGAGGAGGAAACAGGACCGACGCGATCGCTTCGTGACTCCGAGCGCGCGGTAGACCACGTCGAAGGCCGCGGCGATCTCGAGGTCGGAGTCCGAGAACATCGGGAAGGTGAGGTTGAGCCGGTCGATGAACTTCCGGTGGAGCCCGACACCCGACTTGCTGACGCCGACGACCTGCACCGCGTCGCCGGAGGCGAACCAGTCGAAGTCGCGGAACGCGCACCACTGCTCGACGCAGTCCGGACTGAAGTCGGCGGTGTAGAAACACAGCAGCACGGGACCGTCTGCGAGCAGGTCGTCGAGAGCGACGGACTCGACGTCGCCGTCGGGAGTGACGAGGTCCCCGGAGACGTTCGGAGCGCGCTCCCCGACGGCGAGGCCGGGATCGTCGGTCATAGACGGTGAGATACCGCCGGACGTGAAAAGTCGGGCGGTTTTCGAAGGGGCTTTTTCCGGTGCTTACCTGGAGACGGTATGAGTCTCAAGGTCGGCGCACACGTCTCGATCTCTAGTTCGAGAGCGTCCAACGATCCCGAAACGCCGCCGTACGGAAACATCGCGAACGCGGTGTTCAGGCAGACGCAGTTCGGCGGCAACTGCGGACAGATATTCACGCACTCCCCGCAGGTGTGGCAGGATCCGGACATCGGCGACGAGGAGGCCGAACAGTTCCGGGAGGGAACCGAACGCGACATGGAGGGGCCGTGGGTGATCCACACCTCCTACCTCGTCAACCTCTGTACGCCCAAGGAGGGGCTCCGCGAGAAGTCGCTCGACTCGATGCAGAAGGAGGTCGACGCGGCCGATAAGCTCGGGATCCCGTACGTTAACGTTCATCTCGGCGCGCACACGGGGGCGGGCGTCGAGGGCGGGCTCGACAACGCCGCCTCGGTGATCGACGACCTCGACGTGCCTGACGGCGTCACGATCCTGATCGAGAGCGACGCGGGCGCGGGCACGAAGCTCGGCGGCGAGTTCGAGCACCTGGCGGGGGTCATCGACCGCACGGAGACGGAGATCGACGTCTGCGTCGACACCGCCCACGCGTTCGCGGCGGGGTACGACCTCTCGACGCCCGAGGCGGTCGACCAGACGGTCGCGGAGTTCGACGACGTGGTGGGGTTAGAGCACCTCGAATACGTCCACCTCAACGACTCGAAGCACGCCTGCGGGACCCACAAGGACGAGCACGCGCACATCGGCGAGGGGCTCATCGGCGAGGACGGGATGGAGCGGTTCCTCAACCACCCGGATCTGGCAGACGTACCGCTCGCGTTGGAGACGCCGACCGAGGACGGGAAGAGCTTCGCGTGGAACATCGATCGCGTCCGCGAGCTACGGGCGGAGTGAGTCCCGGGCGGAACGAACCTCGCTGATTGGGGCGTCACGGGGGCGAACCCGCAGGGATTCGTTGAATCGTTTAAAACTGTCCGACGCGCCTTTATGTATCCGGGGCCGCGATCCACGGACATGACCACCACGAAAGCGCTGCTTATCGGGCAGCGGCGTCGGTTAGCCCTCACGATGGTCGGGGGGTTCGCCGGGCTCGTGGCGCTGGCGCTGGTGATCGCGGTCGTCGCCGACCTCGCAGACATCCGGACCGTGGCGGCGGTGACGGACCGGCTCGTCCCGCTGTTGGTGTTTTACGCACCCGCGCCGATCGCGGCGGCCGGCGCGTACGCGCGCTGCGGCGGGCCGGCGTGCCTGACGGTGGGCGTCGTGCCCGCCCTCGTGTTCGCCGCGCTCGTGGTCGTCGGCACCGTGTTCGGCGTTCCCGGCGTGGGCGCCGGCGACGCGCCGCTGGGCGGGGTGACCTGGTCGTTCGCGCTCGTCGGGCTGAGCGGGGCGTTCGTCGGCTACTGCGCCGGGGTCACCGCCGCGCTCCTCGCGGATCTGGCGGGGATCGGTGGCGGTGACGACGGCGACGAAGAGTAGGAATCGAATCGCCGCCGCCCGTCTTCCTCACGTTTAATTCGCCCTGCGTCCAACGCGGGGACGTGCGACGCTTCTCCGCAGAGTACCTCGAACACACTCGCCGCGGGATGTGGGCCGACGGCCGGGACGCCCTCGCGGACCTCGATCTGCCGGGTCGACGCCGCGTCCTCGACGCCGGCTGCGGCACCGGCGAGCTGACTCGCGTCCTCGACGCGGAGACGCCACCCGACGCGACGGTGATCGGCGTCGACGCCGACCCGGAGCTCCTGCGCGTCGCCCGCGAGGAGACCGGCCTTCCGTACGTCGCCGGCGACGCGACGCGGCTCCCCCTCCCGGACGACGCGGTCGACCTCGCAGTCTGTCAGGCGCTCCTCATCAACCTCCCCGATCCGACCGCCGCAGTCCGGGAGTTCGCACGGGTCTCCTCGGAGTTGGTGGCCGCGATCGAGCCCGACAACGCCGACGTGACGGTCTCGTCGAGCGTCGCGAGCGAGGAGCGCTTGGAGCGGGAGGCGCGGGAGGCGTACCTGCGGGGGGTCGACACCGACGTGGCGCTCGGCGATCGTGTCCGGGAAGCGTTCTCAGCGGCGGGATTGGAGGAAGTCCGGACCCGGCGGTACGTCCACGAGAAGCGGATCGCGGCGCCGTACGCGGAGCCGGCGCTGACCGCCGCGGCGCGGAAGGCCTCGGGCGCGGGGCTGGCCGATCACCGCGAGGAGCTGATCGCGGCGACCTCGGAGCGGGAGTACGACGATCTGCGGCGGCGCTGGCGGGAAATGGGGCGGGAAGTGGTCGGCGAGATCGAGGCGGGCGAGTACGAGCGCGTCGAGCGCGTCCCGTTCGACGTGACCGTGGGACGCATGGCGTGATCGGTGGCGGGAGTACCTGTATCGGGTTGGCTGAGTGGTCGTTTATAAGTCGAGTTGGGGTGTCGCTGTTGGCCGGTAATACGTGATCGGTGACTGTGGATCGGCGACGAACACCTCCAAATCCTCAGCCGCTTGCTTATAGGTGGTTGCTCACGGCAGATCGACGGTGAACACCTCCAAAGCCCCAGTCGCCGAGGGCGGCGCACGCTCGCTGCGCGCTTCGGTCGCTCGTTTCACTCGCTCCCTGCAGTGCTTACGTCGCCTCCGCCGCCCTCGGCGACTGCCCCTTTGAGTCCCAGCCGCAACCGCCCTACAACCGCACCTCACGCCTCCCCAGCCTCGTCGCTGGCGCCGCCGGCGCCAGCGACTCCCTCGCGCGTGCTCCTCGCGGGCCGATGGCCCGCTCGGAGGCGCACGCCACCGCACCGTTTGTTTATAAGCGATCATCGAGAGCGATCTGATTTAGCCACACCCGATCCGAATCAGACCATATCGCCGCGCACCGACGCCCCCTCCTGCTCGGCCCGCTGTCGCTTGAGCACGTCCGCGGCCTCGTTGGCCACGTCCTCGTCGGCGCCGAGCATACCGAGCGCGGCCGGGAGCGTCGGCATCGCGAGCGAGGCCTCGCGCAGCCGGTCGAACGCCTCCTCGTCGCGGGTGCCGTCGACCCACAGGCAGACGCCGCGCGGGTCGAGCACCTCCTCGTAGGCGTCGCGGGCGAGGGCGCCCTTCAGGCGCTGCCGCACGTTATCCTCGAAGCTCGCGTTACACACTTCGAGGTGGATCGGCTCGTCGTCTGCGACGAGTTCGGCCGCGAGGCATTTCTCGGGCGCGGCGTACCCGTTGTCGCTCGCGCGCACGCGGTCGGGGTGCGCCTCCGCCCACTCGGCGCGCACGGAGGTGCCGACGCCCTTGACGCCGTACTCGGCCGCGAAGTCGGCGGCCGCCTCGGTGTCGCCGCCCATGATCACGTCCTTGGTGATGTAGACGTCGAGCCGCTCGACCGGGTCGAGCCCGAGCGCCACGTCGCCGAAGGCCCACACCTCACGGACGGGGACCGGCATGGTCTCGCGTTCGACGCGGTCGACGAGGGTCTCCAGCCGGGCGACGGCCTGCTCGCGGTCCATTGCGAGCCCGTAGGCGGGTCGCGGGCAAACCGGTTTCGCTCAGGGGCGGGCGTCGCGGAGGGAGGGAGGCGACCGGAGAGGGGTCAGCCGTCGAGGAACGCCCGGATCTCGTCGGGCGAGCGCGCGTTGAGTACGTCCGCCGTCTCGGCCCAGCCGCGCCGGGCGGTGTGGACCCCGTACCGGGCGTTGTCGAGTTCGCGGGGCGCGTGCGCGTCGGTGTCGACGGCGATCGTCGCGCCCGCGTCGATCGCGGCCCGCACGGTGTCGCCGTCGGCGTCGAGCCGGGCGGGGTTCGCGTTCACCTCGATCGCGGTGCCGGCGGCCGCGGCGGCCTCGACCACGGCCTCCACGTCGGGCGCGATTCCGGGGCGGCTGTTGATGATCCGACCGGTTGGGTGGCCGAGGATATCGACGTGCGGATGTTCGACCGCCCGGATCAGCCGGTCCGTGGCGGCGTCTGAGTCCTGTCCCAGCGCGGAGTGCGGCGAGGCGACGACGATATCGAGGTCGGCGAGCGTCTCGTCGTCGGTGGTGATCGCGCCCTCAGCGTCGATGTTGGCCTCGATGCCGTGGAACACTTCGATGTCGGCCGACGCCTCCTCAGCCGCCTCCGCGACCGCGTCGGCCTGTGCCGCGATCTCGGCCTCGTCGAGGCCGGTGTTACCGAAGATCCCCGGCCCGGCGGCGTGGTCGGTGACCGCGTGGGCGTCGTAGCCGCGCTCCGCGGCCGCCTCGATCATCTCGGCGATCGAGAACCCGCCGTCCGACCAGTCGGTGTGGGTGTGGATGTCGCCGCGGAGCTCCTCGGTCTCCACGAGGTCGGGAAGCGCGCCCGCCGCGGCCGCCGCGACCTCGCCGTTGTCCTCGCGGAGTTCGGGCGGCACGGGCTCCATGTCGAGCGCCTCGTAGACGCCGTCCTCGGTCGCGCCCGCGACGCGCTCGCCCACGCGCTGGCCCGCGTCCGGGTCGTCGACGTCGGAGATGTCGAACAGGCCGTACTCGTTGAGCTTCAGGCCGCGGTCGATCGCGCGGTTGCGCACCGCGACGTTGTGCGCGCGCGAGCCGGTGAAGTACTGAAGCGCGGCGCCGAACTCCTCGCCGTCGACGATCCGGAGGTCCACCCGGGTGCCGCTCGCGCGGACGCTCGCCTTCCCGGTTCCGGCCTCGATCGTCGCGTCAGCCTCGGGCCAGTCGGTGAACGCCTCGACGATCGGCTCGCGTACGTCGCTGGCGACGAGCAGATCGACGTCGCCGATCGTGTCCTTCCAGCGCCGGATCGAGCCGCACACCTCGACCGACGCGACCGCGTCGAGGTCGTCGAGATAGGCGAGCGCCGCGTCCGCGACCGGGCGAGCGTCGCCGAGGCGGGTTCGCTTCCGGGCCTCGCGCGCGAACGGGATGTTGTCGAGGATGTTCTGTTCGGTTGTGGGGCCGAAGCCGGAGACTTCCTGTATCTCGCCAGCCTCGGCCGCCTCTTCCAGTTCATCGAGCGTGGTAATCTCCAGCGCCTCGTAGAGGCTCCCGACCGTCTTCGGCCCGACGCCCTCGACCGCGGTCAGCGCCTCGATATCGGCGGGCAGCTCCGAGCGGAGCGCGTCCAGCTCCTCGATCGATCCCGTCTCGAAGTATTCGACGATCTTCGACGCGATCGCGTCGCCGACGCGGTCGATCTCGGCGACCGCGTCCTCACCCTCCCCCGCGAGGTTCTCGATGGGCGCGGTGTGCTCGCGGACGTTCTCCGCGGCGCGGCGGTAGGCGGTCGGCTTGTACTCGACGCCGGTCGCTTCGAGCCGGTCGGCGAACTCCTCTAAGAGAGCGGCGACCTCGTCGTTGCGGCTCATTACGTGGTGGTTCGGCCGGATAGTACTAATAAGTGAGAGCGATCGATGGTGCTGCGGTGAACACCGCCAAAGCCCCAGCCGCCTCGCCGGCTGCCCCTTTGAGTCCCATCCACCCACAACCGCACCGTACCGCACCTCACGCCTCCCCAGCCTCGCGGTTCGCGCTCTTCGAGCGCTCACCGCGTCCCTCGCGCGTGCGACTTCGCGGCCGATGGCCGCTCGTCGGCACGCGCCACCGCATTGCTCTTTATAAGTGATCGTCACTGTCGCTCACGGGCTTTTAAATAATCGTAGCGTGGCCGCCGGGATCGCTGTCTCAACTGCGACGGAGTTCTACAGAGCAAAAAACGAAAACGGGGGAACGCGAGCGTGCATGTTCGAGGTGCGGTACGCGGCCGGAGAGGCGTCTCGGGAGTGTGAGTAACCTACCGAGTGGTTACATCGCACCGCCCATGCCGCCCATCCCACCCATGCCGCCGGCGGGGGCGCCGCCCTCGTCGCCGTCGCCGCCGGTCGAGAGGTCGCCCGCGGAGATGATGTCGTCGATTTTCAGCACGAGGTTCGCGGCCTCGGCGGCGGAGGAGATCGCCTGCTCCTTCGCGTGGGCCGTCTCGACGACGCCGGCCTCGGTGGTGTTCTCGACCTCGCCGGAGAAGACGTTGAGTCCGGCCTCGGTGTCGCCGGCCTCGTGAGCCGCGCGGAGGTCGACGAGCAGGTCGATGGCGTCGAGCCCGGCGTTCTCGGCGAGCACACGGGGGATCAGTTCGAGCGAGTCGGCGAACGCCTCGACGGCGAGCTGCTCGCGCCCTTCGACGGAGTCGGCGTAGTCGCGCAGCCGGCGAGCGAGCTCGACCTCGATGGCGCCGCCGCCGGGGAGCGTGCGCCCGTCGGAGACGGTCGTCGAGACCACGTCGATCGCGTCCTGAATGCCGCGTTCGAGCTCGTCGACGACGTGCTCGGTGGTGCCGTACAGCAGGAGCGTGACGCCGTGGGCGTCCTCGCCCTCGACGTAGAACAGTTCCTCCTCGGCGTCGCGGGTGACCGAGCCGACCGCGAGGTCGTCGGCCGTGAGCGAGTCGAGGTCGCTGACAATGGGCGCGCCGAGCACGTTCTTGAGGAAGCTCAGGTCGGACTTCTTCGTCCGGCGGACCGCGAGGATGCCCTCCTTCGCGAGGTAGTGCTGGGCGAGGTCGTCGATCCCCTTCTGACAGAAGACCACGTCGGCGCCCGATTCGACGATCTTGTCGACCTTGTCGCGGAGCTGCTCTTCCTCCTGATCGAGGAAGCGCTGGAGCTGGTCGGGGGACTCGACGTTGACGGCGGTGTCAACGTCGGCCTCCTCGACCTCGATCGGGTCGTTGAGCAGGAGCACGTCGGCCGCGTCGAAGTCGCTCGGCATGTCCTCGTGGACCGGGTCCTTGTCGACGACGGCGCCCGAGAGCAGGCGGGACTCGCCGGCCGCGCGCCCGGTGCGCGTCTCGATGTTGAGGTTCGCCAGATCGACGACGTGTGAGCCGTCGTCGGCCTCGACGGTGACGCCCTGGATCGCGCGGACGACGAGGTCAGCGAGCGTGTCCTTGTCGAGCTCCGCGCCCTTGCCGGTCATCGACGTCTCGGCGACGCTCTTCAGAGTCTCGGTGTCGTCGGGGTCGACCGCGGTGGCGACCTCGTCGACCTGCTCGCGGGCGTACTCGCTCGCGAGGTTGAAGCCCTTGATGACGGCCGTCGGGTGGATGTCCTGTTCGAGGAGATCCTCGGCGTTCTTGAGGAGCTCGCCCGCGATCGCGACCGCGCTCGTCGTGCCGTCGCCGGCCTCGTCCTCCTGCGTCTCGGCGACCTCGACGATCATCTCGGCGGTCGGGTTGTCGATGTCCATCGTCTGCAGGATGGTGACGCCGTCGTTCGTGATGGTCACGTCGCCCGTCGAGTCGACGAGCATCTTGTCCATCCCTTTCGGCCCGAGCGTCGAGCGTACGGACTCGGCGACGCCGCGCGCCGCGGAGATGTTGTACTCCTGTGCGTCTTTGTCCTTGACGCGCTGGGCGTCGTCGCCCATGATGATCATCGGCTGACCCTGCTGCATTCGCTGGCTCATACACTGCTTGATTGTTTGTGATTCTATATAAATGTGTTGTTGAACGGCGTTCGATCGCGATCGTCGATCCCCACGGGTTCGTCGCGAAAATCGCAGGACTCCACGTCGATCGAGCGATTCTTGTGTGTATAGTTAGCACGGGACTCTGTCGCGATCGAAGCCCCTCATCTGCTGTGTTTATATGTAATTTTGCGTCGATCGTCTATTCCGACGGTGTCCCCGCACGGGGTGTGAGATCGCGAGGCTGTTGCCGCCGAGAGCCACCGTTGAAGTGTCGCTATCGAGGGCTGCCGTGGGCGTCGCTTCGGGGCTGCCGTACGAGCTACGGAACGAGAACGGAGAAGCGGGGTCGGCCGCGAACGGTCACCGATCGAGCTCGTCGGTCTCGGTGAGGTACTCCGAGTCGACTTCGTCGATCGTCGGTTCCGGCGGTTCGTCGGCGGCGTCGAGCTCGCGTCGGTTGAGGTGGCTCTCCAACTGCCGGCGCTTGTTCCTCCCTTTCCGCTCGCGACCTGATTTCGTGTCTGGCATCGTCACCTGTGTCAACATTACCCATACATATGAGTCTTGTGTCGGTGTGTGGGAACGTCCGTGACTACAGAAAGCGTCGCTACGCGAGGCTACGCGTTCGAAATCGTCGACAAAAACGCCAGGAGAGGGATTTGAACCTCAGTCGTTCCGCCCGCTCCACTCGCTTCACTCTCTAGTTCAAATTCTCGTCTGTGTTCGTCGACGCCGGGTTCGCTCGTCGCTCCGCTCCTCACTCGCGGCGGCGTCGACAAAAACGCCAGGAGAGGGATTTGAACCCCCGATCCCAGAAGGGAACACGCTTTCCAGGCGTGCGCCTTACCACTCGGCCATCCTGGCTCGGTCTGAGATAATCCGGTGGGACTGTTAAGTCCTTCTTTTCGCGTGGAGTCGGTGCTCGACTGCGTACGCGATCCCGCCGGACGCGACGGCGATCGCGCCCGCGAGCGCGAACAGTCCGACGTACCCGAAGGGGAGGTCGCCGTCGAGGAGCAGGTACCCCTGCGCGAGCACGAGAAACGCGAACCCGCCGACGAGCCCCCACAGGGCCGCGGACCGCGCCCTCGTCCGGGCGGTCATCGGGGCGCCCGGCGGGTTCGCGGTCTCCTCGCTCCCGTCTTCTCCGCTTCCGACCCTCCCGACGGAGTCGTCGGCCATCTACTCGACGACGGCGACGGCCTCGATCTCAACGCCGGCGCCCTTCGGGAGCGCGCCGGCCTGCACGGCCGACCGGGCGGGCGGCGACTCTTCGAAGTAGCCCGCGTACGTCTCGTTCATCTCGTCGAAGTCGTCGATGTCGGCGAGGAAGACCGTCGTTTTGAGCACGTCTCCCGGCTCAGCGCCCGCCTCGTCGAGCACGGCCACGAGGTTGTCGAGGACCTGCTCGGTCTGTTCGGCGATCGAGGCGTCGTCGAGGAGGTCCCCGTCCGGCGTCAGCGCGATCTGCCCGGCCGTGAACACGAGGTCGCCGTTCGTCGTCGCCTGACTGTACGCGCCGACCGCCGCGGGGGCCGCGTCGGTGTGGACTGTCTCCTTCATACGCGTCGGCTTTCGACGGGCGTCCATAAAGTGACCGGGGAACGGGCCTTCCCCGTGTCGTCGTCCTTCCGTGACGCCGCTCCCCCGAGGCTCCTCCGCGGCTCCGCGCGCCCGGAATCACCGTTGCGCCTATATCCCTCGCGTGCTAACATACGACATATGACGGGAGCAGAAATCGCCCCGCTCGTCGCGATCCTCGGCGCGGTGGCCCTGATCAACCTCGCGTTCGCGTGGCTGTTCACGCGCGGGGACCGCGATCCGGCCGACTTCCTCGGGTCGGCGCGGGAGGTTCCCGAGGAGGCGAAGGCCGACTCAGAGCCCTCCGGCGACGGGGTGGCGGGATTCACGGCGAACGCGGGGGAATCGGGGGAATCGGGACCAACGGGCGATCCGCCGCCGCTCGACGCCGACGGGGAGACCGTCGTCTGCCGGCACTGCGGCGCGGAGAACCGGACCGGCTACCAGTTCTGTCGGTGGTGCGTCCGCTCCGGGTTCGTCGACGACGGGGCCGGTGGGACTGCGGGGGCGGCGATGCCGAACCGGTCGCTGTGAGTCCGCCGCTATCGCGGCGGGTCGTCGTTCCGTCGCGGTTCCACCGCGACGCGCTCAGTCCGCGTCGACGCGGCACCCGCCCGTGTAGTCGATCCCCTCGATCGTCTCGATACCGTCGTCGCCACAGACCGGGCAGTCGGGATTGCGCCGGTACGGAACGGACTCGAACGTCATGTCCATCGCGTCGTAGAAGAGCACGCGCCCCTCGAGCGTCTCGCCCGCGTCGAGCAGGAGCTTGATCGCCTCGGTCGCCTGAATGCACCCGACCGTGCCGGGGAGGACGCCGAGCACGCCCGTCGCCGCGCAGTCGGGCACCGTCCCCGGCTCGGGCGCCTCCGGGAACAGGCACCGGTAGCAGGGGCCGTCGGGAACGAGCGTCGTCGCCTGCCCCTCGAACTTGTAGATGGCGCCGTGGACCACGGGAAGCCCCTCGATCCGGGCCGCGTCGTTGACGACGTATCGGGTGCGGAAGTTGTCCGCGCAGTCGACGACGAGGTCGTAGCCGGCGAGCAGGTCGCGGACGTTTCCCTCGTCGAGCCGGGTCTCGTGGGTCTCCACGTCGATGTCGGGGTTGAGCCGGTCGACGTACCGGGCCGCCGACTCGACTTTCGGCTCGCCCACGTCGGCGTCGCCGTGGATCACCTGTCGCTGGAGGTTCGAGCGCTCGACGACGTCGTCGTCGACGATTCCGAGGGTGCCGACGCCGGCGGCCGCGAGGTACTGGATGACGGGTGCGCCGAGCCCGCCAGCCCCGACCACGAGCGCGCGTGCGTCGAGGAGGCGCTTTTGCCCCTCCGGGCCGACCTCGTCCATGATCACGTGTCTGGAGTACCGGTCGAGCTGGTCGGCGTCGAGCGAGAGACTCATGGGTGAACGTGAGGTGTGAGTCGGTATAATCGTGTTCCCGACTGTACGGCGTTTCGGAGTGTTACGGGTTCGGCGCCTTGGTCGGTCGTTTATAAGTGGTTGACCTCGATCCAGCGACGAACACCTGCAAAGGCGCAGTCGATCGCTTATAAGCGGCTGTTCGTGGATCGGCGGTGAATACCTCCAAAGCCCCAGCCGCTCGCTTATAAGTAGGAGACACCGGATCGACGGCGAACTCCTCCAAAGCCCCAGCCGCGAGAACGGCGCACGCTCGTTGCGCTCCTCGTCACTCGCTTCGCTCGTTCCTGCGGTGCTTACGTCGCCTGCGCCGTTCTCACGGCTGCCCCTTTGAGTCCCACCCGCCCCGCACTGCAACCGCACCTCACGCCTCCCCAGCCTCGTCAGTCGCCCTCCGCGTTGCTCCGGGCGACTGACTCCCTGGCGCGACGCTCCTTCGCGGCCGCCGAGGGCGGCCGCTCGGAGGCGCGCGCCACTGCACACCGTTTGTTTATAAGCGATCGTTGCCGCTGCTCCCGATCCTACCTCACGGCTGCCCTCCCGCCCGCCGTCGATTCAATAGGCTTCAAGTACCCCTCAGGCAAACTTTGCGACATGCAGACGCTGCTTTTGAACGACGACGACGTCGACGAGAACGCCCGCATGGACCGCGTCATCGACGCGGTTCGGGGCGCGTTCACGGCCTACGAGCGCGGGAACGCCAAGATGCCCGCGAAGTCGTACATCGACCTCCCGGAGTACAACGGCGACTTCCGCTCGATGCCCGCCTACCTCGACGTGCGCACGGAGGACACCGACGAGGACGCGGGCTGGGACGCCGCCGGGATCAAGTGGGTGAACGTTCACACCGACAACCCCGCCGACCACGACCTCCCGACCGTGATGGGGACGATGATCTACTCCGACCCCGAGACGGCGTTCCCGCTGGCGGTCCTCGACGGCACGACGCTCACGATGAAGCGCACGGGCGCGGCGGCCGCGGTCGCCACCCACGAGCTGGCGGTCCCGGACGCGACCTCGCTCGGGATCGTCGGCGCCGGCGTCCAGTCGTACACCCAGCTGGAGGCGATCGCTGAGGTGCGCGACATCGAGGAGGTTGTCGTGAGCGACCTCGACGAGGAGCGCGTCGCGGACTTCATCGACGCCTTCGACGACCGGTTCGACGTGCGGGCGGGCTCGGTCTCCGAGGCCGGTCACTGCGACGTGCTCTCGACGGTGACCCCGGTCGAGGACCCCATCGTCGGCCCCGACGACGTGGGCGAGCACACGCACGTCAACGCGATGGGCGCGGACGCGGCCGGCAAACACGAGCTCGCCGACGACCTCCTGTTGAACGCGACGATCGTGATCGACGACCACGAGCAGTGCACCCACTCGGGCGAGATCAACGTCCCCTACGCCGCGGGGATCCTGACCGACGCCGACATCTACGGCGAGATCGGCGAGATCGTCGTCGGCAACCGTCCGGGGCGGACTGGGGCCGGATTCGGGAGCGGCGGCGGTGCGGGTGACGGCGAGGACGCCGGCGTCGACGGCGTCACCGTCTTCGACTCCACCGGCCTCGCGATCCAGGACGTGGCGGCCGCCCGCGTCGTCTACGAGCAGGCCGACGACAACGACAACGGCTACCCGTTCGACCTCCTCGGGCTCGCCGAGTAGGTCGCTTCCGTTTTTGTTGCGCCCCGCCGACCGCTTTTTGTCGCCTGCCCTCGTATGACGCCCGTGCAACTCGCCAGCGTCGCGGCGCTCGCGGAGAACCGCGCGATCGGCAGGGACGGGGAAGTTCCGTGGCCCCACATCGAGGCCGACGTCCGACAGTACCGGGAGCGCGTCGCGGGCTCGCTCGTGATCTTGGGCCGCCGCACCTTCGACTCGATGCGCGACGACCTTCCCGGCGCCCGCCAGATCGTCGTGAGCCGGAGCGTCGACTCGGTCGACGTTCCGACCGCGGTCGTCGCCGACGGGGTCGATTCGGCGATTGAACGGGCCGAAGAGATCGCGGGCGGTCACGGTGGCGGCGCCCGCACCGACGGGACCGACGGCGACGCCCCCGTCTACGTCCTCGGCGGCGGGGCGATCTACGAGCTGTTCCAGCCACACCTCGGTCGGATGGTGCTCAGCCACGTCGCGGGGAGCTACGACGGGGACACGTTCTACCCGGAGTGGGACGAAGCGGAGTGGACCGTCGCCGACGAGAGCAAGTTCGACCGGTTCACGCTCCGAGAGTGGGTCCGGCGCGAAGGCTCCGTCTGACCTTCGCCGCCTACCGGTCGTCGGTCCCCTGGGCGTACGACTGAAGCTGTAGCTCCGCGCTCTCTGTGAGCCTGTCGAGGGCCTCCGCGACCTCGTACTCCCGAGCATCGACGGAGGCCTCGGCGACCAGCGTTCGGACGGTGTCGAACGGTCCCATTCGGGCGCCGGTCGTGGCCACCGACTCCTCGGCGTCCAGCAACTGGTCCATCGCCGTGCGGTAGCCGGGGTTCTCGTCGAACCAGCCGTCTCGGGTGAGTCGGTCGACGGCTCCCTCGTGGACCGGGAAGTATCCCGTCTCTCGGTGCCACCGCGCCTGCTGTTCCGGCGCGGCGAGCCAGCCGAGGAACGCGGCGGCCGCCCGCTGCTGCTCGGCGGTCGCCCGATCGGCGACCCACAGTGAGCCGCCGCCCACGACGACCCCGTGGCGCTCGTCGGCCACCGGAAAGTACCCCGTTCCGACCGGGAACGACGCGTTTTCGTGAACGTCTGCCATCGCCGAGGTCGACCCGATCAGTATCCCGGCGCGCCCCGCGTGGAACGCCTCCCGCGCCTGTCCGCGGGCCTCGATCCCGGGGTCGTGGTAGAGGTCGTCGGCCGCCATGTCGGCGATCCACTCGTACACCCGTTCGCCCGCCTCGGCGTCGAAGTACGCCTCGGTCGGCGTCCCCGCCCGCCCGTTCTCGGCGTCGACGAGCGGCTGGCCGGCCTCGGCGAACCACTGCTCGACGAACCACGAGTAGTTCGCGAACGTGATCCCGGTCTCGACGCCGCCGCGCTCGACCAGGCGCTCGGCGCAGTGCCGCACCTCGGCGAACGTCGCCGGCGGGTCGTCCGGGTTCAGTCCGGCGCGCTCGAACGCCGCCCGGTCGTAGTAGAGCACGGGCATCGAGGCGTTGAAGGGCAGCGAGTGGAGCCGACCGTCGGTCCGGTAGTAGTTCGCGACGGGGTCGAGGAGGTCGTCGGGAGAGAGTTGCGTCTCCGCGAGCAGGTCCTCCACCGGGGCGAACGCTCCGCTATCGAGCGCGCGTTTGGTCCCGATCTCGTAGAGGTGCGCTATCGCCGGCGGATCGCCTCGCTCGGCCGCCGCGAGGGTGGCGTCGAACACGCCCCGGTAGCTCCCCTTCGAGGAGAGCCGAATCGAGACGCCCTCGGTCGCCGCCTCGAACTCGTCGACGAACTCGTCGAGCAGTCGAGCCTTGCGCCCCCCGAGCGCGTGCCAGAACTCGACGACGGTGTCGTCGTCGTCCGCGGCCCCCCCGACGAGGTCGTAGGCGTCGAGCCGGTCGTCGAGCGCCCCGGTTCGGTCGTTCAGCGTCGACGCGCCGGCGGCCACCTCCGTCAGCGACGTCTTCTGTGTGTGGGCGATCGTCGTCACCTCGGCGGCGTCCTCGGCGGTGTCGTCCGCGAGTCCGCCGACCGATTCGACCATGTCGACGGCCTCCTCGATCGCGGCCGCCTGGTCGTCGCTCGCGGCGCTGATCTCCTCGACGCCGCTCGTGGTCTCCTCGATGTCGTCGGTGAGGTCCGTGAACGCTTCGAGCGCGCTCTCGGCGGTGTCGATTCCCTCGCCGACGCGCTCGCGCATCTCCGTGATCTCGGCGACGGTCGCGTCGGTCTCGTCGCGCACCGAGCCGATCGATGCCTCGATCTCGGCGGTCGCGTCGCGGGACTCCTCGGCGAGGCTCTTGACCTCCTCGGCGACGACTTCGAACCCGGCGCCGGCCTCGCCGGCGCGGGCGGCCTCGATGGAGGCGTTCAGTGCGAGGATGTTCGTCTCGTCGGCGATGTCGCGAATGAGGTCGGTGACGTCTTCGATCGCCGCGACCTCCGTTTCAAGCTCTTCGACCCGGTCGAGCGCCGTCTCGGTCCGCTCGTCGACCACCTGTAGCTCCTCGATCGCCGCCGCCGCGGCGTCGTTCCCCTCGTCGGCGCGCTCGGCGACGTTCGCGGCCGTGGTCGCCACTTCCTCTGCCGACGCCGCGACCTCCTCCGTCGCCGCCGAGACGCTCTGCAGCTCTCGGGTCGCCTCCGCGATGTCGTCGCGCTGGCGGGTTGCCGCCGTCTCGATCCCGTCGACCGCCTCGTACACGTCGTCGCTCTGGGCCTTCGCTCGCGCCACGTTCGACCGCACGTGTTCGGAGGCGCCCGCGACCTCGTCGCCGAATCCCTCCGCCGCGGACAGGCTCTCGGCGACCCCCTCGACGAACGCGTTGAGGTCGCTCGCGAGCGCGGCCGCCTCCCCGCTCGCCTCCGCCTCCGGGAAGCGGGCACCGAGGTCGCCGTCGGCGAGCCGCGCCGCGACCTCGCGGAACGCCCCGATCGGGGCGTCGTCGCCTGCGGTCTGCGTCGCCCCCTCGTCCGCAGCCCGCGTCGCCCTCTCGTCCGACCCGTGGCCGTTCGACCGCGCTTCCGCTTCCCGGTCCGCTCCCGCCTCATTCGTTCGGTCTCCCGTGCCGTTACGATCCATTTGCCGCCCGTTTCGAGCGAGGGCATATAACGGCTCGACGCGAATTATCTCGTTTAATAAAACTAGTCGAGCGCGGCCGGGGACATCGATCCGCGTTCGCTCGCCGCGGTCGCGGCCGCCGTCACCGAGGCGTCGACCCGCGCCGGCTACTCCTCCCCGCGGCTCTCTTCGCTGCCGCCGACGCGCGTCGCGAACCCGAACCGCGGCTTGGCGTCGTCGACCTCGACGGTCACCGTGTCGCCCACGTCGGCGTCGGAGACGAAGATCGAGTACCCCTCGACGTACGCGATCCCGTCGCCCTCGTCGCCGCGTTCCTCGACCGTCACCTCGATCCGGTCGCCTGCTTCGACGGGGGCCGTGTTCAGCCCCTTGGCGACGAGGTACACCTCCGAGGAGGAGTCGCGCGAGGCCGGCGGCGAGACGGTCCGGAGGTACTGGAACTCCTCGCGAACGTCCTCGCGGAAGGCGTCGAGGTCCTCGCCTTGGAAGGCCTTCACCACGAAGTCGCCGCCGGGCGCGAGCAGCTCCTCGGCCACGTCGAACGCCTGCCGCGCGAGGTGGATCGACCGAGCGTGATCGAGGGCGTACTCGCCGGTCATGTTCGGCGCCATGTCCGAGATCACCGCGTCCGCGCCGCGCCCGCCGACCGCCTCCCGCAGGTAGTGGCGGGTGCGCTCCTCGGTCATGTCCCCGCGGATCGTCTCCACGTCGTGCTCCTCGAGGTCGTCGATGCGCTGGAGGTCGACGCCGACGACGGTCCCCGACTCTCCCACTTCCTCGGCGGCGACCTGCAGCCAGCCGCCCGGCGCGGCGCCGAGGTCGACGACGGTGTCGCCGCGCTCGAACAGGTTCGCCTCCTCGTCGATCTGTTTCAGCTTGTAGGAGGCGCGGCTCCGGTACCCCTGTTGTTTCGACTTGTTGTAGTACTCGTCTTTGCCGCTCATCTGTCTCTCCTCGCGTCTCGTGATGCGCCGTCCGCGGAAACCGCGGGCGAAACTGCGTTCATGGGAGCCGCTACGCCGCCGACGCGGAAAGGCACATCGGATGTGCGCCCCGCTCTCGCCCGCGGCCGACTCGGAAAGATTTACAAGTGTAGTTTTATTCGTACAAATCAGATTGCCAATGACGGCGAACACGGTTCACGATCGACTGCGACTCGCACGGGCGACGCTCACTCCGACGCAGGTCCTGTCCGTCCTCCTCGCGGTGGCGGCGCTCGGCTTCGTGCTCGTGCTGTTTCAGGACCCGACGGCGCACGAGGCGATGCACAACTTCCGGCACGCGGCCGGCGTCGTCTGCCACTGAGATGATCGCCGCCTACGTGGCGAACGGCGTCAAGTCCGGGCTCGTCGCCGGGCTCGTCTTCGGGCTGCTCGTGGCGCTCGTGGCAAACCCGCTCGTGGCGTTCGCCGAGGGAGGCGCGCAGGTGGAACACGCCGGCGAGGCGGGCGACCACCAACACGCGGGCGACCACCAACACGCCGGTCACTCCCACGCGGAGGGCGCGCTTCCGGCCTCCCTGACCGACGGCGTGAGCGTGCTCTCCGGCGTCCTCTGGGGCGTGTTCCTCGGCGTCGTCGCGTTCGGACTCGCCTTCTACGTCCTCGAACCGATCGTCCCGGGATCCGGAGCCGTCCGGAGCTACGCGTTCGGCGCCGCGGGCTTTCTGACGGCCTCGGTCGCGCCGTGGCTCGCGTTCCCGCCCGCGCCGCCCGGCGTCGAGCGGGCGCTGGATCCGAACGCGGCGGCGCTGCTCTACGTCGGGCTCGTGGCGGCGGGCGCGCTCGCGTCCGTGAGCGGGATGTACGCGTACGACCGGATCCGCGAGAGGTACGGCCGACCGGTCGCCGCGGCGGCTGGCGCCCTCCCGTGGGCCCTGCTCGTCGCGGTCGCGGTCGCCCTCGTCGGCGTTCCGAGCGTCGCGGTGCCGGCCGGGCTCCCGGCGGATCTGGCGCACGGACTGGCCGGGCTCGTCGTCTTCGGACAGGCGCTCACGTGGCTGGTCATGGCCGGCGCCCACGCGCGGTTCCACGCGCGCAGCGGTCCGAACCGGAACGCGGGACCGACCGACTCCCGTCTCGCGGAGGAGACGCCCGCGGGGAGCCCGTGAACGAGCGGAGCGAGGCGATCTGGGACGCCGGCTTCACCGACCACGTGCTGGTCTGCACGAACGCCCGCGACTCGGAGCACGCCGCCTGCGCGGAGGGGGACGCCTCCGAGACCCTCGACGCGGTGCGGGCGTGGCTCCGCGAGCGCGACGTGTTCTGGTCGCACGTTCACGTCGCCGAGACCGGCTGTCTCGGGCTCTGTGGCGCCGACGGCGCCGCGATTGCGGTCCACCCGCGCGGCCGGTGGTTCGCCGACGTGGCGCCCGCGGACGTGCCGGGTCTCATGGCGGACGTGTTCGGCCCCGAGGCGACGGATCTCGGCCGCGGACCGGACGCGGCCGCGTCGGAGGCGGACTGAGCGACGCCGGGGTTCGAACGCGGCGTTCGGTGCCCCCGCGCAACTCCGCGACCCGCGCATACGGGCGAGTCCGTCGATCGAACACAACAAAACTTTGCTTAGAACAATCCCAATTGTTATTACGCGGGCTTCCTCTCGTGAAACCGATGCCTCGAACACCGTCGATACGGCTCCCCCACGACGCGAAGGCGGGACCGACGAAGCCCGAAATACGGGCCGTGACCGTCTCTAAGTTGGGTCTCACCCCCGAAGACCACTTCGTAGAGGTCGGCTCGTGTACCGGCGCGGTGACGATCGAAGCGGCGCGGCGGGCGGGCCGCGTCACCGCGCTCGAACGCAAGGCCGATCGGCTGGCGGTGACGCGGAAGAACCTCGCGGCGAACGACGTCGACGACGCGACCGTGGAACTCGTCGAGGCCGAGGCCCCCGAGGGGCTCCCGGACGACGCTGACGCGCTGTTTCTCGGCGGGTCGCGCAACTTCGAGGCGGTGCTCGACCACGCGGTCGAGACGGATACCGACCGCGTCGTGATGAACGTCTCGCGGCTGGAGGTCGCCGGGCGGGCCGTCGAGGCGTTCCGAGACCGAGGCATCCTCGACGAGGTCGTCCAGTTCCAGGCGAGCCACGGGTACGAGCTCGCCGGTGCCACGAGCTTCGACTCCGAGAACCCGGTGTACGTGATCACCGGGGGAGCCGGAGAGAACGCGGAGGAGACGGACGCGGCCGACGCGGCGACCGCGGGAGGTGACGCGTGACCCTGTACGGCGTCGGCCTCGGTCCCGGAGCGACCGACCTGATCACGCTCCGCGGGAAGCGGGTCCTGGAGTCGGCCGACACCGTCTACACGCCGGGGCGGCTCTCGCGCTCGGTCGCGGTCGAGCACGTCCCCGAGTCCCGGCTGGGTGACCTCGACTTCCCGATGACGCGCGACCCGGACGAGCTCCGCCGCGCGTGGCGGGAGGCCGCCGACGCGGTCGCGCCCGTCGCCCGCGACGGCGACGCGGCGTTCGTCACCCTCGGCGACCCGAACGTCTACTCGACGTTCGGGCACCTCCGGCGGACGCTCGACGCGTTCCACCCGGACGTGACCGTCGAGACGGTGCCGGGCGTCTCGGCGACGACGGCGTTCGCGACCGCCCTCGGCGTCGAGGTTGAGGCCGGCGCGGGACTCGCGCTCCGGGAGGCCGACGCCGGGAAGTCGCCGACCGGGCCGGACCGGATGGTCCTGTTCAAGGTGACCGACGCGCCGGCGACCCACGAGGGGCTCGTCGAGGCCGGCTACGAGGTGACGTACGGCCGCCGCCTGTTCATGGAGCAGGGCGAGACCGTCGTCACCGACGACCCCGAGGCGATCGCCGAGCGCGACTACTACACGCTGGCGTACGCTCGGCGCCCCGACGCCGGCGCGGAGCCGGCGACCGCGGCGTTCGCGGAGGCGGGGGAGGCGGCGGAGACGGCTGCCGACGACCGGGGCGCCGACGGGTCCGAGGTGGGCGGCGCGTGAGCGACGCGCTCCCGGAGCCCGCGACCGAGGTGCTCGACGACCGCGAGGGAGTCCCGTTCGTCGGCGCCGGGCCCGGAGATCCCGGACTGCTCACGGTGCGGGCGCGGGCGCTTCTGGCCGACGCCGACCTCGTCGTCCACGCGGGGTCGCTGGTGAACAGCGAACTCCTCGACGCCTTCTGCGATCACGCCGAGCAGGTGAACTCCGTCGGAAAGGACCTCGAGGAACTGGTCCCGCTGATGCGGGACGCCCACGAGGCGGGCCGGACCGTCGTTCGGCTCCACTCGGGCGACCCCTCGATCTACGGCGCGGCGCTGGAGCAGATGGACGCGCTGGAGTCCGAGGGGGTCCCGACGTACTTCGTCCCGGGCGTCACCTCGGCGTTCGCCGCGAGCGCGACGCTGGACACCCAGCTCACGCTCAACGAGGTGGCGAACCACGTCGCGTTCACCCGGCCGCAGGGGAAGACTCTGAGTCCGGAGGAGGACCACATCTCCGAGTTCGTGCGGATGGGCGACGTGACGACCTGCATCTACCTCGGCACCCACGCGGTCCGCGAGACGATGGACCGCCTGCTCGACGACGGCGTCGACCCCGACACCCCCGTCGCGGTGGTGTATCACGCCTCGTGGCCCGACGAGGACGTGATACGCGGGACGGTCGCCGACATCGCCGACGCGGTCGAGGAGGCCGGCTACCGCGCCTCCGCGCTCGTCGTCATCGGCGAGGCGGTCACCGGCGGCGGCTACGAGCGCTCCTACCTCTACGGCGACTGGGCTAGCAGTGGGGGCGGAGGAGAGCAGGAGCCAGACGCGGACGACACCGACGCGATCACGGAGGGATCCACGAAATGAGCACGGACGACGACGCAACGGAAGCATCGAGCGACGCGAACCAACGGGACGACGCCGCGGACGCCAGCGGCGACGCGGGCTCGGACGGAGACGCCGACTCCGGCGGCGGACACTGTTCCACCGCCGACTCCGACGGCGAGGTGGCCGAGACGCTCGGGATCGTCACGTTCGAGCGCAAGCGCGAGACCGCCGAGGAGATCAAGGCGGGGCTCGCCGACCGGTACGACCGGATCGACCTTCTGGAGTACCACGGCGACGTGTTCGCGGAGCACTGGGGTGAGTACGACGTGTTCTGCGGGCTGATGGCCAGCGGCATCGCGATGCGCAAGACCGCGCCGCTGCTCGACGACAAGTGGGACGACCCGGCGGTGGTCGTCGTCGACGAGGAGCTGACGTGGGCCATCCCGCTCACGGGCGGCCACCACGGCGCGAACCAGGTGGCCGAGGACCTCGCCTCGCTGGGCGCGGTGCCGGCGATGACGACCGCCAGCGAGGCGGCGGGCAAGCAGGGCGTCGAGGAGCGCGCGAAGGCGCTCGACGCCCACGTCGTCAACGGCGACTCGACGGTCGCGACGAACCTCGCCGTCCTCGACGACGAGCTCGGCCCCGTCGCGCGCCTCGACGGCCCGCGGGCGGTCCTCGTCGGCGACGACGTAACGGTACTAAAACGGAACAGCGAGCCCGACGAGGGCGTCGTGCTCGGAACCGGCAGCGTCTCGGGCGCCGACGCCGAGCAGTTCGAGGCCGCGTGGGAGCGCGCGCTTGACGAGGCCGACGCCGACTGGGAGGACGTGGAGTTCGTCGCCACCGGCACCCGCAAGGAGGAGGAGCCGGGCCTGCTGGCGGCGGCCGAGGAGCGGGGCCTCGGGGTCGTGAGCTTCGAGAAGGAGACGCTGGAGGAGCACGAGGGGCCGACCCCGTCGCGCTCGAAGGAGCTGATCGGCTGGCCCGGCGTCTCCGAGGCGTCGGCGATCGCCGGCGGCCGCGACCACGAACTCGTCGTCGAGAAGCTCGGGTACGAGGACAGCGTCACCGTGGCGGTGGGGCGATGAGCGGCGAGGCGGGCGACGGGACGACCTCCGGCCGGGCGCCGCTCCCCGACTCCCGCGCGGCCGCCGGCGGCGACCCCGACGGCGAGGCGCCCGAGGGGTACGGCACGCTGTACGTCGTCGGCATCGGTCCAGGGCTCCCGGACGAGTTGACGGAGCGCGCCCGCCGCGTCGTCAAGGAGGCCGACTGCGTGATCGCCTCGAACCTGTATCAGGCGTTCCTCCGCGAGAACGGGACGCTCCCGCCCGAGGCGGATCAGGAGGCGGCCGACCAGGAGCTGGTCCGGTCGTCGATGGGTAAGCAGGTCGAACTGGCCCGCGAGGCGTTCGAGCGCGTCCGAGACGGCCAGGACGTGGCCCACGTCTCGGGCGGCGACCCGAACGTGTACGGCAAATCGGACCTACTGTTCACGATGGCCGAGGCGGAGGAAGCGACGGACGTACCGATCGAGATCGTTCCCGGCGTCACGGCGGGGCTGAGCCTCGCGGCGACGCTCGGCGCGCCGCTGTCGAACGACTTCTGTACGATATCGCTGTCGGACAAGTGGCGCGGCTGGGAGGAGATCGAGGAGAAGCTTCACGCCGCGGCGGCCGCCGACTTCGTGATCGTCCTGTACAACTGCTGGCGCGACTACGAGCGCGCGATCGACGCGATCCGCGAGGCGCGCCACGACGACGTGCCAGTCGCCATCGTCAACGACGCCGGCCGGGGCGACGCCGGCCGCAACGTCGACGGCGAGACGTACACCCTGACGACGCTCGGCGAGGCAACCGAGCACGACGAGGAGGTCGGCGGCATGGGCACGTCGATCCTCGTCGGCACCCACGAGACCGAGGTCTGGCGCAACGACTACCGACCGTACCTCGTCACCCCGCGCGGCGGGCGTGACGTGGAGGACTTCTGAGACATATCACACCAATGAGCGACGCATGCGGCGGCACGGCAGACGAGACGGACAGTTCGGAGACTGAGACGGGGACGACGGCCTGCGGTGCGACGGCCGACGAGGCGACGACTGACGGCGGAACGGCCGCCGAGGCCGCTGAGGCCGACGCGGGCTCCACGGGCTCGTCGGCGTGCGGCGCCTCCGCGTCGGGGGGCTCCGACGGCGACTCCTCGAGCGCCTGCGGCGGCGCCTCCGACGACACGAAGGAGAAGGTGGAGGCGACCGTCGACGACTTCGACGCGGACCCCGGCCGGCTGGTCGCCGTCGGGCTCGGCCCCGGCCACGCGGAGGGCATGACCGCGCGGGCGAAGTCGTCGCTGGCGGACGCCGAGCACATCGTCGGCTACACCACCTACATCGACCTCATCCCCGACGAGATCACCGAGTCAGCGGACGAGCTGTACGACACGCCGATGTGCGGGGAGGTGTCCCGCACGGAGGAGGCGATCGACCGCGCGCTCGCCGGCAACGACGTGGCGATCGTCGGCTCCGGCGACCCGAACGTGTACGCGCTGGCGGGACTGGCACTGGAGATCTTAGAGTCGAAGGGCGGAACCGCCTCGATGGTCGACTTCGAGGTCGTCCCCGGCGTCCCCGCGGCGCAGTCGTGCGGCGCGCGGCTGGGCGCGCCGCTGGTGAACGACTCCGTGTCGGTGTCGCTCTCCGATCACCTGACGCCCATGGACGAGATCGAGTCCCGCCTTCACGCAGTCGCCGGCGAGGGGTTCACGATCGCGATCTACAACCCGTGGAGCCGCAAGCGCCGGGAGAACTGGGAGACGGCCTGCGAGATCCTCCGCGAGCACCGCGCGGACGACACCCCGGTCGGCATCGTCCACGGCGCCGGCCGCGACGACGAGGAGGTCGAGATCACCACGCTCGGCGAGCTGGAGTCGTACGGCGAGACCGACCTCGTGGACATGACGACCACCGTCGTCGTCGGCAACGAGGAGACGTACGTGTGGGACGACCGGATGGTCACGCCGCGCGGCTACGAGACGAAGTACGACTACTGAGATGAGCGACGCAACCACAGCGACGAGCGACCCGGTCGGCTACGCGGTGACGGTCGACCGCGACGCCTGCGACGGCGTGTTCGCGTGTCTCGTCCGCGACCCGCGGTTCGTGGAGGACGACGACGGGCTCGCGGGGTTCGACCCCGACGCCGCCGAGACGGTCGAGCGAACCGACGAAAGTGTGACCGCGACGTTCGCGGACGACCGGATCGAGGAGGCTCGACAGGCGGCCGCGGCGTGCCCGCTCGACGCGATCGCGGTCGCACTGTCGGAGGGGGACGGGGAAGAGGAAGGGGAGGTGAAGACCGAATGACCGACGACGACTGGACGGACGACCCGCTGCCGGAGCCGCCGGACGACCTCCTCGCGGCGTCGCCGGGGGCGGCGTACCTGTGGGGACGGGTGGCCGCGGACGGCGCGGTCGACGGCGACGCGGTCAGGGTCCGGGTCGGCGGCGCGCCGGCCGCCGAGCGGGTCGCGGCGCTGTTCGGCGCGCGCGACGCCGACCGCGAGCGCGAGGTGACGGAGCGGGCCTACGCCCACGACACAGACGTGACTCGCACGAGCGACGAGTTCGTCGTCGCGGCCGAGACGCCCGCGGCCCGTCGGGCGGCCGCCGCGTTCGGGCTCCCGACCGGCGGAGGCGAGTCCGCCGGGGACGATTCCGACCGTGATCCCTCCGGCGGCTACCGCTTCTCGGCGCTCGCCGGCCACCGCCGCCAGCTCCTCCGCGGGATCGTCGAGGGTTGCGGAACGGTCTGTTACAAGTCGGACCCGAACGCGGTGGGTATCTCGATCGTCCACGACGACGAGGCGCTGCTCGCGACGGTTCGGGGGTTCCTCGACGCGGCGCCCGTCGACGCGCCCTACGGGGACCTGAACGAGTCCTCGTCGGGCGGGTACTGGTTCGGCGTCGCCGACGACGCCGGCCCCGCGCTCGGCGAGTGGCTGTACGAGGGGAGCGCGGAATCCGGTCTGTTCGCTCCTCTCCGACGCCGGAAGACCCTCCGGAGCATCGAGCGCGTCCGCGAGGAAGTCGGAACCAGAACCGAAGTCGAACACCGCGAGGAGGGGGATCCGTCGTGAGCAGCGACGCCGCCCCGACCCCCTCGTCGCTGTCGGACGAGGCGGTGCTGCTCGTCGGCCACGGCTCCCGGCGCGAGAAGTCGAACGAGCAGGTGCGGTCGCTCGCGGCCGACCTGGAGTCGCGGCTTGGCGTCCCCGTCGACGCCGCGTTCCTCGAACTCGCGTCGCCGGCCATCGACGAGGCGGTCGCGGGCCTCGCGGGCACCGTCTCCCGCGTGTCGATCGTCCACCTCTCGCTGTTCGCGGCGAGTCACGTCAAAAACGACGTGCCGCTCGCGGTGAAGCGCGCCCGGGCCGAACACCCCGATCTGGAGATCCGGAACGGCTCGCACCTCGGGGTTCACCCGGCGCTGCTCGACCTGCTCGACGACCGCGCCGCGGCCGTCGAGCGCGAGCTGGGCGTCGACCGCGCGGACGACGAGGTCGCGGTCGTGATCTGCGCCCGGGGCTCCTCGGACCCGGACGCCAACGCGGACGTGCACAAGCTCGCCCGGCTGCTGTACGAAGGTCGAGAGTTCGCGGACGTGCGCGCGACGTTCATCGGCGTCACCGAACCGACGCTGGACGAGACGCTCCACCGGGTCGCCCGGCAGCGGCCGGACACGGTCGTCGTCCTCCCGTACATGCTCGGCGACGGCGTGCTCACCGGCCGGATCAAGGAGGGCGCCGAGGCGTTCGACGAGGAGTACCCCTACGTCGCCGCGGCGCCGGGCGAGCCCCTCGGCACCGACCCGCGCCTGCTCGACGTGCTCTCGGACCGCTGGCAGGAGGCCCGGACCGGGAGCGTCGAGATGTCGTGTGACACCTGCAAGTACAAGGTGGAGCTCGACGGCTACGAGGCCGACGAGGGCGGCGCGCGGGCGATGCTCCGCGCGCTGACCCACGACGCGGCCCACGCCGACCGCGAGAACGTCGACGACGACCCGCACGCCCACGACGCCCCCGCGCACCACGTCGCGGTCTGCACGAACCAGACCTGCGCGGCCGCGGGGTCGCCCGCGGTACTGGAGCGCCTCCGGCAGGCCGTCCGGGACTCCGACGCCTGCGACGCGCGCGTCACCCGGACCTCCTGTCTCGACCAGTGCGGCGACGGCCCGATGGTGGCCGTCTACCCCGACGGCGTCTGGTACGGCGGCGTCGGCGAGGCCGACGCGGACCGCATCGTCTCCTCGCATCTCGACCGCGAGCGCATCGTCTCCGATCTGGTCCACGACACGCTACAATAACATGAGCTGCCTCGAACTCGAAGCCCTACGACTCGGCCTGATGAACGTCCTCGGCACCGACGACCGCGCCGCGCGCGAACACGCCGAGAAGGAACTGGACGGCGAGCTCGAGGGCCCCATCGAGGGGCTCGCGACCGCCGAAACGCTCGACGAACTGCGCCGGCACCTGGACGCCGCGCTCGTCGACTTGGAGGAGGAGGTGGCGGCGCTCGACGCGGACGACCCCGAATCCGACTACGTCCGCGGCCGGCTCGTCGCCGTCCGCGACGCCGAGCGGAGCCTCGCCCGGCTCGCAACTCTCGGCAACGGCCTGCTCGACGGGCTGGGAGAGACCCACCACGACCTTCACGACGCGTTCCCCGTCGAGGAGTGAGGCCGGCGGGGCCAGTTACCGCTCCGCGGACCGTTCCTTCGT
Source organism: Halorubrum halophilum (assembly GCF_000739595.1). Lineage (GTDB taxonomy): Archaea > Halobacteriota > Halobacteria > Halobacteriales > Haloferacaceae > Halorubrum > Halorubrum halophilum. Next base: position 55,774 of record NZ_BBJP01000023.1, on the reverse strand, counting down.
TGCTCCGCCGAGCTCGCGGTCGACCCGCTCGGCAGAGAGCGCCGACAGGGACACGCGCTCGCCCCCGGTCGAGCCGACGAGGGTCGGCACGACGCCCTCACCCTCGCCGGCATCGACCACCAGCGTCCGGTCGGCGACCTCGCGGAGCCGCTTTCCCGCTTCCCGGACGGCCGCAGTGGGGCGTTTCGCCCCGTTGGCGCCGCCGTCGGTGACGACGACCGCCAGCGACACGTCGGCGTCGGCGCGGGCGATCGCGTCCGCCGCGGTCTCCACCCCCGCCGCCAGCGGCGTGCGGTCGCCCGTCGGAAGCTCTTTTAAATGGCGCGCCGCCCGTCCCACGTCGTCGGTCGGCGGGAGCAGGACGGCGGCGTCGTCGCCGGCAAACGCCACCAGCGAGACGGCGTCGCGGTGCTCGTAGGCGTCGCGGAGCAGGTCGATCGCGGCGCCCTTCGCCGCCCGCATCGGCCCCCGCATCGAGGCGGAGGCGTCGACGGCGAAACACACCAGCGTCTCCGCGTCGGCGGCGCGGACGGACCGTCGGAGGTCGCGCTCCTCGACCGCCCGTGCTCCTCTCTCGGCCGCCGCCCGGACCGAGGCGCCCGCGTCGATCCGGTCGTCCGGCGCCGCGCTCTCGGTCCGGACCCGCGGACCGGTCCCGCGCGGAGAGGGGGCGGCGCTCCCCCGACCGACCCCGTCGCCCGCGGTCGTCGTCTCGTCGTCTGGCGCTTTCACCTCCGGCGCGACCGCGTCGCCGACGCCGGCCCGCTCGCTGCCCGGAACCAGCGGGGTCGCCTCGTCGTCGCCGTCGCCGCCCTCGTCGCTCTCGTCGGTAGCGCCCTCGCCGTCACCCTTTTCGCCGTCGTCTCCGCTCTCCTCGGACCCCCCGTCGTCACCGCCGGCTTCCCCCGCCTCGGACGAGCCGGATTCGGATCCCCGTTCCGAGCCGGAACGGGATTCTCGTTCAGAATCACCGTCTCCGGCCGCCGGGCGCTCCTTCTCGTCGGTTCCGTCGCCGGATTCGTCGGCCTCGTCGCCCTCGCCGTCGCCTCGACTTTCCTCGGGCTCGGTTTCGCCCCTCTCGGATTCGCCTTCACCGGATTCGCTCTCGTCGGCTCCGGCCTCGTCGCGGTCCTCGCCTTCTCCCTGTCCGCCGTCGTCGCCGAGGTGGTCGTCGATCAGCTCGTCGGCGTCGGTCGACTCCTCGAAGGGGTCAGTGCGGAGGCGGTGCGGGAGCGCCCACGACGCGGCCTCCCGCAGGTCGCTCTCGATAACCCGCGTTCGCCCGTCCAGCGCGGCGAGGGTGCGGGCGCACCGGGCGGTCGCGATGTCCGCCCGGTGGCCGTCGACGCCGGCGTCGCGGCACAGCTCAACCAGATCGCGGACGAACGAGTCCGGGAGCATCACGTCGGGGAGACGGTCGCGGGCGTCGGCGACCGCCGCGGCGGGGTCGTTGAGGGCGGACTCCCCCTTGTCGTCCCCGACCTCGTCGCCCCCGACATCGGCGTCGCGGCCGAGCGCCCGGTCGACAACCGCCATCCGGTCCTCGGTCGCGTCGAGGCCGGTCACGTCGACGGCGAGGTCGAACCGGTCGCGGAGCTGTGGCCTGAGGGCGCCCTCCTCCGGATTCATCGTCCCGATCAGCGTGAACTCGGCGGGATGAGTCAGCGAAACGCCGTCGCGCTCCACCGCGTTCACGCCCGACGCGGCCGCGTCGAGCACCACGTCGACGAGGTGGTCGTCGAGGAGGTTCACCTCGTCCACGTAGAGGACCCCCCGGTTCGCGCGCGCCAGCAGCCCCGGATCGAACTCGGCGTCGCCGTCGAGCGCGTCCGCGACCGACAGCGATCCCACGACCGCCTCGCGGGTCGCCCCCAGCGGCAGCGTCACGAAGGGCGCGGGCCGGGTCGCGGCCGGGAGCGTCGCTCGGCGGCGGCACTCCGGACACTGCCGGCTCGGGTCGCCGGGCGGACAGCCGTACCGGCAGTCGGCGACGACGCGGCGCTTGGGGAGGGCCGCCGCGAGCGCGCGGGCGAGCGTGGACTTGCCGGTCCCCTTCTCGCCCCGGACCAGCACGCCGGAGAGGTCGTCGTTGCTGCCGACCGCCACGAGCGCCCGCTTCAGCTCCGCCTGTCCGACCACGTCGTCGAATCCGGCGGTCGGGGTCGGTGGGTTTTTGTCGCTTCCTTTGTCAAGCACAGTTGACTTACAACAACGAGGATTTACAAACGTTATGACGACAATCGGACTTTACACGGCGACTGAGAACGAGCTCGGGTCCGCGGCCGCCGCGGCGGGCGAGACGGAGGTCGACCTCCTCGCGCGCTCGAAGGGCGACCTCGACGACCCGACCGACGTGGACGACTTCCTGTCGGAGCTTGTGGCGGCGGACGCCGCGGCGGTCGTGCTGTGGCTCCACGGCGGCACCGACAGCATGCCGGGGTACGAGCGCGCGACGGAACGGCTCCGCGAGGCGGGCGTCCCGGTCGTCGTGAAGGCGACCGGGGACGCGTTCGCCGCCGAGGACACGACGGCCGACGCCGAGCTCGCGACGCGGGCCCGCGAGTACCTGGAGCGCGGCGGCACCGCCAACCTCGCGAACCTCCTCCGGTACCTCGCCGACGCCTACGGCGCGGCCGACGAGGCGCCCCCCGGCGGCTACGAGCACGACGACCCGGTCGCGCTGCCGTCGGAGGGCGTCTACCACCCCGACCACCCGGGAGCGAGCTACGAGGAGCTGGTCGCGACGTTCGACCCGGAGACGCCGACGGTCGGCGTCTGGTTCTACGCGTCCCACTGGACTCACGAGAACACCCGCTACGTCGACGCGCAGGTGCGCGCGTTAGAGGAGCGCGGCGTCGACGCGCTCCCGGTGTTCTGCGACCCCGCGGGCGACGAGGAGGGGTGGGACGCAGAGCGCGTCACCGACGAGTGGCTGCTCGACGACGACGGCGAGCCGGTCGTCGACGCGATGTGCTCGTCGTTCATGTTCGCGCTGTCGATGGACGAGCGCGGCCGCGACGCGAGCGACGAGGGCGAGAGCGCCGAGGAGGTGTTCCTCGATCGGCTCGGCGTCCCCGTGCTTCAGACCGTGACGACGATGCGCTCGCGCTCGCGCTACGAGGCCAGCGACACGGGCGTGATGGGGTTCGAACTGGCGCTCTCGGTGGCGCTCCCGGAGTTCGACGGCAACGTAATCACCCATCCCATCTCGGGGAAGGAGCGCACGGACGACGAGAGAGGGATCGGATCGGCTCCGAAACAGCACTTCCCGATCGACGACCGGATCGACCACGTCGCGTCGCTGGCGGTCAACTGGGCGCGGCTCCGGCACCTCCCGAACGACGAGTCGCGCGTGGCAGTCGTCCTCCACAACTACCCGCCGAGCGACGACGGGATCGGCACGGCGTTCGGGCTGGACACGCCCGAGAGCACCGTGAACCTCCTCTCGGAACTGGACGAGCGCGGGTACGACCTCGGGGAGGCTAATGGTCATAATGGACCCCCAGCCGACGGCGAGGCGCTCATCGACGCGCTCACCTCGCAGCTCACCCTCGACGACCGATGGGTCGCGCCGGAGGACGTCCGCGAGCTGAGCGTCGACACCGTCGCGCCCGGCGCCTACCGCGAGTGGTTCGCGGCCCTCGACGACGACTTCCGCGAGGCCGTCCTCGCGGAGTGGGGCGACCCGCCCGACCGCCCCTTCGCGATCCCGGGCGTCGAGTTCGGGAACGTCCTCGTGACGGTCCAGCCCCCGCGCGGGTTCGGGATGGACCCGAGCAAGGTGTACCACGACTCGGACCTCCAGCCCCCGCACGACTACGTGGCCTTCTACGGCTGGCTCCGCGAGTCGTTCGGCGCCGACGCGGTCGTCCACATGGGGACTCACGGCTCGCTGGAGTGGCTCCCCGGGAAGACCGTCGGGCTGGACTCGTCGTCCGCCCCGGACCAGCTTATCGGCGACCTCCCGAACGTCTACCCCTACGTGATCAACAACCCCGGCGAGGGGACGCAGGCGAAGCGTCGGTCGTACGCTGCGGTCGTCGACCACCTCACCCCGCCGATGGCCAACGCCGGCACCTACGACGACCTCGCGGAGCTTGAGGAGCTGGCCGACCAGTACCGCGAGGCGGGGACGACCGCCGCCCGCCCCGACGACGGCGAGCGGCTCGAACGCCGGATCCGCGAGGCGGTCGACGACCTCGATCTGGCGGTCGAGCTCGGGATCGCGGGCGACATCGACGAGAAGGTCGACGTGCGCGGGCCCGAGGAAGCCGGGTCGACGCTCGCGAAGGGCGAGGTCGCAGGCGAGGAGGTGGACGTGGACGACCTCGTCGAACGGGTCCACGAGCACCTGACGGACGTGAAGACCACCCAGATCCGGATGGGCCTCCACACGCTCGGAGAGCCGCCCGCGGGCGACCGGCTCGTAGAGTACCTCGTCGCGCTCACCCGGCTGGAGAACCCCGGCGCGCCGAGCCTCCGCGAGTCGGTCGCGGGCGTCCTCGGCGTCGACTACGACCGGCTGCGCGAGGAGCCCGGCGCCTACGACGAGGCCCTCGGGATGACCTACTCGGAAGCGGCCGACCGCGTCCACGAGGTGAGCTGCGACCTCGTGGCGACGCTCGCGGAACACGGGTTCGACGTGCCGGCCTCGGAGCGCGAGGCCGACCCCGACGACGAGGTCAACATGAACCTCCTCGTCGTCGACGTCGACACCCTCGGCGACGGCCGGGCGGTATCCGGCGCCCACGACGACCTCCGGGAGGCGCTCCGCTACGTCTGCGAGGAGGCCGCTCCGCGCGTGGGCGGCGCCCGCGCCGAGGTCGGCAACGTCGCCGACGCGCTCGCGGGCGAGTACGTCCCGCCGGGCGGCAGCGGCGCGCCCACCCGCGGCGGGGTCGACCTGCTCCCCTCGGGGCGGAACTTCTACACGCTCGACCCGCGGAAGGTGCCCGCCCGCGCCGCGTGGGACGTGGGCAGGGAGGTCGCCGAGGGGATATTGGACCGTCACGTGGATGACGAGGGCGAGTACCCCGAGGAGGTCGGCGTCGTCGCGTGGGGCACCCCTACCGTCCGGACGCGGGGAGAGACCGTCGCGCAGGTGCTCGCGCTGATGGGCGTCGAGCCGGTGTGGTCCGACGCCGGCCGCGTCGAGGACGTGGAGCCGATCCCGCTGAACGAACTCGGCCGCCCGCGGATCGACGTGACCACGCGCGTCTCCGGGCTCTTCCGGGACGCGTTCCCCGCGGCGGCGGGAGCGATCCACGACGCGGTCGACGCCGTGGTCGAGTTGGACGAGCCGCACGACCGCAACTACGTCAAGAAACACGTCGAGGAGGAGGCCGAGGAGCTGGCCGAGGCCGGAGTCGACGACCCCGAGTCGGCCGCCCGTCACCGGGTGTTCACGACGACGCCCGGCGGCTACGGCGCCGGCACGAACAAGGCGGTCGACGAGGGCGAGTGGGAGGACCGGTCGGACCTCGCGGCGGTGTACACCCAGTGGGGCGGGTACGCGCTCGGGAAGCGCGGCCGCGTGAGCGAGGCGCACGATGCGTTCGAGCGCCGGCTCTCGAACGTCGAGGCGACCGTGAAGATCGAGGACACCGACGAGCAGGACGAGTTCGACTCCTCCGACTGGTACGCGTTTCACGGCGGGTTCATCACCGCGGTCACGGAGCACGCGGGCGCCGAGCCCGCCTCCTACGTCGGCGACTCCTCGGACCCCGACGACGTGCGCGTGTACACCAACGAGGAGAAGGTCCGGAAGGCGATGCGCTCGCGCGTCCTGAACCCCCGCTGGCTCGACTCGATGGAGGAGCACGGCTACAAGGGCGCCGGCGACCTCTCCACGACGGTCGACGTGGTCCTCGGCTGGGACGCCACCACCGGCGTCGTGAGCGACACCCTCTGGGAGGCCGTCGCGGACGAGTACGCCTTCGACGAGGACCGCCGCGAGTGGCTCTCCGACGTGAACCCGTGGGCGCTCGACTCGATCACCGACACGCTGCTGGAGGCGATCGACCGCGGCCTCTGGGACGCCGATTCGGAGACGAGGGAACGGCTGCGCGACCTGAGCCTCCGCGCCGAGGGAGCGATCGAAGAGCGCGAGTCGCGGGGCGAGGACGAGGAGGACGCGCTCGCGGGGCGGCCGGGAGCCGGCGAGTAGGTTCGATCACCACCAAACACATGAACGACACACCCGACACGACGACGGACGACGACGCGACGACGACCGACGATACGACGACGGATGACGACGACCCGGACGGCGAGGCGTACGCCGACCTCGGCGCGACGACCGAGGCGGCGATGGACATCGCCGAGACCAGCATGGACCGCGTCCACGAGATCGTTCCGCAGGAGACGCTCGCGGACCGCCTGCGCGCGAAGTCAGTCCACGCCACCGGCGACCCCGAGTTCCAGCACCTCGTCCGGTTCACCGGCGGCGACGAGAGCGAGCCGGTTCGCGCTGGCGCGCGCGCGGTGCTCAACGAGCGGCCGATCGTGACGGACATCACGATGGTGAAGTCCGGGATCACCGGCCGCGGCCACGACTGCGCGGTGCGGAAGGCGATCGGTAACGGCGCCGAGTTGGCCGCCGAGACCGGGATGACGCGCACCGCGGCGGCCGTGCTCGAACTCGACCGCGAGGGGGCCTACGACGGCGCGATCGCCGTGATCGGGAACGCGCCGACCGCGGCGCTCGCGCTGGCGGACTGCATCGAGGACGGGACTTGGCCGGCGGTCGTCGTCGCGACCCCCGTCGGCTTCGTGAAAGCCGCCGACTCGCGCGAGCGAATTCGGAAGGTCTGTGCCGAGCACGGCGTGCCCGCGGTGACGAACGTCGGCCGCCGCGGCGGCAGCGGTCTCGCGGCCGGACTGACGAACGAGCTGGTCCACGTCGCCAGCGACGCCCGCGACGGGGCGGTCGAGCTGTGACGGGCGACGGGGCGGACGCGCCGGAGGTCCCGGATCTCCCGGACCGCCCGGCCGAGGCGGCGAGCGCGGCGCCGGAGCCGCCGCGGTCGGGCTCGGGTGACGATGATCTCGTCCACGCCGTCGGCATCGGTCCGGGGAACACCGAGCTGCTGACGCGGCGCGCGGGTCGGCTGCTCGACGAGGCCGACGTCGTCGTCGGCTTCGAGACGGTCGTCGACTTCGTCGCGAGCGAGACGGACGCGGAGCTGATCACCTGCGGCTACCGCGACGAACCCGAGGCGCTCGGGCGGTTCGCCGCCCGCGTCGCCGACGGCGCCCGCGGCGTCGCGGTGCTGATGGGCGATCCGAACCACTCCGGCTACCAGTTCCTCGGGAAGGTCGAGGCCGCGGTCGACGCGCCGGTCGCGGTCGTCCCCGGAATCTCCTCGGTGCAGGTCGCCGCGAGCCGCGCGCGCACGCCGATGGAGGAGTCGGTCTTCGAGACGTTGCACGTCAGGGGCGACGTCTCGCCCGCCCTCGCGCGTCTCGGCCGAGCCGTCGGCGACCGGAACCTGATCGTGATCCCTCGGCCGTACGACTGGATGCCCGAGGACCTCGCGGCCGAACTCGTCGAAGCGGGCGCGGATCGGTGCCTCGACGCCCTCGTCTGCGAGCGGCTGACCCATCCCGACGAGCAGATCACGCGGACCGATCTCGGGACGCTCGCCGACGGCGGGGGCGGGACGGCCCCGGACACCGGCGCCGGCGGCGACGACCCGGGCGACAGCGCCTTCTCCGACCTCTCCGTGCTCGTCGTTCGCGCCTGATTCGAGACGGCGTTTATAAGGGACCGATCGCGTCCTCAATCGCGCCGGTTGTCGGGGTTCTCGCAGTCGCCCTCAGCGTTGACCTGACGACGGCCCCGCAATCGGTCGGGCTTATCAGCGTCTGTCGCCGGAACCGCGTCGAAGCCGAGATCGGTATAAAAGTCCTCCAGTTTCGGGTCGAACTCGGCGGTCACGAGTTCGGTCTCGGGATCGCGTTCCGCCTGCCGCACCACCTCGGCGACGAGCATGGAGCCGATTTCCTTCCCGCGACGCGCGCGTCTGACCGCGACGGCGTCGACGTGGAGTCGCTCCGGTTCGGGACGCGTCGCGATCAGCGCGCCGACGACCGCGTCCGTCCTTTTAAACCGGGCGACGAGAGCGTCGTCAGCGTCGATCGCGGCGTCGACGCTCTCGTCGTCGGTCTCAAGCATGGCGGCGTCGAGCACGCGGAGCATACCGAGGCGGTCGCGCGTCGCCGCGGGCTCGACCTCGATATTATCGGGCGGGTCGGGTCGGTCGCGGTCCCCGCTCACGCACTTCCGTCCGTCGCCCCGCCCTTTATAAGTCTAAGCAGCTTCACCGACTCGGCGTCGACGACGCGGTCGCCCGGGACCGGCGACCCGTCGACCAGCGCGGACGCCTCCTGCGGGTGGTAGCCGGCCTCGCGGATCAGGTCGGCGTAGGTGGCGTCGTTGGGGAGATCGTACTCGTCGGTTCCCTCGCCGACGACCTCGACGGTGACGTTCATCGGTTCGCGGCCTCGCTGAGAGCGGTCACGGAAGTTACCCGTCTAGCTCCTCGCGGAGCAGGCCGTTCACCTCGCCGGGGTCGGCGCTCCCGCCCGTCGCCTGCATCACCTGTCCGACGAGGAAGTTGATCGCGCCCTCGTCGCCGTCGTGGTAGTCGCTCACGGCGTCGGGGTTGTCGTCGATGGCGGTCGCGACGGCGGCCTCGACCTCGCCGGAGTCGGCGACGCCGAGCCCCTCGCGCTCGATGACGGTGTCGGGGTCCTCACCCTCGTCGAGCATCTCGCGGAGGACGACCTCCTCGGCGTTTTTCACCGTTAGCTCCTCGTCGGCCACGAGTTCTATCAGGCGTTTGAACTCGTCGAGGCGGTCCTCGACGTCCGTAATCGACATCTCGCGGTAGTTGAGCTCGCCGAGCAGGTTGTCGGCGACCCAGGTCGCGGCGAGGTCGGGGTCGAACGACTCGGCCACGTCCTCGAAGAAGTCGGCGACTGCCTTCGTCGAGGTGAGCTTCGAGGCCGACTCGCGGTCGAGCCCGTACTCCTCGCGGAAGCGCTCCCGGCGGGCGTCGGGCAGCTCCGGGATCGGAATCCGCGCCTTCCAGTCCGACACCTCCAGCGCGGGGAGGTCGGCCTCCCGGAAGTAGCGGTAGTCCTTTTCGGCCTCCTTCGAGCGCATCGAGACGGTGACGCCGCGTGCCTCGTCCCAGTGGCGGGTCTCCTGTTCGATCTCGCGGCCGCGCCGGAGCACGTTCTCCTGTCGGGTGACCTCGTACGCGAGCGCCTGCTCGGCGCCCTTGTGACTGGAGATGTTCTTCACCTCCGCGCGGTTCACGTCCGCGAGCGCGTCGTCCGTGATCGTCCCGTCGTCGGCGACCTCGCTCTCGGGGACTAAGGAGACGTTGGCGTCGACGCGCAGGCTCCCGTCGCGGGTCGGGTCGAAGACGCCGAGATATTCGAGGACTTCTTCGAGTTTCGCCAAGAAGGCCCGCGTCTCGGCCGGCGACCGGAAGTCCGGCTCGGTGACGATCTCCATCAGGGGCGTCCCGGCGCGGTTGTAGTTCACGAGCGTGTGTGTCGCCGACTCGATGGAGCCGCCGGCGTGCTGGAGGCTGCCGGGGTCCTCTTCGAGGTGCGCGCGGGTGATCCCGATGGTCCGGGCCTCGTCGTCGACGCGCACTTCGAGTTCCCCGGACTGGCAGATCGGGGCGTCGTACTGGGTGAGCTGGAAATTCTTCGGCAGGTCGGGGTAGTAGTAGTTCTTCCGGTGGAACGTGGTCGTCTCGGGGATGTCGGCGTCGATCGCCTTGCCGATCTTCACCGCGGCCTCGACGGCGCCCTCGTTGAGGACCGGCAGCGCGCCCGGGAGCCCGAGGCAGGTCGGGCACGTGCGCGTGTTCGGCTCCTCCTCGTCGGCGGGTTCCGTCGAACAGCCGCAGAAGATCTTCGTGTCGGTCTCGAGCTGGACGTGGACCTCCAGCCCGATCACGACCGTCCGCTCCTCCGTCGCGGCCTGAGTGCTCATTACCGGTTCGTTGTGAGTCGGCCACCTAAATCGTGTCGGGACCGATACGATGCGGATTTGTGTCGAACTGGCGCAGATTCAGGAACTCCTCTTCGTGCCTCTCCGCTTCTCGTCGTCACCATCGGTGACGCTGCGAACACCTCCAACGCTCCAGCCGCCCGTTTATAAATGGTTAGTGATAGGTCGACGGCGAACACCTCCAACGCCCCAGCCGCTTGCTTATAAACGGTTGAGCACGGACCGGCGGTGGACACTTCCAAAGCCCCAGTCGGGAGGACTCGCGCGGCTCGCTGCGGTCCTCGGTCAGTCGCTCCGCTCCTTCCCTGCGGTCCTTGTATCGCCGTGCTTCGTCCTCCCGACTGCCCCTTTGAGTCCCACCCGACCGCACCGCAACCGCAGCCTCGCACCTCCCCAGCCTCGCGGTTCGCGCTCTTCGAGCGCTCACCGCGTCCCTCGCGCGTACTCCTCGCGCCCTGCGGGCGCTCGGAGGCGCGCGCCACCGCAGTGTTTACCGTGGGTTAAATGAGAATTCTCGCTCCGGTCGTCGCCTTCGACGACCGTTGCTAAACCCTTATCAGCGCGCGGGTGGGAGAAGCGGTCGTATGAGCGATCTCCCGGACGACTTCGACTGCACCCTCACCAACTGGGAGTACATCTACGGGCTCTGCCGCAACGTCTCGAACGAGGTGAAGCGCGCCGACTTCGAGCCGGACGTGGTCGTCGCGCTCGCCCGTGGCGGCTGGTTCGCGGGGCGGTGCATCTGCGACTTCCTCGGGCTCAACGACCTCACGAGCCTGAAGATGGAGCACTACGTCGGCGCCGCCGAGAAGAGCGACGAGCCTCAGATCCGGTACCCGATGCCGGAGGGGAGCGTCGAGGGGAAAGACGTCCTGATCATCGACGACATCGCGGACACCGGCGGCTCGATCCGCCGCGCCGAGGAGTACGTCGACGACCGGGACGCCGGCGAGGTCCGGACCGCCACCCTCCAGCTGCTCGGCACCTCCGAGTTCCAGCCCGACTTCGTCGGCGAGCGACTCGAACAGTGGACGTGGGTCGTCTACCCGTGGAACTTCCTCGAAGACATGATCGACCTCACCGAGGGCGCGATGGAGCGCGCCGACGAGACCGTCTTCGACCGGGAGGACGTTCGCCACTACCTCGACGAGTACCACGGCATCGGCCGCATCGAGATGGAGGTCGCCCAGGCCGGCCGCCTCGACGAGGTGCTCGACGAGATGGTCCGCCGCGACGTGGCCGACCGCGCCGGCGAGAATGCCTGGACGCTCGCCGAGTAGCGGTTCGGGATGACGGCAGACGAATCCGAGGCTGATCCGGCCCTCGACGCCCTCCTCGACGCCTACGCCCTGAAAGACGAGCGGCGCACGGGGTGGCAGCTCCGCGGCGTCGACGCCCCCGAGTCGGTCGCCGCGCACGCGTGGGGCGTCGCGTATCTCGTCCTCGCGCTCGGCGACCGGTTCCGCGAGGACCTGCCCGGCGTCGACCTCGACCGCGCGCTCCGACTCGCCGTGGTCCACGACGTGGCGGAGGCCGAGACCGGCGACCCCGCGACGCGTGCCGACTCGACCGCTGAGACGGTGGATCCGGACGCCAAGGAGGACGCCGAGCGCGAGGCGATGGAAGACCTCGCCGGGCCGCTCCCGGACCGCGTCCGCGACGCGTGGGAGGCGTACGAGGCCCGCGAGTCGCCGGAGGCGGTGCTCGTCAAGGAGTGCGACCTCCTCGACGTCTGTCTGCAGGCGGTGCTCTACGAGCGCGGCGACCGGTACGATCCCGCCGACGGCGACCCGGAGGCGTTCCGCGAGTACGACGACCTCGACGAGTTCTTCGCGACGACCGAACCCCGCCTTCGAACCGAGACGGGCCGCGCGCTGTTCGACCGATTTCACGAGCGGTATCGGGCGGTTCGGGACGAGAGGTAGTCATCCCGATCTCCCGCGAGGGTTCGACGAACGTCGAACCTCAAAAACGACGACTGTAGGTCCTCTCCCGGCCGATCAGCGGCGAGAGATAGCAAGAACGTTAACGGCCGAGTCCGTTTCGGTGAGTGAGAGCTTTCACCACGCATGTCCGAGAACACTGACCTGATTATCGTCGGCGGGGGAATCAGCGGGGCGTCGCTTCTGTACACGGTGGCGAAGTTCACCGACGTCGACGACGTGACGCTGATCGAGAAGGAGCGGGAGATCGCGGCGATCAACTCCCACCGGACGAACAACTCCCAGACGCTGCACTTCGGCGACATCGAGACGAACTACACCCTCGAGAAGGCCGAGGAGGTCAAGGAGGGCGCGGAGCTGCTCGCGGGCTACCTCGAAGGGACGGACCCGGATCGCGAGATGCACAGCAAGCGCAGCAAGATGGTGCTCGGCGTCGGCGACGAGGAGGTCGCCAAGCTGGAGGAGCGCTACCACGACAACGGGTTCGGCGACCTCTTCCCGAAGCTGCGCGAGATCGGCCGCGAGGAGATCGAAGACTTAGAGCCGAAGGTCGTCGAGGGCCGCGACCCGTCCACGGAGCTCAAGGCGCTCCAGACGCCCGACGGCTACGTCGTCGACTACGGCGCGGTCGCGAAGTCGTTCGTGGACGCCGCCCGCGAGGAGGAGGGCGTCGGCGTCCACCTCGGCACCGAAGTCGAGGACGTCGACGAGGGCCGCGACGGGTTCACCGTCGAGACCGACGACGGCGACTTCGAAGCCGACGCGGTCGTCGTCGCCGCCGGTTCCCACAGCCTCCAGTTCGCGAAGGAGATGGGGTACGGCGAGCACATGTCGCTGCTGCCGGTCGCGGGGAGCTTCTTCCTCGCCGACGACCTGCTGAACGGGAAGGTGTACACGCTCCAGATGAAGAAGCTCCCGTTCGCGGCGGTCCACGGCGACGCCGACGTCCACGACCAAGGCGTCACCCGCTTCGGTCCCACCGCGAAGCTCGTCCCGGCGCTCGAACGCGGCCGGCTCTCCACCGTGGGCGACTTCGCCGACGTGTTCGGCTTCTCCCCGGCGTCGATCCTGAGCTACGTCAACATCCTCTCGGACCGCATCCTGTTCCCGTACGTCGTGCGCAACCTCGTGTACGACATCCCCGAGGTCGGTAAGCGCGCGTTCCTCCCGGACGTCCAGAAGGTCGTGCCGAGCGTCGATGTCGACGACATCGAGCGCGCGAAGGGGTACGGCGGCGTGCGCCCGCAGATCGTCAACACGGAGACGAAGGAGCTCGACATGGGCGAGGCGAAGATCACCGGCGACGGTGTCCTGTTCAACATCACGCCCTCGCCGGGCGCCTCGACCGCGCTGAAGAACGCGATGACCGACGTGCAGACGGTCCTCGACTTCTTCGACGAGGACCACGAGTTCGACGAGGGCGCCTTCCGCGAGGCGACGATCGAGAACTTCCCGCGGATCGACGACGAGGACGCGGAGGCCGAGGACGACGACTCGGACGACCGGGTCCCCGCCGAAGCCGACGACTGACGCGACTAACGACTGATCCGGGCGACGACCGTCCCCGTTGCTCGGAGCTACGTCCGCTGCTTCTCCCCGACCTCTCGCTCGAACGCCTCCCTGAGCACGCGGATCGCTCGCCGCTTCGTCCCGTCGGGGACGAACACGAAGGGGATCGGCACGTCGAAGGCGCGGTCGCCGTACAGCCCCCAGTCGCCGACGGAGCGCGTCGTCCCGCCGTACGCGATGGGGATGTCCTCCAGCTCGTCCGGGTCGTAGGCGGGGACGTAGGAGCGGTCGATCCACACCTCGTGCGCCGGCACGTCGAGGGCGTCCGCGAGGAGGGACTCCAACCGGTCGTCTCCCTCGGTGAGCCACGCCGTGAACTCGTCGAGGTCGGGGGCGCGTCCGCCTCCGGCGTCCTCACCCTCTCCGCCGTCCTCGCCGTTCCCGCCCTCTCCACGGTCCTCGCCGTTCCCGCCCTCTCCACGGTCCTCGCCGTTCCCGCCCTCTCCGCCGTCGAGATCGCTGCCGATCCGGTCCGCCAGCGCGATCCGGTGTTTCCAGCAGGTGGCCGGGAAGCGCCGCCCGCGGAAGCGGTCGTACATCGACGCCAGCGTCGAGTCGGGGTTCTCGCGTGCGGCGACCCGGAGGCGCTCGAGCACCCCGTTGTCGTCGAGCTCCCGGTCTAAGATACCGTCGACCGTGACCGGGCTCTCGCCCGTCTCGGCCTCGTACTCGCCGAGCATCGCCTGCAGGAGCCGGTTCGCGTACACCGACTTGTGGTGTTGGGTGACCCACATGTACAGCGCGATCCGCCCCTCGAGGTAGTTGCCGATGGTCGACAGCGCCTTCTCCGAGAGCGCCAGCCCCTCCTCGGGGTGGGCGGTGTAGGCGTCGACCATGCGCTCGACGTCGAAGCTCAGCACGCCCGCGCCGGTCATGTAGTTATCGCGGGTGATGTAGTCGAGCCGGTCCACGTCGATGGGGGAGTGGAGCAGCTGGGCGCCGACCCCGTACTGCCACGGCTCGCCGCGCTCGTACGCGAGGCTGTAGCCGAGCACGTACGCGCACACCTCGAATGGGTCCACGTCGAAATCGCGGAGGGCGTCGCCGTACTCCTCGACGACGATCACGCAGCCGAGCAGCTCGTGCGGGTTCGCCGAGCGGAGCGGGGCGCCGCCGACGCCGGCCTCGTCGAAGGCGTCGACCAGCCCGGTCTCCGCGACGCGCTCCCGGAGGATCCCCTCGTCGAGGAACCCCTCGGAGAGGTGCGAGAAGGGCGGGTGGCCCACGTCGTGGAGCAGGCAAGCGCACTCCAGCGTGCGCTGGATCTCCTCCAGTTCGTCGGTCGTCGCGTCGCGCGCGAAATAGGACTGTTGGCGGAGGTTTTCGAAGACGGTGCGGCCGAGGTGATAGACGCCGAGCGAGTGCTCGAAGCGGGTGTGGTTCGCGCCCGGATACACGAGGTGCGTGGCCGAAAGCTGTCGGACGTACCGAAGCCGCTGGAACGGTCGGGTGTCGACGACGCCCTCGACGAGCGCGTCCGGCAGCTCGACGTAGCCGTGGACGGCGTCTTTGATCTGGGTGGTGGGCATCGATCGTGGACACGACGCCGCCCCGCGACGTGCCTCTTTCGGTCGCCCTCCCGGTGCCGGGCACCGTTCGACGCGCTTCGCTCCCGAAACTCCCCGATTCAGTCCTTATAAGTAGCGAGCGCGGTGACCCCCACACATGGTATCGGACGCCGCAGACGGACGGGGCGGCCGGGAAGCCGCCGACGAGGCCGGCTCCCCGCTCGCCGACCGGTGGGTCGCGCTCGACCGCGGCTGGCAGGCGCTCGCGCTCGGGCTGGGGGTCGTCGCCGCCCACGCCGGGGCGCAGGCCGTGGGTCTCTTCTGATGCGTCCCGTCGCCGCCGCTCGGCCGTACCTCCCCGGCCTCGCGCTGCTGACCGTCGGTGCGCTCCTCTCGCACCTCGTCGCGGGCGCGGTCGGCGGGCTCCAGCCCCTCGTCGTCGCCGTCGCGGTCGGCGCGCTCGTCGGCAACACCGTCGGCACGCCCGACGCGGCCGAGCCCGGCGTCGGCGTCGACAAGCTGTTCTTGGAGACCGGGATCGTCCTGCTCGGCGCGGCGGTCGTGGTCGAGGAGTTCCTCGCTGCGGGGCCGATCGTGCTCGGACTGGTCGTCGCGGCGGTCGCCGGCGGGCTCCTGCTCGCGGAGCTGATCGCCCGAGGACTGTTCCGGCTCGAGGGGAAGACCCCCTCGCTGCTCGCCGCGGGCGCGAGCATCTGCGGCGTCTCCGCGGTCGTCGCGATCGGGCGCGTGCTCGACGCTCGCGGGTCGGCGATCACGTTCGCGGCGGCGACCGTCCTCCTCTTCGACGCCGTCACGCTCGTCGCGTTCCCGATCGCCGGCGAGTGGCTCGGGCTCACCGGCCGGCAGTTCGGCGTCTGGGCCGGCGTGAGCATGTTCTCGACCGGCCCCGTCGCGGCCGCGGGATTCGCGCACTCGCCGGAGGCGGGCCAGTGGGCGACCGTGACGAAGCTCGCGCGCAACTCCCTTCTGGGGGGCGTCGCGGTCGCCTACTCGCTCGCGTACGCCGCCCGGTCGGCGACGGACCCCGGCGTGCGCCGGCTGTGGGCGGAGTTCCCGAAGTTCCTGCTCGGCTTCCTCGTGGTCGCCGCGGTCGCGAACAGCGGGCTCCTCTCGCCGGCCGCGCTGGAGTCGATCGGGCGCGTCTCGGACGCGCTGTTCACGCTGGCGTTCGTCGGCCTCGGGCTCTCGATCCGGCTCCGCGAGATGCGCGAGGTCGGTGGGGCCGCCGTCGGCGCCGTCCTCGTCCACCTGCTCGTCGTGAGCGCGCTCGCGCTGGCGGCGGTGCGGTGGCTGCTGTAGTCCCCTTTTCAGTCCGTATAAGTAGCGGGCGGACGCAGTCCGCGTATGAGCACCATCGGCTTCATCGGCGGCAGCGGTATCTACGAGGCGCTGCCCCTCAACGACGTGCGCGAGGTCGAGTACGACACGCCCTACGGCGAGCCGAGCGACGCGATCACGATCGGCGAGTTCGCGGACACCGGGACGGAGGTCGCGTTCCTCCCCCGACACGGCTCGGACCACGGCGTTTCGCCCACCGACCTCCCGTACCGCGCGAACATGTACGCCCTCAAAAAGGCGGGCGTCACCCACGTCTTCGCGTCGAACGCGGTCGGCAGTCTGAAGGAGGAACTGGAGCCCGGCACCCTCGTCGTCCCCGACCAGATCTACGACCGGACCAAGCACCGCGACCTCTCTTTCTACGGCGACGGCGTCGTCGTCCACCAGCCGTTCGCGGACCCGTACAGCCCCGAACTGGTCGAGCACCTCACCGAGGCCGCCGAGTCGTCCGCACCCGCCGACACGAACGTCGTGAAGGGCGGCACCTACGTCTGCATCGAGGGGCCCCAGTACTCGACGCGCGCGGAGTCGGAGTTTTATAAGAGCCAAGGGTGGGACCTCGTCGGCATGACTGCGATCCCGGAGGCGAAGCTCGCCCGCGAGGCCGAGATCGCGTACGCGACGATCGCCGGCGTCACCGACTACGACGTCTGGAAGGCGGACAGCGAGGTGACGCTCGAAGAAGTCCTCGAAAACGCCGAGCAGAATCAGAAAGCGATCAAGGCCGCCGTCGAGGAGGCCGTGCGAGCGCTTCCGGATGACCTCGAGTGCGAGGCGCACACCTCCCTCGAAGGCACCGTCAACACGCCCACCGAGGCGATCCCGGAAGAGACCCGCGAGCGCGTCGAGCCGCTGCTGGGAGAGTACTTATAAATAGGTCTGCCGTGCGGTGGCGCGTGCCTGCGAGCGCCCTCTGGGCGCGAGTCAGCACCGCGCGAGGGACGCGGTGAGCGCTCGGAGAGCGCGAACCGCGAGGCTGGGGAGGTGTGAGGTTGCGGTCGGGTGGGACTCAAAGGGGCAGTCGCCGGCGGCAACGCCGCCGGCTTCCAGAGGCGCTTTGCGCCTCGCTGCCGCGTCGACGAAGCACGACGACGTAAGCACCGCAAGAGCGAGTGAAACGAGCGACTGAGGAGCGTGGTTCGAAACGGCGAAGCCGTTTCGTCATCACGAAAGGCGCGGAGCGCCTTTCGAACGACAACGAGTCGCGCGAGTCGTCGCGGCTGGGGCTTTGAAAGGTGTTCATCGCAGAGGAGTCGATCACGTATCGCCGAGCGGCTGGAGCTACAGAGATACTCACCGTCGATCTGACGCCGAATATACACCAGTCGTCGAACGCCTATCAGTCGTCGAACACGTCGAAGACGAACTCGTCGTCGGATTCGTCGGTCAGCCGCTCGGAGCCGTCGTGCTCGTGGAGGAACCCCGGCCCCATCGACTCGTGAACGTCTTCGATCACGTCCGGCGTCACCTTCTCGGTCACCTCGAAGGCCGTCACGGGACTGACGACTCCCCAGATCGCACCGATCGAGTGGGCGAAAAAGGCCACCGGCGTGAGGAGGAGGTACAGCGGCCACGTGAGCGGGTGTTTGTCGTAGCTGGCGGCGCCGACCAGCGTGTAGACGAACAGGATCCCGAACAGCGTCAGCGACGCGGTCCGGTACCACCCCGCACCCGGCGCGGTGCCCGGCAGGAGGAGCGACGCGACCGCCAACAGCGGGACGAGCGGCGAGAACGCCCACGCGACGATCCGGGTGTAGTACATCGGTCGGTACGCGAGCGGGAGCAGGTGGCCGTCGGCGCGGGTCCCGGAGATCCAGCGCCGGCGCTGCTTCGCCATCGCGCGCAGCGACGGCGGCGCCTGATTGCGGAACCGCACGTCGAGCACGGCGAAGGAGACGCCCGCCTGGTCCGCGGCCCGCCAGATGAAGTTCGTGTCCTCGGTGATCGTCGCCGTGTCCCACGTGATCTCGTCCTCCAGCGAGTGCCGGATCGCGACCCCCCCACCCCACGCGTACAGCGGGTATCGGAGCCTGTGGAACGCGAACTGCTCGTACTGGTAGCCGACCCGGAACACCTCGCTGAGGTACGCGATCCGCGAGCCCGTGTACAGCGGTTTCTCCGTGAACTGCACCATGTCGGCGTCGGGCAGTCCCTCGAACCCCGCCATGATCGTGTCCTCGTCGAGGTAGAGCACGTACTCGCGGTGGCAGGGGACGTTGCGTCGCGCCCACTCGACTGCCCGACCCTTGTTCGTCGCCTCGCACTCGAACGACCCGGGGACGACGTGGACCGAGGCCCCATCGATCTCCATCGGCGCCTCCGCGATCACGCGCACGTCCTCGAGCCCGTCCGGTACCGAATCCACCGTCGCCTGTACGACCGCCTGCGAGTCGATGGTGAGGATCCGGACCTGCACGTCGTCGTACCCCCACTCCACGTCCTCGGGGTCGACGCGGCCGCCCCGAGCGAGCACCACGGACTCGAACAGCCACCACACCGCCGAGAACCCGTACAGCACCAACGCGATCCACAGCGCGGCGACGACGACGGTGAGCGCGGGGTCGTTCGTGGCGAACTCGATCACTATCCGTTCGTGTTTCGGAACAGATATGAAAATTCCGACCTGTCCCGGCGGACCGACGCGGTCCGCGATCGACTCAGTCCGCGATCGCTTCCGACTCCCCGGTCATCGCCGACGGGTCCTTCACCCACAGGTCGCCGAACAGGTCGTCCTGCTGGAGCCGGACTGATCCCCGATGAGCCATGAACAGCAGCGCGAGGTACGTCATGAACGGGCGACCGCCGGCGGTCTCTATCTCCGCGAACAACACCTCCGTGCGCCCGCGGTCGAAGTGGGTCCGGAGGACGTTGTCGATCTCCACGATCACCTCCTCGATGTCCTCGTCGTGGGTGCGGTCGGTCGCCTCGCCCGCGGTCGGCTCCCCGTCCTGGCGGAACTCGTCGCCGGCGTGGTAGTCGAGCGTCTGCGTGCCGCGGGCGTGACCGTGCGGCGACTCCGAGGTGTCGTACTCGCGGGAGTCCTTCCACCACGAGCCGCGCTCGGCCTCGCGGAGCTCCCGGACCAGCTCGTCGAGCGTCTCCGGGGAGCCCCGGGTGTTCTTCCGGTCGAGCCGGCGGTCCATCTCGGCCTCTAATTCGTCGATCGGATCGAAGCCGCCGTCGGCGGGGTCGGGCGCGCCGCCCTCCATCGCGACCTCCCACGGCTCCGGCTCGGGCTCCTCGTCCTCGTCGTCGTCGGCCAGCATTCCGTCGCTTTTCATCCGGAGCAGGACGCTGGCGTAGAAGAGCGCGCGCCCCGTCGTCCGGAGATCGGTCTCGTCGAGCTTCTCCAAGAACGCGTCCGTCACCTGCACGATGTCGATGTCCCACGGCTCGATCTCGCCCTCCTCGGCGAGCTGGACGAGGAGCTCGACGGGTTCGACCTCGTCCTCGTCGGCCGAATCACCGTCGTCGTCCGGGGAGCCGTCGGCGAACGGGTCCGGGCCGTCGCGTTCGCTCGTCAGGTCGAGGTCCGGGACCCCGCCCGCCGACTCCGGCGGCTCAGTCATCCGCGGTCACCTCGCCCTGATCGTCGCCGTCGCCGTCGTCGCCGAACTGCATCCCCGTCACCGCCGAGAGGTTGTCGCCCTGCATCGTGACGCCGATGGCGCGGTCGGAGCGCTCCAGCAGCGCCGAGCGGTGGCCGACGACGACGAACTGGGCCTCCTCGGCCAGCTCCTCGATCATCTCGCCGACGCGCTCGGCGTTGACCGCGTCGAGGAACGCGTCGATCTCGTCGAGCGCGTAGAACGGCGCGGGGTTGTGCCGCTGGATCGCGAAGATGAACGAGAGCGCGGTCAGCGACTTCTCCCCGCCGCTCATCGCCTCGAGCCGCTGGACCGGCTTGTCGGCGGGCTGGGCCTTCATCGTTAACCCCTCCTCGAAGGGGTCCTCGGGGTTCTCCAAGAGGAGCTCGCCGCTGCCGGCGGAGAGGCGCGCGAAGATGTCCTCGAAGTGGGCGTTGATCGACTCGAACGTCGCCATGAACGTCTCCTTCTTCGCCGCCTCGTACCCCTCGATGCGCTCCGCGATCGCGTCGCGCTCCTCGACGAGCACGTCGCGGCGCTCCTGGAGCGTCTCCAGCGCCTCCTCGACCTCGTCGTACTCGTCGATCGCGAGCATGTTGACGGGTTCGAGCGCCTCCATCTCCGCCTCTAACTCCTCGATCCGCGACTCGACCTCGTCGAGGTCGGGGATCTCCGAAGCGTCGTATTCGCCGACCTGCGACTCGAGTTCGTCGATCTCCCACGCCAGCCGGTCGCGCCGGTCGGTGAGGTCCTCCAGGTCCGACTCGGCCTCCGAGACGAGCGAGCGCTGCTCGTCGCGCTCGCGGGTCGCCTCGGCGATCTCCTCGCGGAGATCCTCGCGGTCCGCCTTCAGCTCCGTCAGCTCCTCCTCGAGCTCCGCGATCGCCTCGCGTTTCGCCGCCAGCGTCTCCTCCTTCTCGTCGATCGCGGCCTCGTGCTCGGCGACCGCCTCCTCGGCCTCCGCCTTCCGGTTCTGCGACGTCTCCACGGTGTCATGGAGGTCGTCGACCGCGTCCTCGGCGTACCCCTTCTCCAGTTCGAGCTCGTTCTGCCGCCCGTCGAGCGAGCTCATCCGGTCCTCCAGGTCCGAGATCTCGCCGCGGATCTCGCCGGCGCGCTCCGAGAGCTCCGGGATCTTCGAGTCGGCCAGCTCCGCCTCGATATCGTCGATCTTGGCGTCGAGCTCGTCGATCTCGGCGTTCAGCTCGTCGATCTCTGCGTCGAGCTCGCTCATCTCCGCGTCGACCGACTCGCGTTCCGCCTCCAGATCCTCGAGTTCGGTCTCGAGTTCGTCGATGCGGTCCTCGGCGTCGGACAGCTCGCCCTCGGCGCGCTCGACGTCGGCCTCCAGCGACCGGACGCGCTCCGCGGCGTCGGCCTTCCGGTCGCGGGCGTCGTCGATGTCGTCTTCCAGCTCGTCGATCTCCGCCTGCAGCGATTGCCGGTCGTCCTCCAGGTCCGAGATCTCGGTCGCGAGCCGTTCGAGTTTGCCGCCGCCCGACTTGGTGAACGCGTACCGGGAGCCGCCGCCCGACCCGCCGGTCATCGCGCCGGACTTCTCGACGAGGTCGCCGTCGAGCGTCACCATCCGGTAGTCGCCCATCAGGTCGCGGGCGGTCGCCATGTCCTCGACGACCAGCGTGGAGCCGAGGACGTACGAGAAGATCGACTCGTACTCGGCGTCGTAGTCGACCAGGTTGCGCGCAAAGTCGACGACGCCCGGCATCGAGGGCTTGCGCGGGAGGCTCCGGTTGTCCATCTTGGTGATGGGGAGGAACGTCGCCCGGCCCGCGTTGCGCCGCTTGAGGTAGTCGATACACGTCGAGCCCACGCCGTCGTCGTCGACGACGACGTTCGCGAGCCGACCGCCGGCCGCCGTCTCACACGCCTCGGCGTACTCGGCCTCGACGGAGCCCAGCTCGCCGACCGCGCCGTGGACCCCGTCGATCCCGCCGTTCTTCACCTCGGTCACCGCGCGCGGCCACGAGGCGTCGCCGCGCTCGTCGGCGGCGGCCTCCAGCTTCGCGTACTCGTTCTGCTTCTCTCGGAGGTCCTCCTCGATCGCCTCCAACTGCTCGCTCTTCTCGGCCTTCTCCGAGAAGAGGTCCGCGACCGCGTCCTCGATCGTCTCCTCGTTCTTCTTCGCCTTGTCGAGCTCGCTGTGCAGCTCGGAGATCCGCGCGTTGTGCTCGGGGAGCGACTCGCGGGCCTCCTCCAGATCCTCTCGCGCCTCGCTTACCGCGTTCGAGCGCCGGCGAGCCTCGTCGAGCAGGCGGTCCTTCTCGCGTTGCAGCTCGTTTTTCTCCTCCCGCAGCGACTCGATCGACTCCTTCTTCTCCGAGAGGTCGGCCTTCAGCTCGTCGAACTCGGTGTCGGCGCCCTCGATCTCGGCCTCCACGTCGGCGAGCTCGGAGCGCTTCGTGGCGATCTCGGATTTCACCGAGGCCTTCTCGACTTTTACCTCGCGGATCTCCTCGTCGAGCTCCTCGATCGTCTCCTCCTTGCGGTCGATCTGGACGAACGCGTCGCGGCGCTCGGTCTCGGCCTCCGCGGCGCGCTCCTCGGCGGCCTCGATCTTGTCCTCCAGCCGTGAGATCTCGCCTTTCACCTCCTCGATCTCGGAGCGGATCTCGATCTGCTCGTCCTCGCCTTTGGTCTCGATCTCGTGGTTGAGGTCGGCGAGGTCTTCCTCCAGCCGCGTGAGCTTTCCCTGTCTCGCGTCGAGCTCGGTGCGAAGCTCCTCCAGTTCGGCCTCGGCGTCGTCGATGTCCCCTTCGACGCCCGCGAGCGCCTCTCGTTTCTCCTCCAGCTCGGAGGCCTTGAGGAAGCCGCGGTACTCCTCTAACTCGTCGCGGTACTCCTGATACTGGAGGGCGGTCTCACGCTCGTCGGCCAGCTGATCGAGCCGGTCCTGCTTCTCGCCGATCCGGAGGTCGGCCTCCTCGATCCGGTCTTCGACCGTCTCTAACTCCTCGTAGGCGGCCTCTTTCTTCTCGTCGAACTCGGCGACGCCAGCGATCTCGTCGACGATCCCCCGGCGCTGGTACGGGGTCATGTTGATGATCTCGGTCACGTCGCCCTGCATCACGACGTTGTACCCCTCCGGCGTGACCCCGGCGGCCGCGAGCAGGTCCTGCACGTCCGAGAGGTTCACCGACCGCCCGTTGAGGTAGTAGTACGAGTAGTAGTTGTCCTCGGTCTCCTTGACGCGCCGCTTGATCGTGATCTCGGAGACGTCGCCGACGTTCTCCGTGCCGGCCGCGGAGACGACCTGCGAGCGGTCGAGGGTCCCGTCCTCGTTGGAGAGCACCACCGTCACCGACGCCTCGTTCGGACCGCCGGAGCCCTCCCCGCCGTCGTGGCCGGGGTTGTAGATCAGGTCCGTGAGCTTCTTCGCCCGGATCCCGCGGGTGCGAGCCAGCCCGAGCGCGAAGAGGACCCCGTCGATGATGTTCGATTTCCCGGAGCCGTTCGGTCCGGTGACGACCGTGAAGTCGTCGTAAAAGGGAATCCTCGTCGTCCGTCCGAAGCTCTTGAACCCGTCTAAAACCACTTCTGTGATGTGCATGTGTCGCGGGAGGGTAAGACGGCGGTTACGCGACGATGATGTCGCTGTCGGACTCCTCGTCGCCCTCTCCGTCCGCGTCTGACCCCTCGGCGGCCTCGGCGTCCGGCGTCGTCGCCTCCTGCTCGGGGACGATTACGTCGCCCTCGGACGCGCTCGCGTCGCCGTCCGTCGCCTCGGACTCCTCGGCCCCGGGCCCGTCGTCGGTCCGCTCGACGACCTCGACGTGGTCGTCGGAGTGGGTCCGGCGCTCGCCGCCGGTCGCCTCGGACTCCTCGGTTGCCGCGTCAGCCGATCCGTCCTGCGCCGGCTCCGCCGACTCCGTCGACTCCGTCGACCCGGCGGCGTCGGCCGCGACGGACACCTCCTGAGCGTCTTCCACCTGTCGGACGCGCTCTTTCATCTCGACGAGCTCCTCGGTGAGCCCGTTGACCGCCGCCTGTAGCTCCGCGACCTGTCGTTCGAGATCCTCGACCCGGTTACTCATTATACACACGTATGCCCACGCGGGCCGTATAAATCTGCGTCAGACATGTGTGTCCGTACCACATGGGTGTGTCCGTACCACATGGTTTCTGAGCGGCGCCGAAGAGACACGTTTCACCCCACTGAAACGTGTCTGTCGATCGTCGGACACGAGGAGAAGATACTTGTAGTGAGGGTTGATATCGGTTCGGTATGAGCAAGATCACCTTCCGGGCCGACGACGATCTCGTCGAGCGGCTGGAAGCGTGTGATGCCTCCAAAAGCGAGGTGATGCGGGAGGCGCTCCGGACCCACCTCGGCGGCGCGGCCGACGGCGACGACGTGGGCGCGTCGGACGCGAGTGTCGACGACGCGCTGGCCGATCGGATCGACGACCTCATCGCGGATCGGCTCGACGCCGCGCTGGACGAGCGGTTCGGTGACCGACCGGCGGCGCCTTCGCCGGCACCTCACGGGACGTATACGCCCGGAAACGCCGGTGAGATCAACGTAAACGTCACTCTCGAGGCTCCGGGAGCCGACGAGGACGACGCGAGTGTGACGCGTGAGACGACCTCGGACGCCGACGCGCAGACGCGTAAGACGCACGCCGATCCGGACGTGCAAACGCGGGAAAACGTCTGTGGCGGATGCGGCGAAAACGTCCCGTCTGACCACGTTTACTGCCCGAACTGTGGGGAAAAGCAATCCCACCGAGCGTTCTGCGAGTGCGGCGACGAGCTCCGGACCGACTGGGCGTTCTGCCCCGGCTGCGGGCGCCGAACTCCCGCTGCCGACGTATTGAAGGATCAGTAATCGACTTCTGAATACCCGTATACGCCAAAATTCGGCCGTTTTCGAGATATGTCTTACACCCTCCGGTACTTTTATATTGGTAGCCTCGGTGACTACATCTGCGTAAGACGGTCGTCTTACAGCGACCGTCCGAGTCGGGGTGACCCTCCGTCGTCGGGCGATTTGTCGCTGTAAGACACACGCGTCGCGTGCTCGCCGTCTTACCGGGGGAATACCAATGGAGCGTGTGACACTACGAATCCCGAAACAGCAGATCGACGAAGTCGAACAGATGGTCGAGACGGGCGAGTTCCCGAACCGGAGCGAGGCGATCCGGTCGGCCGTCCGCGACATGTTGAACGAACAGGACGGCGAGCGCGACGAGCGCGGCCGCAACCGCAACTGGGCGAAGGTGTAAACTAATGCAAGATCTCGTTCAGGACGCACTCGACAACGCGGAAGCGGAGAAGCGCGACATGGACGTCGACATGGACGACGACGAGTTCGGGGACCCCCGAATCGTCATCGTCGGTGCCGGCGGCGCCGGGAACAACACGGTCAACCGGCTGTACAACATCGGCGTCGACGGCGCCGACACCGTCGCGATCAACACGGACAAACAGCACCTCAAGATGATCGAGGCCGACACCAAGATCCTCGTGGGCAAGTCGCTCACGCAGGGGCTCGGCGCCGGCGGCGACCCCAAGATGGGCGAGCGCGCCACCGAGATGGCCCAAGGCACGATCAAAGAGGTGCTCGGCGACGCCGACCTCGTCTTCGTCACCGCCGGGATGGGCGGCGGCACCGGTACCGGCGCCGCGCCGGTCGTCTCGAAGATCGCCAAAGAGCAGGGCGCCATCGTCGTCGGGATGGTCTCGACGCCGTTCAACGTCGAGCGCGCCCGCACGGTGAAGGCGGAGGAGGGACTCGAAACCCTCCGTAACGAGGCCGACTCGATCATCGTCCTCGACAACAACCGGCTGCTCGACTACGTGCCGAACCTGCCGATCGGGAAGGCGTTCTCCGTGATGGACCAGATCATCGCGGAGACGGTGAAGGGGATCTCCGAGACGATCACCCAGCCGAGCCTCATCAACCTGGACTACGCCGATATGTCGACGATCATGAACCAGGGCGGCGTGGCCGTCATGCTCGTCGGCGAGACCCAGGACAAGAACAAGACCCAAGAGGTGGTCAACGACGCGATGAACCACCCGCTCTTGGACGTCGACTACCGCGGCGCGAGCGGCGGGCTCGTCCACATCACGGGCGGCCCGGACCTCACGCTCAAAGAGGCCGAGGGCATCGCGAACAACATCACCGAGCGGCTGGAGGCGAGCGCCAACGTCATCTGGGGCGCACGTATCCAGGACGAGTACAAGGGGAAGGTCCGCGTCATGGCGATCATGACGGGCGTCCAGAGCGCGCAGGTGCTCGGCCCCTCGACGCAGAAGCAGGCCGACAAGTCCCGCGCCGCGGTGGACGCCGACGACCTCGGCGACTCGCGCTCGCGGGCGGCCGAGACGAACGGCACCGCCGGCAACGCGGCGGTCTCGGGCGGCGCCGACCAGGGGGCGTGGGAGTCCGACGGCGGCAGCAAGCCGACTGAGAAGAGCAACGGCCTCGACGTCATCCGCTAGGCATCCCGCGGCGACCGACCGCCGACGCGGCTTTCCACTTCTCGTTTTGATTTCGCTCTTTTCGTGTCCGTCCACGCATCGCCCATCCGTCGGTTTCGACGCGCTCCGCCGACGGCGCGAGGACTTAACATCGCACGGTCCGTGGGACGTTACGTGTCACGTCACCAGCCGAGCCGAATCGGTCGGTATCGCTCGGGCGTCGCCAACGATCGTGCCGAGTTCGCGACCCGATGACCGACGCAGCACTCTATTTCACCGGGCCCGAGACCGTCGAACTCCGGGAGACGGCGGTCGGCCAGCCGGCCGCCGACGAACTGCTCGTCGACACCCGCGCGTCGGCGATAAGCGCCGGGACGGAGCTGCTCGTGTACCGCGACCAGATGCCGTCCGACCTCCCGGCGGACGAGACCCTCGACGCGCTCGACGGGGACCTGTCGTACCCGCTCCGGTACGGCTACGCCGCGAGCGGCGTCGTCCGCGAGGTTGGCGCCGATGTCGATCCGGACTGGATCAGCCGGCCGGTGTTCTCGTTCGTCCCGCATCAGACGAGCTTTCGCGCGACGCCTGACTCGGTGCTCGCGCTCCCGCCGGAGACGACGCCGGCCGCCGGGTCGCTCCTCCCCTCGGTCGAGACCGCGACGAACCTCGTCCTCGACGCTGCCCCCCGGCTCGGAGAGCGGGTCGTGGTCTTCGGCGCCGGGGTGATCGGACTCTGCGTCACCCGACTGCTGGCCGCGTTTCCGCTGGAATCGCTCGTCGTGGTCGATCCGATCGAGCGCCGTCGGACGCTCGCCGCGGCGCTCGGCGCCGACCGAACGACGACGCCGGCCGACCTCGCCGACACCGAGACTGCCGACGTAGACCGTGCCGACACGGACCCCGTCGACACCGATCCTGCCGTCGAGCAGGCCGACCTCGCGATCGAGCTGTCCGGGCAGCCGAGCGCGCTCGACGACGCGCTCGGCGCGGTCGGCTACGACGCGCGGATCGTCGTCGGCTCGTGGTACGGGACCAAACGCGAGCCGATCGATCTGGGCGGGCGGTTCCACCGGGACCGGATCGACATCGTCTCCAGTCAGGTGTCGACGATCAGTCCCGAGCTCCGGGGGCGCTGGGACCGCGACCGACGCATGGACGCGGCGCTCGATCGGCTCGACTGGATCCCCGCCGACGAGCTAATCACCCATCGGATCCCCTTCGAGCGCGCGCCGGAGGCGTACGAGCTGCTCGACTCGGCGCCCGACGCCGCGGTACAGGTGATTCTCGAGTACTCGTGAGCGCCGGCCGCGCTCACCGGCGGCCGGGGAGCCGCCCGCTGACGGCGAGGTAGTCCCGTGCGAACACCGCCAGCGACGGCGCGAGGACGACGGGCGCGAGGGTCCACACGAGATCCGTCGGCACCGGCGGGACGAGCGCGACGGTCACGAAGACCATCTGCACGCCCGCGAGGTACTTGCCGAGATCGCTGTCGGGGAGGTCGCCGACGGGGAGGCCGCGGACGCGCCGCAGCCACACGGCCCCGCGGAAGACGTAGCGCGCGGCGGAGATCGAGAGGTACCAGACCGGCAGTAGCCCCCACACTACCGCCACCAGCGGCGCGGCGACGAACCCGAAGGTGTCGAACGCCATGTCGAGCCGGCGGCCGATATCCGTCTCTCGACCGACCGTCCGCGCGACGGTCCCATCGAGGTTGTCGAGAGCGACGCCGGTTCCGTAACACAGCGCGGGCACCCACGCGAGCGTCGTCGCCGGCGGCACGACGACGAACCCGGCGACGACGGCGTACAGCGCTCCCCGCACGAGCGTAACCGCGTTCGCCAGCCCGAGCAGCCGCCGCCAGAACCCGCCGGTCAGCCGCCCCGGACCGAGCCCGTAGCCGACGTACCAGAGCTGCCCGGCCCAGCAGACCCCGGCGAGGACGGCGGGAGAGAGCCCCCATCGGCCCATCTCGTCCGCGGGGAACAGCCGCAACAGGAGGGCTGCGAGCGCGATCGCGGCGACGAGCGGGAGCCCGACGCCGACCCCGACGCGAACGGATCGTCGCCGGCGGGCCTCGGCCATCTACTCGTCACCCCTCGCCTCGGTGATCGGGGCGGCGCGCCCGGGTCGTGGTCGGCAGTTCCGACGCGGCACGGCTATCGGCGGAGGAGGACGACTAACACGGCGATCAACGCGACCTGTGCGATCTTGTCGACGGCGCCGAGCGTGCCGACATCGGCCGGGAACGACTTCGGTCCGCCCGCGAAGTTGACGGCGTACCAGAGGACGATCTGGACGAGGGTGAAGGCGATTCCGACCCCGTACACCGCGCGCCGGCGGTAGTCGATCAGCAAGAGACCGACGCCCCCGACGAAGCCCAGCCCCGCGAGGATGAAACTGATTCCCATGGGGGACGGGAACATTCTAACACCGAGGAGGAGGTGGACGGCGGCGGAGATCAGGGCCGCGACGATACCCACCCAATGGAGGCCGTTCAACGAGCCGATATCGACGGTCCGCTGCCGAGATTCAGACGTTGCCATACCACACACACGGACTTCTGTCACATAGGAATACCGCCCCGATCGGCGGGATCTGGTCAGTTATGGATCCCCTACCGCTCGAAGTCCGGATCCCGGAGGGCGTCGATCCGTGCGATCTCGTC
Source organism: Halorubrum halophilum (assembly GCF_000739595.1). GTDB lineage: Archaea > Halobacteriota > Halobacteria > Halobacteriales > Haloferacaceae > Halorubrum > Halorubrum halophilum. The sequence continues at coordinate 26,666 of NZ_BBJP01000023.1, read as the reverse complement.
GGCGGTCAGCCGCTCGCTCCCGGCGGCCAGGTTCGAGACGACGTGCGACTCGCTCGTACTGGACGGGATGGGCACCACGCCCCGAGAGGCGTTCCACGCGATCACGACTTCCGCGGGCGAGAGCCCCCGCTCCGTCCCGATCGCGTTCAGGACGGGCTCGTCGAGGAGACCGTGCGCCGACAGCGGCGAGTGCGCGACGACTCGCATCCCGCGCTCGTGACAGAACTCCACGAGGTCGGTCCGGGACCGGTAGGGGTGTCGTTCGACCTGGACGAGCGCCGGATCGACATCGCCCGCTTCGAGCACCGTCTCTAGCTGCGCCCGCGAGACGTTACAGATCCCGAGCGTCCGGGTCCACCCCCGTTCGTGGACGGTCTCCAGGTTCCGCCACGCCGTCGCAAGCGACACGTCGGCGGTCGCGGGCTCGCCGCCTTCGCCCTCGGGGAACGTGAGGTCCTCCTGCCGCTCGACCGGCTTCTCGGCGAGGCGATTCAGCTCGCCTCGGTGGTCGAGCGCCGAGGGCCAGTGGAGCGCGTAGCAGTCGAACGCGTCGATTCCCAGCTCCTCGCGGCTGCCGGCGCAGGCGGCGAGCAGGTGCTCGCGGCGGTGATTGGTGCGCCACGCCTTCCCGATCAGGAACACGCGCTCGCGGTCCGGCGCGCCGGGGGCGGCGAGCAGCTCCCCGATCCGGTGTTCGTTGCCGTACAGCTCGGCGGAGTCGAGGAGGCGGTAGCCGGCGTCGAGCGCGGTCGCGATCGAGTCGGCGCGCTCGACGTACTCTCCGTCGCGGTAGCGCGAGCAGCCGAAGCCGACGGCGGGGAGGCGGATCGCGGACGCGCTCCGGTCGCTCTCCCCCGGCCTGACGACCGGCGCCGGCGGCGGGTCGGCGGTCGCTCCGCAGTCGTCGACGGCGACCGGCCCCTCGCCCTCGGCGGCCGCCTCGATCGCGTTGCAGACGGCGACGACGTGCGCGCCCCGGCGCCCCCCGGCCCGCGAGGGAGAGCCCGCCTCAACGGTCGCGGCGAGGCGCTCCACGGCGTCGACGTACGCGTAGGGCTCTTCGGGTGAGGTCGACGGCGCGCTCACGTACTCCCGTCCGACGCGCCCGAACCGGACGTGATCGCGGGCGGTGTCCATCGCGCCGGTTCCCTTCAGATACAGCGAGCCGTCGTCGCCGTGGAGCTCCAGCCCGTAGAACTCCCGGCTCCGGTGGGGGGCGTAGAAGCTCGCGGTCAGCCTGACGGTCGGCCCCGACGCGAACGCCAGCGTCGCCTCGACGTGGCTCGGCGTCGACGGCCGCCGCGCCTCCCGCTCGGGCCAGACGTCGAGGGCGTCGGCGACGCGGACGCGCTCGACGGGACCGAACCACGCGACCAGCAGCGCGAGGGGGTAGACGGCCCCGTCGTACAGCGGGCCGATCTCGAGGAAGGAGTCCGGGCGGTCGTGCCAGTCGGTGACGCGGCCGACGTGGGCGTGAGCGTACCCCAGCCCGACCGGGCCGAGTCGACCGTCCGCAAGAAGGCGGCCCGCGCGGCGCTGCGAGGGGGCCCGCGGGGTCCCGGGCGCACAGCCCAGTGCGAGGTCGTGGTCGCGGGCGAGCGCCACCAACTCCCTCGCCTCGTCGGCGTCGAGCGCGAGCGGCTTCTGCGAGTAGACGTGGCGGTCGGCGCCGAGCGCGGTCCGCGTCACCGGCGCGTGGGCCGCGTGGCTCGTCAGGTTCACCACGAGCGGCGCGTCGACGGCCGAGAGCGCCGTCTCCAGGTCGGTGAACGACCGGCAGTCGTGGGCCGCGGCCAGCGCCGCGGCACGGTCGCCGTCGAGGTCGACGACGCCGGCCAGCGACAGCGAACTCCCCGACAGCCCGGCGGCGTACTCCGGCGCGATCGCTCCGGCCCCCACGAACAGACAGTTCACGGTCGTATCGAGGCGGCGAGACGTATAGGTGTCCCGACGGAGGGGGCGGACGATCGCGTCCCGCGTCGCCGGAGCGGTTTAGTCGCCTCGTGCCAACCCACAGTCGTGACTGAGCCGGGAATGAGCCGCCTCGGGACCGCCTACCTGCGCGGGCTGCAGGCGATCGGTCGGCGGCTCGACTATGGGATGAACGCCTTCGACCGCGAGTGGGACGCCCTCGTCGTCCTCGACGCCTGTCGGGCCGACCTGCTGCGCGCGGTCGCGCCGGACTTCGACTTCCTCGGCCGCGTCGAGACCGTCCGTTCGGTCGGGAGCTCCTCCTCGGAGTGGTTGGAGAACACCTTCGTGGACCACCCGGAGACCGCGCGGACAACGATGGTAACGGGAAACACGTGGACCGACCGCTACCTCGACGCCGACGCGTTCGCGGCGCTCGACGAGGTGTGGAAGTACGCGTGGGACGACGCGATCGGCACCGTGCCGGCGGCGGCGATCACCGACCGGGCCGTCGCGCTCGCCCACGAGCGCGATCCCGACCGGCTCGTCGTCCACTACATGCAGCCGCACCACCCGTTCGTCCCGGACCCGCTCGACGGCGACGACGGGCTGGCTCGGACGGGCAGCCACAGCAACGAGGGGAACCCGTGGGTGTCGCTCCGGCGCGGCGAGGTCTCCGAGGAGCGCGTCTGGGACGCCTACGAGGCGAACCTGCGACACGTCCTCGGCGAGGTAGCGACGCTCGTCGACAACGTCGACGGCCGCGTCGCGATCACGGCCGACCACGGTAACCTCTTCGGCGAGTGGGGGCTGTACGGGCACCCCATGCACACGCCGGTGCCCGCCCTCCTCGCCGTCCCGTGGGCGGAGACGGCGGGGACCGACCGCGGGACTCTCGACCCCGAGATCGAACCGCCGGAGCCGCTGCCGGTGAGCCGGGTCCGCGGCGAGACGGGCGAGCGCGAGCGGCTCGAAGCGCTCGGCTACCTGTGACGACGGCGGGAGGACTCGCCGGGTCCCGCGACGGCGGCTCCCCGCCTCGCCCTACCGCCACCCTCCGGATTTAGGTGCGTCGCGCCCCTCAGATCGGTCCATGTACGCGACGACGGTCCTGACGGACTTCGTGGCCCAACACTACCTCACGGTCCCCGATCCCGGACCCGAGGGCGTGCCGCACTCCCACCACTTCGAGGTGGAACTGACCTTCCGCGGCCCGGAGCTGAACGCCCACGACTACCTCGTCGACATCGACGACGCCGAGGCGGCGCTCGCCGACCTCGCCGACCGCTACCGCGACGAGCTGCTCAACGATCTCCCCGAGTTCGAGGGGGACAACCCAAGCGTCGAGCGCTTCGCCCGCGTCATCTTCGAGCGCGTGACCGACGCGGTGACCGACGAGACCGTGGCCGAACTGGCCGTGACGGTCTGGGAGGACGACGCGGCCGCCGCGACCTACGACGCGCCGGTATGAGGGTCGGTCTCGCGCTGTACGGGAGCCTCGACGAGCAGTCCGGGGGGTTCCGTTACGACCGGAAGCTGGTCGAGGGGCTCCGCCGAGCGGGCGACACCGTGGAGGTCGTCGAACTTCCGTGGCGGGCGTATCCGCGTGGACTGCTCGACAACGCGCTCCCGAGGTTCCGGGACCGCCTCCGCGTCGACGTCGACGTGATGTTACAGGACGAGCTCGCGCACCCCTCGCTGCTCCTCGCCAACCGCGACCTCCCGTATCCGGTCGTCAGTATCGTTCACCACCTGCGCGCGAGCGAGCCGCGCCGCCTCTCGCCGCTGTACCGCGCCGTCGAACGCCGGTACCTCGCGGCCGTCGACGGCGTCGTCTGCAACAGCGCGGCGACCCGCGACGCCGTCGCCGCCCTCGGCGTCGACCCCGAGGCCACCGTCGTCGCGCCGCCCGCCGGCGACCGGTTCGACCCCGCGATCGACGACGCCGAAATCGCGGCGCGGGCCGCGTCGCGCGGCGGCGACGAGCGTGACGGCGACGAGCGTGGCGGCGACGCCGCCCCCCTCCGAGTCGCGTTCGTGGGGAACCTCGCGCCGCGGAAGGGGCTGGACACGCTCGTCGAGGGGATGGCCCGCGCCGACGCCCGCGTCGACCTCACGGTCGTCGGTCGACCGGTCGACGAGGCCCACGTCGCCGGCGTCCGGCGGCTGGTCCGGGAGCGCGGGCTCGGCGACCGCGTCCGCTTCGCCGGCCGGCTGTCGGACGACGCGCTGGCCGACGCCCTCCGCGAGAGCCACGTCCTCGCCGTCCCCTCGCGGTACGAGGGCTTCGGGATCGTCTACTTGGAGGGGATGAGCTTCGGCCTCCCGGCGATCGCCTCGCGGGCCGGCGGCGCGAGCGAGACGGTCACAGACGGGGAGACGGGCGTCCTCGTCGACCCGGACGACCCCGACGCCGTCGCCCGCGCGCTCGACGAGTTCGCGGCCGATCCCGACCGGCTCGCGGAGATGAGTCGCGCGGCCAGGCGACGGTACGAGCGTCACCCGAGCTGGGCGGAGTCGACGGCCCTCGTCAGGCGGCTGCTTGCCGAGGTCGTCGCCGATACCGGCTCCGAGGCGGGGGTGGTGGCGTGACGGGCGACGACGAGACCGCCGCCTTCCGGCGCTACCTCCGCGCGAAGCGCACCGTCGACGACCGGGCGCTCGACCGGCGGCTCGTCGGGATCCTCCGCGAGCGGCTCGCCGACCGCGCCGCGGCGACCGAGGGACCGCTCCGCGTGCTGGAGGTCGGGGCCGGCATCGGGACGATGGTCGCCCGCCTGATCGACTGGGAGGTGCTCCCGCCCGGCGAGACCCGGTACGTCGCCGTCGACCGCGACGCGGGGACGCTCGCCGGACTCGACCCGTTCCTCCGGGAGTGGGCCGCGGGCCGGGACGAGCCGGTCTCCGTCGCCGAGGCGGCCGACGGAGGCGAGACCGACGCGGTCGTCGTCGAGACGAACTCGCGCGTGGTTCAGGTCGAGTCGGTCGCCGCCGACGCGGTCGCGTACGCGGCGGAGCGACCGGGCGAGTTCGACGCCCTAATCGGGATGGCGCTGCTCGACGTGCTCGATCTGACCGGACTCGAGACCCTGCTCGACGCGCTCGCGCCCGGCGGGACGTACTACTTCCCGATCACGTTCGACGGGGGGACGCGATTTCGCCCGTTCCACCCGGCCGACCGGGCGATCGAGCGCCGCTACCACGCGCACATGGACGCCAAGCCCGGCGGAAGCAGCCGCGCCGGCGGCGACGCTCTCGCGCGGCTCCGAGGAATCGAGGGCGCCTCGCTCCTCGGCGCCGCCGGCTCGGACTGGGTGGTCCGGCCGGTCGAGGGCGCGGATCGGCAGACCGCTCCCGAGTCGCCCTACCCCGGCGACGAGGCGTTCTTCCTCCGGTACATCCTCGACACCGTGGAGGAGGCGATCGGCGAGGTGATCGAGGGGACGGTGGAGGGGCCGTCGGCGAGGACGCTGTCGGAGGACGACGAGGACCCGGCCGCCGAACTCGACGCGTGGCTCGCCCGCCGCCGGCGGCAGGTCGACGCCGGAGAGCTCGTCTACCTCACCCACCAGCTCGACCTGCTCGGGCGGGTCGGTCCGGAGGAATAACTCGCTTCGGCGACCGGCTCAGGCCGCTTCGATCGAGTCGAGCAGGCGGCACTTCCGGCAGACGTCGCGGCTCGTCTTCGATCCGCAGCGCTCGCACTCGCCGAGGTCGGGCGAGTCGTCGGCGGCGTCACCCCCCTCGCGATACGTCTCGGCGGCGAGCGCGGAGAGCTCCTCGTACCCGGCCATGATCGAGTGGCGGGCGCCGGGGTGGTTCTCCTCTAACTCGTGGATCGTCGACTGGATCTCGCCACGGTACGCCTCCGAGGAGTGCGGGCACTCCGCCATGTGAGTCGGGAGGTCGCGGACGTGACAGTACAGGGCGATCTCCTTTTCGGGCACGTCCCGGAGGGGCTTGGCGCGCGGGACGAATTCGTCGGTCCCCTCGCGCTCGTCGAAGGGGCCGAGCGAGGCGTCGAAGTGTTTCGCCACCTGTCGCACGTCGCCCTCGAGGAAGTTCATCATCGCCGTCTGGGCCTCGTCGTCGAGGTTGTGGCCGGTGAGCAGCTTGTCGGCGTCGAACTCGGCGGCGTACGTCTCCAAGAGGTCCCGCCGGAACACGCCGCAGTACGCGCAGGCGGCCATGTTCTCGGGGTCGCTCTCGACCACGTCGTCCATCTGCACGTCGAACTCCTCCTCGTAGGAGACGACCTCGTGGCGGAGCGAGAGGTTCTCGGCGAGTTCGACGCAGGCGTCGAGGCTCTCGTCGCGGTATCCCTCGATCCCCTCGTGGATCGTCAACGCGAGCATCTCGACGCGGGGGTCCTTCCCGAACACGTCGTCCAAAATCTGGGTCAGCGCGACGCTGTCTTTCCCGCCCGAGAGGCCGATCACCCAGCGGTCGGGGTCGTCCGGCGTCGCCTCCGGATCGAGCAGGGTGTCCTCGCGGACGCGGCGTTTCACGCGCTTCTCGACCGACCGGCGGAGGTGGTCGCCACAGAGGTGCGCCCCGGAGTAGGCGGCGTGGTGGATCGCGTCGTCGCCGCACCTGTCACACTCCATCGGTGTCGGGTTGCGGTCGCGCGCGGATACCCGTTTCGGGCCGAGACGTGAACGCGTCTCCGTGACCGACCCGTCCGCATCGAGCGCGGACTCCGCGGTGAAGAGCTCCACAGCCTCGGTCGCCCCGCACCGCAACCGCCCCGCAACCGCCCCGAACCTCACGCCTCCCCAACCTCGCCGCTCGCGCTTAAAAGCGCTCGCGGCGTCCAGCGAGGGACCGAAGGTCCCTCTGGCAGCCGGCGCTACGCGCCGGCGACCTCGCACGGGCTCCTCGTGGCCGCCGAGGGCGGCCACTCGGAGGCGTGCGCCACCGCACCGTATTTATAAGGGTCGCTATCGGTCGATCCCGCCCGCGCCGTCGACGACGCTCTCGACGTCGCCGGGCGTGATCACCGCGAGGTCGCCGTCGACGGTGCGCTTCAGGGCGGCGGCCGCGGCGGCCCACTCCAGCGCGTCGGCCACGTCGCCCCCGTCCGTTCGCTTCGCGAGGTAGCCGGCGACGAACGCGTCGCCGGTGCCGATCGCGTCGTAGGTGTCGGCCTCGAAGACGCCCTGCTCGTACACCTCGCCGTTCCGGAGCGCGACCGCGCCCTCCGTGCCGCGGGTGACGACCACCGTCTCGAAGTCGAACGCCGACGCGAGCCCGTGAGCGATCTCGACCGCGTCGCCCTCGCGGCCCAGCACCTCGCGGGCGTCCCGCCGGGGGACGAACAGCGTGTCGACGTGCTCGAAGAGCTCCTCGTAGGCGGCGCGGGCGGTCTCGGGGTCCCAGAGCTTCGCCCGGTAGTTGAGGTCGAACGAGCGCGTCGTGCCGGCCTCGCCCGCGGTGCGAAGCAGCGCCGTCGTCGTCTCCGCGGCCCGCTCCGAGAGCGCGGGCGTGATCCCGGTCGTGTGGAAGCGCTCGGCCGACTCCAGCGCCCCGGTCGGCAGCTCCGCGGGCGTGACCGTCGTGATCGCGGCGTCGGCGCGGTCGTAGATCACGTTCGTCCCGCGCGGCTCGCCGCCGTGTTCGAGGTAGTACGTGCCGAGTCGGCTCGTCTCGGGGTCGGCCCACGACACGCCCGTCCGGACGCCGTGGCTTCGGAGCTCGCCGATGATCCGGCGGCCGAGCGGCGACTCCGGGAGCTTCGAGAGCCAGACGGCGTCGGCGCCGAGCCGGGCGGCGCCGACCGCGACGTTGCTCTCCGCGCCGCCCGCCTGCACGCCCAGATTCTCGGTGGTCTCCAGCCGCTCGCCGCGCGGCGGCGAGAGCCGGAGCATCGTCTCGCCGAACGTCACCAGATCCGTCACGCCGACCACCTCCTCGTGGCGGCCGCCGCGGTCGCCGCGGTCGCCGTAGCTGCCGCGGTCGCCGCAGCCGCCGCGGTCCCTGCGGCGGCCGGGGTCGCGGCGGTCACTGCGGTCACTGCGGTCGCTTCGGTGTGCATACCGAAGCGTCGGCGAGGGAGTACAAAAGAACTCGCGATCGGCGGCGGGGCGAGGGAACCGCGCGAACCGCGAGATTCGACGCTCACCGCACCGCCGACGCCAGCGCCACCGCCCCGAACAGGAGGAGTGCGAGCGCGGCGACCGGCTGGTTCCCGGCGGCGGCCAGATAGGTCCCGTAGACGACCGCGACCGAGAGCCCGCCCGCGAGCAGGTTCGTCCCGGCGTGGACCGCGACGTTCCGGCGAGTCCGCCCGTCTCGCCCGACCTGCTCGCCGAGGGAGATCCCGTGGTCCGCGAGGTCCCACGCGAGCGCGAGCGCGACGCCGGCCGCGAGCAGGGGTTCGACCGCCCCACCGAGGTATCCCGCGACCGCGATCCCGACGACGCCGACCCCCGCGGCCCACGAGAGGATCCGAGCGGACCGCCGGAGCGACCCGGCGAGGAAGCCGACCGTTGCGAGCCCCACGAGCGCCCCGCCGAGGGGGGCGGCGAGGAACGCGGACAGCGCCGCGACCGCACCGGCGACGAGGCTCGCGGCGACCGCGACGGTCGGCGGGCGAGCGTCGCGCTCGCGGTCGTCCGTATCACCGGGGTCCGCGTCGCCGTCCGCCGTCCCGCGCCGGCTCACCGCGACCACCTCCCGGTGGCCCGCGCGACCGCGACGGGGAACGACCGGTCGCCCCACTCGACGGCGCGGATCCCCGCCCCGCGCAGCTCTCGGAGCCGTTCGCGGCGCTCGAACGAAACCAACCTCGTCCCGGGCGTGTCGCCGGCGGTCACGTCGGGCGAGCAGACGGTGACGAGGTGACCGTGGGCGTCGATTCGGCGCGCGAGCGAGACCGCGTAGTCGTCGAGCAGCGGGGTGAAGAAGAGCACCTGCGCGTCGGCCGGGAGCCGTCGGCGGAACCGCCGGAGCCACAGCGACCCGTAGAACCGCCCCTCGCTCGGCGTCGGCGCCAGCGCGGGGTCGGTCGCCAGCGTCTCGCGCCCGCGGGCCGCGTGCGCCGTGCCGGCCCCCGGAGAGAGCCAGCAGTCACGCGGGCCGACCGCCGCGATGCCGACCCGGTCCCCGCCGTCGAGCAGCGCGGTGAACGCCTGCCCGGCGGCCTCGACGCTCGCCTCGACGGCGGTGTCGGCGTCGGGCTCGGACGCGGCGTACGCCGACTCCCGTGCGTCGATCAGGAGGACGACGGTCGCGGCGCGCTCCTCCCGGAGTTCGAGCGTCGCCAGCTCCCCCGTCCGCGCCCGCCGGTTCCAGTCAATGCGCTTGACGGGGTCGCCGCGGCGGTACTCGCGGGTGGCGTGGAACTCGACGCCAGCGCCCCCGACGTCGGTCGGAACGCGGCCGTGGTCGATCGTTGTCAACCCCCGCAGCGGGAGGTCGCCGCCCGCCGAGAGCTCCGGGGTGCAGACGATCCGGGTCGGCGTCGCGAGCTCGGTCGCGCGCTCCCGAGAGCCGGCCGCGGTCCGCGTGATCCCGCGGGTCGGCTCCCACTCGTGTTCCCCGCGGCTCGCCCGGACGGTGTACTCGAAGGTCGCCGTCGCGCCCGGTCGGAGCGCGGTCGCGATCCGCGCCGGGCCGTCGACGACCTCCAGCCCGGACGGCACCCCGTCGACGAGCCGGAGGTCCGGCAGGGGGGCGTCGCCGACGTTGCGCGCGCGAACCGCGACGGTCACCTCGTCGCCCGGCGCCGGGGCGTCGTCGCTCACAGTCCGAGACACTTCGACCGTCGCCTCGGGCGCCTCGCCGATCCGCGCGTAGACGGCGTACCCGAGGCCGACGGCGCCGGCCAGCACGAGCCCGGGCTGCCGGGTGACGACGCCGACCCCGACGAGCGCGAGGGCGACGCCGGCGATCCCGTCCCACCGAGCCGTCTCAGACCGTCTGAGTGGCGTGCGCTCGGTCGCGGGGGTCGCCTCTCGGTCTCCCGTCTCGCGGCTCGCGGCGTCGTCGCCCGGGGAGCCGGCCTCGGTGGGTCTGGCGCTCATCGGGCCGACCCCCCCGGATCGTCGCCGTCGAGCCGTTCGATCGCGCCGAGCGCGGCGCGGAGCCCGTACCCGTACCGCGACCGACCACGGATCGCGGCTCGGAGACGAACTCGGATCGGGTACGACGCGTCGTCAGCGAGGAACGCGGCCGCGGTCGGGTCGTCGGTCCACGTCCCGACCGCTACGGCCCGCTCAGCCGCGGCGGTCGAGCGGTTCCGCTCCCGGGCGACCGCCGCCACCGCGGCGGTCCGGATCCGCTCCCGGAGTTCGCGGCGCGAGGCGTATCCCCCGGGAGACCCGGCGGTCATCCGGGCGATTCGCTCGTCGAGGTCGGCCCCCGGTACGGTCGCGGGCGCCCGTCGCTCCGGTTCGCCGGGGTCGGAGATCCGTCGGTCGCGGCCGCGGCGCTCGTTCGCGTACCGGATCCCCTGCACGACGGCGAGGGCGCCGATCAGGGTGACGACGACGGCGGAGGGGTCGAGCGCGGCCGCGATTCCGCGGTTTACGACCGCGACGAACCCGACCCCGACCGCCGCGACGCCGACGACCGCGAGGGGGCGCACTACCGGTCACCCCCGGAGGTCGCCAGGTCACTCTGGTGATCCCCGTCGCCGTACCGCTCTTCGATCCGGCGCAGCGCCTCGACCGCTCGCCGCTCGCGGTCGTCGGTGGCGTCTTCGCCGCCGTACCGGACTCGCTCGAAGACCTCGGTGAGCGTCGCGACGGGCTCCTCGTCGACGCCGGCGTCGACCGCCGCGGCCGCGAACTCCGCGGGCGTCGAGGAGGCGGGCCGATCCACGTCGAGCACCGTCGTCATGTCGCGCCACGCCCGGTATACCTCGTTGTCGGCGTCGGACTCCTCGATCCGGTCGGCGGCTTCGCCGGCGGTTCGGCCGACGGCGGTGAGGTCGGGCTCTGAGTCCTCGGGGTCGTCCTCGGCGGCTCCGGCGCCCGGTGTCGCCTCGTCGTCGCCGCCGGCGAGGAGAAGGACGCCGACGCTGGCGGCGAGCGCAGCGATCACGAGGAGTACGAACAGGAGCTCCGGCGCCGAGGCAGCCCCCTCGCCCCCACCGGCGCCCGCGCCGCCGGCCGCGCCCTCGGGGACGATCCCGTCGTCGGGGCCGGCGATGCCGAACTCGAACTCGGCCTCGGTCGATGCCGACTCGCAGGCGGTCAGCGCCGCCCACAGCAGCCCGATCGGGACGCCGACCGCGCCGGCGACCGCGAGGGCGGCGAGCGGCGAGCGCGTGTCCCGGTAGGCGATCGCCGCGAGCCCGACGACGAGCCCGGAGAGCACGAGGAGCGCCGGCGGCTCGCGGAGGAACTCGTAGCACAGCGGCTGCGCGGCGAGGGACACCTCCCCACCGGGCGACGGTGAGAGGCCCGGGTCGCCCGGTCCCTCGCCGGCGCTGGGCGCGTCGCCTTGGGTCCCGCCGACTCCGCCGCCGAGGCTAACGGCCGAGTCGAGCGTGGCGGCGGCGACGCCGAGCGCGACGACCGCGAGGAGGGCGAGGGCGACCGCGAGGAGGGCGTCCCGCTTCACGTCCGTGGATACGCGGTCCCGCGGGAATAGCTTTCGGCGGGGGAAGGAGTCGATACGTCGGTTCGCCGGCCTATCCCGCCGACCCGTCGACCGCGTCGTCGAGCGGGGTGGTCGGGAACAGCGCGTCGACGTCGGGGTCCGGATCGACCAGTCGGTAGGCGGTCCCGTCGCGCTCGACGACGCCGGCGTCTGCGAGGTGGTCGAGGTGCGCGAACGCCTCGCCGGGGCCGTGGAGGACGTGGATCTCCGAGAGGTCGCCGAACAGCGCGGCCGAGACCTCCCACGCGGTCGCGGGTCCCCCGTCGGCGAGGGCGTCAAGCACTCGTCGAGTGCGGTGTCGGTGGTGGTCGAGGATGGTCGCGGCCCGCAGGCCCGGCTCGTCGATCCGCTCGCGGTGGCCGGGGTGGGCCGCATCGAAGCCGCGGGCGACGAGCCGCGCGAGGCTCTCGGCGTAGGCGGCGAGGGGTCTCTCGACCCGCACGTCCGCGCCGCCGACGTTCGGGGTGTACCGCGGGAGGAGCGCGTCGCCGGCGAATAGTTCTTGCGTCGCATCTGCGCCGGCGACCGGCTCGTGGCCGGGGACCTCGCGCGGGTCGAAGGCGAACCCAGTGAGCCCGGCGGTGTGGCCCGGCAGGTGGACCGCTTCGAGTTCGACGCCGCCGGCGTCGATCGCGTCGCCGTCACCGAACGTCGTCACGTCGGCGGGGCGCCCGCTGAGGCCGGCGCTCACGGAGTCGAAGAAGGCGGTCAGTCGCTCCCGGTCGGGCTCGGGCATCCCCCACCGATCGAACGTCTCGCGCTGGAGGTCATGGTCGGCGAACAGGGGCGCCTCGCTCCCGTCAACCAGCGACGCGTCCGCCTCGTGGACGTACACGTCGGCGTCGCCCTCGGCCTGGATCTCGCCGGCCAGCCCCGCGTGATCGGGGTGCCAGTGAGTGAGGGCGATCGCGTCCACGTCGGCGAACGCGACGCCGTGCTCGGCGAGGCCGGCCGCCAACTCCTCGCGCACGTCCGGGAGCGCGACGCCGGTGTCGACGAGCGCGGTCGTCTCGCCGTCGAGCAGGTACGCGTCGTTCTCGCCCTCGAAGACGGTGTTGCCGAGCTGGATCCGTTTCACACGGAACGGTCGTCGGGAGCCCTTTTGAGGGTTGCCACCGCGGAAAGCGGAGGGGTGAGCGCGGGGGAGGTGTCGGCCCGGGGAGCGCTCACTCGAGCACGTCGACTCCGGTGAACTCGAAGCGGGCGCCTCCCCCCGCGGCGTCGGTGACACGCACATCCCACCCGTGGGCTTCCGCGACGGTCTCGACGATTTCCAAGCCGAACCCGGTGCCGTCCTCGTTCGTGGAGTAGCCGGTCTCGAACACCCTTTCGCGGTCGTTTTCGGGGATCCCCGAACCGTCGTCAGCGACGTAGAAGCCGCCGTCGAGGTCGCCGACCGTCACCGTGACATCCTCGCTCGCGTGCTCGATCGCATTCCGCAGGAGGTTCTCGAAGAGCTGTCTGAGTCGGCTCCGGTCCGCGAGAATCGCGCGATCGGTCTCGACCCGAAGCGAGGCTCCCGCGGTCTCGACGCCGTCCCAGCACGTCTCGGCGAACTCGCCGAGGGAGACCCGCTCGGTCTCCTCGACGCCCTCGCCGTCGCGGGCGAGCGTCAGGAGGTCGTCGATGAGCGTCTCCATCCGCTCGTGGGCGTCGGCGACGGCGTCGAGGTGCTCGGAGTCGTGCTCCTCGCGAGCGAGGTCCAGTCGCCCCTGTGCGACGCTGAGGGGGTTCCGGAGGTCGTGCGAGACGATGCTCGCGAACTCCTCCAGTCGCTCGTTGTTCTCTCGGAGCGCCTCCTCGCGCCGCTTCCGCTCGCGGACGTCTCTGATGACGCCGACGCGGTCGAGTTCGGAGGCACCGTCCCCGATCTGCCCCGCCACGAGCCGGTTGAACCGCATCTCCACCGGAAACCGTTCCCCGTCCGCGGTGAGGAACTCGTACTCGACCGCGCCGGCCCCCCGCTCTCCGGCCTCGATCTCGCGGCGGACCCGCCTCGCCTTCTCCGCGGCCTCCTCGGTCACCCAGTCGTAGATGTTCGTTCCCAGCAGCTCCTCGGGGCTCACGCCCTTCATCTCGGCGTACCGCTCGTTGACGTACGCGATGGTTCCGTCGGGACGCACGGCGTAGACGGCGTCGTCGAGCGAGTCGAGGATCGTCTCGTACCGCCGTAACTCCCTGTCCCGAGGTGACTCTTCAGTCATAACTCCTCTTGGACGTTCCTTCCAGCCGTTCGGTAATAAATGGGCCGTCGTGATCGTCGATCGCTCGTCGAACAGAGCGCGATTCCCGCGCGGATCCGGACCCTTTTCGAACGCGGCTCCCGTGCGATCGGTATGGAGTACCAACCGGGCGTGTGTAACATCGGACCGGCCCAGCAGCGACGGCGGCTCCTCCTCGGAGTCGGGTCGCTGCTGCTCGCGGCGGTTACTGTTGCCGTGGTCCTCGCGATGGGCTGGCCGCGCTGGACGCTGATCGCCTCGCTGTTCCCGTTGTACGGCGCCGCGATGGGCTACTTCCAGTACCGCGAGCGGTTCTGCGTCGGATTCGCGGGAATCGGCGTCTTCGACGTCGGTGAGGGGACGCAAGAGGTGGCCAACGCGGACGCGCTCGAAGCCGACCGGCGACGCGCGGTGCGGCTGAACGCGAAGTCGCTGGCCGTCGGCGCGGTCGGATCGCTGGCGATCTACGGCGTCTCGCTCGTGGCTTTATAAGTGGTTGCTGGGCGTGTCACGACTGTCTCTAATTGATATAATTCGGTGCAGTATTACGAGTGACGGGTGATCTGGCGTCCATGCATCCCTCCAGATTGGTCGCGATCTGTTTCGTTGCGGTCAGCGTCTTGCTCTTAGCCCAGATCGGAATCGTCGGGGGACGGCCCTTCACGGCCGGTGCCGTGCTGCAGGGTATCGGTGGCGTCGTTCTGTTACTGGCCGGCCTGTACGGGGTAGTTCGATACGAAGAGAACCCCATTGTCGACGAGTACGGGCCGACCACGTATCTCCTCGTCTTCGGGCTGGTGATCTGGGCAGTCGGACTGCTGATGCAACTGGTCACCGCTTGACCGGAATTGGTACAGACAGGCGATCCGTCACCAGTTACGGAGGGTTTCGACGAAGTCAGCCGGTTACTTATAAATGACTGCCGGCGGATCGACGGCGAACGCCTCCACAGTCGCAGTCGATCGCTTATAGATGGCTTCTAGCAGATCGACGGTGACCACCTCCAAAGCCCCAGCCGCGACGACTCGCATGACTCGCTGCGCTCCTCACTCAGTCGCTCGTTTCACTCGCTCCCTCGTTGTGGTGCTTGCGTCGTTAGGCTTCGTCCTCGCGACTGCCCCTTTGAGTCCCACCCAACCGCGCAGCACCGCAGCCTCACGCCTCCCCAGCCTCGCGGTTCGCGCTTAAAAGCGCTCACCGCGTCCCTCGCACGGACTCCTCGTGGCCGCCCCTGGCGGCCACTCGGAGGCGCGCGCCACCGCACAGCACCGCGAGCGGTGGCGTCGTCGAAGTCGTATTTTATCACACGAACGTGTACATAGAAAAGCATTAGAACCGGCTCGATAACCACGTAAGTGAATGAGTCTGTCCGATTCGGACCACGAGCTCGTCGTCGCGGAGCTCGGCCGGGAGCCGACGGCGGCCGAGGCCGCGCTGTTCGAGAACCTCTGGAGCGAGCACTGCGCGTACCGCTCCTCGCGGCCCCTGCTGTCGGCGTTCGAGAGCGAGGGCGATCAGGTCGTCGTCGGCCCCGGCGACGACGCGGCGGTCCTCGCGCTGCCCGAGCCGGACGCCGCCGACGTGCCGGCGGCCAACCGCGACGCCGACGACTACGGCGACCAGTACGTCACCTTCGGCGTCGAGAGCCACAACCACCCCTCCTTCGTGGACCCGTTCGACGGGGCGGCGACGGGCGTCGGCGGCATCGTCCGCGACACGATGTCGATGGGCGCGTACCCCATCGCTCTGCTCGACTCGCTGTACTTCGGCGGCTTCGACCGCGAGCGCTCCCGATACCTCTTCGAGGGCGTCGTCGAGGGAATCTCCCACTACGGCAACTGCATCGGCGTCCCCACGGTCGGCGGGAGCGTCGCCTTTCACGACGGCTACGAGGGGAACCCCCTCGTCAACGTCGCCTGCGTCGGGCTCACCAACGAGGACCGCCTCGTGACCGCGACCGCGCAGGAACCCGGGAACAAGCTCGTCCTCGTCGGCAACGGCACCGGGCGCGACGGGCTCGGCGGTGCCTCCTTCGCCTCGGAGGACCTCGCCGAGGACGCCGAGACGGAGGACCGCCCCGCGGTGCAGGTGGGCGACCCCTACGCCGAAAAGCGGCTGATCGAGTGCAACGAGGCGCTCGTGGACGAGGATCTGATTCTGTCGGCCCGCGACCTCGGCGCGGCGGGCCTCGGTGGCGCCTCCTCCGAACTGGTCGCGAAGGGCGGGCTCGGCGCTCGGCTCGACCTCGACGCCGTCCACCAGCGCGAGCCGAAGATGAACGCGATGGAGATCCTGCTGGCCGAGAGCCAGGAGCGGATGTGCTACGAAGTCGCGCCCGAGGACGTGGCGCGCGTCGAGGCGCTCGCCGAGCGCTTCGACCTCGGCTGCTCCGTCATCGGCGAGGTGACCGACGGGAACTACGTCTGCGAGTTCGCGGGCGCCGGGGAGGGCGACTCCGACGACGCCGAGTCCGAGGTCGTCGTCGACGTGGACGCCGAGTACCTCGCCGACGGCGCCCCGATGAACGACCTCGCGAGCGAGGCCCCGACGCAGCCGGACCGCGACCTCCCGGAGCCCGAACCGGCCCTCGACGAGGCGGTCGAGGCGGTCGTCTCGGCCCCCTCGACCGCGAGCAAGCGCTGGGTGTACCGCCAGTACGACCACGAGGTCGGGGTTCGCACGGCGATGAAACCCGGGGACGACGCCGCGATCATGGCGATCCGGGAGGCGGCAGCGGGTGAAGACAGCAGCGAGGGCGTCGGCCTCGCGCTCTCCTCCGGTGCGAACCCGAACTGGACCGAGACCGCGCCCTACGAGGGCGCCCGCGCGGTCGCCCTCGAAAACGCGACCAACCTCGCCGCGAAGGGCGCGGTCCCGCTGGCCGCGGTCGACTGCCTCAACGGCGGTAACCCGGAGAAGCCCGACGTGTACGGCGGCTTCAAGGGGGTCGTCGACGGGCTCGCCGACGCCTGTGCCGACCTCGACGCCCCCGTCGTCGGCGGCAACGTCTCGCTGTACAACGACAGCGTCGAGGGACCGATCCCGCCGACGCCGACGCTGGCGCTGCTCGGGACTCGCCGCGGGTACGACGCGCCCCCCGCCGCCCTCGACGCCGACCGCGCGAGCGACTCCGAACTCCTGTTGGTCGGAGCCGGCGGCGCCGACGGCGGCGCGCTCGGCGGCTCCGAGTACCTCGCGCAGGCGGGCGGCACCGACCGGTTCCCGACGCTACCGGACGCGGAGGCCGAGGGGCTCGCGGACCGCGTCGCGTCGCTCGCGTCGGTCGCTCGCCACGAGTCGACGCTCGCGACCCACGACGTGAGCGACGGCGGGCTCGCGGTCGCGCTCGCGGAACTCGTGACCGACGAGGCAGGCGCCGACGTGAGCCTCCCGGACCGCGTCGCGGCCTTCGAGGAGACGCCCGGGCGGCTCGTCGTCCAGACGACCGACCCCGAGGCGGTCGCCGAGATCGCGGGCAAGCTGCCCGTTCTCCGGCTCGGCGACGTGACGACCGACGGGACGCTCTCGCTTGCGGCCGGCGACGACGCGGTCGCGCTCGACGCCGACGCGATCCGGGAGCTCCGGGGCGTCATCGAACGGGAACTCGCCTGAATCGTCTCGCGGACCACCGTCAGACCGGCGCAGGGGTTGCCTCCCGCGTTACCGCCGAGAGGGAGCGAGCGATACGCTTTTAGGTTTTCCTAAAATACGTAGTCCCAGTTACGGGACGCCGGGCGGTCCGGCGCCCGACATACCGATGTCTCACACGCAATCAGTCGAACGGACGCAGTCGGCCCGGGACGAGAGCGAGTCGTCCGCGGACACGAACGAATCGCCCGCCGGCGCGACCGAGCCGCCCGCCGCAGCGTCGCCGGACCCCGTCTTGTCGCTGTCGGACGTGACGAAGGAATTCGGGTCGGAGACCGCCGTTGACGGCGTCTCTCTCGACGTCAAGCCGGGAGAGCTTCTCACCTTTCTCGGGCCGTCCGGCTGCGGGAAGACGACGACGCTCCGGACCATCGCCGGGCTGGAGGAGCCGACCGAGGGGCAGATCACCCTCGGCGACGAGACCGTCTCCGGCGACGGCGCGTTCGTCCCGCCCGAGCAGCGCGACGTGGGGATCGTCTTCCAGAACTTCGCGCTGTTCCCCCACCTCACCGTCCGAGAGAACATCGCGTTCGGGCTGGACGACAGCGCGGACGCGAACGCGGCCCGCGTCGACGAGATGCTCGACCTCGTCGACCTCCCCGAACACGGCGAGAAGACGCCGGACCAGCTCTCCGGCGGGCAGAAACAGCGCGTCGCGCTCGCACGGTCGCTCGCGCCCGAACCCGACGTGCTGCTCCTCGACGAGCCGTTCTCGAACCTCGACGTGCGGCTCCGCGTCGAGATGCGCGAGGAGGTCCGTCAGATCCTGAAGGAGGCCGGCGTCACCGCCGTCTCCGTCACCCACGATCAGGAAGAAGCGCTCTCCATCTCCGATCGCGTCGCCGTGATGAACGACGGACAGATCGAGCAGGTCGGCCGCCCCGAGTCGGTGTTCGAGCGCCCCGAGTCGAAGTTCGTCGCCTCCTTCCTCGGACGGGCATCGTTCCTCGAAGGACACCTCCGCGACGGGAAGGTCGAGACCGGGATCGGTCGGTTCGACGCCGTCACGCTGGAGGGGTACGACACCGTTTACGACGGCGCGCCCGTCGACGTGCTCATTCGCCCCGACGACCTCCGGGCGAGCCCGGCGAGCCCGGAACTGGCCGACGGGACCATCGTCTCGCGGCAGTACGTCGGCCCCTCGTTCGTCTATCGGGTCGAGTTGGAGTCCGGGGAGGTCGTCCACTGCCTCCACAACCACGTCGAGGAGTTCGACCTCGACGAGCCGGTGAGCTTAGAGCTCACCGCCGCGCACCCGCTGGCCTGGTACCCGCGGTAGGCGGGTCGCTGTCGGCGGTTCTCGATGATCCGAAAAGCCGCGAGCGATGTCGTCGCTCAGAAGGTGAAGAGGAACGGGATGACGTACGCGACGAGCAGGCCGACGAGGGTGACGGCCGCGCCGATACCGACCTCGCGGCTGCCGAACGTCTGCATGGGAGAGGTCACGCGCTTGTCCGGGTCGGGCTCGTGAGAGTGGTCGTCCATGTGCTACGGTGAGTACGGGGGACACATAAGGCCATCTGAACGGCGCGGTGGATACGACGCCTGATCGCGCTGTTCCCGGCGGGTTCGTCGGGGAGGTTTATCTGCCATCGCGCGAATCGGCCCGTATGACCGGCGTCGAACTCACCGATCGGGGGCTCGTCGTCGACCGCGAGCCGAATCGACTCGACGAGCTCGCGGTCGGCTTCTCTGCGATCCTCTCCCGGCTCGACATCGACCACGTCTTCGTCGCCGGCTACGTCGCGATCCTCGCCGGTCGATCGCGGTCGACCGAGGACATCGACGTGTTCGTCGAGCGATGTTCGGCGGAGCGGATCGACGATCTCGTCGCCGAGCTGGAACGCGAGGGGTACTGGGGACCCGCGATGCCGCTCTCCGAGATGTACGGGAATCTCTCCAACGAGACGAACATCTGGATCGCGCCCGACGGCGAGATGACGCCCCACCTCGAAGTGAAGTTCCCGAGCGACGAGTTCGACGACGCGTCTCTCGCGAACGCGGTGGACGCGCACGTCGGCGGGAACACGGTCCCCATCGGGCCGCTCGAACTCCAGATCGCGTACAAGCTCTCGCTCGGCGGTCGCACCGACCTCGAAGACGCCGCGCACCTCTACACCGTCTTCGGAGAAACGCTTTCCCGCGACCGACTCGAAACATGGGTCGAACGACTCGGCGTCGAGGAGCGCTATGAGCGACTCACGAACGCCTGAGGAGGGCTCGGCCGAAGCCGACGACGGCCCCGAGCGACCGCCCCGCTACGAGCAGGTGATCCGGTGGGCCGAGTATATCAAGGAACAGCCGCCAGAGGTGTGGGGATCACAGCAGAACGCGGTCGTGAACGGCCAGATCGAGAGCGCGCAGGCGGTCGACGTGAGCGCCGAGGACAGAAAGCGAATTCGGGAGTTCGCGGACGAGACGTTGCGGGCGGAAGATGAGTGTAACGAAGAAAATAACAACGACGAATAGGCCGACACTCGAACTCAGCCGTAGAGTATCTCGTCGATGTCCGCTTCGTCGGTCGCGACCCCGGAACTGACCCGACCGCGCCGCATTCGTTCCTTTTCTTCCTCTGATAGAGGGAGCGACGATGCCATATCGGGTGACTTTCTCACGAGCCCTCATAGTCGTTACTCGAACGACTCCAGCTTCCCGACGATCTTCGTGTACACGTCCGGCGCCACGTACCAGCCGTGATCGATCATCGCGTCGACGGCGTCTCGTCCCTCTTCCGTCGACAGTCTCCCGTCCTTCACGGCGGCGAGGACGAGGTACGCGGTCCCTCGCGTCTCGATATCCTCCACTTCGGCTGCGGAGCGCCCAGCCGACTCGTCCATCACGGCGACTGCGTCGCGGGCGTCCGCGGAGGCGAGGACCGCGGCATCGGCGTCGCTCAACCCCGGATGCTCGGCGAGCCGCGTCGTTACCGGCGAGTCGTCCGTCTCAACTGCGACGACGTCGACGAGGTCGTTTTCCACCGCGCGCTCGATCCGGCGCGCGTCGTCGTACCCCTGCTCGACGCCGGTCGTCACGACCTCGCGGTGGACGGCTTCCGGGACGACTCGCGGCTCGGTCAGCGTCTCGATAACGTCGAGCCGCTCCGCCTTCGCGAGGTAGATCAGCGGCGTCGCGTCGAAGACCCAGCTCACAGCTCGTCGAGGTCGGCTTCGAGGTGGTCGCCCGAGACCCACGCGTCGTCGGCGTCCGCGACGAGGTCGGCGAACTCCCAGACGGAGCGGTCCGCGAGTTCGGCAGCCTTTATAAGAGAAACGTCGCCGTCGGCGAAGCGTTCGAGCGCGCGCTCGGTGCGCCACGCTTCGAGCCCCTCGGAGAGGAGCTTCCGGACCGCCGTGCTCCGGTCGAGGCGTTCCGATTCGAGGTACGCCTCGAGTTCGGCTTCGAGGTCCTCGGGGACGCGGGTGGAGATGGTGGGCATGGCGTTTGCTATGTGTACAATGTATTCATAGGTTTCGGCGCGATTCGTTCCTGCATTCGGCTTGATTCGTGGGCTGACTACTCTGACGTCGCGGACGGTGGCTTCGTCCGGTGTCATTTATACG
Source organism: Halorubrum halophilum (assembly GCF_000739595.1). Lineage (GTDB taxonomy): Archaea > Halobacteriota > Halobacteria > Halobacteriales > Haloferacaceae > Halorubrum > Halorubrum halophilum. The sequence continues at coordinate 5,719 of NZ_BBJP01000023.1, read as the reverse complement.
ACCGCGAGCGCAACACGCACGTATGTCTGACACGGGCACGAACGACGCCGACGTCGACGACCCCGAGACGACGACGATCAACGTCCGCGTCACCGAGCGCCTGAGGAGGGCTCGTCCGGTGCCGACGGTGGTCCCGGGCGACGGCCCCGCTACGAGCAGGTGATCCGGTGGGCGGAATACGTCAGGTTGGTACGCATTACGTCTCGGAGGTTGGCGGGTTCATCTCCTTCTATGAATAGCACCGAATAGTCCGTCAATTGGTGTACTCGTCTAAGTAGCCGCTAGGTTCTGTATCCGTCTGCGTCTTAGCCTGCCCGCTACTAGCTGGGATCTCGTAGTCCGTTTTATTGAAATCTGGATGGACGTATATGCCTTCTACCCCGTCAACAGCAACAGCGACAATCTCTCCCCCATTGTTCGGCCCATCGAAATCTTGCTTCAGTTTGAGGGTCTCATTTACTGACACGTCGTCGCTATATGCTTTCCCGAGACCACTATCTTTCTCATAATAAACAGACGCACCCGTAGCTTCATCTCTATTGATTACGATACCTGATTTTCCTGATTCGAATGTTATTCCAGAAATTTCCTGATTACTTTTTGCTTCACAGTTAATATCGTTGAACTTCCGTGTCTTCTCTACGGAGGACCCACCAACTTCGCCAATGAACTGAAGCTTGAACGACGCCGATCCGGATTGATTACACCTGATTGACACCGGTTCGCTTTCACCAGAACCGATCTCCAGTGAAGAACGTTTTCCGAGGTTTTGATCGGACACCGTGACTTCATCAACAATGTCGTCCGTACTCTCGACAGTCACGTCAAGTGAGAGATTTTCCGTATCCGCGAAACGGTTCGTGATCTCCACTACCTCTGTCGATTGTCCGACCGTCACAGTCCTAGTTTTAACATCGAGTCCCAGATACGCCTCGTCGTCTTCGACCACGTTTACCTCGACGCCGCGATCGGCCTCGACGCTGCTGAACGCGCCGGTGCCGACGCTCATCGCGCCGGAACTCGCGCCGCCGAGCAGCAGGATGGCGTGTCGTCGTTTCATAGATGGCAGAGATCCGCACTTCGTTCACCCGACACAACGCGATCCGACCCTAAGGTTATGCGCCCCCTGAACCCCTTTGCCTTACGTCAGTTCCGGGGGCTCTTCCGGCTCTCCGACCTTCATCTCCGCGGTGTAGTACTTGTGCGTGATCGCGGAGAACGCGAACGCGACGACGATCGCGAGCATCCACGCCATGTCGGGGAGGAGGACGAACGGCCACGCGTCGAGCCACACCGCGCCGGTGAGCGCGACGGTCACCCCGGAGAGTCCGAGGTAGTAGTCGCTCCACGGGATTTCCCTCCCCTCGACCACGTCCATGTAGAGGTCGACGTTCTGCAGCGCGGGCGTCGGCTCGACGATCCCGCGGTCCTTGTTGAAGTCGACGACGCCCGCGTCGTCCATCTTCGGCAGGTGCGACTGCTGGAGCGCGGTGTAGACGCGCTTGCGCTCGTTGCCCGTGATCTCTTTCATATCGATCCCGTTCTCCCACGCCGCGATCTGCTCGGCCATGTCGCCGATCGCGATCGAGTCGGCCTCCTCGCGCTTCAGCAGATGGACCGCGAACCGCCGGCGCTGGTTCGCCAGTACGTCGAACAGCTCGTCCTCGGAGATGTCTGTCGCCGGTTCGGTCCCTCCCCCGTCAACCTGTTGCACCGACGCCATATCTGTCAGACACATATGAAGCGGCCAACATAAATCCCGTGGTTATGATACTCAGACAAACTTTTTCTCCGTTCAAACAGTTGTTCGCGTAGATGTGTTATTCTGGGGTTTTAGTGGGTTATACCTCTGAAAAACTGTATTTACTCTGTTTGTGATCGGTGATGGTCAGTTCATTATTTGCCGGTTCTTATCAGATACGATAGCATCTCCGCAGCAACGATTGCCGCTTCAGGACGGCCCTGAACGGATCGCGAGGAGGTCTCAGGCCGGGCCTGAAGCGATCGAATCAGGGTTCAGGCGGGAGCGGAACCGATCGGTCTGTAGTTCAGTCTCGCCCGGAAGTGTTTCTGGAAATTCATAACGATATGGGATAGGCCTCATGGGTGAAGTAGAGCGACCCCGGGTGACGCGGGATGTCCCGCGTCGGCGGCCCGCGGGTCGTGTGCGGTCAACGAGGTCAACAACAATGGCAAACCGACGCAAGTTCATCGCCGGTCTGGGTGCATTGGCTACGGGTAGTGCAGCTGCAATGGGTACGGGTGCGTTCACGAGTGTGAGTGCGGATCGGCAGGTCGACGTTCAGGTTGCCGAAGACGCCAACGCGTTCCTCGGGCTCGATAACTCGAGTGACCCGAACGACGCATACTTCGATACCGGCAGCGACGAGTACGCTGTCAATTTCAATGACTCCGGAAATAGCGGGTCCGGCGTAAATCCGAACGCCAACACCGTGGCCAAAGAAGTATTCAAGATCACGAATCAGGGTACTCAGAGCGTGGAAGTGAGTCTTGAGGCTAACAATTCCGACGATCTCGAAGTTCAATCGCCCGGTAGTATATCGGCACCCGGTTCCGATGGGGTTCGTGCTGCCCTCAGTACTGCCGTCGATCAGCTGAATTCAGGGTCGAACACCGACTCCGACGGAGCAGTTCAGCTTGATCCGGGACAATCGGTTGACGTTGACTTCGCCATCAATTCAGGAACTAGTGATCTTAGTGGTAGCCTGACGATCAGCGGGGATGCGACGACCACGAACGCTGATCAATAATAAATTAAAGTCACTATGAACCGTAGGAACTTCATAATTGGTGTCGGATCGCTCGCCGCCGGGTCGGCCGCAGCGGTTGGTACTGGAGCATTCACGAGTGTAACTGCGGACCGATCGGTGAGCGTCAACGTTGCCGACGAGGACAAAGCCTATCTCGGAATTGACAAGCTTGACGGAACAGTCTACGAAAACGCGACATTTGCCCAGCAGAATACGAAAAACCAGATCTCGTTCGATATTAACGACGCCAACGGAACGCAAGACAGTAGCGACGGCGTTGGCCTTGATTCGACCTACGAGTTCGACAATGTGTTCCAGATCAAAAATCAAGGAACACAGGATGTCGAAGTCTCGATCTCAGAGCTCTCAGATAGTGACTTTGATCCGGATGCGAGCGGAGTGACCGTCCAGTTCTATCCGGGATCTAATTCAAGCAGTCCGCTCAACAGTAGTCCGGTTACAATCAACACCGGAAACTCCCAGAATATCGGAATTAAAGTCATAACCGACGATCCCAGCATTGACGACTTCAGCGCAGATGCGACGATAAGTGCCAACGACATCTAAACTGAACCACCCCATTTTTACCCACGTTGGCGTACGGCGGTTCGATTCCGCCGGTGGGCATCGCCCTTTGTAGGGCCACCTTCTGAACATGAAACGACGTACGCTGCTCATCTCGATTGGCGGTGCGGCAGGCACAGCTGGCGTGATCGGAACCGGAGCGTTCACCAGCGTTGAGGCCGATCGCGACGTCTCGGTGACGGTCGCAAACGAGAACAACGCCTATCTCGGAATCGAACCGTCGCCGTCGTCGTCCGCGAACAGCGAGTTCGCGACGCAGGATTCCAGTAATGCGGATCAGATCGCGCTGAACTTCGACAACTCGGGTAACGGCGGAAGCGGTGTCGGCCTGAGCTCGGTCTACGACTTCGACGACGTTTTCAGAATTACCAATCAGGGGACACAGACGATCTACGTCTAGGCGAATTTCGGTGGGGGCGACCTGAGCGACGACGATATCTGGTTCTACCCGGACGGAGAATCCAGTCGAAAACTGAACGACGGAACGAACAGCGTTGTGACGGTTCCCGTCGGTGAAACCGTCAAGATGGGCGTCCACATCGACACGAACGTCCTCGAATCGGATGACGGGGATCAGATGCTCACAGCAACACTTACTGCTGATGTCGATGTCCCAACCGATTCGAGCCCCTCTGATGGAGTCGGAGAAGATGCTGCTGTCGTAAGCAAAAATCCGGACGACGGCGAGTATAGTTCGATCCAAGGCGCTGTAGATGACGTAGATGGAACCACAGTATACGTTGAGCCGGGAACCTACGAGGAGAGTGTCGAGGTTGACGTTGAAGGGTTAACGCTTCGAGGAACGACTGATCCGGAATCGGGAGACGCAGCAATTGTTGTCGGCCAGAATTCTGATACAATCACCGTCCAGTCGAACGATGTGACAGTCGAGCGTCTCAATATCCAGAATCCGGAAGGTTCTCCTTCCGGTCCGGATGATAATGCCGGTGCTCTTGGCGTAAACGTGGAATCCGGAAACACAGGTGTGTCAGTGATAAGCAACGTTATCACTGAGATCGGGACAGAAAACGATGACGCGAACCCCATGGCGGTTTACGCCCAAGGGGCGACTGATCAAATTACTGTCGAGAGCAACACGATTACGGACCTAGAAGGGACCGACGAAGATCAAGGCGCACTCCAGGCGGTACACATTAATTCTCAGCGGAGTCTCGGAAGTATTGATGAGGGGATTGATGGGGCTCGTATCGCAAATAATAGCATCACGGACCTGCTTGATACGCGGTCTGCGGTCGCTGTGAGGTTCAACGGCGATGTTTCGGGTGAGATTGTAGGGAACACGATCAGTGACCTCAATACGGAAGGAGATATCCCTGGAACGAACGACCCTGGCGGCTTCACGCAGGTACTCGCCCTGTCGGAAGGCGGTAACAGTACGACGGGACCGACCGACGTGACGATCGAGAATAACGATATCTCGAATGTCGAAACGACGACATCTGGTAACTTCGCACCACCAACGCATCTTATCGTCACTGAAAGCGCGTCTAATGTGTCTGTCACTGGGAACAGTTTCAGCGCGGACAGTCCGGATGTGGAAGTGTTCGTCCAAGATGCGAGTGAGACCCTTGATCTAACGTCGGTTGATCAAAATAACACGTTCACACCCTCTGTTCAGAAGTCTGGTCGCGCCCTCTATCCCGGTGATATCACCCTGGTTACTGGGGGTGGTGACGCGCTACAGACTGCTATCGACGACGCGAGCGATGGCGATACGTTAGCCGTCGACGGATCGACATACAATGCTGTGTCGGTCGACAAATCGCTCGACATTCAGTCGATATTCGCGCGACCGACTATTGACGCAACAGCAGATCGTATAGAGGTTTCCGCCAGTGATGTACTGCTTAGCGGGTTCGATATTGACCTGTCCAACGGGGAAGTGGTCTATGTGAACCCCGGCGAAGGACTGGTGTTCAGAAATAATACGGTTGAACTCTCCAGGTCGAGCCCGCACGGGATCCGAATTGATGACGCCGGGACGGCAGAAACAGTTGTCAGTAACAACGAGTTCACCCTGTCTTCCTCAGAGAGAGATGACCCCCAGGCGATCCTGTTTAGTGATGGTTCGAACTACACAGTCACGAACAATATCCTAGACGGGGGAACAAAGGGTCAGGCGATCCTAGTCAGTACCCAAGGTTCCGAAACAAAGGAGTTCGATATTGAGAGGCTGTGTTGAATCGCTGTAAGGCGTAGAGATTCACTGTTTGACGAAGCGCTTGATGTTATAGACGACACACATCAGCGCGATTTCGCGGAACTCACGAAACCATGACCGCGCTCGCACGGCGAAGCCGCGCGAGCGCTTTCCTAGCCCACTTCAAGACCATACTACATTA